>JAZUAO010000030.1:0-24433 GCA_045638025.1 Candidatus Gastranaerophilaceae bacterium
AACAAAATCTTCTGTAGAAGAAAACCCCGCTAAAGATTGTTGAGAGTTCATAACTTTTAAAGCTTCACCAAGTTTTCTTTCAAACACAGTAGCAGCAGTATCAAAACTTCTTTCTTGATAATCAGCAACTAACGTTGGAATAGTCATTGACGCAACTACACCAATGATACCTAGGGTTATTAAAACTTCTGCTAAAGTAAAACCAAATCTTTTTGTCGGTACGTCTGCAAGACCGCTAGACTGCAAGCTCTTTATAATATATTTAAACATTTATTTCTCCTATTTAAGTTTTCTTATTTTAGCATAATTCGTAAAATTGGGCAATATAACCCATCCCATTTAACATTTCTTATTAATAAACTTCATGCTTTATGTGTTTATTGTAATATGTAAGAAAGAAAAGAGGTAATTAAATGAACACTGTAGTTTTAGTTGGTCGTGTAGGACGTGACGCTGAAGTTAGATATTTTGAGTCAGGAAAAGTAAGAGCAAATTTTTCGATTGCTGTTAATCGTTGGGATCCAAAAACTAAGTCAGAAGTTGCTGATTGGTTTAACGTAGATGTTTGGGACAAACAAGCTGAATTTGCTGGTGAGTATGTAAAAAAAGGTATTCAAGTAGTTATTGACGGTAGAATTGCTCAAAATAAATGGACTGATAAAGCTACTGGCAATGAAAGAGAAAGTTTCTTAGTTGTTGCAAATAGCATCAGATTGCTAGGTTCAAAAAGAGACGCTGAAGTTTTATGATTTTAAATACTAATGTTGTTGGCATAATTGCCGATGATCTTACAGGAGCTAATGACACAGCTTTACAGTTTCATATGAGAGGTGCAAATACTCAAATTCTGTTGAGTAATGAAGTTGAGCCTTTGAATCTTTCGGGTGTTCAAACTTGGGCTATTCCAACAGAATCACGTAATGTTACTCCTAATGAGGCTTATGAAAAAGTTACAGAGACCGCTCAAAAAGTTGTTGAAGTTTTAAAAGCCGATTTTATATACAAAAAAATTGATTCAACAGTCAGAGGAAATATTGCAGTTGAATCTTTGGCAATTTTGAAAACATTGGGTTGGGATGCTGTTGTTGTTATTCCAGCATTCCCTACTGAGGGCAGAATTACAGTTGGCGGATATCACTTATTGAATGGAGTGCCTATTGAGCGAACTGAAATGGCTAGAGATCCTCATTCACCTATTTTTGAATCACATTTGCCAACTTTGTTTAAATCACAATTACCTGATGAATATCACGAATTTATCTCGACAATAAGCCTTTCTACGGTTATGAAGGGTGCGGGCCCTGTCTTAATGAAGATAAATGAATTGATTCGTGATGGTAAAAAATTGATTATTGCAGATGCGGTTTCAATGACTGATATTGAACAATTAGTTTTGGCTATTACTAAATCGGATTACAAAATTTTGCCTGCTGGTACTGCAGCTGCAGGTAAAGCGTTTAGTGATATTTGGATTTCAGATGATGATGTAGAACAAAATTCTAAAAAAATACCACTTTTGCCGAAATTTATAGTGTCAGGTAGTGCAACTCAAATTACCGCACAACAGGTTGAAAAGCTTGAAAATAGCTCAGAATTTAATGATAAACTATTATCTATTAGCTTGGATATGTTTACTGTTTTGGGTGGAGTAAAAGAAAGTCTAGTAGAGAAAATTTGTAATGAATTATCTAATAATAAGTCTGTTATGGTTCACACTTCTAATTTAATGAAAACATTTGATACATTATCAGAAGAATCTTTGAGAGCAGAATTAACAAAGGCAGAATTAGCAAATGTTATTACAGATTTTCTAGCTGAATTGACAAAACAAGTAATAGCTCGTAAGGAAGCTATATTAATCACATTAGGTGGCGAGACTTCTTATAAATGTTGTGCTGCAGTTGGTGCAGAACAATTGCAATTAGTTGATCAAGTTCTTCCAGCTATTGCGTTGAGTGTAGATCATAATGCTCAGTGGATTGTTACCAAATCGGGTAATTTAGGTAATGAAGATGCGTTAATTAATATTTTAAAATATTTTGATTGCCATGAGGAGTTATGAAAAATAAAATTTTAATCACAACTGGTGATCCAAATGGAATTGGTGCTGAAATAACAATAAAGGCTCTAAATCAACTAGATTTAGATGATGCTGTTTTGATTACTAATAAAAAAATTTTAGATTTTTATGGCAAATTAGATAAAAATTATGAGATTATTGAAATTCCCTTTGAAGAAGATGTTCAACCTGGGGTGGTTACAAAAGGATGTGGTGAATTTGCTTTTAAAAGTTTGAAAAAAGCTTGCGAAATAAAGGGTAAGGCTATTGTCACAGCGCCAGTTGCAAAAAATGCACTACATATGGCAGGTTATAATTTCAATGGGCAAACAGAAATTTTACAAAAGTATTTAGCTAATTATAACCAGTTTGCAGAGATGTTGTTTGTTGCGGGTAATTTTAGAGTCCTACTTTTGACTAGGCATTGTGCGTTGAAAGACATTAATTTAACCAAAGAGCTTGTTATTGAAAAAATTACTAATTTAAAAGCGTTTTTTGAAAATAAATTAAACATGAAAAATCCGAAGTTTGCTCTTTGTGGATTCAATCCTCATGCTGGAGAAGATGGAATTTTAGGGAAAGAAGAAATTGAAATCTTGCAACCTGCGGTAGATGTTTTAAGAGTAAAAGGGATAAATATTACGAATCCATTACCGGCAGATACTTTATTTGTAAAAGCAACAGAATTTGATTGTGTTATTGCTAATTATCACGATCAAGGATTAATCCCGATAAAGACTGTTGCTGGTAATAAAACGGTTAATATGACAATAGGGTTGGATGTTATAAGAACCTCTCCAGGACATGGAACTGCATTTGATATCGCTGGTAAAAATATAGCTGATCCGACAAGTATGATAAAAGCGATAAAAGAAGTAATATAAAAAAGGCCGAACTTTTAAGTTCGGCCTTTAAAAATTTATGCTGCAATTGTTTCTCTAGTTGGAGATTTTGGAGCATTCTTTTTGTCGTTCCAAAAATCAACCAAGATACTGCAGAAGAATATACTAGAATATGTTCCGATTGCAATACCTAAAATCATTGCTAAAACGAAATCTTTTGTAGTTACACCACCAAAGAAATATAAAGCTCCCAAGGTTATCAATGTTGTAAGAGATGTATTTATACTTCTTGCTAAAGTTTGGTTGACAGAAGCGTCAACAATTTCGCCAAATGACATTTTTTTAGAATAGTATCTAATGTTTTCTCTAATTCTGTCAAATACAACGATTGTATCGTGAACAGAGAAGCCAATTACTGTCAAAATTGCAGTAATGAATAGACCGTCAATTTGGACGTTGTATAATAAGCCCAAAATTGAGAAAATCCCAACAACGAAAATAACGTCGTGGAAAATACCTAACAATGCTGCCATTGCATAGTCAAATCTAAATCTAACAGAAAGGTAAACACATATTCCTAAAAATGCTAACGTCATTGCAATAAGTGAATTTTTAAATAATTCTTTACCCATTGTAGGTCCAACAGAAGAAACTTGAATAAGTTCAGGAGTTTCGTATTGTTGTGCTAAAGCATTTGAAATGTTTTCGACATCTTCTGTGCTTTCACCGATAAATTTAGTTCTAATAGAAATAATTGAATCGATTGTGTTTTGAGTATTTTCTTGTTGAGTATTATTTACGTTCAAAATTTGTAAGTAAGGATTTTCAACTCCAATTTTTTCTAGATTTGAACGAGTAGTTGTCAAATCTTCATTTGAAATTTTTTGTTTTAATCCATACTGTAAAATAGTACCGCCAGTATAATCAATACCAACTTTTAGCGGTGCATGATTTGGATATGTTACAGATGAATAAATCATTGCAACAATTCCTGGGAGAAGAAGTAATGCAGATAATACCATCCACAATACTCTATATTTAACTACTTGTAATGTAATTTTCTTAAATGTGAACATTTTACCTGTCCCTTTCCTAATCCAAAATACCGAAACGTGCTTTTTCACGTTTAGTTTCGGTTGCTTCGTAACTTTTGCCTATTTCGTCTTTTCTAAGACCAAATAAAGCAGGATATTTTAATTCACCTGTACCGAATATTAAGTGCATAAAGTTTTTAGTAATTGTAATTGCACTGAACATCGAAACTATAACACCAAGAGCAAGTGTTAAAGCAAAACCTTTAACAATACTTGTTCCTAATAGATAAAGAATTGTACAAGTGATAATGGTTGTCATATTTGAATCAAAGATACTTGTAAAAGCTCTATCGAAACCTGAATTAATAGCTGTAAACAAGTTTCTGCCTGCACGAAGTTCTTCTTTTGTTCTTTCAAAAATCAAGATGTTAGCGTCAACAGCCATACCAATTGAAAGAATGAAACCAGCAATACCTGCTAAAGTTAATGTCACAGGAATTGTTTTGAATAACGCAAACAAGATTAAACTGTATATAATTAATGCAATATTAGCGATTAAGCCAGGAAGTCTGTAATATCCAATCATAAATAACATTACAAATCCCAAACCGATTAAACCTGCAAATTTTGATTTTGCAATACTGTCAGCACCCAAAGTCGGACCAACAGTGTTTTCTTCAACGATTTTTGCAGGAACTGGTAATGCCCCAGCGTTAAGAAGGTTTACCATTCTTTCAGCTTCAGCATATTCAAAGCCGCTATTGCCTCCAGAAATTTGAGCTTTACCACCATAAATAGCTTCCCTTATGTATGGAGCTGATTGAATTTCTCCATCAAAGAATATAGCCATTTGTTGACCTACCAAAGATTTTGTTAAGTCTGCGAATTTTTTAGCACCTGCATCATTAAATTCTAATGATACAACCCACTGACCAGTTTGGTCTGTGCTTAAAGATGAGCGTTGAAGGTCTTGTCCGCTCAATCCTGTATATACCCAAGTCTGATTGCCGTTTTTATCAATAGGACCTTCTTTTTTGAACTCTAATTGAGCTGTTTCACCTAAAAAAGCTTTTGCTTCTTTAAGGTCTGTTACGTTAGGGATTTCAACTAATAATCTTTTGTCTCCCACTTGTTGAACTACAGTTTCTGCAACACCTAGTTTATTAACACGGTTTTCGATGGCGAACTGTAAACGTCCCATCACTTCTGGAGTGATTTTTGCAATAGATTCAGTTGTTTCAGCTTCAAGCATTAAACGAGAACCACCAACCAAATCTAGACCAAGTTTTGTAGGCTTAACGAATATTATAACCGTTGATACGATTACAATAAGCACAATTGCCCAAAACATTAAGATTTTGTTTTTCACTGTTTTTTCCTCTTATAAATTATACTGATTATTTTAGCAAAAATTCTTTTGACGATTATAGCCAAATTGGGCTATTCTTCGTAGAAAGAATCAATTGTTGAGAAAAGAATAATTTTCTCATCTTCTGTAAGTTCAACCAAAGGTCTTCTTACAAAGTCTTGGATTAAACCTTTATGAGCCAAAGCTGCCTTAACAGGTACAGGGTTTGGAGCCATAAATAGTTTTCTAAATACTGGGAATAATTTCAAGTGCATATTTCTTGCAGCCATAAGTTCACCAGTTTTGAAGTTTCTTATCATTGATTTGATTTCAGAACCGAATAAGTGTGAAGCTACGGAAATTACACCGTGAGCTCCAACAGCCATCATTGGTAGAGTTAAGCTATCGTCACCAGAATAGATTGCAAAGTTTTTTGGACAAAGCATTTTTGTTTCTGTTAATAAATCAAAATCTGGACAGCTTTGTTTCAAGGCAACGATGTTTTCGTATTTATTAGCTAGGTACGCAATAGTTTCAGGTTGCATTGTAACACCAGTACGAGATGGAATGTTGTATAGAATGACAGGCAAATCAACCGCTTCTGCAATAGCGGAGAAGTGCTCAATCATACCAGTTTGAGATGGTTTGTTGTAATAAGGTACAACAGAAAGGATTGCATCAACTTCTTCTTTTTGTGCTAATTTAGCTGCCATAATTGCGGTTTCTGTTGAGTTTGAACCAGCACCAGCAATAACTTTTGCTCTGTTTGCTGCTGCTCGTTTTACTGTACTAATTAATTCAACTTCTTCTTCGTGACTTAAAGTTGGAGTTTCGCCAGTTGTTCCGCAAACCAAAACAGCATCACTACCATGCTCAATTAAGTGCTTTGTAAGAGATTCAACACGATTGTAGTCGATTTCTCTTTTCTCATTCATAGGCGTAACCATTGCCGTAATTACTTCCCCAGCATCATATCTCATAATAATATCCTCTTTTTCCCTAATCTTTTATCTTGATTATATAACAAAGAACAGAATTTAAGCATAAAATATTAATTAATATTTCGTTTGTTGCTATTTTTTTTATTAGGGTGTACTATTTTTCACGGAGAGTGTTTATAATGAAAAAAAATTAGATTATTCGGTTTTACGTTAAACGAAGTTATGATAACACTAGCTGTGTTAGGTATTGTTGCAATGATGACTATACCGACTTTACAAGCAAATATTCAATCTAGAAAATGGAGTGCAACTTCACAAGATTTTGTCAGAGAGCTTGAAGAGTCTTTGAAGATAATGAATTTGAAGAAAGTTCTTGCAGGTTATACAACAACAAAAGATTTTGTAAACAAGCTCTCAGAATATATAAGAATAGTAAAAATATGTAATAACGATGAATTGCAAAATTGTTTTGCAGATAAAGTTATGTGTGGTGGTGGTGAAGCTACACCTGAAGAAGTTGATATGACAAAAGTCAAATTGGCAAAGCATTTTGGATTAGAGGATTGGCCTACAGAATTAATCGGTGTAGAATTTGCAAATGGTGTAACAGGACTTGTCGCATATAACCCTAGTTGTGTTCAGGGCCACTATCTAATGAACCACCTTTATTAGATTGTATTGCTTTATTATATGATACGTCTGCATTCTCATATCCGAATGCTAGTGGTAAGGATATTCGTAGCTATGGAATGATTTCATCATTAGGTGGTGCTACTTGTGTTCTGGATATAGATGGGATTTGTTTCACTACAACATTGTTTAAACCGACAGCTTTACGTTCTTGGGAGTGTGCACCGTTAAAGGATAGTTTGGGTATGGAATATGCATGTGGTGAAACTCAAGATTATTGGGTTGGTGCTGTTCAGCACTGTGGTGGAATTGCTAATATGCCTACTATGCAACAATTAGCTACTTTGGCAAATTACTTGTATGGTCGAAATGACATAACGGCGTACTCTTCTAAAAAAACAGGTTTAAGTTGGAGAACTAACGTGGTTAGGGATGTATTGAATTTTACAGAGGCTAACAAAACATATTTCTATGTTTGGTCTGGAGAAGAAGTAGATGCGTATGATGCTAAGATGTGGGAGTTTCGTGATATATACACATTGTCAAATACTACCACTCGTATGAATAGTATTCCTTTTGGACTTTGTGTAGATTAATTTTTTTTTAATAGATAATTTTTATGTTAAGATATCAATTATGAAGTGGAGTGATCTTAGTAAAAAACAAAAGGCGTATATTGGTGCTTTTGGCGCTTTAGTCTCTATTATGGTTTGGGCGTTTATTTCAGCTGGCATGATTACACATGATTTTAACCGTAGTCAAATTGCTGGTGGAAAAGATAAAAAAGAACTTACCATTAATGGTATTGTTTTGACTGAAACTAAAAACGAAACCAAATATTGGGAACTTTATGGTGAAACAGGTACCTATGATAGCTCAAATCAAATTGCAATGATGGATAATGTTGTAGGCAATTTTTACAAAGATAACGAAGTTTCAATGAGTTTTCAATCTTCAAAAGGTACTTATAATGCTACAAAAAAAATTATTATACTCTATAAGGATACTTTTGTTGTTTTGAAAGATGGCACAACATTAAAAGCTGATAGATTGCGTTACCCAGGGAATAATGAACCTATTACTGCTCACGGTAATGTAAGAATTACTCGAGGAAATCAATTTACTGCGTTTGCTGATGAAATTGAAATTACTCCTGATTTTGAAAGCTTTATTATAAAAGGTAAAACAACTTCCAATATATATGAGGAGGATAAATGAAGAAAATATTAGTTGCTGTAGTTGCAATTTTATTAATAGTTGGTGTTAAAGCGAATGCTGTTGATATGGTTATTGATGCCAAAAATCAAAGTTTTTCTGAAACCGAAAATAAAATCAAATTCGATGGAGATGTTGTTGTCTCTATTGATGATTTAAAAGTTGAAGGAAATTCAGCTGATGTTAGTCTTACACAAAAACAAGAGTTAGATACTGCAACTTTTTATGATAAACCTTATGCGTATGAAATTAAAAAGAATAAAAAACGCGAAGTTAAGGCAAATATTTTGAAAGTTTCTTTAATAACAAAAGTTGTTAAAGCTGAGGGGGATACTCAATCAATTGTTTTTGACGGTAAAACTCCAATAGTTGTTATTAACGCTGATTCGCAAGAATACGATTCAAAAACTGGAATTATGCAAGCTGATGGTAATGTTACTATTCAGTATAAGGAAATTGAAACTTATTCAAACCATGCGACTGTTGTAACGGATAAAGGCGGAGATTTAAAAAATATTCTTTTACTTGGCAACGCTCGTGTGAAAGAACAAAATAACGAATCATTTGCTGATAAATTTGAATACAATCCAGCAACGGAGATTTTGACAGCTACTGGTAATACTACTTCAAATGCGATTATGGATGGTGGCGATAAGTTAGTTTTAAAAGCTGCTTATCAAGTCTATGATAAAAAACAAAATATTTATAATGCTAGTGGTAATGTAAATGTTTGGTTCCAAGATTATTATGCAGTTGGTCCTAAAATTACGTTCTACCCAGATAAAAAAACAGGTAAACCAAACGAAATATATTTCAATGGCCGTTCTAGCATTTCTCAAGGTGTTAGAACCATATATGCGGATAAAATCAGAATGGTTTTAGATCCAAAAGATTTTCAGGCTACTGGTAATACAAGAACTGTTATAAAAAATATTGGTTCTGGTAATAGTGATTCGGGAATGTCATTAGGTTTATAGAGGTAATAAATATGCAAGAAAAAATAGATAAAGCAATAGAAAGTTATAAAAAAGGTGATTGGGATGCTGCAATTGATGCATTTACTTCTGTTGTTGAAGTTCAAGCTGATAATGCAGAAGTTTATAATAACTTAGCTCTTTGTCATGCTAATAAAGGTGATTTTCAAAAAGCTGAAAAGAATTATTTAAAAGCAATTGAGTTAAATCCTAAAATCCCTCAAGCTTATATTAATTTGGCAGATATTTATTACCGCCAAAAAGATTTCGAACATGGTATTGGATTGTTGAATACGGCCATTTTTGAATTGCCTGAAGAGTTGATTTTGTCACACTATCTTGCAAGATTTTATATGGAAGATGCAAGGCTTGATATGGCGATCGATGAGTTAGAACAAATCCTTGAACGTCAACCTGATAATTATGATGCTTATTATGATTTGGGTAAAGTTCATTTTGAATTAGGTAATTATCAATTGGCAATTGAAAATTTTGAAAATGTATTGGAATTTAAAGATAACAATGAGTTTATATTTTATTACTTAGCCGAAGCTCATGAGGCTAATGACGAGATAGATAAAGCTATTTCAAATTATTTAAAAGCAATAGCTGTGAATGATAAATTCCATCCTGCGTACAAAAAAGTGGCAATTTTATTTATGGCTCGTGGCGATTACTCTGATGCAATTGAATATTTTGAAGAATATTTGAATCTTGATATTGCAGAAGAAGAAAAAGCTAATGTGAAAAACTTGATTGAAAGAATAAAACAGAATGAAAAGTAAATATTGGATAGCGTTTTCGTCAATAGAACAAATTGACAGTCGCTTTATTCAAAGATTATATAATTATTTTGGGGATATTGAACTGGCATTTAATGCCACAATTGCTGAGCTGTCTCAAATTGATGGTTTAAATATTAAAAAAGCCGAAACGTTTGTAAATTTGCGCAATAAAGTTAACCCAGATAAGGTTTTGGAACAAGTTACACAAAAAAATATCCAGTATATTACTTTTGAAGATGAAAAGTATCCTCAAATGCTTAAAAATATAGATAATCCTCCAATGGTTCTGTATTATAAAGGGAATTTAGATGATTGTAATTTGGATAAAACATTAGCAATTGTTGGTTCAAGAAAAGCAAGTTATCACGCAAAAGAAGAATTAAATAAAATTATTTCACAACTTGCAGGAACTGATATTTGTATAGTGTCTGGATTAGCTGCAGGTATTGATTCTCAGGCTCATTTGTCGGCTTTGGATAACAATATAAAAACTATAGGTGTTATTGCTAGTGGTCTAGATTTTTATTATCCGACAAGTAATAAGCATTTATATGAAAGAATTGGAAATGGTAATGGTGCGGTTGTAAGTGAGTATTTCCCAACATTTGAACCATTAAAATTTAGATTTCCACAACGTAATAGAATTGTGTCAGGTTTATCTTATGGAACTCTTGTAGCCGAGGCTTCATTAAAAAGTGGTGCATTAATTACAGCTAATTTGACTTTAGAACAAGGTAGAGAATTGATGTGTATGCCTGGATTGATTTCAAATCCTAATACAGAAGGCATTTATAAATTGCTAAAAAATGGAGCAACTTTAATTACATCTGCTGAAGATATATTGAATGCTTTGAATTGGGAAGTTAAGCGCGAAGTTATATCGCAATTAGAATTACCTCAATTAACAGATAATGAGTTAAAAATATTTAAAGCCCTTGAAATAGAAGAAAAAGGTGTGGATGAGTTGATCGTATTAACAAAGTTAAATGTAGAAGATTTATTGACGGACTTGACAACAATGGAGCTTAAGGGCATAATAAAACAAGTCAGTGGGGACAGATATAAAAGAGTATGACAGAGACAGCTACAAAAACAAAAGAAAAATCGTTGGTTATAGTTGAGTCTCCTGCAAAATCTAAAACTATTAAAAAGATTTTGGGAGATAGTTTTCAAATAGAAGCAAGTTATGGTCACATAAGAAATTTGCCGACTAAAGATCCAAAGACTGATAATTTAGGATTTGATGTTGAGAATAATTTTGAACCAAAGTTTGAAGTTATCCCTGGCAAACAAGCTGTTGTGAAAAAATTAAATGATCTAGCAAAAAAATTTGACAATATTTATATCGCATCCGACCCTGACCGTGAGGGAGAAGCTATTGCTTGGCACGTTCGTCAAGTGCTAAAGGTTCCTGATGAGAAAATCAAGAGAATTGAGTTTAACGAAATTACACCAAAAGCGGTTAAATATTCGGTTGAACATCCAAGAATGATTAATATGGATATGGTACAAGCCCAGCAAACAAGGCAAATTTTGGATAAGCTTGTAGGATATAAATTGAGTCCAGTATTGTGGAAACAAATGGGAAGTTATAATCTTTCCGCAGGTCGTGTGCAATCAGTAGCATTAAGAATGATTTGTGAAAGAGAAGATGAAATTGAAGCGTTTGTTCCTCAAGAATATTGGTCTATACATGCTGAGTTAGATAAAGAAGGCAAAGTTTTTGAAGCTGAGGTTTCAAAATATAAAGACAAACCTTTTGAAAAAACGGTTAATAATGAAGAAGATGCTTTAAAAGTTGTTGATTATTTAAAACAAGCTGAGTATAAAGTATCTAAAGTTACGAATAAAACAACAAAACGGAAGCCAACTGCTCCATTTATTACTTCAACGTTACAACGTGCAGCAAGTTCAAAATTGGGTTTTGGAGTTCAAAAAACAATGCAAGTTGCTCAAAAATTGTATGAAGGTATTGAGCTTGATTCTGGTGCTGTCGGTTTGATTACGTATATGAGAACAGACAGTGTTCGTGTTTCTGATGATGCCATGGCAATGGCAAAAGATTATATCTTGAATAATTATGGAGAAAAGTATTACCCAGAGACTCCAAATGTTTACGTCAAAGGTAAGCAAAATGTTCAAGATGCTCACGAAGCTATAAGACCCTCATATCCAGACAAAACTCCTGATAGCATCAAGCAATATTTAGATAATGATCAATATAAGTTATACAAACTCATTTGGGAAAAATTTATGTCGTCTCAGATGTCTAATGCGGAAATGGCTAATAAATCTATCGAAATAACTGCAGGTGATTACACTTTAAAAGCTGGTACTAGCAAGATTACTTTTGATGGCTTCTTGAAGTTATACGATGATGCCGAAGATGACAAAGAAAAAGTTGAGGATTCTAAAATTCCTGATTTGGAAAAAGGTGATAAAGTTGAATGTAAAAAAGTAAATCCTAAGCAACATTTTACTCAACCTCCTCCAAGATACAATGAAGCCTCTTTAGTTAAAGCTTTGGAAGAATACGGTATAGGTCGACCATCTACTTATGCTACGATTATTACCGTAATTCAGACACGTAAATATGTAGAGAAAAAAGGTAAAGTTCTTTTCCCTACAATTCTAGGTCGTGCTGTTTCAAAACAGTTAGTCGAACAATTTGCCGATATTATGGATTATAAATTTACGGCTGGCATGGAAGAAAAATTGGATAAGATTGCCGAGAAAAAAGCTGTCTGGAATAAAGTTTTACAAGAATTTTATAATCCATTTATGGACGAAGTTAATGCAGTTATGAAAACTGCTCAAAAAATTAGTATAGAAACAAAGGTTAATTGCCCAAATTGTGGTAAACCAATGCTTTTAAAAACAAGTAAAGTAGGTTCACAATTTTTAGGATGCTCGGGGTATCCAGATTGTAAAGCAACTATGTCTTTAAACATATTACAAGAAATGGCTGATGAATTAGGTGAAACCCAAGTAGAAAAACCTCAAGAGGTTTGTGAAGAAAAATGTGAAAAATGTGGTGGAGATATGGTTTTCAAGATGGGGCCATATGGCAAGTATATGGAGTGCTTGAAATCTGAATGCAAAAATCGTAAGCCTTATAGAAAATCAACAGGAGTAACTTGTCCAAAATGTGGTCAAGGTCAAATTGTTGAACGTCGTTCAAAACGCGGAACAGTTTTCTTTGGATGTAATAAGTATCCAGATTGCGATTTTGTCCTATGGAATGAACCAATTGATGAAAAATGTCCAAAATGCCAATCTTTATTTGTAAAAAAAGTTTTGAAAAGTGGCGAATCTATAGTTTGTTCAAAATGTAATTTCAAAAAAGAGGAAAATAATGACGCTGAATAAAGACTTATATGAGAGATATTTGGCTAAAAAAGCTAAAAAGTTGGGTGTTTCGGTTGAATCTTTGAGGGGTGATGTTCAATCTTCTGAAACTCAACAAGTAGATAGTATTGCTCCTGTTGCTGAGTCTAAAACAGAAATTCAAGAACCTCAACAATCAACTTCCCAACCTGTGTACTCTCAACTAAGTACACAACCGTCTTATTCGCAATCAACTTATACACAAAGTGCTTATCCTCAACAAAATAATTACAATGAGCAGGTTCAGCAATCATATAATCAACCGGTACAACAACCTTATGCTCAGCCAACACCGCCGTCATATGAACAATCTGTGTATAATAATTCTGTTAATACTCAATCTTCGTATTTTCAGACTGTGCAGCCTATTAATGTTGTTGAAGAACCTACAATTGTTGACAGAAGAGAAAATAAATTTGCTGTTATTGGTTATCCTTTGGGACATTCGTTGTCTTCGGTTATTCATACTGTGGGATTTAAGAGTATGGGGCTTGATGCAACTTATGAAACATTAGAAACTGATCCTGAAGATTTAGTATCTCGTATTAAAATGTTAAAAAATGGGAATTATAAAGGATTTAACGTTACAATACCGTTAAAACTTCCTGTTGCTTTATTTGTAGATGAAGTTGATAAATCAGCGGATATTGCAAGTGCTATTAATACAGTAGTTATAAATCCTGATAGAACAATGAAAGGTTATAATACTGATGTGATCGGCTTTAAAAAAGCTATTCCAAGTGATTTTAAGCTTTATGGTAAAGTTGCGGGAGTTTTGGGTACTGGTGGTGCAAGCCGTGCGGCAACAGTTGCTTTGGCTCAAGCTGGTGTGAAAGAAATTAGGTATTATACAAGAAATATTCCGAATTGTTTGGAATTGTTGAATTATATGCGTAGAGTTTTCCCTCAAGTTCAGTTTGATGCTTATCAAATTGAATTTATAAGAGATTTGTCAATGGTTGATATTTTGGTAAATACAACTCCGATAGGGATGCTTGGACGTTCTGCGGATATGACGCCAGTAGAAAAACCTCAACTTATGACTTTACCTCAAGGGGCTTTAGTGTATGATGTAATTTATAATCCAAGAAAAACAGTGTTATTGAAGTTGGCTGAAAGTTTAGGATATAGAACTGTTAACGGTTTAGATATGTTTATAGGTCAAGCAGTTGCAGCAGAAGAGATTTGGACTGGTAAAATTCCAAATGTTGATTCTATGAAAATAGCATTGTTAGAAGCGCTTTAATCAGGAATATATTCTAATAATTCGTGAAGTGTACAACCTGTACATTTGCATATTAGATTAATTGTATCTAAACCTACATTAGTGTGTTTTCCACGCATTATGTTAGATAGGTTTGCTTTATTTAAACCTGTCAGTCTGTTAATTTCAGCAGCTGACATGTTTTTCTCCCATAAAACTTCTCTTAATTTAACTTTGATCATATTTTAATTATACCAGTTTGAGCTTATATATCAGCACTTATTGTTTTATATAATAATAAATTATCTTATACGATAATTAAAAGTTATAAATATTTATATTACCAATATGGCTGCTATTCATATCTTAAGGCTTCAATTGGATTTAGAAGTGATGCTTTATATGCTGGATAATAGCCAAATAGGACACCAATTGCACCTGAAAACCCTAGTGAAAGTGCAATTGAACCACTCGATATTGCAACCGTCATAGCGCCAGTTAGTTCTACAATTTTGGCACCTAGGATGCCTAATATTACACCAACTATACCGCCAATAATTGATAGTAAGAATGATTCAATTAAAAACTGTACTCTAATATCGGAAGCCTTTGCTCCAATTGCCATACGAATACCAATTTCTTTTGTTCTTTCTGTAACTGATACGAGCATAATGTTCATTATGCCAATGCCGCCAACTAGAAGTGATACAGAGGCTATAGCACCAAGTAGAATAGACATCGTTTTGGCTGAAGATTTAATAGTTTCTTGCATTTCTGCGAGGTTTCTTATTTCAAAATCGTTTTCTTGGTTTTTGCCTATTCTGTGGCGTGTTTGCAAAAGTTCTGTGATGTCTTCTTCTGCTATACCAAGTACATCAGAATTTTGCGCTTTTACGTTTATCATTTTTACAGTTCCTGGAAAGTCAGTCCCAAAAACTTTTTTCTGTGCTGTTGTGATTGGAATAAATACTAAATCGTCTTGATCCATACCCATTCCGTTTTGTCCTTTTGGTTTTAAAAGTCCGATAATTTTAAATGGTACGTTACCAATACGCATTGTTTTATTTAATGGATCCATATCACCAAAAAGCTCTGTTGCTATTGTATTCCCAATGATTGCGACTTTTGTGTTGTTTTTTATGTCTTCTGGTACAAAATTTCTACCAGAAACAATTTCATAATTTCTTATGAACAAATATGCGGCAGTTGTTCCACCTACAGATGTTGACCAGTTTTGGTTTCCGTAAGTTAATTGTTTTGCTTCGGATGAATATGGGGCAACTGCTAGTATGCCACGACAATATTTTTCAATAGCTTCAGCATCCTTAAGGGTTAAGGTTGGTTTTGTGCCAGAGCCCATTCTGACGCCTCCAGAAGTGGCTGAAGCCGAGCGTATCATTAATAAATTACTACCCATTGATTCCATATCTTTTGCAATTTTTTTACTTGCACCAGAACCAACAGCGAGCATTATGATTACAGCGCTTACACCTATGATTATGCCTAAGCTTGTTAAAATAGAGCGCATTTTATTGATTTTTAATGACACTATAGCCATTTTTAATGTTGATTTAAAATCTATCATCTTTTAACCTCGTCGGAGATTATATTTCCATCTTTGAACCTAACAACTCTTTTGCAGTATTCTGCAATGTCAGGTTCATGAGTTACAAGCACAATGGTTTTTCCCATTTGTTCATTGAGTTTTACAAAAAATTCCATAACTTCAATACTAGTTTTAGTATCTAAATTACCTGTTGGTTCGTCTGCTAGAATTAATGGAGGATCATTTACAATTGCTCTTGCAATTGCAACACGCTGTTGCTGTCCACCTGACATCTGGTTTGGCATATGATCTTCTCGATTTTCTAAACCAACGATTTTTAAAGCCTCTTTGGCTCTGAGTTTTCGTTCATCTTCCGGAATTCCTTTGTAAATCATAGGAAGTTCTACGTTTTCCAACGCACTTGTTCTTGAAATTAAATTAAAACCCTGAAATACAAAGCCCATTTTTATGTTTCTGGCTTCGGCAAGAGAATTTGTATCAAGTGAAAGCATATCAATTCCGTCTAAATAGTAGCTTCCGCTGTTAGGTTTATCGAGCGTTCCAAGCATATTCATAAATGTTGATTTGCCAGAACCTGATGCCCCCATAATCGCAACAAATTCGCCTTTATCGATTGACAAAGAAACATTATTCAAGGCGTTAAAATAATCTTCGCCTGTTTGATATGTTTTTATTGCATTTTTAACTTCAATTAGTGCCATTAGAACATCCTTGGAGGTCTTTTCATTGCGCCAGCTTTGGTTTTAGCTTTAGAATTGCTTGAACTTGTAATAACTAAGTCGCCTTCCTTTATGTCTTTAGACAAAATTTCAAACTTTGAATCATCACTTGCGCCTTGGGAAATATTAACTCTTACAGGTTTGTTTTTGTCAAGTTTCCAAATACCTTGTTCTTTATATTTTTGACCACCAGTTTCTGGTGTGAATTTTAAAGCAATATTTGGGGCACATAAAACATTTTCGCTTTTTTCTGTAATTATTGAAACATTTGCAGTCATACCAGGAACCAGTTTTAAATCATTGTTGTCAACATCAACGATAATTACATATGTTACAACATTTGAAACTGTAGTTGGAGAAATTCTTACTTGAGTTACTTTCCCTTCAAAATTGCTATCAGGGTAACCATCAAGAGTGTAAGTTACATCTTGCCCTACTTTTACTTTTCCAATATCTGCTTCTGATACGTTAACTTCTATTTGCATTTTAGTTAAATCTTGAGCAATTGTGAATAATTGTGGTGCTTGAAAACTTGCGGCAACTGGTTGTCCTAGGTTTATTTCACGTGAAATGATTGTTCCATCAACTGGTGCAATTATTCTTGTGTAGCCTAAATTTGTCATTGCTGTATTATATGTTGCTCTAGCTTGAGAAATTTGTGCTTTAGCTGATTCGATTTGCGCTAAATTTGAAAAATAATCGCTTTCTGCTTGGTCAAGTTCGCTTTTTGCTATAAAGTTTTTTGCGTATAGGTTTTTATATCTTGTATAAGTTTTTCTAGACATTTCAGTAACCGCATTTAACTTTTCCAAGTTTGCTTGAGCATTGTTTATTTGTGCAGTCGCTTGATCAACTGAAGCTTGGAAATTAGCGGGGTCAATCTGTGCCAAAATTTGTCCTTTTTTTACTTCAGAATTGAAATCCACATAAATTTCTTTTATAAGGCCTGAAACAGTAGAACCAACACTTACTAAGTTTACAGGGTTAATTGTTCCTGATGCTTCAACTACTTGTGTAATTGTGCATCGTTTGATTGGCAGAGTTTCGTATTTTACGCCATTTGATTTGCCTGTGAATATAAATAATCCTGAGATTATAACTATTGCTCCTAGTCCTATTGCGATGTGTTGTTTTTTAATTTCCATTAACTTATATCCTCAATTGATATTGTAATATCTTGTGGTAGTGCAATAGCTTTTTCCAAATTAGCTCTTGCAACATTGTATTTATAAATAGCTTCAACAAATGTATGTTGAGCGTTATTATATTTAACTTTAGCATCTTGAAGTTCGATGTAATCGCCAAGTCCTACAGAGTATCTGCCATCAGCTAGTTCGAAATTCTCTAATGTTTGACGAACTTTTACAGCAAGTAGCGGAACTTGTTTTTCTAATTCGATCATATTTATATAGGCATTTTGAACTTCAAAATAAACATTTTGCTTTAGAAGGTTAATTTCGTTTTGTGCTAAAGCAACTTGTAGTTTACCAGCATCGATTTCGTGTTTTTTGCCTAAGATATTGACATTACTAGAAACATTAATTCCTACATTAAAAGAGTTTGTAGCGTTTAAGTCTCTGTATCCATAACCTGCACGAGCGCTAATTTCAGGATAGTATTCTCGTTTAATGTACAATAGATTTTCTTCCATTGCTTTCAACGTTGCATCATAGGCTTTTATGTCGGGTCTATTTGAGTATGCAAGTTCAATAGCTTTTTCAAAAGAATAAGGAAATGCATCAAATTTGTAGTCTGTAAGAATTTCAGCCTTTTCTGCTTTCGCACTTAAGGTTGCATCGTCTATATTTTCAGGGAGAACACTTAAGTCACTTTTTTTATCAAGTTCTTCTAGGTTTACCATGTATAAATTTTCTTTATATTTAAATGTTTCAGTTGGTTGTAATTCATAATCTGGTGAGTGCGCAATATACATGGAATTATTTAATGTAACCATTGCGTTTTTGTAAGTTTTCTGAGCGTTTACTAAAGTAACTTTAGAATCACTTAAGTTGACCTCAGCGTTAACCAAATCAATTTTTGATTTAATACCTTCTTCAAAATAGGCTTTAGTTCTTTGGTAGTTTCTTTCGTTAATATCGACGTATGCTTTGTTTATATCAACTGCGGCTCTAGCTGCTAAGACGCCATAGTAATTTGTTCTAACTTGGTAAATTGTATCCAAAACATTGTCATCAAAATTAAATAATGCAGTAATCAAGTTAAATTTTTGCATTCTAATATTAGCATTGGTTTTCCCAAAGTTCCAAATAAGTTGATTCAGAGAAGCCTCAGCACTATATAGTTTAGAGTTTGTATTGTTTCTATTCGAATGAGTATCAGTTATATTGTATCCAGTACCAACTCCAATTGTAGGAAAATAAGCTGATTTTGCCCTGCCTACATTACTTTGGGAAATACCATAATTGTATTTATATTTTTTGACGTTAGGACTATTTTGAAGTGCAATTTTTATGCAATCATTCAATGATAAACTACTGTCTTTTTCTATTTTTATTTCTTCTATTGCAAATGAAGAAAGACTTGTCATCAAAGTTATAGACAGCGCAAGTGTTATGACTTTTTTTATATTAAAATGCAATGTTGTTATCCTCAAAAATTGATTTCTGATAATACAACGATTAAAGCATAATTTTTGTTCATTTTAATCATTTATATAAATTAGTTTTGTTTGATAGTCCAAAAATCTTTTTGTAAAAAAACTAAAAATGGGATTAATTCAAGACGACCAACTAGCATATTGAATATGTAAATTAATTTAGTGCCAACTTGTAAGCTGTCATAATGTCCCATTGGTCCAATTGTATTACCTAAACCAGGACCTATATCGCCTAATGAAGTTATAGCACCAGTTAAACCAATTACCGCGTCTTGTTCTATTATTGCCATTAAAATTGCGGAAATTCCAAATAAAAAGAAATAAAAGAACATGAAAACGACAACTTGTCGAATAATTTCTGGTTGTACTATTGTATTATCAATTTTTATGTTTGTAACAGCGTTTGGATGAAGAATTTTAAAAAGTTCTTCTTTCATTGATTTGAATACCAAAACCCATCTTGTCATTTTGATGCCACCACCAGCAGATCCAGCACAAGAGCCTGTAAACATTGCTATAAATAAAAATATTTTAGCACTGAATCCCCATTGTTGGTAATCCACGCTTGAACTACCAGTTGAAGTTGAAATACTTATTACTTGATAAAGTGCCGAAGTGATTGCATCGAAGCTATTATAATGGTTGGAGAAATATAATATAAGTGCAATAATTGCAGAAAGTGTTAGAATTGTGTATGTATAAGCTCTAAATTCTTCACTTTTGAATAAAAGTAAAGGGTTCTTTTGGGTAATAACTCGTAATTGTAACATAAAACTTGCACCAGCAAAGAACATAAATGCAATTATAATCCAATTGATTAAATTCGAATTATATCCAGCTATACTGTGAGCGTTTGGTGAAAATCCACCAGCTGAAAGTGTTGACATTGCGTTGCAAACTGCATCAAATTTGGGCATTCCTGCGCAATGGAGTAATATGGCAGCTAAAATTGTTAGTCCTAAATATACAACCCATAATGTGGAAGCTGTATTTCTTATTCTTGGGGATAATTTATCTTCTGTTGGTCCTGGAGCTTCTGCAAAAAACATTTGACGACCTGCTACTGCAAATTGTGGTAATACAGCAATAAATAAGACAATAATACCCATACCACCAATCCATTGCGTAAAAGATCTCCAGAAAAACATTGCTTTTGGGTAATCAAAATGTGTTAGTATTGTTGCGCCAGTTGTGGTAAATCCAGAAGTTGCTTCAAATAAAGCATTTATTGGCGAAAACCCGTACCATAAAAATGGGACAGCTGCGATAAAACAAAATACCACCCAAGACATGGCAACTACAAACAGTGCTTCGGATTTTTTGATATCGTTTAAATTCTCAACGCTATTGGGTGTGAGTTTTCTAACTCCATATCCTAGTACTGATGCTAAAATACCTGCAGATAAAAATGATATTACAGAAAAATAATCGTGGTAATACAAAGCTACAGATACTGGAACTAGCAAAACTAGTCCCGCATACATCATTACAAGTCCAATAGCATATGATAAATAACTTAAACGCATTATCCGAAGTATTCCTTAATTTTTTCAGCATCTTCTGATTTTGTAAATATAATCAGTACATCGCCAGTTTTAATTTGAGTATTACCTTTTGGTATAATGACGTGATTTTTACGTTGAATTACACCAATGATAGCCCTGGTTGGAAATTTTACATCCATAATCAGATTGTCGTTAAATTCTTGATTTACGCAAATTTCTAAAACTTCCCCTTGACCTTGTTCAACAGTTGCTAAAATATCAACATTATTTTCTTCTAAGTCGTTTTTAACTTCGTTGATAGCTGAATTTTTAGGTGAAATTGCAATGTCTATACCTACTTTTTCAAAAAGTGGTATGTTGAGCACCTTTGATACTCTTGAAATAACACGTTTTACTCCAAGTTGTTTGCATAAAAGAGAGCACAAAAGATTACGTTCGTCGTTATTTGTAACACTAATTACAACATCGCTTGAGCCTATTTCTTCTTCATCAAGAATTTTTAAATTTGTTCCATCACCGTGGATTACAAGTGCGTGTTCGAGAGTTTCAGATAAGTTTTGACAACGTTCATAATTTTTTTCGATAATTTTGGTTTTAATTTTTACATCATCAAGATATTTTGCAAGCATTGCGCCAACGTTACCACCGCCAATAATTGCAACAGATTTCACTTGTTCTTTTCTATGAAAGAATGTACCCGCTAAAATATCTAAAGAATGTGGCGTTCCCATAAAGATTAATTTATCTTCTGCCAAAATTTCAGTTTCACCGTTAGGTATAAATAATTGACCGTCTCTAGTTAAGCCAACAATGATAGTATCTCTTGTAAATCCAATATCTTTGATTTTTTTGTTTACAATCGATAATTCTGGTTCGACTTTGTATTCTAAAAGTCTAGCTTTCCCATCTGCAAAGTTTTCGACATCTAAAGCGTGTGAAACTGTTACAATTCTGAAAATATCTTCAGTTAATAGCTCTTCTGGCCAAATTATATAATCAATGAAGAAGTCGCAAAGGTATCCTTCGTTTCGTTCCATATTAAGTGCGTTTTTGTATTCTTCTTTGCTGACAAAACATATAGTTCTAACACCACTCATTTTTTTTGCCGCAAGGCAGGCCACAATGTTTGCTTCGTCAATAGCTGTGCAAGCTACAAAAACATCAGCATTTCTAATATCAGCTTTTTTTAGCACTTCAATATCAGAAGCGTTTCCTTGAACAAAGCTTATATCAAGTTTGTTGAATTCATCTGTGCGATTTTCTTCTCTGTCTATGATTGTTATATCGTGATCTTCAAAGAATTCTGTTGCAAGTAAGCAACCAACTTCTGTAGCACCGAAAATTATAATCTTCATAATTCACCTTATACAAATAAAAGTTTTGCTAACACAAAAACAACAACTTGTTGAACAATTTGAAGCACTATTAATGCAACTATTGGAGAAAAATCAAGACCGTTAAAAGGTGGAATTATTCTTCTAAATAGATTTAAATAAATATCTGTTACTTCTCTAATTGTTTTCCAAGGTTGGTCTTCCCATCTAATATTTGGAATCCAAGTTAAGAATATTCTTAAGATAATTAAGAAAAAGTATAAGTTAAATATGTTATTTACGCCGTGAACAATTCCTATCATGAATTATCTCCTATAATTGTGAATGTTTTTTTGTTAAAGCGCATTCGCATTCTTTTCTTTCAGTTGGAATGTTTTCAATCATGTTGAATAATAAGTTTTTAAGATTTGCAACATTGCTATTGAATATTTCCATAACTGCGTGGTGTGAAACTGGAGGAACATCACCAACAAGGCCAGCATCGTGGTCAGTAATTAGAGAGATATTTAGTGGGCACATATCCATTTCTTTAACCAAGTGTGCTTCTGGGAACGCTGACATATTGATAACTTCCCAACCTTGGTTAGTAAAGAATTTAGATTCAGCTTTTGTTGAAAATCTTGGTCCGTTGATTACAACAACAGTACCGGTTTCATGAATATTGATACCTAATTTTTTACCTTCTTCAATAGCTAATTTTCTTAGTTCTGGACAATATGGATCAGCTGCTGATGGGTGAGTTACAATAGGTCCTTCAAAGAAAGTTGATTTTCTGCCATCTGTCCAATCTACAAACTGATCACAGATTACAAAATCACCTGGTTTAACGTGCTTTTGTAAACTACCAGCAGCGCAAGGAGAAATTACTCTTTCGCAACCGATAGATTTCATAGCCCAAACGTTAGCTCTATAATTAATTAAATGAGGTAATATAGTATGGTTACGACCGTGTCTTGGCATAAATGCAACTTTATGTGGACCAATTTTTCCTAAGAAAATGTTGTCGCTTGGCATACCATAAGGAGTTTCAACTCTTATTTCTTCAATATCTTCTAAGAATTTGTAAAATCCTGATCCGCCAAATACACCGATAGTTGCTAAATTTTTCTTTTCCATATTATTTCCTCGTTAAATTCTGTATCACAAGTTTTATTTTAACATAAAAACATAATGTAAACCCCTCAGGCTTGAAATTTGAAAATTTTTGTAATAGAATGTAATTAATTAATTCCGAAGAGTTGTTGTTTAGACACTTAAAACTAAAGAGGGGCTTGGAGGATTGCAATTTACAACTAGAGGATTACATTTTGAAAAAATTATTACTATTAACTGTTGCGATAGTATTTATGGCTTGTACTTCAGTTCAAGCAAATGATGTTAACTCAATCAAAGCGAGTATTGTAAAACATTCCATCGAAATGGGTGTTGATCCAGCTATTACTTTAAGTATTGCAAGGGCAGAATCAGGTTTTAGGCACGAAGCAAGAAGTTCTCATGGTGCAGTTGGAGTTTTTCAATTGATGCCATCTACTGCGAGCAGAATGGGACTTAATGCATATTCTTTAAACGATAATATTCGTGGTGGTATTATGTATTACCAAAAAATGTATAAAATGTTCGGTTCTATGGAATTGGCTCTAGCTGCATATAATGCTGGGCCAGGTAATGTAAAACGTTATAATAATACTGTTCCACCTTATGCGGAAACTAAAAGATTTATCGCCAAAATTATGACTGATTATAATAGATTAAAAACTAATCCAGATCCTGCAATGGTTAATGTGACGGCAGGGATTGTAGGAACGCCAAAGGCTGCTCCAGTTCCTGTGGCTATTAATCCAGAAGATCAGTTACAAGTTGAAATAGTTGAAGAAAAACCTGTTGAACTGGATGTAAAACCAGATTCCTTAAAACCAGAAACTTTCTCAATATAATTTTCAAGTTTAATAATTAAAAAGACACCGAAAAGGTGTCTTTTTTCGTAATATTTGTTTACAAACCCTAAAGTTCTAGCGCCATGTAACCGTAAACCATAGTAAGGAAAAAGTATGACGAAAGGACGCCATGGGATTAGCAGCCTCACAAGCTAGATTATTAAGCATAACCGCAAGGTTATCCCAGAATGAATTGTATTCACAACAGATTGCAAATTCAAAAGTGCGTCTTGCAGATAAATCACAAGAAGCAAGTAGAGAATACTTGCAATCATTAAATGCGACAAAATTAGTATTTACAACTTATGATGCAAAGGGTGACGCAACCCAAAAGAGTA
>JAZUAO010000031.1:0-29671 GCA_045638025.1 Candidatus Gastranaerophilaceae bacterium
GTTGCTGCGTCAGGCTTTCGCCCATTGCGCAAAATTCCCTACTGCTGCCTCCCGTAGGAGTATGGGCCGTGTCTCAGTCCCATTGTGGCTGATCATCCTCTCAAACCAGCTACTGATCGTCGCCTTGGTGGTCCATTACACCGCCAACTAGCTAATCAGATGCAGGCTCATCCTTGAGCACCGGAGTTTTCAAGATTAGTATTTCAACTAAGCTCATATGGGGTATTAGCAGAAGTTTCCCTCTGTTGTCCCCCTCTCAAGGGCAGATTTCCTACATATTACTCACCCGTCCGCCACTTTCCTCTGGCCGAAGCCAGATTCTCGTTCGACTTGCATGTATGAAGCACGCCGCCAGCGTTCGTCCTGAGCCAGGATCAAACTCTCCATTGTCAGAAAGTTTATGTCCATCGTTTAAATGCGGCTAGCATTTAAACTGCTCGACTTTAAATTAAACGCTTACGCGTATTGTCATTTTAGAATCATTTTCTGTTGAATCAACAAGTATTGTTAATCGTTTTCAGCTATTCTGTTTTCAATGTTCTGGTCAAAGTAATTGCCACCATTTCTTAGGTAGTTCTCTTAAGTTTTTTGCAGACTACAAGCTAAGTGCTTGGGGCTAGCTAGAAGAGGCAGATGTGCAAATCATTTAATGCCTTTCTGATATTGACTTAGGTTATCCCTTTGTCCTCAACCGCTTCGTTTGTTGCGGTAATTATTATCTTATTACTTCAATTTTATTTGTCAAGCAGTTTTTAAAATTATTTTTTAAATTTCTTAAAACTTCTTAACCTTGCTATTTATTTTAAAAAGTTCATTGTGCACTGGGCACATAAGTCATAGTATTCCAAAGAAAATTAAAAATCAAGCCCTTCGTTTTATATTTTTTTGAGATTTTATAATTTTTTACAAAAATCAAGCTATTAGTGCATTTGGACGGTTTACAAAAGTTTATAATTGGTGATTTGCTAACATCTCAAAACATGCATGACGCATGCGTTCTAAGCATATTAACCCATATATAATATACATGTATATTAAAATATATTAATAAATTTGTATTTCCAAAACACATGCTTTAATATATATAATATATGTTTGTATTTTAAAATGGGAGATTTATCATGGTTAAAACATTTAAAACAGCAATATTTTCAGCAGTATTAATGTTAGCATGCTCAACAGCTGCTTTAGCTGATGGAAGTGCGTTCACTCCATTAACGTTTGATGATGCTAGTTATGCCGCGCCTAAAAACTCTGTAATTACACCTGCAGCTCAAGTTAAAGCTCAACAACAAGAGATGGTTGGCAATTCAAAAATGCAAAGTGCAATCCTTGAATTAGATAATGCGCAAGTTGATGTTAGAAATGAACTATTAAACTACAAAGCAAAATATTCTGATGTTGATGCTCAATATCAATTAATTAAAGCTGAAAGAAAAGCTTTGGACAAACAAATCAAATCTATCGAAAAAAGAATTAAACAAATTGATAGATCTAAAGAAACCATAAGAAAAAACATGTTATAAAACAAGTTTAATTACTAAAAAGCTCCCGATTGGGAGCTTTTTTAGTTATTAACATACAATCTAATATAATTCCAATAACTTCTAAATACTTTTTTTACATAATTTTTAGTTTCAGCATATGGGATTTGCTCAATAAATTCATCGGTATTTGAATATACAACACTTTTTTTCCAACGACCAACTGAACCAATACCACCATTATATGCTGCAATAGCTGATATATCCATATTATCAAAAGCATTTCTCAATTGTGCATAATACGTATTACCAATTTTTATATTAAATTCAGGTTTAAATAAATCATCTAATGAAGTCATGCCAAATCCATGCTGCGCACTAATTTCTTTTGCTGTCGCAGGCATAAGCTGCATCAAACCTCTAGCTCCAACATTACTTTGAGCATTAGGATTAAAATAACTTTCTTCCCTTATTAACGCCATCATTAGAACTGGATCATTACTTCCAGCATATTGATTGATTTCATCATAATAATCAATCGGATACACCAAACGCCACCTTAAATCCGATCTTTCAGGACGCGGCATGACTTTTTCCATCGCATCACGAGCCACAAGCATGGAATGAGAATAATCTCCTTTTTGGTAATATATCCAACTTTTGACAAATTCATCATCTGTAATAAGATCGAGCATGCCATAATCATGCAATTGTGCCAATTTAAATATAACATCATTTTTGGAAACATTTTTATATGGATATTCAACAAATTGGGGAACAATTGTTGCATTTAAAATGGTTGTAGGTAAATGCTTCATTGCTATATAAGAACGATACGCATAATAATTATCAGGGTAATTTGCTATTACTCCTTTATAATATTCCATATATTCTTCATATTTTTTATTATGCTCAGCAATTTTGCCTAACCAAAACATGACCATTGGAGCAGAAGCGCCTTTTTCAAATTTATTCAAATAGTCTTTACCGATTTTTTCTGCACTTACATAATCTTTAGCTTTAATTCTATCAAAGAATAGTTGCGCTAAAGCATGCCCACCATAAACCGAATTTGGATAATTCAAATATAGCTGTTTATAGCATCCTGCTTGATATTGAGCTTGAGTTGCATCACACTTCAAACTCCATATATAATCCTTACCTTTCGGCTTAGAAATTTCGTACAAGTAATCAATGTCATGCTTTTTAGCTTTAGAAATGGCCATATAAATATCGATTGACTTATGAATTTCATCATCACTCACATACTCCGAAAGATTTTGCAATCCGTAGGTTGTAAGAGATCTTACCCTAGAATAATTTTTCAATGCATAAGAATTTTTTACATCTAATACCCAACTATTACTCGTATCAGCGTTAGCCAATAAATCTTTGGCATGCTCATAATCTCCAAACAAATAACAAGTATTAGCCAGCAATAAATAATCGTCTTTTAATATCTCTTTATCTAAAGTTAGCCAGTTTGCAACAGCATTTAAAGCATGCCTTCCTTGTGGAGCCTTTTGCAAATAATGTCTAAATAATTTTTCAATCTCATTTTTTACTGACATTGGGAAAGACTGTTCATTATTATATCTATTTAATAACAAAATACCTAAAAAATACTCTGAAGCTATCGCATAATCAGAATTTGGGGCTGAATTAATTATTTGTTTAAAATAGTTTTTGGCAATTTCTGGTTCATCTTCTATTAATCTTTGCCCAGCCAAATATTTTGCTCTAAGACTTAATTTATTTTTCTTATATATATTAAAAAGAAATTTGTATTGCTTTAGTTCTGATTTTTTATCACCCAATTCTTTTGCACATTGCGATTGATGAAAAATCGCATAAGGTTTCAATTTGGATAAATATCCAACTTTTGAAAATAAATAATAAGAATTTTGATATTCACCGTTAGCAAAATCTTTCAATGCACTGCTATAAATTTGCATTGTTTTTTCTTCAGGCTGGTATAAATTAGCAAACAACAAACCTGCTGCAAAACAACTCCCTACTATTACAGATCCAACTATAATTTTAAATTTCTTTTCAACCATTACAATTAAATGTTAGCAGAAACCCTTCTGGTTTGCAAATTTACTATTTTTTTAAAGCCATTTGCGCGAATACAGGCTTACTTTGAGTAAAATTCACAAGTTGAGGGTTTTGAATAGCTGGTTTGTCATCTTTCTTCTCTACGTGATATGATTTTATTGATCGTTTACCAGTTAATCTTCTCATAAAATCATAATATCCTTTTACAAATCCTGTTGCTTCGTCTTGTTTTCTTTCAATTTCTTCAAGCTCCGCTCTAGTGTGTGGTGTAATCGGCATACCAACAGATTTTCTTGTTAGCATTTCGCCTAATGTTGTATTAGTTAATGTAATCCAGCTCATACCTAATAATGATGCGTTGTATTGACTTCTGAATGTTGAGTTGAATAAGTCAATTAATAATGTTTGATAGAATAGTCTTGAACCCTCTTGAACAAAACGTTCTTTAAATTTAGTTTCTGCACCTTCAACATCATTACCATTAGATTTTAACATTACCATGTTATAGTTATCTGTCATCAAGAACCATAAAGTTGCAGCTGTCGCAGCTGTTTTTGCTAAATTTGAAAGCTCTGCGTTTGATACATTCGACATAGTTGTTACGTTGAACGCTTTTAATATATTATCTTTTACATAAGATTGAAATTCTTTTGGTGTTATACCTTCTTTAGCTGCTTTTTTACCAATATTTTCAATAGTTTTAGCTAAAACTTCAACATCTTTCTTAGAAATTTCTTGTGCAATTTCTTCTGCAGTTTTTGCTGCTGGTTTAGCTTTTGGTGCAACCATTTTTACAGCTTTATCCACAAGCCTGAATGGTAATGTTACTGTATTATATGCGAATTTGAATGGAGCAATTACAAAGTTCACTAACGGTTTAATCTTTTTATCTCTAGCACCTAAGTGAATAATACCATTTTCATCTTTAACTTTATCAGCAACTTTAGTATATTTTGCAGCCAAATCATCAAAACCATTTTCTTTCAAAACATCTATAATTTGATTAAACTTAGCTTCACCGATTGTGTGATCAGGATTAACTGTGAGTTTTTTATACAATTTTTGGAATGGTTCTTGAACAATGTTGAACATTTTGTTCACCGCTGGAAGTTTTCTCAAACCTTTGATTGCATATCCTGCACCAATAATTACAGCTGAAGCCTTCATTATTGTATCAAATGATAATAACGGTTTTTGTTGAGTTGTTTTATCTACAGGTTTTACCTCTTGATTAGCTTTAAATGATGTATCTGGTTTAATATCTTTTTCTGGAGCGTCATTTTCTTCATTAATTCTTCTTGCCTGTTCTGGAGTTAAACGGTTCAAGTGTTTGCCGTTTGCAATTCTTGAAAATGCCTCTGTCAAAAGAACTGTTCCACCAGTCATCAACATAATACCAAGTTTTGAATTATTAATATATTTATTTAATGCTCCAAGAGTTACTAATGTTAAATAACCGCTTGATAAAATTCTTGTAACCTCTTGACGGAATCTTGTTTTCTTTTCTTTATCTGCTTTTTGTCCATCATCATCCATCATACGAGATAAGTTATAAGCGTCAGTTGCCAAGAAAATTGCTGGTGGCAAACCTGAAACCAACCTATTCAATGCTCTTTCGTGTTTAGTATCGTATGCACCATATTTCATAGTGTCGAACATTTTGACTGAACGTTGGAACATTTCTGATGAAATTTGTGCTTCTGTCAATTCACCTTTTGCTAATTTGCCAAGCAATTGATCTTTAGTTTCTAACAAACCGTGCAATGCATTTACTTTTGCATCTAATTTTGAACGTTGTCTAATATTTTTAAACATTGGTGTTGATAGAACATTATCTGACCAATTTTTTAGCGGTTTAATTTTGCCCAAAAGTTCAACTGCACCATTCAACATATCAGCTGGTAAAGTTGTGAATGGATATTTTAAACCATCCCAAATCAATTGAGGGATAGTCTTTTTGTGTAATGTTAATTCATCACCATTAACTTGAACCATTTTTTGAGCAATTTTAGAATTTTTCAAGTTGTCAATAAGTTCTGCTGACATTCCCTTTAATGATTTATCGTATTTACCAAGAAAATCATTCAATTCTGATATTTTAAATGTGCCAATTTTTTTATAGCCAGGAGCTAATCTTGAAACTAAACCAATAGCAGCAACAACACCTAACATAGCCATTGTTGGGTTGATTGATTTTTTCTTTTTCTTCGGCTGCTCCTCTGCACCTATAAAAGAAAGACCTTTAAAAGATAAATCATCTGAATTACGTTTTAAAGGTCTCTCTAAATATCTATTATTTAATTGTGTCATGGGATAGGAACTCAATAGAAGTGATTTCTCTGACATCACCTTCTCTTTCAGATGTCGTTTGTGTCCACTATAAAATTGAGTTGATTCTAATTTCATTTCCTTCCACCCATTGGTACTATTCTTGCTCTAATAAAATTTGAAATCAATATTTTTTGTTAATATATTAAAAATAATTTACAAAGAGCTCAAAACCTCAACAATAAGCGACTTGAAGCGTTTCTTAGCCTTATTAGTAGTTTCAATTACTTCATCATGTGATAATTGAACATCAGAAATACCGCTTGCAGGATTAGATATGCAACTAATACCTAAAACCTTCAATCCACAATAATTTGCAACAATTGCTTCTGGAACTGTAGACATGCCAATAGCATCTGCACCAAAACTTCTTGCCATATGAATTTCCGCAGGAGTTTCATAACTTGGCCCAGTGCAAGCCATATAAACGCCTTTTTGCACATCAATACATAATTTTTCTGCACACTTTTCTGCAAGTTTTACCAAATCTTTTTTGTAAACTTCACTCATATCAGGGAATCGTTCACCAAGAGTTGAATCATTTTGACCAATTAAAGGATTTGTTCCCATAAAATTGATATGATCTGTTATAATCATCAAATCTGCTGGTCTAAAACTTTCATTTACTGCCCCTGCAGCATTAGTTAAAATTAGCACTTTTACACCTAATTTTTTCATAACTTTAACAGGATAAGTAATTTCAGCCATAGAATGGCCTTCATAAAAGTGATTTCTACCCTGCATCATAACGACTTTTTTACCTTCTATTTCAGCAAACACAAGTCGACCTTTATGTCCAACAACATTGGATTTTATAAAATTAGGAATTTCAGCATAAGGAACTGCACAGTCGCAATACTCATCTGCCAATTCTCCCAAACCAGAACCTAAAATTATACCTACTTCAGGCACAAAACCATTAGTTTGTTCATTAATAAATTTTATTGTATTTTCCATATACACACCCCAAACACTAAAAAAGCACGGGAAAATTTCCCGTGCAAATATAACTTTAATTAACCTACTAAACGATTATCGTCAGCTTCAGAAGCTTTAACCATAATAGCATGTTCAACAGGATTTTCTTTTTTGTATCCTGAATCAAAACTTTCTTCAAAACCAAAATCTTCACGAGCTTTTTTTGCTTGATTTTCATCAACCAATTTTTTTGCAAGTTCAGCAATTTCATATACTAACTGATATCTATTTTCTGTATTTTCGTTTAAATCCCATGCTACTTTAATTATTTGTTCCATAATAAAACCTCATTTCTTAGTTATAATATTATAATACAAAAAAAAATTTGGCAAGTAGGTAAAAATAGCCATGTTCCATGTATAATATATATATGAAGTTCAAAGACAATATACGATTATATGCATGGATTGAATTTTTAATATGGTTCATTATTTTGGCTTTATGCATATGGGGATATCGTTTTTATAAATATGAAAAATTCAAAGAACTACCAAGTTACCAAATTTTTATGCCAGATGTTGACGGTATGATAATTGGTTCGCCTGTTAAATACATGGGAGTTCAAGTAGGTTATATCAAAAACATTAAATTATTATCTCATAGCGCATATGTTCGTTTTATTATTACAGAAAAAGACTTAGAACTTCCCCAAGGTGTAATCGCAACAGTAGAATTCAATGGACTAGGTGGATCTAAAAGTTTGGAACTATATCCACCAGATAAAGATTTAAAAACCGACAAACTAGTTGTAATTAGAAGCCCTAAAAGATTACATGACTCTATGAATTTATTAAACGATATGTTTGATAAAATTGATTCTATTGGTGTTAAATTTAATAGCTTTACCGAAAAAATTGGTCTAATAAACAAAGAAAATCACACATTAAAAGTTACTCCTGATGATATTAGCAAAAACATCGAACAAGCTGACAAATTTGTAGATGACATTATAAATAATAGAAACAATTTTCAAAACAAACTGAAAGGTTGGAAAAATGAATAAAGAAAAAATTAGAGTAATTGACAATCCTGTAGTTTCACTAAACCTTTGCACTATGAGAGATAAAAACACTGATAGCCAAGGGGTCAGAATTGCGACAAGAAAAATTACAAGATGTCTTTTATATGAAGCCGCAAAAAACTTACCACTGGTAGAAAAAGATGTAACAACACCGTTGACAACATTTAAGGCTAAAACTGTTGATCCTGATATTAATTTAATTATTTCTCCAATTCTAAGAGCTGGATTAATTTTTACAGATGAAGCGATTGATATTCTGCCACAAGCTTGCATTCGCCATATCGGTATGTATAGAGATGAAGAAACTCTAAAACCTATTTGGTACTACAACAAAGTTCCAATGGAAGCTCCAAATCCTGAAAAATTCTATATCTATATAACTGATCCGATGCTTGCGACTGGAAATTCCTTAATCGAAGCTATTAAATTATACGCAGACAAAGGAATTCCTATTGATAATATCAAAGTAATTTGTATAATTGCAGCACCTGAAGGTGTTGAAAATATACAAAAACACTATCCTGATATCGAAATTATTACAGCGGCATTAGACGACCACTTGAACGAAAAAGGTTACATTGTTCCAGGTATGGGTGACGCTGGAGATAGAATTTTTAATACGTAAAAAAATGTAAACATTAAATAAAAATCATTAAAGAAACGGTCAAAATATACCGTTTCTTTTTTAGTGTAGTAAGAGAAAAATTTTATGGTAAGAATTTCAGGCAACATACCTTATTACGATAACCCACCAGATGGGCAAAAAATCAATCCAAAAGCTCTATACCCTGGTAGCAAACAAGCTAACCAAGCAGACACTACTGCTGCAAAAACCCCTCCTGCTGACACTGCGTCTAAAACTACTCATCCGCCTGTACAAGAAGAAGTTGTAGAACAACAAGATTCTACTGTTGTTATACCTGAAGGCTGCAGGAGAATTGGATCTTATGCTGAAACCGGCATAACTCTATATGGATTATTAAGAGAAGAATGTATAACTTTAGCACAATTAATAGAATTAAATCCTGAATATTTCGTTGCTGAAAATAAAGATAAAAATGGTAATTGGATTTTAAAAGAAGGTGCTATTCTACGTGTTAAACCAGAAATAGATATTAGCGCGACAGAAGAAGCTATTCTAGACGAGGGCAAAACCTATTACGGAGCTTGGCAAATCGAGCCTAAAAAAGGTGCTTATTCAATTATGACCAAGTTTAACCTTTTCGAGGAAGAAATTAGATTTTTAAACCCAGACATTGATTTAAATAACATCAATGTTAATGATGTTTTCAAAGTACCTGGTTATAAATTTAAAAGAAACGATTCACTTCCAGATATCGCTAAAAACCACGATATTACTCTTGAAATGCTAAAAACTTTAAACCCTAATATTGATTTTACAAAAGAAATTCCTCCAGGAACTATATTGAATGTTCCTAAAAGAGCTGGAGAAACCATTATCCCTGAAGAAGAAATTTCATTGGAAGAAACTCAAACAGAAACAACTCCTACCGAAATACCTCAAACTATTACTCATACGGTAAAAAGCAAAGAAACTTTATCTAAAATTGCTATTAACTATGATGTTCCGATGTGGGCAATTATGTTGAAAAACAACATTGAAGATCCTGACAAAATTAACGAAGGGGATGTATTGGAAATTCCCACTTCAGAAGAAATTAAGCAACTTGAAGATATTAAAAAAGCGAAAGAAACTCCTCAGGAAAAACCTAAAGAGCATATTATAAAAGAAAATGAAACTTTATCTGAAATTGCGATTATGTATGAAATCGACAAAAAAGATTTAATAAAATGGAATAATATACAAGATCCAAATAAAATTAAAAAGGGACAAGTCCTAAGACTTACTCCGCCTGAAAGCACTCCTCAGGAAACCCCACCTAAGCCAACAACAACTATATATGTCGTCAAAGCAAATGATACCCTTTCGCAAATTGCGGAAAAATATAAAATCAAAACAAGTATAATAATGCTTAAAAATGGAATTACAAATCCTAAACATATACAACCAGGACAAAAATTAACAATCCCAAGTAAAGAAGAAGCTGCAGAACTTGAGAAAAAACAAGCAGAACTTAAAGCTGCACAAAAAGCAGCATCCGCATCAAACTCTGGTTCAAAAAAGAGTTCCGGCACATCTGGAACTTCATCAACCAGCTCTAGTTCTAGTTCCAAGAAAACTTCACAACCCGCCCCAGAAAATAAAATTAGTTTAAACCAAGGTATTGTCATTTACAAAATAAAAAAAGGTGATACTTTAGAAACTATTGCACAAAAATATGGAGTATCCGTTACTGATTTAAAAACTTATAACTCGAATTTAAAAAACATAAAAGCGAAAGATAACTTAAGCGACAAACACATTAATGCAATTGAAATTATAGCAACTCCAAAAGCAATAAAAGATGCTTTAGGCGTTAGCCAACAATTTTTAGATGATTTAATTTCTGTCGAGAAAAAACGCTCTCAATTATATAAAGATGCAGTTGGAATTCCTACAATAGGTATCGGACATAACACCCAAGCTTCAAAAGAAACTGCTATATATCAAAACGTAACACTAAACGATAATCAAATTTATAGTTTGCTTGCAAGAGATATTGCAAAAGCTCAAAAAACACTAAAAGATAATATTGGCGAAGAAGCATACAACAATCTTTCTAGAGGTCAAAAAGAGGCCTTGTATGGTTTAATTTTTAATGTAGGCGACTTAAGCAGTAGCCCTAAATTAGTTGCCGCATTAAAATCTGGAGATTATAAAGAAGCGGCTTGTCAAATGGACCAAGCCTATGGCGGAGGTAAAGTTTTACCAGGATTAGCCAAACGTAGATTCATGGACATTGCAAGATTTGTTGAAGCATCTAACTTAAGGCAAAGAGACATCAAATATGTAATGGAAACAACGGTACAAAATCTATATACAGTTGGCTATAAAAATATTACATACAAAAACAGCCGTGTTGACTTTAACGCTTATGCAAAAAAATTCTTAGGGCCATATATTGATAAAGGCTATATAAGTATCATAGAAGCTTAATTATAATTTTTAACAAGGTCTAAGAGTTGAGAAATCTTTTTCTTCAATTTTTCGTTCTCAGCTCTTAGTTCATTGATTTCATTTTTATACTGTTCTTCTTTATCACAAAATTCACTTTGCCCTTGAGGAACTTCATTATAATCAAGTATAAAACGTTTTTTAGCTTCTTCCTTAAATGTTAGCATAGCACTAACATCTTCTTGTTGAATAAATCCCATATCAACAAGAATTTCTGCAAATTTCTTTTCTGATTTTGAACTTTCACTAACAGCTTTTTCTAACTGTTCATCAGTAATCAAACCTTTTTTGGCAAAATATTCACCCGTTCTAAATTTACCAGCAATAAATCCAGCCATTGCCTCAATTTCAACATTCTGAGGTCTTTCAACAAAGCCTTGTTCCATACAAAAAATAAAATATTTTGCAACTTCTTCCATAGAAAGAAATGTATTTAATGAAATTTCTAAAACACTTGCTCCGTTTTCACAGTATGAAAGGAAATTATATAAATTGGCATCTAAACCAACGTTACGTTTTTTTATTTCTTCACTACCTTTAAAGGTTAAAGTCGGAACATATAATGAGAAAATTTCATCAGAATTTTCTTCTAAAAATTTTTCACAAACCTGTGCCTTAATTCCTTCTGACAACTTAAGGCATATAATTTGCCTCATCCATACCGGAAAATCTTCAACTTTGTCTAAAAATGTCGTAAAAATATTTTTTCTCATTATTGCCCTCGATAATTATATTATCATATCAATTAGATAACTTCAAGAGAGAATATCATTACAATCGAGCTTTTTACATAGCAATGTTGCGTAAAATCATATAGTATCTGTGATTTCCCCAATAAACAACAAGGGAAATAAAATTATTCTCTAAATCAAAAATTTCTAAATAAGTTTGAGGAATAGGTTCTCTCATAGATTTATCAAAGCGTTCACCGACAAATTTCAAAAAATTCAAATGCTTTTTTTGCGACCAAGTCATTTTAGGTTCAGGAAGATTTTCTTCATAAAATCCTACAGGTGTTATATCTCTTTCATAAACAGGAATAATATATTTGATTTTTCCCTGAACCTTAAAAAGCATGTACCATTTGCCTTCATGCTCTCTTGGTGTCAAAAGATAATACCCAGGCTCAATCATCGTAGTCTTAAAAAATAACGGAGCTGTAAGCCTAAATAATGGATACGGTGACCAGGCAGTATTTTTGGTATCATAAGCTTCACCTGGATCAATTCCATGAACATAAGAATGCGATGGCACTGGCAAATCGCGATAAATTTGCTCATAATCAACATCTTTTGCCACCACTGACAAACCTACAAATATAAACAATAAAGTTACGAAAAATCTTCTCATAACCTTATTTTAATAATTTCTATTCACAAATCAATCATTTGAAAAGGTGAATTGTAAAATTATATTAATTGCAAGTTTAGTATAAGCAAATTTCTAGATTGTTTTATCTTTTAATGTCAGTAGTGTAAATATGTGGAGGTGTGTAACATGTTTAATGTACTAAATAAGCCATTATCAAAAATGAATATTGATGACATGGGTAAAGCTGTCGAAAAATTAGCACAAAAAGATAAAAAATTGGCAATGGCTTTATATGGTGAAAATCCTGTAGAATATATTAGAAGTGGTGACGTCGCACACGAATTTTTTGAGCGAAATGGTAGAATGACTCAAAATGCAAGACAATCAGTTATTACTGATCTTCAGGACAAGTTTCAACTTTCCGCAAAAGAAGCTCAAAAGGAATTCAACAGAATGACAATAGGTGATTTCCTTACACTATTTACTCAAAAATTCTGTGGTTCAGCTACTAGAAAAGCTAGCACAGGTGATGTCTTTGAAAAACCATTAGCCAAGATAACTCCAGATGATATGGCCGAAATTATAAATCAAACAGCAATCAAAGATAAATCTGTAGCAATGAAGATATATGGCCGTAATATTAAAGAAGTCATGAGTAGAGATGTAGCCTCAAGCGACACATTTTTACCAAGCGGTAGATTACACCCAAAAGCTAAAGAACATTTTATCAAGGAAATAATATCAGCAGAAGGACTCACAAAAGCTCAAGCTGAACAAAAATACGCAACCGCAAAAATCGGTGAATTTCTAAAAGAAATGTAAAATATTCAGGTAATAAAAAACGCTTGAGTTATTCAAACGTTTTTTGTATTTCATATTCATGATTAAATATTTGCAAGTTTTGTATAATAATCATTAGCTCTTTCAAACTTATGAGCCGCATTAAATAATTTAGCTTCAGCAAGTTGAGGAGCAAGGATTTGCAAACCTATTGGCATACCGTCTTTGTCAAATCCTGCAGGAATACTCATACCTGGAATACCTGCAAGGTTAGCGCTAATTGTAGCAATATCAGTTAAATACATAGCCAATGGATCATTTGATTTTGCACCTAAGTCAAATGCTGTGTTTGGACAAGTTGGAGAAATCAAAATATCAACCTTTTTGAATGCTTCAACAAAGTCTTGAGTTACAAGAGCTCTCATCTGTTGAGCTTTTTTATAATAAGCATCATAATAACCAGAACTTAAAGCATATGTTCCAAGCATTATACGACGTTTAACTTCTGGGCCAAAACCTTCTGCACGAGTTTTTGTATACATTTCCATCAAGTTTTTAGCATCTGGTGTTCTGTGGCCATATCTAACACCATCGAAGCGTGCCAAGTTAGATGAGCATTCTGCTGTAGCTAGAATATAATAAATACCAATTGAATGTTTCAAATTTGGCAATGAAATTTCAACAACTTCTGCGCCCAAGTTTTTATAACATTCAATAGCAGCTTCCATAGCTTTTTGAACATCTGGAGCAAGGCCTTCTGTCATAAGTTCTTTTATAACACCAACTTTCAAACCTTTGATATCATTATTTAAGCTGTCAGCATAATGTTCAACAGGAATATTTAATGAAGTTGAATCTTTAGGATCATATCCAGAAATAACTTCTAATAAATTAGCAGCATCTTCAACAGTTCTTGCGAATGGACCAATTTGGTCTAAAGATGAAGCGAACGCAATTAAGCCATATCTTGATACACGACCGTAAGTCGGTTTCATACCAACAATACCGCAGAATGATGCAGGAAGACGAATTGAACCACCTGTATCAGAACCTAATGATAGAGTTACTTCGCAAGATGCAACACTTGCTGCTGAACCACCTGAAGAACCACCTGGAACTTTATTTAAATTCCAAGGGTTGTGAACTTTTCCAAATGCTGAGTTTTCGTTTGAAGAACCCATAGCAAATTCATCAAGGTTTGCTTTACCTAAAATTGGAACATAATTATCAAGAAGTTTTTGAGTGATTGTTGCGTTGTATGGGGATACAAAGTTTTCCAAAATCTTACTTGATGCAGTTGTTTTAGAACCAATAAGGTTCATATTATCTTTCAATGCCAAAGGAATACCAGCTAATAGCGGTAATTCTTCACCATTTGCAATTTTTTCATCAACTTTTTTTGCTGTTTCAAGAGCAGTTTCTCTTGTCAAAGAATTGAATGCCCCTAATTTTTCATCCAATTCATCAATCCTATTTAATGCTGCAGTTGTTAATTCAACAGCTGAAACTTCTTTATTTTTCAAGGCTAGACTTTGTTCAGTCGCCGTTTTCTTTAAAAGCTCGTTCATGTTTTCTCCTTAAAAAGCTAATCTTATGAGACAAGTTTATGACAAAAATATTGTGTTGTAAACAACAAGACTCTAATTCTTGAATTTTTCTATTTTTTCTAAACTGTCACTTTCAAAATAAATTCTTAATAACGGCTCAGTTCCACTTGGACGGACAAGAACCCAACTTGTATAATCATCCAAATACAATTTTACACCGTCTTTGAAATCTTTTCTAATAACTTGCATATCTGCAAATGTTTCGATTGTTCTAAATTTTTCAATAATTTTTTCTATTTCTTCACGAGTTTCTAACTTCAAATCAACTCTATCGTTATAAAATTTGCAACCAGCAATATTTGCCAAATCATTTTGAAGTTCAACTAAAGATTTATTTTCATATGCCATTGCTTCAAGTATCAATAAGTTTGCCAAGATACCATCTTTTTCAGGAATATGCCCTTGAATGCTTAAACCACCAGATTCTTCACCACCAATAATTGGATTAAATTTTCTCATAGCTTCACCAACGTGCTTGAATCCAACGGCAGTTTCAACAACATCTACACCTATTTTTTCTGCAAGTTTATCCAACATTAAACTTGCACCAACTGTTTTGACAATAGAACCAGTTAACCCTTTATTCGTTTTCAAATGAAGCATCAAAATAGCAATAATTTCATTTGGTGTTACATAATCACCATTTTCATTAATCACACCAAATCTATCACCATCTCCATCGTTAGCAAAACCTACGCTATTAGGTGTTTTTTGAACTAATTCGATCAAATCTGTCATAAATTTAGGTTTAGGTTCAGGCATTCCACCACCAAAATTCACATCATGCATCATATGAATTGAATTATATTTAATATTTTCTTCGCTCAAAAGCTTATCAAAATAACCAATTGTTGCCGAATAAAGCCCATCAAAAATTATATTTTTATTTAGTTGTCTTATTTTATCAAAATCAATCAACTTTCTTACTTGTGCAAAATAAGCCTCTGTAAAATCATATTCAGAAACAGAACCATTAATTTTCTTTTCAAAATCAAAATCAAGATTTGCAACAATTTCGTCAGTAATATCACTTGTTGCAGGACCCGCATAATCAGGAATGAATTTTATCCCCAAATATTCTGGAGGATTATGCGATGCGGTAAACATAATTGCACACGCACCCATATATTTTGCACTATATGCCAAGACTGGTGTTGGAACAACTTTTTCGCTTAATAATACTGTAAAACCTAACTCTGCCAATATATTTGCGCATTGAGTAGAAAACTCGCGCGCCATATTTCTAGGATCGTAACCAATAATAATTTTTTTGTAAATCCCAAAATTATCATACACATATTTAGCTATAGCTTTTGTAACAATTGCCACATTTTCAGAATTGAAATCTTGACCAACTATTGCACGCCAACCATCTGTTCCAAACTTAATATTTGCCATTTCATCCCTCTTTCTGCTATAATTATAATCGAAATACGGAGTTTAGTAAATATGGAAATTAAAGACATCCTAAATGTGGCCTACCTTGGACCAGAAGCATCTTTTTCTGAAATGGCACGTGACGCTTTTTGTGAAAAATATGGCATTAATGTTTTTTCAACCCCATTAAAAACAATTCCAGATGTTGTGGAATTTGTGGATAAAAACCCTTTTACATTAGGGGTTATTCCTGTTGAAAACTCAATTGATGGAACATTAAGAGCTTCACTAGATAGTCTTATAGTTACACAAAATCCGAATATTAAAATTTTATCTGAGCTTGTAATGCCTATTGAATATTGCTTGTTATCAAGAACAACAGAATTTTATAGTATCACAGGTATTATAGGAACTCCATATCTGTTGGGTAAATGTCAAGAATTTATCAAACACGAAATGCCTCTAAACTTAAACATTATTGAAAATACAAGTATGTCAGAATGTGCAAGAAACCTATCCAATTATAATTTAACTTACGGTTCAATTGGAAATAGAAAAACTGCTGAAACTTTTAGATTAAACGTTCTAAAAGAACATATTAATGACGATAAAACAAACAAAACAAGATATATTTTAATCGGAGATTTTGATACTCCAATTACAAATAATGATAGAACTTCAATTGCATTTTCTACTGAAAATAGCCCAGGCGCACTATTAGAAGTTTTAAAAACATTCTTAGAAAATAATATAAACTTAACTTATATTTCATCTCGCCCATCGAAAATCAACTTAGATGAATATATGTTCATAGTAAACTTTGATGGTCACTTTAAAGATACACATATCGCAAAAGTTCTCGATGAAATCAAACCTAAAACAAAAACTTTTAGGCTTTTAGGTTCATACGAGAAAAATTATCTATAGTTGACGAAAATTGCCTCAATATGGTATAATTGGTTATTGCCAATTACTCATATGATTTTGCCAGAAAGGTTAAAATTATATGACAAATCCGTTAATACCAAACACATTTGTCCCAGGAACCAAAGCTAAAGCGCAAGAGGTAAATTCCAATTTTATTGCACTTGCTGAGGAAATCCAAGGGACACAATCAAATGTAAAAGAACAATTTTCACAATTGAGAGCAGATATCGATGACAAAATGGACTATATTGCTCAAAATTACGCTCAAAAAGATTTAGTAAACACTGGTACCATCACCAATACTATTTTAGAAGCTCCAAATGGTATTGTGAATTGCGATGGGCAAACTATTACAGTACAAAACAAAATCAAAATTCTTATTCCAAATGGGAAATTATCTAATGGGAAATTAGCAAATTTAGAATACGAAACAGCCCAAAATACAAGCAAAGTGGTGACGAACTTATCCGATATTGACACCGTGGTTTTCTTGGACAATTCGGGAAATATTGATGTTGTCGAGCAAAATTACATTTTTTATAAAAATTCAACACCAACAACTCTTGCAAATAATGCTCATTGGTACAATATAGATGAAAACAAATGGTACAAGTATTTAGAAACTGAATCTAGATGGGTAGAAATATTTGAAATTCCAATTGCAAACATTACTTGGGATGAAAATTCTACAATATCATTTTATAAAATATTACAACCTCTAAACACAGTGAAAACTTCTGATTTAAATAATTTTTACACATTAAAGGGTGTGTTACCTTTAGATATGGATTATATAGTTGAAAGATACACTAATGATTGGGAAACTTACACAGTCTACAAATCAGGATGGGTTCAACAAACTGGTTTTATAGATGGGAAAGGCGATATAATTGCTAATTTTTTCATTCCAATGAAAGTTCCATACATTATTAACTTAACAAGAATAACTACTAGTAGTAACGGAACTGATGTTGGAATTTGGGCAAGAGGGGAATTTGAATCAACATACATGAAAGTATATTCATCTACTTCAACTGGAAAAGTTTGGAGTGTAGAAGGTTTTAAATTAAATTTAGAGGAGGTATAATATGACAATTCTTAGAAAACCATATAATCAAAATGATTACATTAATCTCGTAAAAAAATGCAATACACATGGCAACAGACGAATAGAAATTCATCAAGGAAACGCTTACGCATTATATGATTATGAAAAAGTAGAAAACGAACAAATAATTGACCTTAGAGATACAGAAGAATACAAGGCTGAACAATTACAAATTCAAAAAGAAGAACGAACTAAAGAAATTTTGGATGAGCTAGATTATTTAGACAAAAAACGCATTCGAGCAATTTGTGAACCCAATGAACTCAGGGATGATGGCAAAACATGGCTAGAATATTACAATGAGCAAATTTCTATTTTACGAGATGAACTAGCCTTGTTGTAGGATTTAGAAAAGAGTCGATGGGAATCGGCTCTTTTTTTGTGCTATGATATGTTAGCGTAGAAGAAATTGGTAAATAAAATGTTTAAGTTATTAAAACGTGGAATTATAAAAGTAAAAGAAGATATTCAAGTTATTTATGATAAAGACCCTGCAGCAACAAACATTATTGAAGTCTTATTATGCTACCCAGGGCTTCATGCTTTAATTGCATATAGATTTGCTCACAGGTTGTATAAATGGCATATACCTTTGCTACCAAGAATTATATCTTATATAACAAGAATAATTACAGGTATTGAAATTCACCCTGGCGCAAGAATCGGCAGAAGATTTTTTATAGACCATGGCGAAGGTGTCGTAATTGGAGAAACAACAGTAATTGGTGATGATGTACTGATATATCAACAAGTAACTCTTGGGGGTACAGGTAAAGAACACGGAAAACGTCACCCAACCTTAGAAAACAATGTTATCGTTGGAGCAGGAGCAAAAGTTCTAGGAAATATTAAAATAGGTTCAGGAACACGTATTGGAGCTGGCTCTGTTGTGGTTGATGATGTTCCTGAAAACTGCACAGTTATTGGCGTACCTGGAAGAATTGTCCAAAGACATTTCATTTCTGAAAATGGAGTTTTAATGCACAATAGAATTCCTGATCCTATAAAATGCGAACTTAATAGATTAAAATACGAAATTCAAGAACTAAAAGAACAAGTTAAATAGCTTTATAAATAGAGGCTCAAATGAGCCTCTATTTATCTACACCTATTGTTTCTATTTTATGCAAGCAATAAACGTTTTGCCCTGTTCTTGGATTTGTTGGACAACCTCCTCGGCAAACGTATTTATGCTCACATTCTCTACAAAAACCAATTAAATTTTCCATATTTGGCATTCTATTATATTTAAAACTGTCATGGCTTTGCCAAATTTCTTTGAATGGACGTTCAGAAACATTGCCTTCTGAATTATTCATATTCGGACAACCTTTTACACTACCGTCACTTTCAATACTTACTGAATAAATACCACATTCACAACCCCTCCATTGCTGAATACCAAGCCCAGGAGTTAAAACCGAATTATATCCAATACAATCAGCCTCTGTTACACTCAATTTATCAGCAAAATCTCTACGATATTCTACAATTTTTTGTGCTAACTGATAATATTGGTCTTCTGTCAAAATTTCATCATCATTTTCTAAGCGCCCACTTGGTTTAACAACTTGAAGTTGCCATGCATCAACTTTTAAATCAATCAATAAATCTCTAATCATATCTAATTGATCAAAATTTGATTTCATAACAGTCGTTGGAATCGCAACATAAATTCCTGCTTCTTTAAGTTTAGGTATTAATTTAACAAAATTATCAAAAATACCTCTTACACCACGAATTTTGTCATGAGTTTCAGCATCACAACCATCTAAACTTATACCTAATGCTACATTGAACATTTTTAATACATTAATAATTGAATCATCAATTTTTAAACCATTAGACATCATAACAATTTGCATATTTAGTGCATATGCCTTTTGCAAAAATAATGGCCATTCTTCTCGCAAAAATGGTTCTCCACCAGTTAAAGTTATCGTTCCACAACCTTCATCATGCAATTCTTCTATTAAAGACAAAATTCTTTCCGTTGTCATCTCATTTTCTTTTGCATAAAGAGCATCTACAATACAATGCTTACAACGAGCGTTACATTTTCTTGTTAATTCTACAGTTGCGCTAAATAATTTATAAGACATATAAAAATCTCCTTTACAGATAATATACTATAAAGGAGATTTTCTTAAATCATTTATTTAGTCTATGCAGCTTGATTGTTATTTTTAGCTGCGTCAATCAAATCTTTGATAGCTTCCAAAAGTTTTTCTGGCGGCATTTGAGGTTTTTGAGCTGGATTTTTTGGAGGAGCAATCAAACCACCTAAAGGCTGTGTTGGAGATTTTGGTGGTAAGCTAGGAGGTGAAATCAATCCTGCCAATGGTGGCTGAGTAATAGGACCTTGTGGCAATCTTGGAGGATTAATTAAACCAGCAATTGGTGCTGGAATATATGGACCTTGTTTAGGTAATTTTGGTGGGGAAATTAATCCAGCCAACGGAGTGTTTGGAATAACAGGCCCTTGAGGTTTTTGTGGAGGAGGTGCAATAATTTTACCACCTAAAGGTTGATTAACTGGCAATTTTTGTTGCGTGTTTTGAGCTGCTACCTGAGGACCAACACCATTTACATATGTCATAAATTTTCTCCTTATTTCACACTACCTTATATTTTTACTAAAACTAATAGTCCAAAAAAATTGCTATTTTGCAATATTTTTTTTTACAAAACATTACATAAAAAAAGAGGTTCGATTGAACCTCTTTTTTGTATCTGATTAACGTTTTGAGAATTGGAAACGTTTTCTTGCACGTTTGCGACCGTATTTTTTACGTTCTTTAACACGTGGGTCACGAGTTAACAAACCTTCAAGTCTTAATACGTTTTTGTATTCTTCGTTAGCTTTAACTAATGCTCTTGAAATAGCGTGTCTAATAGCACCACATTGAGCAACGATACCACCACCAACAGCTTTAACTTTAACGTCATATTTTTCTTGGTTGTCAGTCAAAACAAGTGGTCTGTAAACTAACATTTCGATAGCAGGTCTGTTACCGATATAATCAGTTAATTTTTTACCGTTAACAAAAATTCTGCCTTTACCTTTAACCAATTTTACAACTGCGATAGAGGTCTTTCTACGTCCTGTAGCCATAATTTCTTTATCTGCCATTATTTAGCCTCCTTTTCAAGTAAAATAGGTTTTTGTGCAGCATGTGGATGTTCAGAACCATTGTAAACTTTCAATTTTGTGAATTGAGTATCGCCCAATGTATTGTGTTGAAGCATACCTTTAACTGCTTTTTCAATTAATAATCTAGCATCTTTTTCACGTAATTCTTTTACGCTAGCTGATTTTAAACCACCAGGGAAACCAGTGTGGTGGTAGTAAATTTTATCAGTTTCTTTATTACCTGAAACTAACACTTTTTCAGCATTGATAACGATAACAAAGTCACCAGTATCAACGTTTGGTGTATATTCAGGTTTATTTTTACCTCTAAGAATGTTTGCAACACGAACTGCTAGACGGCCAAGAATTTCGCCTTCTGCATCGATTACATACCATTTTCTTTCAACTTCTAGAGGTTTTGCTGAATAAGTTTTCATGCTTATATCTCCGTTTGTTAATATTCTACATTTACTAACGTCAATCCGTACGGACTAACATTTCTTCCCGCTTTCTTGCGGTCTTTTGCTTCCAGAACATCTTTCATATGACTGGCTTGCAAATTATGTCCTTCTATTTCTAGAAGGGTTCCGACAATTGCCCTTACCATATTGTACAAAAATCGATTTCCTACAATATTAATATGAACCTTGTCTCCGACTCGTTCGGCTTTCGCCTCATAAATAAAACAAATCTTGCTTGGGTTAAGCGTTCCAGAACTTTTGAAACTTGAAAAATCGTGTTCACCTTTAATATAGTCTAATGCTTGTTGCATTCTTTCTATATCAATATCATACTTTATCCTTAACAAATCACCGTCAAATGCATTTTTGCACTTTCTGTTGACAAAAACATATTCATAATGACGACGTTTTGCAGATTTTTGAGCATGAAATCTTGAATCAACCTCTTTCAAATCTGAAACAGATATATCATCAGGAAGTATTTCATTTAATGAATAGATAAACTTTGAAGCAACAATAGGTTTATCAACATCGAAATGAACAACTTGCCCAACTGAGTTAACACCTCTATCTGTTCTTCCAGAAAAGACTGCTTTAACTTGTCGGTTATATTTAGTGTTTCCACTAATTATCAATGTACATAATGCCTTTTCAAGTTCTTCCTGTACTGATGGTTTATCAGGTTGGAGTTGACTACCAGAATAATTTTTCCCGATATATTGAACCTTAAAGGCGTACCTCATGGCATTATACCAATTGGATTAACGCCATTTCAGCAGCATCACCACGTCTTGGTGGTAAGTGGTAAATTCTTGTATAGCCACCGTTACGGTCAGCATATTTTTTACCAATAACTACAAACAATTTTCTTAAAACTGTTTCTGCTGCTAATTTTTTATCAGCTTGAGGTGCATCAAACACTTCGCCAGTAGCTAAATCCATATATTTTCCAGTTTCTTTGTCGAAAATAAATTTAGCAGCTTGACGACGGCTGTTTAAATCACCTTTTTTAGCATAAGTGATAATCTCTTCAGCATATGGTCTTAAAGCTTTTGCTCTAGCCAAAGTTGTTTTGATTTCACCATGCATAAAAAGTTCAGTTGCTAAAGAACGCAACAAGGCATCTCTTTGGTCTTGTGCTTTTCCTAGCGTATGTTTTTTAGTTTGGTGTCTCATTTTTATTTTCCTTATATTATTACTATTTTAATTAACCGATTTCTTCTTCAAACTCAGGGCTTGGTGCTAATTCCAAACCGAAGTGGTGAAGTCTTTCAACTACTTCGTCTGAAGATTTTTTACCGAAGTTTTTAATGTTCAACAAATCATGTTCTGATTTCTTCAACAATTCTGCCATTGAATTGATGCTTGCACGTTTCAAGCAGTTGTATGCTCTAACTGACAATTCCAATTCTTCGATAGTCATTGAAGGAACATTTGTATCTTCTTCAATTACTTCTTCTACAGAAGCGATAGGTGCAACAACTGGTTGACCAGTAATTGAAGCGATTTGCATAAAGTGATCAATTAACAAGTTTGATGCTTGGCTCAAAGCTGTTGTTACATCAATTGAACCATTTGACCAAATTTCCAAAGTTAATTTATCAAAGTCGATTGAATCACCTACACGAGTATTTTCAACTGTGTAGCTAACACGTTTGATAGGCATAAATGTTGCATCGATAGGTAATACATCGATTGATAAACCTTTAGAATCTCTAGGAACATCATTAGCAATGTAACCTTTACCTGATTCAACAATTACGTCAGCGTGGAAAGAACCACCATCAGCAACTGTACAGATCAACCAGTCAGGGTTAACAACTTTTACACCTGCAGGTAATTGAATATCACTTGCTAGAACAGGTCCTGGACGATCAACATCTATTCTTAAATGTTGAGCTTCTTTAGAATCTGTTTTTACAACTAAGCCTTTTAAGTTTAACATTACGTCGATAACATCTTCTAATACACCAGGAATTGCTGTATATTCGTGAGTGATACCTTCAATTCTTGCTGATGTAACAGCTGTACCTTCAAGACTTGATAATAATACACGTCTTAAAGAGTTACCGATTGTTGTACCAAAGCCTCTTTCTAGTGGCTCAATAACAAATTTACCGTATTGTGAACCGTCAGAACTTGTTGTTGTATTAACGCATTTAATTTTTAATTCCATTTGTTTTTTCTCCTAGTTTTAACTATACTTGGATTTCTCCGTTGGATAATCTATGTAAAAAGTTCTATAACTTATTTACATTATTTTGAGTAGTATTCAATTACTAAGTGTTCTTTAATTTCTGGATCAAGCTCTTCTCTTTCAGGAATTCTGTCGAATGTCACTTTAAGAGCATCTTTATCAATTGTCATCCAAGCTGGTGCACAAGCCATATCAATCATTCCGATTACATTTTTCAAGTATTCAGAACTTCTTGCTTTAACTGTGATTACATCACCTGCTTTTACTAAGTATGATGGGATGTCAACTTTTTTACCGTTAACAAGTACGTGACCGTGGTTAACGATTTGTCTTGATTGTTTACGAGTAATACCGAAACCAGCTCTAAACAAGATGTTATCTAATCTTGATTCAAGAAGTTGTAAAAGGATAGTACCTGTTACACCTTTTCTTCTAGCAGCTTCGTTATAATATTTAGCGAATTGTTTTTCGCTTACTAAATAAGTGAATCTAATTTTTTGTTTTTCAGCCAAGTGAAGCGCATATTCAGAAAGTTTTTTTCTAACTGCACCATGTTGACCTGACGCTGTTTGTCTCATAGAAGAAGTTAATTTTCTGTTTGACAAATCAGTTACTTTTTTGTTTCTAAACAATTTGTTAGAAGGTCCTGTATATCTTGCCATTTTTTCTCCTTTACTTTTTGTGGGGCATCTATGGTTTGTGATTTGGCTATCACAAGCCCCCACTTTTACTACACTTTGTGTCCACCGACACTACACACTAATAAACGAGGAATTATACTCTACGTTTTTTAGGTGGTCTGCAACCGTTGTGAGGAATAGGAGTTACATCTTTAATTAATGTAATTTCTAAACCAGCAGCTTGAATAGCTCTGATTGCAGTTTCACGACCTGAACCAGGTCCTTTGATGTAAACTTCAACTTTTTTCATACCTTGATCAATAGATTTTTTAGCCACAAGTTCAGCTGCTGATTGAGCTGCGAATGGAGTTCCTTTTCTTGCACCTTTAAAACCTGTTGCACCAGCTGTTGCCCAGGCAATAGCATTACCTTGAGTATCAGTAGAAGTTACAATTGTATTGTTAAAAGTAGATTGAATGTGTACACCCCCTTGCAATACATTTTTCTTTTCTTTTTTCTTAGTTTTTACTGGTCTTGCCATTTTTTTATTTCCTTTACGTTTGTACTTTACTTTTTAATCTCTAGCGCTATGCCTTATTTCTTTTTAGCTACTGCGCCATTTTTCTTACCACGACGAGTTCTTGCATTAGTTTTTGTTCTTTGACCTCTGCATGGTAAGTTACGTTTGTGTCTCATACCTCTGTATGAACCAATTTCTTGAAGACGTTTGATGTGTAATGATACTTCACGTCTCAAATCACCTTCAATGTTATAGTTTGATAATTCGTTACGAAGAGCTTTAATATCATCTTCTGTTAAATCGTCTGTTCTTAAGTCTGGTGAAATGCCAGTTGCTTCAAGAATTTTTGCACTTCTAGTAGGTCCAATACCATAGATATATGTTAACGCTACTATCATTCTTTTGTTACGAGGTAAATCTACCCCTGCTAATCTTGCCATTTTAATATTTCCTTTCTTGGCTTCTTGTAGGTCTTGTTAATTCAAAACCTTGGTTGTTAGATTTTTTTGGGTAAGAGGGTTAAATACTTCCTCTCCACTTACCGATTGAGTGCGTAAGTTCCACATCTGCAATTATCCTTGACGTTGTTTGTGTTTAGGATTTTCGCAAATTACGGCAATTCTGCCTTTTCTTTTGATACATTTGCATTTGTCGCAAATTTTCTTTACTGATGATCTTACTTTCATTTTTCTTTTTCCTTTATATTTTTGTGTGAGATGTATTTCTATTTAAGTCTGAAGGTAATTCTGCCTCTAGATAAATCATACGGTGTCATTTCAACTTTCACTTTGTCACCTGGAAGAATTCTAATAAAATTCTTTCTGATTTTTCCTGAAATGTGTGCCAAAATCTCATGATCATTTTCTAATTTAACTCTAAACATTGCGTTTGGCATTGCTTCTAGGATTGTACCTTCGAATTCAATAACGTCTTTTGACATAAGTTTCCTTTTCTATTTGTGTGGCATAGCCACAATTCGGCTGTCATTATGGGCACAATACACCCATAAAAACAATTATATTTGCAAAATATTTGAATGCAAGCAATATTCTTGCGTTTTCATGGTATTTTTAGATGATATTTTTTGATTGTTTTTTTAATAAAGGCACAGTTTCAATAATATCCAACATGATTAAACACCATATTTTATTAAACTTTTCGACTTTTTGTAAATTTTTCTTAATATTTTTAATAATTTTATTTTTAATTAAACATTTTGTTGAATATTACTACTTTTTTTAGATTATTGACAAATAAATAAAAATTCAATAAACTAGTATTCATAAGCGAACAGGAGTCATATATGAAAAAAGGGTTTACTTTAGCAGAAGTTTTAATAACGCTAGGAATTATTGGAGTTGTAGCCGCAATTACTATCCCAACTCTAGTGGCGAATTACAATGCAAAATCTTGGGCAACAGCCGCACAGGTTTTTGAAACTAAACTTGACGAAGCCTTAAAAACAATGAATACACAATCTACTCTATCTGGACATAAAACAACAGCAGAATTTGTTGAAGAATTGTCTAAACACTTCAAGACAAATAGAATTTGTGAAGGCGATAAACTATTAAATTGCTTTACAGATGTTGTGTGGTATGGCGGTGGAACTGCAGATCCTGAAGAAGTTGATATGAAAAAAGTAAAACAAGCTAAACACTTCGGGCAAAAAACTTGGAATACTGATTTAGTTGGCGTTCAATTTGCAAACGGTGTGAATGCTCTAATTGCATATAATCCAATAACTTCAAGCGACAACGAAGGAGAAAAAGTTTGCTTACAAGATCCACACTCAAATCAAGTTTCTGTAAGAAATTGTTTAGCGGTTCTTTATGATACAAGCGGAGCTAAAAATCCAAACACCAGCGGAAAAGATATAAGATCTATTAATGTTTCACATTTAGGCTCAACATGCACAATTGAAATTGGCGATACATGTTATACAACTTTTGCGTTCCAACCAACACCTATGACATATGAGGATTGCGCGGGAGAAAATGCAAGCAGCGCGGGGACAGAAACTCCAGCAGGAGCTGAAGCTAAAAAACTCGGTATTAATTATTGTGCATATGCAAACGACTATTGGGCAGGTGCAGTAAAACAATGTGGTGGCATTGATAAAATGCCAACATTAGAACAAGCCACTGCATTAGCTGCATATTTATATGGATTTGAAAGCGCATCATCAGACGGAACGACTTATTGTCCAACAGATGCCAATGGAGAATACACGTATTGTAGAGATGCAGAATTAACAAAATCTTTCGGATTTACCTTAGCAAACGACACAAAAACTGTTCACCTTTGGACAAATAACGAACCTAACAGCAGAGGCAAAGATGCGTATTACAAAAACATAAATGCAAGAGCTCTACAAACATATTACAGTAATACTCGAAGCCAAGCAGCGATTTATGCATTCTGCATAGGACAATAAAATAAATTTAACAAGTCAAATAAGTCTTGCAAATTGCAAGACTTATTTTTTTATAAACTTTTATTACAAAAATAATATTTTTTGAAATTCGGTGGGAATAATATACTTATATATTATAGAATTGATATAAGACCGGAGAGTAATTATGGCTGAAAGAATCAACAGTATTGATGAATTAGAACGAGCTAATGCTGCCGCATCAGCTCAAGGAACTACTGTTCCTAATTATCAAGAATGGAGCCAAATTATGAAAGACCTTGATGAGGCTGGCGTGCAATCCACCGGTTCATATCAAGGCGACAAAGCTTTACACTCTGAAATTTTAAAAACTATAGAGCAACATCTAGAGCAGCAAAAAGTTGAACAAACCCAACAAACTAAAAAAGTTCAAGAAGAACAACCCAGAAAAATTGCAGAATCCGATAGTGAACAAGCATTAAAAGCAACTGTTGCTAATGCAACCAGTTCCGTAATTTTATCAGATTATATGAAATACTACCATTTATTATCGTAAAGCTTTTACACGATTAAATGGCCAGAATAAAAAGACAGCTTTCCCAATAAATCTGTCTTTTTTTAGTGTGCCCCAGTATCTGCTATCTTGGGAATTTCCTCTATTATCGCCCATCATAAAATATTCACCTTCAGGGATTACAAAAGGGCCACAATTCATTGCTTCTGTACAAATTGAATAATCATAAACGCTTTTTATATAATTTTCTTCATACGGTTCATCATTTATATAAACTATACTTTTGCCAGTTTTATCAGTTTTAATTTCAAATTTATCGCCAGGCATACCTATTACACGTTTAATATATGCAACATCTTTACAGAAAAATCCTGTCAACCTCGCAAACAATTTCCACGGAGTATTTTTTATTTCTGTTGATGGTGGATAAAAAACCATAATATCACCACGCTCAGGAGTTTTGTAAAACCTTGAAAATCTTTCCACAAAAATTCTATCTCCCTCTAAAAGGGTTGGACGCATGGAACCTGATGGTATCCAACGAATCTCACCAACAAAAAATCTTATTATAATAACCATTACAACAACAAAAACTATAGTATCAATTGTTTCTTTTATCGCAGGTTTATTTTTTTTGTACCAAGATTTTAATTGCTCTTTAAACATTTCTGATTAACTCCAAAAGCTCTATTAAAGCTTTTTTATAATTACTTTCTCCCAAATCTTCTATACATTGTTTTGCACAATTGATATAATTATTCAATAAATCTTTTGTTTTTTCAATGCCATCTTTGATATCATCAGACAAAATTAAAGGTGCATTATAAATTCCATCATCAACATCCGTTGTAGTTTTGGATTTATCTTTTTTCATAACATTCAGCAAATCATCACGAATTTGAAATGCTAATCCAAAATTTATAGCAAATTCATTTATTTTTTCATTATATTCTTCATCTGCTAAAATAACTGCTGATTTTAATGCACTTTCAAACAACAATGCTGTTTTTTGAATTGATTTTTCTATGTACGCTTCCAAGTCAGTTTTTTTGAATCTGTTAAAATACTGATTAACTTCACCTTTACACATATTTTGCAAAGTTTTGGCAAACACATCCAACACCGACAAAGAACCGATTTTAATTAATTTTTCTAATGCAATACCTATCAAATAATCACCAGAAATAACTGCTAATTGGTTATCAAATTTATCATTCAAAGTTTGACGATTACGACGCATTTTACTTTCATCAATCACATCATCATGGACCAATGATGCATTATGTATTAATTCAACCGCCGCCAATAATTCATAATGACTTGGCAACAAATACATTTTTGCAGCTCTTAAATATAATATCGTAACTAACGAACGAATTCTCTTCGACGGAGCTTTCAAAAACGATTCCAATTCTTTTGCCAATTGAGGTTTTAAATCCACCTCAAAAAACAAGTTGCTATTAACTCTCTCCAAATCTGCTTTTACGACTTCTGCAATTTCTGTAATTTTCTTGTTCATAAAAAAAGTATATCACAACAAAAAGAAAAACGACTCTTATACAAAAGTCGTTGGAAAATCAATAGGAAAAAGGAAAAAGGGAAAGGAAAATTTTGTCGGATTAACCGAAAGTTTTAAATGTACTTTCAGTATTTTTCTCGATAACTTTTTGAACTGCATCCATTTCATTTGAAATAGCATCTTGTTCTGTATCTAATTGCTTCAATCTCAATTCAAGGTTTTTATCTTGTGCTTGAATTATTTGGATTTTAGCATTA
>JAZUAO010000032.1:0-14068 GCA_045638025.1 Candidatus Gastranaerophilaceae bacterium
ACAATTTGCAAATGGTGTAACTGGACTTGTTGCTTATAATCCAAAATGTTCTGGTGATCCTTATTCTAATCAATTTAAAGGGGCTGAATGTATTTCAATGTTATATGATGTATCAGGCAATAAAAATCCTAATACTTCGGGGAAAGACCTTGGCAACTTCGGTGTAATTAATAGATTAGGTGGTGCAACCTGCGCTTTTGAAATCGGAGGGACGTGTTACAGTGGCGCATTTATGGCGTCCAATCCATATATTTGGAACGGAGATTGTACAGATGGAACATCTACAGATCCTACAGACCAAAAAATAATGTCACAATATGGAATAGAATCATGCTATTATTCCCCTGATTATTGGACTGGAGCAGTAATTGCTTGTGGTGGTAGAAATAAAGTCGCTTCAATGAATCAATTGGCAGAAATAGCTTCCTATATATATGGTACTGAATCAATAGGAGCAGAGGGCCATTTCAACTGTCCTGATTCCACGAATTGCAGAAATGACGAATTCTTAAGTTCTATAGGCATTCAAACTGAAAGCACTCTCATAGAAATTTGGTCTAACGAACATTATAGGGATTCAAACGCAGTAATTAAGCAACGTAATTTATTCAAAAATGGCACAGATGATGATCAGTTTGGAACTCGAGGAAGTACGAATGAATATTATGTTATTTGCGTAAATTAGTTAAGTTCTGTTGAATGCAATAATTAAATTAAAATGACAGGAGACAATATGACTAAAAAATTTGGTTTTACATTAGCAGAAGTTTTGATTACTCTAGGCATAATTGGTATAGTTGCCACGATTACTATATCCACTTTAGTCCAAAATTACCAAAAGAAAGTTATAGTTGAACGTTTAAGATTAACACATGCTATCTTAAGTCAAGCAATAAATATGTCTATCAATGACAACGGCGCAACAGATAACTGGACACTTAAAAATGATTTAAGTACCGTACAAGGACATATAGAATATGGTGATAAATATATAGCGCCATATTTAAATATTGTGAAAAAAGCTGGAGGTTCAGCCGGTTGGTGGACTTGCACTCCAAATAAAAAATTTCCAGGTTTATATTGCGTATCAAGCACATCTCAAAAAACGAATTATAGTGGCTGGGTTCCATATATTTACTATCTTTCAAACGGTAGTAGTTTTAGCGTAGGTGGTTGGAATCAAAAAGTAATTACTATTGATGTAAATGGAATAGAAAAACCAAATAGAGCAGGATATGATGTATTTACTTTTGCGATTTCAAATAATAAACTATCTAGTCCTAAGTGGACTCCTACAGATACTTGGAGTTGCAATGAAAATTCAACACACTCATATAACGGCTGGACTTGCGCATCAAGAATAATAGAGAATAATTGGAAGATACCAAAAGATTATCCTTGGTAAAATAAGCATTAACTATAAAAGAGAGCCCGCATACGCAGGCTCTCTTTTATCCTCAAAATTTTGATTATTCTTCAACCGGTTTTTCTTCAACAGGTTCTTTAACAGATAATGCAATGCGTTTATCAGTTGGGTTGAACTTCAAGATATATGTTTGAACTTTATCCCCAACTTGAAGAATATTTTTTGATTCATTTTGCAGTTCTGTAACTTCAGCGTGAGGTAACAATGCTTCTACACCAGGGAACACTTCTACAAATGCACCAAAATGTTTAATTCTTGTAATTGTACCTTCAACTTTGTCACCTTCTTTAATTTGTTTTTCTGCCTCTAACCATGGATCTGGTTCAAGGTTTTTCAAACTTAAAGAAACTCTTTGTTTATCATGGTCAACTGCAATAACTTCAACATCGATTTTATCGCCAACTTTCAAAATATCAGTTGGATGATCAATCCATCTCCAAGAAAGTTGTGAAAGTGGTAACAAACCATCAATACCACCTAAATCAATGAATGCTCCGAAATCTGTAATTCTTACAACATCACCTTTTACAACTTGTCCTGGTTCAATTTGTGAGAATACATTTTTTCTAGCTTCAGTTGCTGTATCTTCATAAACTTTTTTATTTGACAAGATAAAGTTATTTTGTTGGCTATCTAAAGTTAAAATTTTCAATTCAATTTTTGCACCGACTTCTAAATCTGTTTCTTTAGCACGTAATTGAGATGACGGAACAAAACCTCTAACGCCTGAAATATCAACTAATACGCCGCCTTTAACAATACCAGCAACTGTACCAAGAATTGTTTCATCAGCAGCTTTTGCTTTTTCAAGTTCTTTCCAAGAATAAGCAAAATCAACTCTTTTCTTAGAAAGCAAGAATTTGCCATCTTCGTCTTCTTCTCTAATAATTAAAAATTCGTATTCTTTTCCTTTTTCAAATTTGTCTTCTGGTTTTTCATCTTTTTCTACTGCTTCGCGAGTAGGAACAATTGCTATTGTTTTTGCACCAATATCAACCATTACACCTTGTCCATCAAAACCACAAACAATACCTTTTACTAAATCACCTTTTTGGAATTTATAATCATACTGTTTTAATAATTCCTCAAAATCTAAATCTTTTGCCACCATATTTACTCCAATAAACTACACTACGATTTGATTGTATCAGACGATTGCAAATCTGTAAAGTTTTTTAACTAACATTACTTAACAATTGCAACATCTTACAAGTAGTTTATAACCCCAAAATTATTTTTTTTGACATGAAAAAAGGAACCTCTTAAGTTTTATTAAGAGGTCCCTTTTTTCATTTTTAATTACGACCTTAAAGAACTAATTAATTCATTAATCGCAGTTTCTTGGATTTCAATTTCCTCAATTCTTGCTTTTGTTTGTTCAATCAATTCTTTTGGCGCATTAGCAACAAATTTTTCGTTACTCATTCTTCCTGATAATGAATTCTTTTCAGAAACAAGCTTGTCAAGTTTTTTCTGTTGACGTTTAATTTCTTCATTGAAATCAATTAAATTTTCCAAAGGAATAACTATTTTTGAAGCAGAAACAACTGCTGTTGCTGATTTTTTAGGAACATCAGAAGTATTATCCGCATAAGAAATATTTTCAACTTTTGCTAAACGTTTAATATAAGCTTCAATTGCTTCAAATGTCGCTTTTTCTGATTTTTCTGCTCTTACTTCAATATCGAATTTTAAAGATGTTGGGATATTGAAACTTTGGCGAACATTTCTCAACGATTTAATTGTTTCAAATACTAATTCCATTTCTTCAGCTTCTTTAGGGAAAGACAATTCTGCTGAATATACAGGGAATGCACTCAACATAATTGCTTTTTCTTCAGCTTCTTGTGGAATCAATTGCCATACTTTTTCTGTAATATGTGGCATAATTGGATGTAATAATCTCAATGACATATCAAGAACATATCTTAAAACGCGTTGAGTATTTAATTTAAGTTCTTCATCTTGTAATTGAATTTTGGCAATTTCAACATACCAGTCACAATATTTATTCCAGAAGAAATCATACATAATGTGAGCTGTTTCACCAATTCTGTAGTTTTTGATATTTTCGTTAAACTCTTTTGCAGTATTATTTAATTCGTTCAAAATCCATTTATCAACAATCGTTAATTTTGAATAATCAATATCATTATTATCTACACCTTCAAGGTTCATTAATACAAATCTCGAAGCATTCCAAATTTTATTAGCAAAATTTCTACCGTACTCAAATCTTTCGTCACTGATTTTAATATCTTGACCACCATAAGTACATAGAGAAGTCATTGTAAATCTCAAAGCATCACAACCATATTTATCAATAATTTGAACTGGATCAATTGTATTGCCTTTTGATTTAGACATTTTTTGACCTTTTTCATCTCTAATTAAACCGTGAATATAAACTGTTGAGAACGGAGCTTTTTTAGTAAATTCCAATCCCATTGTAATCATTCTAGCAACCCAGAAGAAGATAATATCAAAACCTGTTACAAGAACGCTTGTTGGATAGAATTTTTTATAATCATCAGTTTCTGCATTTGGGAATCCCATTGTTGAGAAAGGCCACAAACCTGATGAAAACCAAGTATCAAGGCAATCAGTATCTTGAGTATAATTTGCAGGATCTGGATTTTCTTTTGCTACGACCATTTCTCCAGTTACATTGTGATAGTACGCTGGAATTTGATGTCCCCACCAAAGTTGTCTTGAAATACACCAATCTCTAATGTTTTCCATCCAACCTAAGTAGTTTTTCTCCCAACGTTCTGGAACAAATTTTATTCTACCATCTTTAACTGCAGCAATAGCTTCTTTTGCTAGTGGTTCCATTTTTACAAACCACTGTTCTGAAAGTAACGGTTCGATTGTTGTATTACAACGTTGACACTTGCCAACATTGTGTTCATGCTCGCGAACTCTTAATAAAAAGTTTTGATAAGACAAGTCACCAACAATTGCTTCACGAGCTTCATATCTATCCATTCCATGATATTTTGGAGGGACTTCGCCACAAGCTTTCATTTTGCCTTCTTCATCAATAACCCAAATAGGTTTCATATTGTGGCGTTTACCAACTTCGTAATCATTTGGATCGTGAGCTGGTGTAATTTTAACAGCACCAGTACCGAAAGATTTGTCAACATATTCATCTGCAATAATAGGAATTTCTCTACCAGAAAGAGGAATAACTACTGTTTTACCCACAAGTTCTGAATATTTGTGATCAGTTGGATTAACAGCAATTGCAACATCACCAAATATTGTTTCTGGGCGAGTTGTTGCAACAATAATCGCACCTGATTCACCTTTTAGGGGATAAGAAATTTCCCACATATGCCCTTGTTCTGTTTCATATTCAGTTTCAATATCTGAAATAGCAGATTGACAACGAGGACACCAGTTTACAATGTATGCACCTTTATAAATCAAACCTTTATTGAATAAGGTTACAAAAACTTCTTTTACGGCATCAGAGCAACCTTTATCGAAAGTAAATCTTTCTCTTGAACGGTCAAAAGACGCTCCTAATCTTTTAAATTGATTAAGAATAGCAGATTTATGTTCGTTAGCCCATTCCCAAGTTCTTTCTAGGAATTTTTCTCTACCTAAATCGTGACGAGTTAAACCTTCAGCTCTTAATTGTTTTTCTACAACTGCTTGAGTTGCAATACCAGCGTGATCTGTTCCAGGCAACCACAAAGCCTCATAACCACTCATTCTATGATAGCGAGTAAGAATATCTTGTAATGTGCCATCTAACGCATGACCCATGTGTAATACACCTGTGACGTTTGGCGGTGGAATTACAATTGAATAAGGTGGTTTTTGGCTTTTTGAATCAGCCTTAAACATTTCATTCTCTTCCCAGAATTTATAAATTTCTTCTTCTGTGGATTGTGAATCGTAAACTGTAGGTAAATCCTCTAATTTAATTTTGGTATCTAACATTAATAAATCCCTCTTTATTTATATTCCGTAACTAAAAAATAACACAAACATTTATATCAATCAAACAGACACACAATTTGGATAATTTATTTTTTGATAAAGTGATTTATATTTTTTTAGGAGGTAAATTATGTCTAAAAATTTAAGAGATGCTATCCAAAATATTATGGAAGAAAATTCATCAGAAAAAATCGTGATTTTTACCAATCATTTAAAAATTGACGGCAAAATTCACGAATTTAAAAGCAAATGTTCAGATTGTCACGACTGTATAATTGCACTACAAGACGTAACTATATGCAGACTTGAAGATTATTGTACTTGTACACATGAAGATTGTGAATGTCACGATTACATGTGTTTTCAATACGACTGGTTAAACCTTAATATCGCAGAAATAGTCGCATTTAGTATAATAACTATTTAGCAACAACTTTTAGTGCATCAATCACCACAGGATCCCATTTAGAATCACTTTGCATAATTTCAATAGCCTGCTCGTTAGGCATTGCTTTTCTATATGGTCTATCCGAAGTCATAGCACTAAATGCATCAGCAACTGCGATAATTCTAGAGCCTAGAGGGATTGATTGACCTTTTAATCCCTCAGGTTTTCCAGAACCATCATAACGTTCTGTTTGATAATTAATATATGGAACAACCTCTGATAGGAAGTTAATATTCATCAACAAATTAACACCAGTGTTTATGTGTTCTTGAACTTTTTTCAATTCTTCTGGTGATAATTTACCATTTGTTGCAAAAATACTTTCTGGCAATGTAATTTTACCAATATTTTGAAGCATGCCTGCATAGTATATTAAGTCAGTTGTTTTCTCATTCAAACCAAGTTCTCTACAAATCAATCTTGCTAAATTTGCAGTATTTTGTGAATGTGAAACTTTATATTGTCCTTTAGCATCAACGGCTTTCGCTAATTCTTCTACAAAGTTTTGTTGATAATCGCACAAATCACCAATTAATGCTGTTAATTCTGCTCTCAAATGTTGCATATCAGAAACATTTGCTTCTTCATTATCTAAAAGCTTGTGAGTTTCATCAACTTGAAATTGTAACTCCATAGAAGTTGCAAACAAATTAGCAATACTAACAACTAATTTTAAATATTCTTTTTGAAGCGGTTTATCTGTCATAGCTTCAATAGCAATCACCCCTACAACTTGAGTTGGAGATCGCATTGCAACATATGTCATGTTATTTTCATAAACAAAATCTTTTCCACCAAAATTCACTTCGATTTCTTGAACCGCAATATCATTTGATGAACCAACGCAAAGCATTTTGTCCTCTTTTTTCATATAAATATGACAAGATTCAACTTCAATCATTTGTTTAACAGTATTTGCAATTGAAGTATAGATAGCATGTTCTTCTTTTGAATCAAAACTCAACACACAAAGCGTATTTTGAGAAGAATAAATTGAAATCAATTCACTAAGTTGATTTTTAAGACCTTCTCTTTTATCTTTGTTATTTGAACTAATTTTCTTTGCTAAATCTTCTGAAATAAGATGTTCAGAAATAAAATCTCCTAAATTTAATGCAAAAATTTCCTCTAACGGATCGCCACCTTCTAATAAAAAGTCAGATTGACCAAATAAGGACACACCGTTTTTTATCTCATCTTTCTTCATTAAAATATCCTTCTATACATGCCTATATTTTTATATACGGCACGATTTAAAAAAACTTTAATATTTTTTGCAAAATTTCCTACTTTAGTATGGGAAAATTTTACAAACATTAAAAAAGCGAGCCTTAAACTCGCTTTTTAAAATTCTTTAGTAACCAATTGCCCACTTAAACGGAGCTGATGAAATATGTTTTGTATCGACGTTTGCAACAGCTTTAATTGCTGGCACTTCTAAAACATTTTCAGCTTTGTGCAAAAGATTGTATTGCATCATTTTTGTATCAACATTATTGAATGATTTTAATCTATCTAAATTATTTTGCAATTCTGAATTTTCTTCATTCAATGCAACGATTTGACGATTTAACGTATCAAGAGTCAATTCATTACACATAACAAAATAATAACTTACAAATGTTGTGATAACAGCCATAACTAACAAGCCACTTAATGATTTATTAACTTTTCTTATCGCCATGTCTTTCACCGTACTTTCTTTGTAAAAATAACCTTCTATGATTGGTGCTTCTACACGTTCAATCGGATTTTGTACATATCCCTGATAAGAATTATTTGATTTTTGAGCATGCGCTGTGTTTAACAACTTTTTCTTCCCCAACTACACTCTAATAGCAACTCTTAACTTTGCGCTCCTTGACGGAAAATTCTCTTTTATCTCCTCTTCACTCGCCATAATTGGCTTTTTATTCACAAGCTCTAATTTTGGTGGTGGGCAATTGCAAATCATCTGAGTTTTTTCGCAATGGCACTTTTGAGAGTGATATTTAAACATTTGTTTCACTACTCTATCTTCTAAAGAGTGAAAACTTATTACACTCATTATAGCACCAACTTCTAATAAATCCAACACATCATTTAATGTATTTTTAACATTTTGTAACTCTTGATTTACTTCTATACGAATCGCCTGAAATACACGTGTAGCTGGGTGTATAGAGGATTTAATTTTTGGAGTACAATCAACAATTAGGTTAGCTAATTCTGTTGTTGTTTCAAGGTTTTTCTGCTTGCGTCGCTCTACAATTGTCTTTGCAATTCTTTTTGAAAATCTTTCTTCTCCATATTCAGAAAATATTCTAACCAAATCATCTTCAGAATAATTATTAACAACATCATAAGCAGAGAAATCCGAATCTTGATTAAATCTCATATCCAATGGGGCTTCTTTTGAAAAAGAAAAACCTCGTTCTGCCTTTGTTAATTGATGATATGAAGCACCCAAATCAAACAAAACGCCACCAGTAATTTTTTCTACACCTAAATTTGCCAAAACTTGTTTTATGTTGGCATAAGAACTTTTTACAATGGTTAAATTTTTATATTCTTTCAATCGTTCTGAAGCAGCTGCTATCGCATCATCATCTACATCAAATGCAATTAATCTACCATTTGGTGATATTCTTTGCAAAATTAATTCACTATGACCACCACCACCAAGAGTACAATCAACATAAACAAGACCGTCTTTGCAATCTAATGCGTCAACAGCTTCATTTTTCATAACAGTATAATGTTTGAATTCTCCCATACCGAAATTCTAACATTAAAACACAAATCCGTCGAGTCCCTTTGAATTAATTATTTCTATAAATTTTTCATAAGAATATACAATGTTTTCACTATAGGCATCAGTAACATTTTCAAAATAAGGCGGCTCAATATCTTCATCTGACAGGCGCACCAAAGGTGTATCGCCAAATCTTACTAGCGATTGCGCAATACAATATTCTAATATTGTAATTAAACTGTCTCTAAAACCCATAAAATATCCTGTGATGCAGATATTTAGTTATACGACAAAAAGCCACCGAAAATTTAATTTCGGTGGCTTTAGTGTACACAAATGTTTACAATTAAATACCTTCTTTACTCAAGAAATCTACAATATCAATAAAATTTTCTTCAAATACAACGTCTGTATTTTCACTAATTACCGTAAGTTGAGGCTTCGAATCATTTAAAAACTCTAATAACATATCATCTACTTCGTCAAAAGTATTTAAATAATCCATAACTTCTTCATAACTTGCTTGTGTTGAAATCTTATTTTGCATAGTAAGCCTCCATTTCTAAAAATAATTACGACAGAATTGCTCTAAAACTTTAATTATAACTAATTAAGTTTAATAATTATTTACAATGCAAATTGACCTAAGTTAGGAAAAATGGTAGAGATTGGTTTGATTTAGAGCTACAAACGATGGGGCTTTATATGGATATGGACAAAAAGGTATCCCTATAGCAATCAAGGAGAAAGCATGTCTGCAGAACTCAATGACGGTTTCTTTTTCAGCCCTCATTGGACTCAAATTTGCAACCCTAAAAACTACGATTTATCATTGAAAGACTACTTTACTCAAGTTGAGGGAAGAGAAGAAGCAAATCAACTATTAAATGTTTTTTCAAATTCTGGCTCAAATTGTACTGGCAGAATAATTGAAGTTGGCAAAATGGATTATTAAACTGCGTAGGTCAGGTTATGCTTGGCACCTGACAGAAATGAAGATAAAAAACAGGAGGGTTGATTACCCTCCTTATTTATTAATCATTATAATTCTTGTATTTTTTTATACAATTCTATTTGTTCTTCTGTCAAATCTTTTGGAATAACAATTTTAATTCTGGCATTTAAATTTCCGTGTCCACCACCTTTTTTAGGTAAACCCAAATCTTTCAACCTAAGCATTTGCCCTGTTGAAGTTTTTGGAGGAATTTTTATACCGATTTTACCGTGTAAAGTTTGAATATCTTTTTTGCATCCTAATACAGCTTCTGGTGGTGTAATTTCAATATCTTTTGTTAAGTCAGTACCGTTCAACTCATATTCATTGTCTTTCATATGCAAAACTAAATACAAATCACCCTTTTGGCCATATTCATCAGTTTTACCCTCACCTTTAACACGAATTTTTTGACCCTCTTTTACATCCATAGGTATTTTTACCTTGATAGATTTTTGTTCAGAACGAACTCCTGTTCCACCGCAAGCTGCACAAAAACCATGTGGTGGACATTGTTTGCAACGCTCCATTTGGTTAAATTTAACAGTAACGGGTTTTTGTTCAAACAAATCTTTAGCCGTAACATTAAAATTCATTGTAACGTCCAAATCTTCTGACTTTTGAGGTTTTCTTTGCGCTCTTTGTTGTTGTCCAAAATCAAATCCATCAAAGCCACCAAACCCTCCAGCTTGTCTAGCTTGACCAGCTCCCATCATATCACCAAAAATAGAGCTGAAGAAATCAGAAAAACCACCCATATCTTGGCCGCCAAAGTTAAAACTTTGGAAACCTTGTCCGCCACCAAAATTAAAATGTTCAAATCCTGGTGGAGGTGTGAAATCAGCTCCACCCTGCCAATTTGAACCTAAACTATCATATCTTTGGCGTTTTTGTTTATCACCTAAAACTTCGTAAGCCTCATTGATATCTTTAAACTTTTCTTCTGCATCTTTTGTTTTATTAACATCTGGATGATATTTACGAGCAAGTTTTCTGTATGCTGATTTAATCTCAGAATCGCTTGCATCTTTTTTTATTCCTAATATTTCATAATAATCTTTATATTTCATAGCTTTCTCCTATTATTATGATAATATAAAATATTTCAATCCGCTGAATAATTAATTATTTTTTAATAAAAAAAGATGCCTTCTGAATATCAGAAGACATCTTTTAGATTTGAATTCTTGATTAGAACATCAAGCCAGCTTCACGAGCTGCGTCAGCCAAAGCTGCGATACGACCGTGATATAAGAATCCGCCACGATCGAATACTACGCATTCAACGCCTTTTTCTTTAGCTTTGTTAGCGATAGCTTCACCAACAACTTTAGCAGCGTCAATGTTACCACCGTGAGCTAATTTTTCTTTAAGGTCTTTGTCAACTGAAGATGCTGAACAAATTGTTACTTTGTTTTCGTCATCAATCAATTGAGCGTAGATGTGTTTTGTACTTCTATAAACTGCCAATCTTGGGAATTCAGCCGTTCCTGAAATCTTTGTTCTGATTGTTCTGTGTCTTTTTTGTACCTGTGGTTTTCTAGTTTTTTGTTTAATCATTGTTTTATCCTTTCGTTTTACCCAAACCTTCTTAAAGAACCACCTTTTAAGGGTTTATGTGGGCTTGTTATTATTTCTTACCAGCTTTACCAGCTTTACGTCTGATGTATTCACCTTCATATTTTACACCTTTTCCTTTGTAAACTTCAGGTGGACGTTTGCCTCTAATTTCTGCAGCTACATCACCAACTGTTTGTTTGTTAGTACCTTTTACAGAAATTTTTGTGTTAGCTTCTACTGCAATAGTAATACCAGCTGGTGGTACAACAATTACAGGGTGAGAGTAACCCAATGCTAGGTTAAGGTTGCTACCTTCCATGTTAGCACGGTAACCAACACCAACGATTTCAAGTTTCTTTTCAAAACCTGTTTTTACGCCGTGAACAGCGTTTGCAATTAATGTTCTTGAAAGACCAAATAATGCGTTAGCTTCTTTTGTTTCAACGTTTCTAGAAACAACAACTTGGTTTTCTTCAACTCTAACTGCGATTTCTGGACGGACTGTAACTGTTTCTTCGCCTAAAGGTCCTTTTACAGTAACTACTTGTCCGTCTATTTTAACCTCAACACCTTGAGGAATTTCGATTGGTTTTTTACCTATACGTGACATTTTAATTTCTCCTTTGGTATATTTGTACAACTTATCAGATTTTTCTACCAATTATATCTGATGTTTAATTTGTGGCTCTGCTCGGCATTTTAGCCTCGCCATGAACGCCACCGCTCACGTTTACAACGAAAACTTCACGTTTACGTTGATGCACGTTCGACTCTCGCTGACGCTCGTGGCTCTGCTCAGCATTAATATACGTAGCAAAGTACTTCGCCACCAACGTTTTCTTTACGAGCTTTTCTATCAGTCATCAAGCCTTTGCTTGTTGAAACGATAGCTACACCCATACCGCCTAAAACTTGTGGCAAGTTTTTAGCTTTTGAATAGTTTCTCAAACCTGGTTTTGAAACTCTTTCAAGTTTTGTGATTACAGGCTTGTGTTTTGCATCATATTTCAAAGTGATTACTAAAGATTTGAATTTACCATCTTCTTTAACCGCAAAATCAACAATGAAACCTTCTGATTTTAACAATTTAGCCAATTCTACTTTCAATTTTGATGAAGGCATAGAAACTGTTTCATGAGAAACAAGGCTAGCGTTTCTGATTCTTGTTAGCATATCTGCTATAGGATCTGTATTCATTTGAATTCCTCCGGACTTACCTACAGTTACAGGCAGTTTCCTCTTTAACTATTACACCACTTACTGAATTAATGTTGCTTTACTAGAAAACTTGTTTCAGCAGTCTGGAACTGTACAACTAATTTATCATGAAACATCTTATTTTACAAGTAACTTTTTACATTTGTACACACAAAAAGACAGGACAAAGGCCCTGTCTTTTTATAATTTTCGAATAACTCAGACTACCAGCTAGCTTTTGTAACGCCAGGTAATAGACCTTGGTGAGCCATTTTTCTTAAACAGATTCTGCAAAGACCGAAATCTCTGTGGAAACCGTGTGGACGGCCGCAGATGCTGCATCTGTTATGAAGTCTTACAACAGGGTATTTACCTGCTGCTGCAAGTTGTCTTCTTTTTTCTTCTTTGTTCATCATCGCTTTTTTAGCCATGAATTTCTCCTTTATGTTGTGTTGTAATTATATTCTAAACTATTTTTTGAAAGGCATACCCAAGAGTCTTAATAATTCTCTTGCTTCGTCATCAGTTTCAGCAGTTGTGATAACTGATACGTTCATACCCTTAACTAAATCTACTTCTTCATAAGAGATTTCAGGGAATAATGCTTGTTCTTTCAAACCTAATGTATAGTTACCACGGCCGTCAAAACTTTTTGCGCTAACGCCACGGAAGTCTCTGATTCTTGGTAATACTACGCAGATTAATTTTTGTAAGAAGTCATACATTCTTTCGCCACGTAATGTTACCATAGCACCAACCGGCATACCTTCTCTTAATTTGTAAGATGCGATTGATTTTTTAGCTTTAGTAACTACTGCTTTTTGACCAGCAATTTTTGTTAATTGTGCTTCAATTGCTTCAGCAATTTTTGAGTTGTGAGAAGCTTCACCAACACCCATGTTCAACACGATTTTGTGTAATCTTGGAACTTGGTGATCATTTGTATAACCAAACTTTTCTTTCAAAGCTGATTTTACTTCTTCGTTGTATTTTTTTCTTAAACTTTCTGTTTTTGTCATTTTTCTTTTCCTTTACTATTGGTATTAATGTCGTAAATTGTTTTACACATTAAGCATCTAGTTGTTCTCCGCATTTTTTGCAAACGCGAACTTTTTTACCGTCTACTACGTTGTGTTTAATTCTTGTAGGTTTTTCGCAAGCTGGACAAACTACCATAACTTTTGATGCATCCATTGGAGCTTCAAGTTTTACAAGTCCGCCTTGAATACCTGCAGCTGGCATAGGTTTTTGTGCTTTTGTAATCATGTTAGCACCTTCAACCGAAACTTTGCCTTCAGCAGGGTAAGCTTTTTTCACGTTACCTGTTTTGCCTTTGTCTTTACCTGCAATAACGATGACTCTGTCACCAGATTTTACATGTAAACCTTTTTTATTTTTGTCTGTCATTTTTCTGTCCCTTTATACGTTTAAATAACTTCTGGTGCCAATGAAACTATTTTCATATAACCTTTGTCTCTTAATTCACGAGCTACAGGTCCGAAAACACGAGTTCCTCTTGGGTTACCGTCTTTGTTGATAATTACTGCTGCATTTTCATCAAATCTGATAACTGAACCGTCATTACGTTTGATATCAGCTTTTGTTCTTACTACAACAGCTTTTACAACTTCACGTTTTTTTACAGCCATATTAGGAGTTGCATGTTTTACAGAAGCTACAATTTCATCACGTACTGCTGCAAATTTTTTGTTTGAGCTGCCCATAACACGAATACACAAAAGTTCTTTTGCACCT
>JAZUAO010000033.1:0-38003 GCA_045638025.1 Candidatus Gastranaerophilaceae bacterium
TCTCGTATTGGTTCTACAAATTCCATATGTTACTCCTTAAATTACTTGTCCATATTACCTTCCACATACGAAAAATATCCAATATGTGTCTAATTATGTAACACAATTCGTATTGTGTTACATAAAGCAAAAAGTAAGATGCAAATAGATAAGACAAAGTAAAAACTAAGAAAGGAGTGTTCTATGGTAGATTTATCAAAGGTATCACAAAAAATTATGGAGCAAGTTGATGCAATTAAGCAGATGTCGGGCAACTCTCGCAAAATCGATACTCCAGCGGAATATGAATCTTTATCAAAGCTTTTAGCAGGGGAAGCTGGTGCAGGCAATAAAGAGTATATTCAAGGATTTATGATTGAATATGAAAATAAATACCCTACTTTAGAGAAATTGGAAGCAGATAAAGCTCAAGCAGAATTAGAAAAAGGTTTAACGGAAGCTGGTAAAAAGGAAATTGACGATTTATTAAAGCAGTATGATAAATCTGAGAAAAAATTCAAACCAAATGATGATATTGAAATGGAATTACAGGCTTTATTAAATAACAAATATAAAGGTTTTACTGCTGAGGAAAAAGAATACTTGAAACAAGAATTAATAAAGCGTCATATTAAAACAGAAGCTCCTGTTGTCAATGTTCCAACAAGAGACAAGGCTGAATATGCCGGAGAAGAAAAATATGATTCATATTACGCATTACAAGGATACACTACAGAAGAAGATCAAGCTTTAATAAGAGAGGCTATTGGTAAAGTAAATAGTGATAATGTTATGGATTTCTTGGGTATTTATGAGCATACTGATGATCAAGGTTTCTTTCAACAGTTAGTTACCGAGCTTGGTTTTGATGATAAAAATGACTTAGCTTTAAAAATAGCTAATGATTTAAAAGCTTATGTCGAAAAATATAGACCTGATGCAGAAAAAAGTTCAAGAATTGACTCGTTTATTAAATCTTTACAAGAAGGAAACACTCATACTTGGCAAGATACAGTTATGGGCTATGGCCATTCTTGGATATCAACAACAGCAAAAGATCTCGATGAATTTGTTTTACAAGAACTCAAAATTTTAGGTAGTTTTGATATAAAGGAAAACCCGATAGAATAATATTCAACCAATATAGGGGGCTTAAGAGCCCCCTATTTTATAACATACCAAAAAATTCTCTCTCAATCATTTTCAAATTTTCTTCTGAAAGAAATTCTTTTTGTTTTGGTTTTTTATCAGTTTTTATCGAGTTTGTATATTGATTTACAAGTGGAATATTTTTAAGAATATTTATCAATGAATAAATTTCTGGTGGTGGTGTTTTTTGATTATTATCAATATCATTAGAGATTTTATTCATAATTTTTCTTGCAAACTCTAATAATTCTTTGCTAAAATTTTCTTTCTCATATTCAAGCTCAAATCGTTTTTTATCCCAGTTGTATTTCTTTTTCCAATAAAATAAAATTCTTCTGGAAAGCCCAAGTTGCGCACCAATTTTAGCTACAGATTTTCTCTCATAAATATACATATGTTCAGCTTGTGGTAGTTTGTTGTATTTAGTCATATTATTTTCCTTATTTGGATTTTGAGTTCTTAACACCATAATACGGGTTCGTTTTTATGTATCCTTCTAGGAATGCTGATTTTAAAATACTTCCAAGTAAAGTTACTGCATTACTTGCTGTTTTGGGGCGATATCGTTTTTTCATACTTTGCATAAAATCAACAATCATTTCATAAGTAATTTCATTTAAATATTTTTCGCCAAAATACGGTAGCAGATTATATTTTAGCAACGATTTATAACCTTTAAGTGTATTTTTGCTTAAACTCCGACTGGTAATATAATGTGCTGCCATATCTTTAAACAGAATTTTTTCATCTTTTAACTCTGGTTTTTCAAACAAGCTAAAGCTTTTTTCAAATTTTTCAACATATTTATACAACCCTTGTTCAAAGGCTATTTTACCTTCGTTCAAAAGGTGTTCAAGCTCTGTTTTACAATCGTATTCCGCAATCATTTCTATTTCATCAAAGGTAAATTCTTTTAAATGCTTTGCTAATTTTTCTATGTTCATACAATTTGCTCCATTATTTCTTCTGTAATTTCTGTTAAGTTATTATCTTTGGCAAAATTTTCCATCTGATTTATAAGCTGAACGATTTGTCTGAATCGATTGTATTTAGGGTAAATATATTCAATTGCATCGGAGGTAAATGTAACTTCGGATAATTGATTAAATATTTGTGATAAATCATTTATTCCAAAAGTTTCAAATTTTAGAATTTCTGAAAACCTGTCATATAAATGCGTGTAACGTTCGAGCTTTCTGTGCACCAAACCCATTCCAATAAAAATTATTGGACAATCTGTTTCATCGTGGATATCCCTTAATGTTTCAATTGATTTGTAGTTATTCATAAGATAATCAATTTCGTCAATAAAAATTATTTGTGGGTTTTGTTTTAACTTTTTAACTACAAGATTGAAATTACCAGAACTTAAAAATCTAGGGATTTCGTCAAGTTCTTTGACCATTTCTTCCAAAAGCCATCTGCCAGTCATAAGGTTTGAGGCTCTTAAATATACTCCATCATACTTGCACGCTAACCACAATGCCGTTTGTGATTTTCCAAGCCCTGGCTCGCCATAAACAAGTCCCATCTTGGGTATGTTTTTAGGTTTATTAATCAGATTTTCAACAAGTCCGATGAAGTTTTTGGCGTTTTGAGTTTTAACAAATATTTTCTTCATATAAAAGTCTATACTCCTTTGTATTTCTAAATTCTGCTATCCAAGAATTATTTGGATCATTTTTTAACAGATACTCATATTTTTCTGAATTATTTTTGAACAGCGTTTGAACCCTTTTTGAATCAGATTTGAACGGTGTTTGAATTTCGACAGGTTCCATTTGTGTTTCAAGCAATTTTATATCTTCCACTTCCAGATATTTTTTAACCGACTCAACTGTTTTCTTCTTCAGCTGGCGTTGTTTTACAATTTTCTGCTTATAATCCTCATAATCTTTTACATTACCTAATAATTTTGCCATTGGATGAGTTTCGGTTACACGTTCTGCTGTGCATAAATATTCGCCTTTGTGGGTAAATACTTTTATTTTTGTTAAATCAAATAAATTGTATTTTATTAAAACTCTGCTCTTAAAACCATATAATCTTTCATCAAAATAGTCACAATTTAAAAACCTAATTCCATTTCGCTGAATTGTTTTTACTTCTGCTGCAAGCATTAAATCATCAAGAGTATTAATATCAATATTTTGTCTTTTTCTTTCGGATAAAACTTCTGTAATTGTTTTATCAGGGGCATTCGGGCAAGACTGTGAATTCTTAAAACTCAGCCACATATCAATCATTTTTATTGTTTCTTCAATAGTTGGAATATAATTGTTATGGAGACTTTTGTGAAAAATTTCGTTTCTTATCATATAAGCAGGTTTATTTTGAATGCTGCTTCCGATATAACTTGGCAATAGCTTTTCAAAACCTTCTTGAAATTCTTTAAAAAATCTTTCTATAACTTTTGCTCTGGCATTATATGGACGAGCAAAAACTGTTTCTATTCCGAGTTTTGAATACAACCCCTGAAACCCTAATTCCGTGAAACCTTTATCATCAGTAAAATATTTTGCCCTAAATGCTCGACCATTATCTTGATAAACAACTTTTGGAATCATATAGAGATTTATTATTGCGTTCCTGAGTGCCGAAGCTATACATTGCGTATTTTCTTCAAGCATAATTTCATAGCCAACAAGCGCAGTCGATTTCCAATCCAAGAATCCAACCAATGTTGCTCTACAAGGTTTCCCTGTAAATGGATTTATTACTTGAAACGCTAATTTATGACCATCGGCCACAAGAATGTCTCCGACTTCAAGCAAACTTGCATCACGCTTTATATATGGTTCAACTTTGTCTGATAAAGCCTTTTCTCCGTCACGAGCAAGAATCCATTTATCATAATTATTATCTTTAAACCATTTTGCATAACGTCTAAATGTAATATCAGCGGGGATAAAACTTTGCCCTTGCTCATGCAATTTGTATTTAGTAAGTGCAATTGCTTTTCCAATTGATAATCTATTTGGATGCAGAAGTAAACCCATAAAGATTTTTATTTCTTCATCATTCAGTACCGTTCTATATTCATTTACCCCTGAATATTTATACTGTGGTAATAATTTTGTGTAATCTTCAGTTCCGTTGAGCATTGAGTACCAACGATGTAAACTTCCACGAGAGATTTTACCTAAAATCTCAAATAAGTGAGAGTTTGAAGTATTATGCAATTTGACAAAATCGTAGTCAGCTTGGAGTTTGTTTTGAGATTTCTTCCTAAACTCAAGCCATTTATGAACCATATCTAATCTTGCTAGTGCTATTTGTTTTGATTTTTCTGGTATAAATTCTGCCATGTGTATGTTTCCTTTGCATACACATTAATTGCTCTCTTTCGCAGAAACATCAAGTCCTGAATCTCAATCTCAGAGACATTTCGACACATATCAAACTAAAAGATAAATTATTTTTGCACTTTGTTGCACAAAGTTGCACGGGGCTTAATGCTAAACACCAAGTGGGATAGATGCTGAAATAAATTCAGCATGACAAAAAAGAGTGCAAAATAGTGCAAGAAAAGAGACAAAAGTGCAAAAATTGTCCCTCAAATATCAATACTATTAACCAGCCTCATTTGCCCTAAACTCGGCACTTTTTCTACAAAACTCCCATCATAAAAGTCCTGTTAGGTTATATTTGACAAAGCTCTCGCTTTGTTGTGGGTTCTCGTCCCTCTGCATAATTTGTAAATTTAAAAATGGAGACGGTGGGACTCGAACCCACGTCCAAAATGGACCAACACCTGCTTCTACGTGCGTAGATACTAATCCGCTCAACTGATTCAGGAAAGTATCACAACCCTTAAATCAGCCCTAGGTTTTATTTGGTGGAAACTCTAAACCACTGATGGCTATCTTGATATGCCTACCATCATCAACATACTGCGTCTTGCATAGTGGACCCTATTAACCGGCAAGCTGGGCTAATAAAGTAGCTATAGTAATCGGACTATGCAGCTAATGCATATCTGTCTGCGCCGAAACGGCCTACGATTACGTTATCTGTATTTTTAGCATTTAATTTGTTTTGCTCGTTGATAACCGAGAACAGCGCTCGGACACGCAACCTGTATTAATCAAACATCCTGTCAAATCCGGACGTCCCCATATTTCAATGTTCTGTATTTATATTATAACCTCAATTTATCTTTTTTCAAGCTCTATTAAATATTCCTTGTTTGTTATACAATCCTCTTATGAAAAAAACTTTAGCTCAATTCGTTCAACAACAAAGAGATAATCTAGGGCTTTCACCTAAAGGCCTCGCAATAAAATCAGGACTAGACTTATCTCTAATCGAAGATATCGAGGCTGGCAAAGAACTATTTTTATCCGTTACAGTTCGCCAAAATCTTGCCAAGGGCTTAAAATGCCACCCAGAAGAAATTCGTATCTTGGAAAAAGATTTCAGAAACGATTTCGTTTCTTTACAAATTATCGAAAGCATCAAAGAGCTTATTCTTAACGGAGCTGGTGGTCTTAGATGCCCTAAATGCGACGCACCTTTAATTACCAAAATTAAAAAAATGTATGATCTGGAAGACAATCTGGTTCTTCATCCAAAAGCTCATTGTTCAAAATGCGTGTTCCAAATACATTAATATTAAGTGATGTTACAATATAAACGTTAACAATTTGTCTTTTTACGAAATATTTTATAAAATATAATTGGGGAAATACTAAGGGATATTAAAATGATAGAAACTGGGGAGAAAACTTTATCACCTAAAGAGGTTAGAAATATACTAAATGCTGACAATAAAGAAATTGTCGAACTTTGCAAGCGTGCATCAATTTTACCTAAGAAAAATACTAAAGGTCAAACTTATTTTTCTTATGACGAAGTTAAACATTTAAGACAAATGCAATCCCAAAAAGCTTTGCCTGCAGAACGTCCTAATCTTGCAATTACTAATATCCTTAATTCAATTCGCAACATGGAAACAACTCTTAGCGATAAAATTGCTAAAGTTATTGATGAAAAACTTGAAGGGATGGATGAAGTTGTTGTTGAGCTTATTCGTTGCAAAACCGATAACGAAACTCTTAAACAAAAAATCATCGACCTTAACAAAGAAATGTATCAATTAAAAAATGATTTAAATAGCTATAAACACGTGGGTCTAGGCTTATACAAGAAAAAAGAACGCCACGTTTGGGAATAAATAAGGAATAAAAAATGGCCGTAAAAGAAGAATTAACAACTAATTTAGAAGAACGAAACAAAGCTCTTAAATTAGCTATTGAAAAAATCGAAAAAGATTTCGGTAAAGGCTCAATTATGAAGCTTGGTGACAAAACCACAGTTAATGTAGATGCAATCCCTACTGGAGCATTAGCCCTTGACGTAGCCCTTGGCGTTGGCGGTATTCCTCGTGGTCGTATCATTGAAATTTATGGTCCTGAAAGTTCTGGTAAAACAACTTTGGCTCAACACATTGTTGCTGAATGCCAAAAACGTGGTGGCATAGCAGCATTTGTTGACGCTGAACATGCCCTTGACCCTGAATATGCAAAAAACCTTGGCGTTCAAATCGATGATTTGTTAATTTCTCAACCTGATACAGGTGAACAAGCTTTAGATATTACAGAAGAACTTGTTCGTTCAGGTGCTGTTGATATTGTTGTAGTTGACTCAGTTGCAGCTTTGGTTCCTAAAGCTGAAATTGAAGGCTCTATGGAAGATCAACAAATGGGACTTCAAGCTCGTTTGATGTCTAAAGCCCTAAGAAAATTAACTGGTGTTATTGGCAAAACAAATACAACCGTTATTTTTATCAACCAATTGCGTATGAAAATTGGTGTTATGTACGGTAATCCTGAAACCACAACTGGCGGAAATGCACTAAAATATTATTCAAGCGTACGTATGGAAATTCGTCGCGTCGAAGGTTTGAAAGGTGAAAACGGAGACGTTGGTAACCACGTCAGAGTAAAAGTTTTGAAAAATAAAGTTGCTCCTCCTTTCAGAACTGCTGAATTTGACATCATCTTCGGCAAAGGTATTTGCAAAATCGGAAATATTTTAGATGTCGCAGTAAATCTTGATATCGTTAAAAAAGCTGGTGCATGGTTTAGCTTTAATGATGAAAAATTAGGTCAAGGTCGAGATAAAGCTAAAGAATTTTTAGCTGCGAACCCTGATATTTTAGCAGAAGTTGAAAGACTAGTTAGAGAAAAACTAGCAGAACAATAAGATAAATGTATTTTTATTAAGTATAACCGCTCTAATGCTTTATAGGGCGGTTTTTAGTAATGTGTAAATATTTGTAAATCATGCTTTTTTGATTTAGCAAGTATTTTTATGCCTGTTTTTAGTATAATCACAATATCAAATTGGAGGTTTATACAATGCAAGTAAATGCAATTAATCAATTTAGAAATGTAAATTTTGAAGGTAAAAAGAATAGACCGACTTCGAATACCCCACAAGAACTTCCTACTGAAGTTCCTTCAAAAAAAGGTTTTATGAGTAAATTAACAGGTCCTCTTGCAGCAGCAATGTTTATGGTTCCTGTTGTAACAACAACATTACCAAGTTGTGAACCAATCGAACTTGAAGCAAATGCAACGGCAACAGGCAACGCAAGTGCAACAGCAACAGCTGTAATGATTCCTATTTTCCCACCTGGTGGCGGCGGTTGTGATTGTGACCACGATACCCCACGCGACACAATTACTGTTCGTGATACAATCTACATTCCACCGGCATTTGAATTTCCTCGTCAAATTGAAGACTCTCTAAACATCTGGAGAGGTGAAATCCTTGATGTTCCTGTTTCAGGAGACGATGGCGATCTTAGAAATAAAGCGCTACTATATCTTGGCGGCAGAAGAGACTGGGATTATGATAGAGCTGAATACATTAAATTAAACCTTGAAAGATGTTATGATGACGAAGCTCGATATGATCATGTAATTGCGGACTCTGTTAAAAATGACATCCGAGTTACATTAGTAAAACCTGGTGAAATAACTGTTGTAAAAGAAGATGGTACTGTAACTGACGATGTAAGTGGTTTAATGTTCAATGAAGACGGTTACAAAACATTTGCTCATTCAAATGGTAAAGATAGAATTTTTGTTTATCCAAAAGCTATGGAAGGTCCAAACAGAGGTAAATTCGTTGAATTAGGAACAATGGAACCTGGCTATTTACCAGAAGATGGTGGCACACCAGATAGCAAATATGGTAAAAACGTATTATTGTACAACATTCTAGGTGAAGGCACAGAAGATCACTACGTTAATGTAGAAGGTCAAGTTATGGATATTGATGTTTTAAAAGAAATGGTTCAACAAAAATAATAAATTATTATAATAAAACAACAAATAACCTCCAAAAGCATCCGAAAGGGTGCTTTTTACTGCAAAATAAAAGAGCCTCAATAGAGGCTCTTTTATAATTTGTGTTAAACAATTATACAGCTTTTTGAACTTTACCAGCTCTTAAACAAGAAGTACAAACTTTAATTCTTTTTGTTTGACCGTTAATAACAGCTTTTACAGATTGTAAGTTTGGTTCTTGAGTATGTACAATTTGTTTATGCGAAAATGTTAATTTCGCTGCTTTAATCGGTTTTTTACCGCAAATTTCACATTGTTTTGACATAGTTTTAATTCCTTTTCTAGCTAGTTGTGTAATTTAATAATATATTAAAAATTAAAATAATCAAGTATCATGTTAAAAATGGTAAAGTTTTAGCGAATTTTTCTTCCTAAAGATAAACCTGCAGGTAACGGAAGAACAACATTTTCATAATCTGGATGATTATTTATTGCATCAATAAATGTTTGAGTTTTTTCCTCGTGAGATAAAACATTATCACAAGCAATAAAACCTCCAACATTCAAATGAGGATGAATTAATTCAAAGTAATCAATATATTCTTTTTTGTTTGCATCAACAAATGCAAAATCTATTTTAAAATCTTCTGGCAAATCTTTTAACACATCACAAGCCGAACCTTGTTTAATAGTTATTTGCTCATCAACTCCGCAAATTTTAAAATTCTCACGGGCAATCGCAAAACGTTTTTCCCAAAATTCTATTGTAATAAGATGACCACCAGTTTCTTTTAAAGCTTTTCCAATCCAAATCCCTGAATAACCATTAGAAGTTCCAACTTCTATAACACTCTTACAATTTGCACTCCTAATGAATGTGTATAAAAATTCTCCAGTGACTCTATAAATATTCCAAAAACTCTTTTGTGTTTCTTCTAGGGAAGCTAAAACTTGTTCTGTTGTATCATCAAAATATTTCATCATTTGTTTAATTTTTTTACCTTATCTGTTACTACAATAGTTCTAATAGGAACTTCGATTGCGCTAGCTTTTACTACACGTTTATTTCTCAAATCTAATACGCAATAAATTGAAGCTCTCGTATCTGAAATTATTGCTAAATCACTATTATTAATCTTATCAATATTAGTTGAAAAACCTTTCGTATTCAAATAGATTGAATCTGTTAATCTGTCCGTATCTGTGCTTATTACTTGAACAACATTGTCATTTGCTCCCAAAATAAATAAACTATTTTCGAACGCTAACATATCAATAGGCTTTTCACAAATATCAATTTCTGCAATCAAACCATTTGTTTGATAATCAATAATGGCAAGATGATTTTTTGTTCTACTAGTTATATAAATTTTATTATTGCTGAATGCGATTTTAGAAACATTTGGGAATTTGCCAATATCTTTAAGTAAATAATTATTATCCAATTCTATTGCCCAAATTTCGTGTGTTTTTTTATCAAAGTAAAATATTTTAGAACCATCATCACTCAATGTTAATTTTTCACACATACCATTGATTTTGATTTGCTTAGACAAAGTCATTGATTCAAGATTCACAATAAAAATACTTGCACCTTCAGCGCTTGAAATATACGCAAGTTTTTTATCATTATCAATTAAAATTTCATCCGGAATTGATGTTAAATGAATTTGTTTAATAACATCTTCATCAGCCAATGAAATAACATTAACAGTTGAAGAACCAAAAGATGTTACCAATAAATACTCGTTGTTATACCCTTTCATATCATTAGGAACATAATTCTGAGAAAGCGCATAAGCAGGAGTTTTATTTTCAGAATTAATTACTTGAATATTTTTAGAATACCCTGTTGCCACATAAAATGTTTTATTTTTTAACTGCTCTACAGGAACAACTTTATTGTGCTCATCACTTTTAGATTGAGGAACAGAAACTTTCAAACCAGTATTTTCTGCCAATCTAATATTTAGATTTCCAATAATTCCTTTTAAATTTTCAGGAATTACAAGTCCTCTTGGAACCAACATATCTTGAGGCAAAAGTCCTGTTGTGATTTCTGCAGGCACCGTTGTTGGAGCAACAATAGTTCTTGAACCATCAGGTTGATTTATAACTTTCAACAATACATAATCATTGTTAAAAATAATAGCTTCAGGCTTCTGCGCTAATGTTTTATTTGCAGGAATTGTTGATTTTACTTGCAACTCTTCAACTTCAATTGGTTTTGACGGAAACAATGGCAAATAAATAGTTGTATCTGGCAAAATCACAACACCATCAAATCTGAAATTAGTTTTGGGGAATGATTTTTCCACATAATTTTTCAACTCTCGAGGTATCTCTCTTGCAAAAGTAGATGTTGAAGTCATCATTAATAAAAGCAAAACAAGTAAAAATCTACGCATTATTAAAAACTCCTTTAACCTTTGATATTATTGACTCTTGAGGTTTTTTATTAGTATTTAATTCATACAATTTTTTATATAAGTTTCTTTCTTCATCAGATAACTGCGTAGGTGTTTTAACCGTAACAATAACAATATGATCTCCACGATGTGATGGTCTTGAAATCACAGGAACTCCTGCCCCTTTTAATTTAATATTATCACCGCTTTGAATACCAGCATTAATTTGAATTTTTTGTTCACCGTCTAAAGTTCTAATACTTAATTCATCTCCCAAAACTGCTTGAGCTGGTGAAATTTCAACCTCTGTAAATACATTTAATCCATCACGTTCAAAATAATCTGATGGTTTCACATGTAAAACAACAAATAAATCACCATTTGGGCCTCCATTTGAACCAACATCTCCCTCTCGTGAAACACGAATTTTTGACATATTATCAACACCAGCAGGGATTTTTATTTCGATTTTCTTTTCTCTTTCAATTTTTCCATAACCTTTGCACGCCGAACAAGGTGTTTCTATTTTTTGACCAGCACCACGGCAATCAGGACAAGTACTGATTTGGGTAAAAGCACCTAAAGGAGTTCTTGCAACAGTTTGAACTTGGCCTGTACCACCACAAGTAGGACAAGTTACCGGTCTTGAACCTTTTGCAGCTCCAGTACCTCCACATTCAGTACAAAGTTCCAAATGGTCAAATTTAATCTCTTTATTTAAACCAAAAACAGCTTCTTCGAATTCAATTTCAACATCAAGCCTTAGATCATCACCACGCTGTGGCGCATTCGGATCAACTCTACCACCACCAAAGCCAAAGCCCATTCCGCCAAAGAATGAATTAAAAATATCATTAAGGTCACCAAAGCCACCAGCAAATGGGCCACCTGTATCAAAACCTGCATTTTTAAGACCGTCTTCTCCGAAACGATCATAAGTTGCTCGTTTGTTGTCATCCATCAACGTTTCGTATGCCTTACCAAGCTCTTTAAACTTCTCTTCTGCATCAGGCGCTTTGTTAACATCTGGGTGATATTGTCTTGCTTTTTTTCTAAAAGCTGATTTTATCTCATCTTTGGTTGCATCTTTCGACACTTCCAATATTTCATAATAATCTGTCATTCTTCCTCTATATTTTATTCGGCTGCTGCAACATTCACTAACGCAGGTCTAAGGACTTTCTCGCCCATCTTGTACCCTTTTTGTAGAACTGCAATAATTGTCTCTTCTGGATACTCATTAGATGGAGTTCTCATAACTGCATCGTGGAAATTAGGGTCAAATTCTTTGCCTTCAGCATCAATTTCTTCAAGTCCAAGCTTTTGTAAAGTGTCTAAAACTTGCTTATGGACAAGATTGAAACTATCTTTCACTTGTTGACAATCTTCAACATTTTGTAATGCTTTTTCGCCACGTTCAAAATTGTCAACAACTTCAAGCATTTTTTTAAGAGCATTTTCTGTACCAAACTTTAACAAGTTTTCACGTTCTTGCTCCTGTCTTTTTCTATAGTTATCAAAATCTGCAGCTAATCTAAGATACTGCTGATTTAACTTGTCATACTCTTCTTGAAGCTTATTCTCTTCAGCCTTTTCTTCAACAACCTCTTTAACTTGTTCAGTTGTTTCAGTAGATTCTGCTATTTCAGGCTGTGCATCTTTATTAAACGGATTGTTATTTTTTTTCTGGCTCATAATTTTCCCCTTACTTATATTTAACATTATAAGTTATCAAGCCCAATAAACAAGTTAAATTTATTATTTTTTAATATTTCAAAATTATAAAAATTAAACACCTTTATAGTACAATTAATATATGGCAACAAGTGTTTATATTCACATACCTTTTTGCAAATCAAAATGCAAATACTGCTCATTCGTTTCTTTTCCAGCTTTGGATAAAAAACAAATCTATCTTGATGCATTAAAAAAAGAAATTTCCCACTTTTACCAAAATGAACAACTTAAAACTCTTTATTTTGGTGGAGGCACGCCATCTCTTTTAGAAGTTGACGATTTTGAAAATTTATTGAAATTATTTAATACAAATTCTAATACTGAAATAACCGTAGAATTAAATCCAGAATCCTTAACTCAAACATATCTTTGTGACTTGAAAAACATAGGTATAAACCGTTTAAGCCTTGGTTGCCAAACATTTGATGACAAAATCTTGGAACTAATCGGACGGCGCCACACTTCTCAACAAGTAAAAGATTCCGTCACATATGCTAAAAACGCAGGGTTTGAAAATATTAGCATTGATTTTATTTACGGATTGCCTGAACAAAATATTGAAATGTTTGCAAATGACCTTGAACAAGCTCAAAACCTTGGAATACAACATATATCTCTTTATGGTTTAAAAATCGACGAAGACTGTTATTTCTATAATTACATGCCAGAAAACTTACCTAGTAATGACGAACAAGCTGATATGTATTTAAAAGCCATAGAAATTTTGAAAGATTTTAATCATTATGAAATAAGTAATTTTGGCAGACCATCCCAGCATAATTTAAATTACTGGAATAATAAAAATTATTATGGCTTTGGAGTCGCAGCACACGGCTATATTGGCGATATTAGGTATTCTAATTTTGAAACACTCGAAGAATATCTTCACAACCCACTAAAACACGCTTCTGAAACACAATTAACAAAGCAAGAACAATTAGAAGAAGAAATTTTTCTGGGCTTTAGAAAAAAATCCGGCATTAATATTCAAGAAATCAACAAAAACTATAATATAGATTTTGAAAACAAATATTCTGATATTCTTATAAAATATGCTGATTATTTTGTGAAAACCAACATTGGCTATGCTTTTAATGATGAAGGCATTTTAATAAGCAATTCAATTTTGTCAGAATTTTTGCAATAAAAAAAGACCCTTTCGGGTCTTTTTTAAACTTTTACTATGGAGTACCTGCTGGAGGATTAGCTGCACCTTTATTGAAAAGTTTTACAATTGGTTGCCAAGCTTTTGTATTCAACCATTCACCAGCTACTGCCAAGTAGTGACCAACTTTTTGCATAAATTTAGCATTAGTTAAATCTTGAACCTGAGACAATTTACCAGTTTTAACACCAACAATTAAACCAGCTGCTACTGCTGCCGCAACACCAAGACCAATAGCTAATTTTTTGAAGAATTTGCCTTTTTTCTTTGGTTTTACTTCTGGAGCTGCTGCTTCAGGCATTGTGAATTTACCTGGACGGCTAAATGGATCTTGAGGTGCCGTCGCCGCTTGAGTGCTTCTAAAACTTACTGGTGATACTGAATGGATCATGAGAAAACCTCCTATATAAAACTTACACACTTTGCACTTTTGATATTTATATAAACCACCTAACACCATGATTTTGTCTTATTCTAAGAAATTTTTCAATAATCTTTACAAAAGTTTACAGCACAATTGGAATATTTTTTTCTTGAGCGTCATCTTTAAGGGTATAGAGGGAGAATAAGCATGGAACAATTAATTTATATTGAACAAAACGATAAAATCGAAGCATCAAAAATGGCTAAAGGTTTTACTATTGAAGATACTAGAATTAGAGCATATGTTAATGCTCTTGGGACCGAATTAGCGACAAAATATTTGGCACAAGAAAATATAAATATTGCAAACATTCACAACATGCATAGTATCAATAAAATTCGTGAATCATTTGATATAGCTGACATAATGCTTCCTAATATTCATATTGATGTTAGGGTGGTTTATGATGAAAACTTGATATTCATCCCTAAAACACATTTTGAATATGGCTTAACTCCTGATATCTATCTAGTATTTAAAATGGCAGATGAAGCAACGCATGTTAGTTTCTTAGGATTTTTCGAACCAAAATTAATTAACAAAAATAATTCTAATAATGAGTATTATTTTATTGAAAAAGAAAAACTATCACATCCTAGTGACTTAAAATCATATATTGAAACTTTTAATGGCAATACAACAGAAAGCTTGACTGAAGAAGAAATGGAATCTGCTCAACGTTTAGCAATTGCATTAATTGATGATGACATTACAGAGTCTGATAAAAAATCTTTAATATCTACACTTAAAAGAAGTGCCTCTTTACGCGAAAACTTAATTGAATTTGATAATTTTGAATGGATTTCTTATCATACTGCAAATAACCAAGATTTTGAGAATATTGAAATTGAATCTAATGATGAAGAAATTCTTATATCAGAATCACCTGTTTTAGATGAATTTGATGCTTTTGAAACAGCTGACGAGTTTGAAGAATTTGACGAACCTGCGGTAGAACCTGTTGATACTGACATTGTTGCAGAAACTTTAAGTTCAATAGATTATATCCAAAATGGTCATACAATAGAAGATATTACAACTGATATAGATTCACTAGAAGATTTTGAAAACTCAACCCCAGTAGAAGATTTGGATAATTTAGATAATGTTGAAACTTTAGAAACTCCTATAGATTTTGAAGATACAAATATTGATAGTATTGAAGAAATTATTCCTGAAGATGCTGTTGAAAATGTTTCTTTTGATGAAGAAATTGTAGATACTGTTGAAGAAGAACAATTAATCGAAGAATTTATTGAATCTACAGAAGAGCCTGTTGCTGAATTTGATAACGAGCTTGCTACTGAAAATATTGAACCAGAAATTACATTAGAACAAGATGATGAAATATTTGAAACTGAAAATATTGCCGACGAAGGTATTCAAACTGAAGAAGATCTAGAAATTTTTGATGAAATGTTCTTAAGTAACGAATACGAAGATGCATTCGGTCTTGATACAGAGGAACCCATTGAAGAACTTTCAACCGAATTTGAAACAGAAGAATTAAGCACAACAATTAATACAGAAATTAATACCGAAATTGATACCGAAGTTTTGAAAGAAGTTACAGAATCGGTTTCAACATTACCAGATATTGAAAATGAAGAGAAAGCCACTACTGATACTGAAACCGCTGATATTATTGATGCATTATTAAGTGATGACATGTTAGCAAATTTACCAGAAATGGATGAAGTTTCAAACAATGAAGATAATTACGAAGAAGATGTAATAACAAATTCCGAAACAACTCCTTTAATGGATATTGAACCTGCAGAAGTTGAACCTATTATTGAGAATACTTCAGAAGAAATACCACTTGAATCATTTAATAACATTGAAGATCTAGATTCTAATACAAATACTTCTAATAGCGAAGCCGAAACAGAAAAGTTTAGCTTCAATGATCTTGGTCAATCAGATGAATATTCATTAAACGGCATTGTAGTAGAACCATCAGGTACTGTTTCTTTCGATAATTTAGCTGAAGAATTCAACGAAAATGATGAATTAGCTGAACAATTTGATGATACAAAATCTTTGGAAAGCTTAAACTCTTTAACAATCGAAAATGATGTGGAAAACAAAGAATCTGATGATACAGACTTCTTAAATTCACTTGTAACTGAAACCGAACAACCTGACAATCAAATAATCCCAACAGTTTTTGAAAATTCAACAATTATTACAAATGAAAATATAACTGCTGGCGAAATTCCTATTGATATTAATGAGCCAATTTCGGAAGAAATTTTAGATGAAGAAATGAAAAAATTGGAAGTTCTTTATAATCAAAGCAACAACGGATTTAATTTTGATACAAATAGTTCAGAAAAAGGCCACAAAGGAATTGTAGCACTTGGTATAATATTAACAGTAGTTGCAGTATTATTCTCATTAGGTTTTATGAAAAAATCTAATGAGAAAACAACACAAAACACAAAACCAAATGTGGTATCAAAAAATATTCCTGAGACTTTGGACAAAAACATTCCAAAATTACCAGAACAGAAGGTTCCAGCTACTTCAAAAGCAAACATTCCAAATGCACTAACACCAATTGATCCTGACGGTATAGAAAAAGTAACTCCAAAAATATCAGAAAAGGAAAAAGTTGCATTAGATAAAGCTGTTAAAGAAGCTAAGGCTGAACTTGCAAAACCTAAAAAACCAATTGAAACACCTTATTTGGATGTTCAAAAATTAAGCTGGTCAGTTCCTGATTATCTTTCATATAATGATCAATTTAAACGCTATTTACAAACAGCTGGTAAGAGTCTGAAATTATCCCTTTCTAGTGACTTGTTATTAGCTACTGAATATGCATATTCAAACCAAATTAATGTAGATGTTACATTAACAAAAGAAGGTAATTTGAAAGATGCAAAAATTGTTCAATCAAGCGGTTCATCAGAAATCGACGCAATTGTGTTACGAACTGTTAAAGAAACCTTAAATGTGGTGAAAGCCCCTGCTGGACTGATTGTTGGCACTACTGCAAATTTAACTCTTAAAATATATCTGTAAATGTGCTATAATATTTGACAGAGGAAATTTACAGGTGGATTTAGCACAAGAAAAATTAGACTTAATAGCAAAAATCATAAAAAACGATAAGAAATTTTCAAATAACGAAGATTTGTATGACGATTTTTTCAATGAAACATGCCGACGCTCTCTTGGTATAATCAACGTCGTTAGTTCTGATGTTGCTTTAGAAGGCTATATAAGAAAAATTGCAACAACTTCAATATTAAATGTCTTGAGGGATTCTGGCAGATTAAGAAGAACAAAAGTTGGCTTTACATCAACTAATACCGTTTTAATGGATGATGATTCTTTCTCAAATAATTTTGCTAATGTAAAAATTTCATATGCAAATTTTTCAATTGAAGAATCTCCTGAAGATATCATTATTAGAAAAGACACTTTGAAGCAGATCGCATCTTGCGTTGTAGCTGCTAACAATGCCGAACCTGAAAAACAGTATTTACAAATTTACAAATTGCGTTATGATAATGGAATGACACAGAAAGAAATTTCTGAGGAACTTGGTTTATCTCAATCAGAAGTTTCAAAACGATTATTTAAATTAACAGAAAAAGTTAAACAATCGTTCAGGTAAGATTATGAAATGTCCGGTTTGTAAAAAAACTATTCCAGAAAACGCATTAAAATGCCCATATTGTAAAACAAGAACAGGTTTGTTGTGCAAAAGTTGCAACACAGTCAACACCGTGTTCGATTTGAAGTGTAAAAAATGCGGAAAAGAAATCTTAAAAGTTTGTGAGCATTGCAAAAGTGTTAACTTCCCAAACTCAAAAGTTTGCAGAAAATGCGGAATGCCGTTTATTAAAACAAAACCTTCTGTGAATGTTAATACTTTAGAATTCAAACCAGAACTTGTTTCGCAAAAAAATGCAATCACTGTATTAACACAAGGTTTATTAAACGATAGCAAAAAAATCTTTTCACTAAGTGGTGAAAAAGGTATCGGAAAAACAGTTGTTCTAAAAGAAACTATTAAAAAACTTCAAGAACACGAGATAATCTGGTTATTTGGTAAGTGTACACCATTAACTCAACTTACCCCTGGGGGATTGATTCAAGATATGATTTTGAATATATTCAATCTTCCTAATTTTTGTATAAATACACCTGATTTCAAAAAAGATGCTGCCAAATTTTTCCAAACCGAATTCCCTGAAATGACAGGATTTGAAGTGAATACTTTTATAAACTTCTTATACTCATTTCAAGACGGAAAATTTGAGGATTTACTAATAAATAAAAAGAAAACTTTCAATACATTATTCAAAGTTTTTGATAAGCTTGCCAAATTAGGGAAATTTGTAATCGTTGCAGATAATTTTGATTTTATAGATGGTTTCTCTTATGAATTTTTAAATAATTTATTAAAACGCGAAAATATATTGCCAAACTTGAAATTTATAATGATGTATTGCGACCCTAAACCATCTAAAGGCTATTTTTACATCGAAGATTCAAATGCTTATTTAGATATAAGCTTAGCGCCACTAAATCAAACAGAAATAGCCGAATTTTGCGCTAAATTAGAGGAAGCATTCTCTTATACAAATGAAGCTGAAAAACAGGAAATCATTAACAAAAGCAAGGGACACCCTGCGTTTTTAGAACAAGCTTTGAGTCTTTGTTTTGATTGCCAAATTGGAGAAAACACTTTTGAATTACCAAACACATTTAAGGAAGTAATTCAATTAAGATTGCAAAAATTAAAATCAGTAAATCCAATTGCATACAAAACCTTGTTAGGTGCATCAATTTTAGGAGACAAAATTAATCTTGCACTAGTAAAAGAGATTTTCAAATTTGAAGAAAAAGAATTTTTAGAAATTATTGACTATTTAAGAGAAATGCATTTTGTTGCACCAGTCAATGAAATTTATTATGAATTTAAAAACTTACTATTATGGGAAACAATATTAACAAGTTCAAAATATGATGAAGATTTCATTGAACTTAACAACAAAATTGGTAACGCTTTGGGCAAATTTATAATGAATTCAAACGCAATTTTAGGTATTATTGCTCAAAACTTAAAACAACCGCAACTTGCACTTGATATTTGGACAAAAAATATCAAATTAGCTGCCTACATTGGAGATACTAACCTTTATGTAATATCACAAAAACAATGTATGGCTTTAATTAATGAACTTGATGAAAGTGAAACACTAAAAACACGCTATAATATTTCAGAACGTCTTGGAAAACTTTTAACCGACTACAATCCAAAAGAAGCTTTAGAGTTTTTACCAGACGCAATTGCAAACGCGAAAGCAATAGGTAATAGCACAAAAGAAATCGAACTTTTAGGGTATTTATCATATTGTTGTTTGAGAACAGGAAACTATTACGGCAATGTTGAATGTGTTGATACAGTATTAACAAAAGTTCCACCAGAACATAAACTTGAATTAGCTCTTTTAAAAGCCTCAAAACTTGAAGCTCTTTTACATATTGGTAACTGTGGTGAAGTTATCAATACAATCGATAATGATATTATGCCTGTATTAGATGAATTTTTAACAAAACAGTATCGAACAAAATTCACTTATGAATTTGTTTATGAAACTTGGTTAAAAACATATTTACTACTAGCAAATGCTCTTGTTCTACAAGGTAATGACCGATCTTTTGAAATTTTAACTATAATTTTTGACATTATTGAAAGAAATAATATTAGAGAAAATCTTCTTATTTGCAAAGTTAAGCTAACTCTTGCATTTGCAAATACTATGAAAGGTGATTTTGTAACCTCAGAAAACATACTTGATGATATTTTAGCATTGTATAAAAATAATACGATGGATAATGAGACCATTCTTCGCTGGAATTTAATCAAAATATTGAACAATTTCTTTAGAGAAAGATATGACGGCTTGCAAGAAGACTTATTCCAAGTTGTAACTTTTGCAAACAATACTGGCGATAATTTCACAAAAAATATTTTGAGATCTTTATTAGGTAAAATCTTCAAAGATAATGAACAAGCAAGACAAGCCCTAGATATTTATAATGACCAAATTACTTATTTCGCAAAAGAAAAAATGGCCCTAGGAGCTCTTTTAACTTGGTATTTAATCGCCGAAGCAACTCTTGACGTTGAAGGGCCACATGCAGCAATAGAAATCGCAGAACAAGCTCTTGATGTTGCACAAAATCCAAAAATTAATAGCTACTTATTTGTTGTCTTGTTAAAAATGGTTATTGCAAAAGCTTGTATAATAATTTCCGATTATGAAACCGCAAAAATTCACATTGAAAATGCAATTATTCTTGCAAATAAATTCAATATGAAAGATATTCTTTCTAGACTTTATTTACTATATGGAAAATATTTCCAAGAAATAGGATTATTAAAAACAGATAAACAAGCGGATTATTTAAAAGGCGCAAGCAAAATGTATGAAAAAGCATCCGAACTTGTAAAACAAACAAGAAATAATTGTGTTCATATTGCTACAGAAAAATCTAAAAATGTATTAAAATCATTCTGCCAGTTAAATAGCATTACGGTATAGCCATATTGCCCTAAATTAGAAAAAGTGGTAGAATAAAGAAATTGCTAAGACACTAAGGCAGTAAGGCAGTAAGAATTTACAAAAATAAAATTGTAAAAAGATATCAAAACTGAATAATAATTGACTTAGTATCCTAGTATCTTAGTGCCTTAGTAACTTACAAAAAATCAAGGAGAGAAAAAGATGCTAAAAAAAAGAGCTAGCGAAGTGACAATAAGTGGTAAAAAAGAAAAAATCTTAGTGCCTCCGTGCCTTAAAGCCCTAGTGTCTTTTAAATGCGCTTTCACTCTTGCTGAGGTTCTGATAACTCTAGGTATCATTGGTGTCGTTGCAGCGATGACTATTCCAACACTGATTGCCGATTATCAAGATAGAAGCTTTGATACTGCTGCTACTGTGTTTGAAAGAAAACTTGGTGAAGCTTTAAAAGTTATGAACTCTCAACAATCTTTAGCGGGGTTTTCTTCTACAGAAGATTTTGTTGAAGAATTGTCTAAGCATTTTAAAATAAATAAGGTTTGTCAAAATGATGAACTAATGGAATGTTTTGAAGAAGAAGTTTTCTGGGGTTCTGGTACTGCTACTCCTGAAGCTGTTGATATGACCGTAGTTAAAACATCTAAAAATTTTGGACAAAAGGATTGGCAACAAACTAATGTTGTTGGTGTTCAGTTTGCTAGTGGTGTAACTGCTTTAGTTGCTTATAATGCAAATGCCAGTCAAGATCCTTATTCTAATCAAATAATAAAATTTTCGGGTTCTTCTAATGGTAAAAGTGGAAGTGTTAGTTTAGGTACTGATGCCTTAGCCATTCTTTATGATACAAACGGGTTTAAATCTCCAAATCAAAGTTCTAAAGATTTACGTTCTATAAATGTTACTAAGTTAGGTAGTGGCTGTTTTGCTGAAGTTAATGGATTATGTATTACAATGAAACCACAAGCACCTACTGCACATAATTGGAATGCATGTGATGCAAGTGGTAATACAACAGATCCAGATGATTTGGCATTCATGTCTAAGTACGGAATAAACAAATGTATGACTTCTAACAGAACTGGAGGAGATTATTGGGCTGGTGCAGCAGAGCTGTGTGGTGGTACTGATAAAATGGCAAGCATGGATGAGTTAGGAAAAATTGCTGCTTATGTGTATAATCAAAATAGCATAAATCCTCTTCAGAATATATCGAATTTAACATTTGACACGTCTAAAGGAATAGAGCTTGGATTGCCTTCTTCTGCTAATTTTTACCTATGGTCAGGTGAAGAAGCTAATGAATATGATGCAAAGGGGAAATACTTTAACTTAACCAGCACCGGTTGGAGTAGCTATTACCGTTATAACAGTTTTAGTACAATAATACTAGCGGTATGCGTAGAGTAATAGTAGATTTGTAATATGCATAAAAACAACAGGAGGGTGAATACCAGCCTATCTAAATAAATTGTAAAAACATGTTAATTTTTTCTGTTTTTTAGTAAAGTTTTATATTTTTTGTCCGTTAAGTACGGTGGAGAACTATATGGTAGATTTCAATGAAAAAATTCCAACAGGACTTCCTAAATTGCCCGAAGATTATTGGGTGGCAAAGGTTTCTGATGCCTCAACACCTGCTTCGGAAATAAATATTTTTGATAAAAACATAAACGCAACCTTAGAAGACATATCAATTTTTAGAACAAAAAAAGAGCCTTAAAGGCTCTTTTTTTACGCTTGTTTTCTATTTGATCTTATAAATAACAATAACGGAATAATAACAATACACGCTAGGCCAAAAATTCTAAATGAATCCATAAACGCCCAAAGCGTAGATTGTTGAACCAGTTGGCCATATAATGAATATTGTGCCATTTCATTCGCAACGGATTGTGGAAAGTATTGCGCCAAGCCACCAGCAGTTGATTGAAGTCTTTCTATATACGCTGGGTTTAATTCAGATAATTTCCCAACCATCATATATTGATGCATTTGAGCAAATCTTGAAAGCATTGTTGCAACTAACGAAGTACCAACTGCACCACCAATTGTTTTTAACAAGTTTTGAATACCAGATGCGTTTGTCATCTGATCATTTCTTAATGTATCAACAGACAAGTTAATAATAGGAATCATTGCTAATCCCATACCCATACCCATCAAGAAGTTAGGTATCATAATATTGATATTTGCGATTTGTAAGTTTAAGAAACCTAGTACAAGCCCTCCAGCCCCTATCATAGTTAAACCTATCATAGCTAATAATCTATAACTTACCTTGTTACCTAAATTTGCGACAATAACCATAGACAACATACTGCCAATACCTCGTGGCATCATAGAATATCCACTTAAAAATGCTGTGTAACCCATCATACTTTGCAAGAATTGAGGTAAAATTGCAATTGATGCGTACAATACTGCTTGAACTACAATTTGTATAGCAGTTCCGGCTAAAAAGTTCATATCCTTAAATACACTCAAATCAATAAGAGTATTTTTTCCTTTGATTTGTGATATAAAAAATGCTAGTCCTGCTATACAAGAAACTGTAAAGAGCCAACAAATCCAAGGTGCATTGAACCAGTCAGCATTGTTACCTTTATCTAAGACAATTTGTAATGTTGCAACCCAAATAGCCAAGAATAAAAACCCCCAGCCATCAATTTTTACACCCTTTTGACGTTTTGCATAAGGCGGATCAACCAACAATTTTTGACACATAATAGCAGCCATACAACCAAAAGGAACATTAATGAAATAAATCCAAGGCCAAGTCCAATTGTCCGTAATCCAACCACCTAAAACAGGTCCAATAATTGGAGCTATAATGATACCCATACCAAACACAGCCATCGCTTTTGCACGCTGCTCTTTAGGGAAACTTTCAAGCATTATAGCTTGAGAAATCGGTACAATCCCACCACCACCAAAACCTTGCAAAATTCTTGCTAAAACCATTGTGGTCATTGAATTTGCTAATCCACAAAGTAATGATGCTATTGTAAAAATTAAAATACTTAAAATAAAAAAGTTTTTACGGCCAAAAAGCTTACTAAACCAGTCAACTGCTGGAATTATAATACCACTTGCGATGATATAACTTGTTAAAATCCAAATGGATTCATCTCGAGTTGCTGAAAAGCTTCCTGCCATATGAGGTAATGCTACGTTTGCAATTGTACCGTCAAGTACAAATATAAATACAGCCAACAATACTGGTGCAACCGCCAACCACGGATTTTCTGGAAAATATTCTTGTTCTTTAATTTCTTCTGCCATTATATTTTTCTCTAAGATAAAGAGTGAATTTAAATTCACTCTTTATACAAACTATCTAATTATCTTACTCTAACTTTTGGTACAACTGACATACCAGGTACAATGTTAAATTCTTCTGGATCAATTTCTTCTGTGAAAACGATTTTTACAGGGATTCTTTGAACGATTTTAACAAATGAACCTACTGCGTTTTCAGGTGGGAATAGACTTGATTTAGCACCTGAACTTCTTTGAATGCTATCAATTTTACCTTTGAAAACTTTATTCGGATAGGTATCAACCTTGATATCAACTTCTTGTCCCGCTTTCATATGACGTAATTGGTTTTCTTTAAAGTTTGCAACTACCCATACGTCTTCAGGAACAATTGTGAACAAAGGTGTTCCAACTTGGACATACATACCTTTTTCAACACGTCTTGAAGCAACTGTTCCGCTTTGTGGAGCATAAACATTAGTGTATGAAAGATTCAATTCGGCCTGTTCTTTTTGAGCTTTAATAACTTTCAAGTCAGCGTCAGCAACTTTACTGTCATTACTTGAAAATACTGATTGTTCCGCTCTTGTAAATTGAGCTTTTGCTGCATCATATTTTGCTTTAGCATTATCTAATGTTTGCTTTGAGACAGCACCCGCTTCATAGAGGTTTGTATATCTTTCCAAATCTTTTTTTGCTACGTCAATATTTGTATCTGCAGCTTTGAAGTTTGCTTTAGCATTTTCTTGATCTAATAAAGTTCTTTCATATTGAGCAGTTACCTGATCGACTTTTACTTTGTAGTCAGTGTCGTCAATTCTTGCAACCAAGTCGCCTTCTTTAACAAATTGGTTATCTTTAATTAAAACTTCAACAATTTGACCACTAACTTTTGGTGAAACAGATACGGTTGTTGTTTCTACATAAGCATCATCTGTTGATTGAAATTTAATTGAATCTACTATAAAATATGCAATTAAACCGGCAACAATTAATCCCATTGCAATAATTGCAGGCTTTTTAATTTTTCTTTTCTCTTCTTTTACTTCTTGTGTTTTTTGAATTTCTTTTTCTTCCATTTTTTATTTCCTCTTATATATTTAATTCTAAAACTTTTTCTATATTAGTACGGAATTTTTTCAAAGATACTTGTAATGCTTCGATTTCGTCTCTTTGAAAATATTCTTCTGCTTGACGAATGTGATTTTTAATGGTTTTGGCAACTTCAATTAATTTTTTGTACCCCTTTTCTGTAAGTGCCATTTTTTTAACTAAACGGTTACTTTTTGTGTCTACAAATCTTGTAACCAATTCTTTTTCTTCCAAAGAATCTAAAATTCTGCCAGTATTTGCTCTATCTTTTAAGATTAATTTTGCTAAATCTCTTTGGCAAATTCCGCTGTGGCAAGAAATAACATCCAATGTTGAAAATTCGTCAGGAGTTATGTCAAGTTTAAGTTTATTAAATGTCTGAACTGCTGCAAGTTTCATGACTCTGGCTAATTGTTCGATGTCATAGTGTATTGTTTCTGTGTAGTGTTTTCTGCCAAAAAATTTTTTCATATTCCTCTTTTGAATTATGTTGTAAAAAAAATATGTTGCATTTGCAACAATATTATGCTAACATATGATTATTAAAAATGCAAGCATTTATTTTTGAGAGGAAGAAAAAATTGAAAAAGGTAATAACAACAGCGCTTTTAGCAGGATTTATAACAATGAATATTGCACCTGTTTTTGCAATAGATGAGGTTAAAAAATCATCTGCTACCCCAAAAGAATTTAAAAGTTATGTTAAGAAAAATAAAAAAACAAGTGATGAATATAAATATAATTATATAAATTTAGCTTGGTGGCAAAATTTTAACGACCCTATTTTGAATAGTTACATAGCAAAAGCTATTCAAAATAACTATGATTTAAAAATGGCGACATTAGCTGTTGAAGAATATTATCAACAGACAAGATCATCTTTCGCTAACGAATTACCTAAAGTTAATGTTGGCTTTGCACCAAATACAATCAAGCATTCTGGCAGCAATGATTTCCACGGAATGTATGCTGCACCTGCCATTGCTCAATATGAGCTTGATTTATTCTTAAAAAACAGAGATAAAACAAAATCTGTAAAAAAACTTTGGGAAACATCAAAACTTGATGAACGCAGCGCATATATTGCAGTAGCGTCAGCAGTTGGAACAACTTATTTAAATATATTAAAATTGGATAAAATAATTGAACTTCAAGAAGAAATTGTAACAGATAGAAAAGAAATTTATGACCTAATGTTGTTACGTCACAAAGAAGGCTTAGCTTCTACTGCAGATACAGTAAGAGCTAACAAAGCTTACGTAAATGGTAATACAGATTTGATTGAACTAAAAAAACAACGCGAAAAAGTTCTTCATCAAATGTGTGTTTTAATCGGCGAAAGTCCTGAAAATTCTGAAACAATTGCAAGAAGTTCATTAGATAGTTTGGAATTTTCTGGTGTAATTCCAACAGAAATCGCATCTGAAGTTATTGTCCAAAGACCCGATTATTTGAAAGCCGAAAAAATGGTCGAAAAAGCTGGAATTGATGTAAGAGTTGCAAAAAAAGAATTTTTACCATCAATTAGTTTAACTGGTTTGGCTTTATTTAACGCAAACAATTTTAGTAATATTTTTAATTCAAAAGGAATGTTAGCGGCTTTGGGTGGTTCAGTAATGTATCCTATTTTTACTGGAGGTTCAAGATTTGCTAACTTAAAAATTAAAAAAGCTTCTTACGAAAGAATTCTACAAAACTACTATAAAACCAATTTAACAGCTATACAAGAAGTTAACGACTCACTTGTAAGCATAAAAATGGATGCTCAAAAATTAACTGAAACTAAAAAACAAGCCGATTTAGAAAAAGCTGATTTTGGCTACAACGAACAAAGATATGACCAAGGTACAATTTCAAAACTTGATTTAATTCAAGTAAAAGAAAATGTGCTTGTAATGGATAAACTATTGGCCTCAAATAAGGTGGAATGCTTGGTAGATTATATCGAGCTTTATAAGGCCGTAGGAAGCAAACTCTAAAATCTAAATCATCACCTCTTTACTTTAAAAGTGAAGCCCGCCGGCAAAAATTGTCGGCTTTTTATTGAGTAAATATGATTTATTTAGAGGGTCCCTCTTATGAGCGAGCGAAGGATGCAAAGCGTCAGCCGTATCTGTTTACTGCGAGCGATGTGACCTGAAGTCGGGAAAGGAATTTCAACACAAGGTACAAGTGTTAGAAATTCAGGGGCGGAGTAATAATATAAAAATCTTACTAACTTCAATTATACCAAAACTAGTTGTCTTTTGTTAAGTCTAACAAGATTTGACAAGTATAATTTCATATCCTCATCGCAAGTTTGTTCTGCAAGGGTAATAAGCGTGCTAAATGCAATACAAGAATAATAACAATGTGGCGCTCCAATTGGAATACCTAGTAAATCTTGCCAATATGATGATGCGGCTTCGTCAAAAAAACCGTAGTAACCATCGTAAGTAGAAGACTCGCAAAATGTTCTAAGTTGGTCCATCAATCATTTGGATAACTTAATCCAATATTATATCCGCCCATATCTGTAGAACCATTTACACCATTGTATTCACTATGTCCAGTTTGTTTTGTATCATACAATATAGCAACACAGCTTGAGGGTGCAAATTTAGAACAATATGGATTATAAGCTATAAGCATCCGTGTCCCATTGTTAAGAATAGCTCCATTAAGATTTGTATCCCACTCTTTTCCAAGGTCAGTTGCCTTTGTGTAATCTGATAATTCTTTATCTTCGTTATAAACTTTAAATTCAGGAGTAAAACATTCTTCCAAATTATTACTTGAACAAATTTTATTAATATTCATATGTTTTTTAAATTCTTTAACAAATTTTTCAGTTGTTTCATTACCTGTTAAACTACCGTCAACTATCATCGCTTTCAATGCATTTGTAATGGAAAGAGAAACTTTGTCACTTGCAACTTTATAACGTTTTTTATTTGTATCGGCCAAAAGTGTTGGAACTGTGATACTTGCAATAATACCAATTACAGCTGCAGCAATCATAAGTTCGTTAATTGTAAAAGCAGAGCGACAAGCCAAAATCCTCTCTATGAGCGGCTTTCTATCCCGCCTCACAGGTGCAAAACTTTGTCTAACTCTGTCTTTTAGCATCTTTTTCTCCTTTGTTTGAGTCAGTAATATGAGTAAAGTTAGTAGAGTAAATAATGTTGTTTATAGTTTGTGTTAAATCCAATATCCTGATAAGTACTTTACTTACTTCACTCACTCTACTTACATTATTCACTTTACAATCCTACCATTTTTTCTAATTCTAGGTAATATTTTTATATTATTAAGCCAATGTATCATCAACGGTTAATTGAACCTTGCCAGCTTCTGGATTCATAGCTTCAATCACAATTTTATTCACACCAGCAACAACGCTTTCTTGACCTGTCATAACAAGTGTTCCTTCTTGACCTAGTCTAAAAGCTAATGGATTTGCCTCTGAAACATCATTGTGAGTAAGCTCTTTACCAGCAGTAATAAATTTTACATCCTTAGCTTCATATATAACGTCATTAATTTTAACGTAGTTGAAACCACTAATAAACCCTGGGCCTAAAACATTTTTCAACTCAACGCTTGCACCATTTTCAAGCTTTTTCAACGACCCTTTTTTGTAAATTCTTCTGATCAAAAATTCAGGAACGACAGCCATTAGGATACCTCTTTTCTATTATTGTTCATACAAATGCAGCTATTTAAATAACTGGTACATTTTCTGTGTACCTATTTGTATTATAACATTTTTCATATCAGATTTAAAGCCCCATGCTGATTTTATATTTCTATCTTTTTCCCATATAACAATTTCTAATGTATTATGAGGTTTTAGAAACTCGTTAATCAAATAGAATTTCTCTTGAACGTGTGTACGTTTAATATAACGTCCAATTTTGACACCATTCAAAAATATTGTTGCACGTCTATACCAGAAATTTTCTAACGATAAATATTTGGCAAAATGAACATCATCTCTAAAATCTATGTCAAAATCAAAAGATATTTTAGTTAAATACGGATTGTCACTTTCTCTTAAATCTCCACGCTCTATAGAAAGCTTTTCTTGAACATAAAGTTCTATCGGAATATTTGGGATTGTTTCAAGTGTAACAAGTCCTCTTGGACAATTTGTATCACCAGAAAATCCTTTGTCAAATCCCAAATTTTGAACTAAAATTGTAAGTTCATTAATATCTTGAGATAAAATACTATCATTCAATTGAATTGAAATGGTTTCAGGAACTTCTTGCAATTTTTCAAGCTTGTAACTATTTCTATTCAATACTTCTCTGCCATTAACATAAACCGCAAAAAGATGCCTTGCGCTGATTGTAATTTCCTCTATATTATCAGGGATTTGACCTTTGTACCAGACAAATTCATTATATAAACTACAAGAAAGCGAATCTGTTTTTTCGCCTATTTTTTCCCACTTTGAATAATCATAATGCAAGTCAATTTCTGGAGCGCAACAGTCTATATTAAACTTGTCAATAATTTGAGGCTTATTTGTATCTCTAAATGCATCTACAACACAATATTTTTTTGCAAATTTGTGTTTCATGTCAAAATATGCAATTTCACTATTTCTTTCAATAGCGACAGCACCATTTGGAAGAACATAATCAGCATTAAAGATTAATCTATCTTTTAACAACCAAGTTTTATCAGCAAGACGTTTTGTCAAAAATACAAATTGGGTAGTCTTGTCTTCTTTATGGAATGAAATATTATCGTAATCTTTTTTATCGCCAGAAATTATACCGTGATCTTTAATATGAAGATTTGCGTTTTTGTCAGCGATTAAGAAAATTACTTCTTCTTTTTTGTTTTGTAATTTTGCAAAAATTTCTACATCTGAAAACTCAACTTCACAAGCCTTCAATTCCAAATCCACCGCACAAATTTTCATATCGTATGGTTTTAATTTTACAGATTTGCCATTCGGTAATTTAATATCAGTAAGTTGAGGGTTCATATTTCTGATAAATAACCAATCACAATTATTTATATTATCGTGTCGAAGTTTTGCATAAATATTTTCTTGAGAAAACTCAAAATCTTTTGGATCAGTACAAGTCACATTAAAAGAATCAATAAAATAGTTAAGTTCTTTTGCCTTGAAAAAATTACTTTGCGGAATCCCAAATTCATCAAGTGGGGCCGTAAATTCATAACTTGTATAAACCTCATCACATGCTAAATCGCCCCAGTTTGTACCACCTACAGCCATATAGTGATTGAATAAAGTTACACCTTGTGACATTGCTGTTTTTGTCATTATATTTATGTGCTCATCACCCAAAGCATCTCGAATATGCTTGTATCCAGAGCCATCCCACTTGTCAAACCAACCTGACTGCATCTCTGCGATAAATGGCGGTGAATTTTCTTTTGCACATCTGAAAATATCTTCAACATTATCTAATGTATCAAAACAGAAATTATCCTGTTTCCAATTTTGGTTAGGGTTTATGTATGGATACAAATCTAATGCATAGATATCAACGACATCAGCCCAAAGCCCAGCAAAATATGCATCATTATGAAAAATTGGGCATGTAATACCCCTATCACGAGCCATTTTGCATAACTCGCGCATATAATCTTCTTCCATTGTATCTGTTGCATATTCATTTTCAATTTGGAAAAGTATAACATTATCAAATTCTCTTATAATTGGAATTATTTGGTTGTACCATTCAGTAATATATTTCATATAAGCTTTAGAATACTTATATTCTGTACCAATACGGTTTCTTGGAATAACATCTTCCATCTTTAACAACCAAAATGGTAAACCACCAGCATTGACCTCAGCATTAATAAATGGTCCTGGACGAGCTATTACAAACAATTCTGTATCTTTTGCGGCCTGAAGCACTTTTCTAACATCTTTAATCCCTGTGAAATCATATTCCCCTTGATTTGGACTATGATAATTCCAGTTGAAATATATATCGACTGTATTGTAGCCTCCCGCTTTCATTTTGGCGAAACGGTCGCGAGCCATTTGTTCACCAGGAGTTCTAAAATAGTGGAACGCACCACTTTTTATAAACACTCTCTTTCCATCAATAATTAACGAATATTTGTCAAAAGATATCTCCATTACTCTATTGTAAATCTTTTTCAGATTTGGTCAAGTTGTTAAAAGTTGTAATTTAAAAATAAAAATTGATTACATGGAGAATTTTTATTTAAATTTCTCGATTATAAAATACATTTAACAATTAGAGGAGTTTAAAATGAATAATATTTGTACAGCACCAATTAGTGAAATAAAAAAATTTAGTAATTTATTTATCGAATTAACAGGGAAAAATTGTAATATCAGATGCAAACACTGCTATATAAATTTTCCATTATCAAAAAACATCAAAGATTTTATTAGCATAGATATTATTAAAGAAGCTCTAACTGATACTAACACAGAAAATATTGAGTGTATCTACTTAACAGGAGCTGAACCAATGACACATCCTGATTTTAATACAATTTTAAGACTTTGCTTAAAATATGCAAATGTTTGTATTTGTACAAATGGTTCCTTCATAAACGAGAAAAAAGCTCGTTTTTTAAAACGAGTTGAAGGAGAAAGTAAATATGAAATAATTTTTAAATTGAGTATTGATCATTATAATGAAATTAAGAATGATGATGTTAGAGGCCGAGGCACATATAGACAAGTTATTCATGCTATAAAAAGTCTTGTTAAATATGAATTTAACCCTATTTTATCTATAACAAATTATTACAATGAAGACGAAAATACTCTTTTATGTGAATTCAAAAAATTATGCACAAAAATAGGTTTTGAAACAGAAGATAACAACTTCAAAATAAATAAATGGCATAATAAAGAACAATCTTCACTTTCTGAAATTCCTCTCACTTGGAACGATTTAGACTGCGAATATGGCCGCATACTCACCTCTAAAGGTATCTATTCTTGTCCATTTTTAGCGAATGATCATCGCGGACGTTCAGGCAGTAATTTCAAAAATTTTGCAAACAAAATTGCACTAGAAACTGAATACTGCTCAACATGCATCAAAAATAAAAGTTCAATGTTTTCTATTGATTACAACCTTTTCAAAAGCTAATTACTTTTGTGCATATAACTTTAATTGGAACTTAATAAGTAAGATTTTTTTATCTTTTTGATATGGAACAATTTCAATATTGGAAATATCTAGAAAATGTTCATGCTTATATAATTCTTTTAAAAAGTTTTCAAAATTTTTGTAAGTCGAAATCATTTCAAGATTAAGACGAGCAACATGATATTCTGATGGAACATTTCTTACAAAATTATCATCTTGAGGGTTATAATCATATTTTATTGAACGAACTTTAATAGAATTTATACGAATAACTTCTAAAATTTCTGCAAATTCGGTAGCAATAACGGCTTCTGCGTCCAAGCCTCTTTCAATTGGTTTATAGAATTTTTTTACAAGAGCTTTTTTATTTTTTTCAGCATCCTTGTCAGATTGAGCCATCTTAGTTTTCATATCTTCCAAAGTTCTTTTTTGCTCATCTAATTTTTTTACAGATTCAACATGTTCTGATGCAGTTTTGGCATATTCTGTTGCAACAGGAATAAATTTAGACAACATGAGTCCAAATACTGCCAGTACACCAAGTAGCATTAAAATAACCGTTTGAAATTTTTTAATATATTTTTCAATATCTTGCATAATTATCCTTTATTGTTCAATTTGAATAGTGATAGGCTCAAGGTTATTTACTTTTTTACCTGATTTTAATTTATCAGCAATCGCTCCTAAACCTTTCTTGTTATCTTTTCCTGCAGCCTTAGGATCTTCTTCAACAGGAGCCTCACCTGCACCTAATTCAGCTGCAGACATATTTGTTATTTGAAACTCATACATTGAAGGGCCATCAGCTGAAACTGCGTCATCCAGTGAGCTAGATAACATTTCCAATTTGTGCAATCTCAAATTAACATTGATTAAAGAATCTTTCAAATTTCTGAAGAATACATATACGTTTTCAACATTTTCGGAAACACCTTTTATATCAATTTTAGAATCTGCATTAATCGACAAATAAGTAACCCAAAGTTCTTTTGGAACAGATGCTCCTAATGCTGAATAAGCCATCAATTTTGTACGATTATTCTTTAATACATTTTCAACTTCTGTACTAACAACAAAATTACCTTTTGTTGAAGCCTGAGATTTTAATTTGTTAATATCTGTTTCTACAGTTTTTATTTCTTTTTTAATTGCATCCAGCTTTGTTTTTTCAGCTTTTTGCATATTTGGTAGAACCATCCAACCAATTGCAATAGGAGCTAATAAAATAATAGCTATCGCACCAACAATCTTTTTCAAAACCGATTCTGTAAGAACAATTTCACGACCATCAATTTCAAACGAAATTGATTCCTCTACCCCACTAGAAGCTTCCGCCTTATTACCAGAAAATTCTAATCTAACTGGAAATGCTTCCATTTTAGAAACAGCAATACCAATTGCTTCTAAAGAAATTTTAGTAATTTCATCTGGCAAAATATCCAAACTTACTGGAATAACTTCTCTTTTTCTAAAACTATTATTCTCTAAGAAATCAATCGTACCTTCAACCTGAAGTTTTGATACTAAATGCTCCGCACTTACCATCTCTGTATTAGAAACAACATATAAATAATTTGTTGGGAAATTCATTAACGCAATCTGAGCTGATGCATTAATAACATCGTAAATTTCTTCTAATTCATAAGTTTTCAAAGCTAGAGGTTCTTCATAGTAATCAATAATATTTTTTCCTGACATTGCAATAATTGAATAACCACTAGAATTTACTAACATTAAATTCCAAGCAGTATTCGCACTCATTTGAGTTTCTGCAAGTTCAGAATAAGATAATGCTCTTAAAGATGATATTAAAGAAATTTCAAGCCCACCCAAAGTTGCACCTAATTCAGTTAAAATTTCTTTAATTTTTTCTACAACTTGTTTTTGAACTGCTGAATAGAAAATTGTTCTATTTTCTGAAGAAGATGATGCCGTATGAGCTTCAAACCAACTTACAACAGGTTCACAACGTTTGAATATATAAGCTTGTTCAACTTCAGAAATTATCGCTTCTGTAACACCATCGTCATTTAATAACAAAGGTAAGTCGATTTTTCCAAAATGCACCATTGGTAAATTTAAAACCACATTACATTTTGGATTTAAATTCATTTCTTTAAATAAGTCTTGCAACGCCTCTTTTAATTCATCATAATTAGCGATTTCACGCATCGAATCATTATATTCTAATGGTTTGTGCCCATACAATTTAACAGCTCTAATTGTTGGATCTATCTGTATCATCTCAACGCCAATACCTGGTGTAATTGAAACATATATAATTTCTTTACTTCCAGCACCAAACTGTGACAATACATTATTTAAAATATTTTCTAAATTACTCATAATTTCCGTTTATTTTACACTTAAATCCTATTTTTATTATACAATATATTTTATAAACTGCTTTAATTTAACATAAATTTACACTAAATGGAGGATATAACCTTTAATGGAAGATTTAATAGAGAAAATAAATAGATTAAAAAGAGAGAAAAATGCTGTTATATTAGCACATTGTTACCAAAATGCCGAAATTGATGAAGTCGCCGATTTTGTAGGTGATTCACTGTATCTTAGCCAAATGGCAGAAGAAACAGATGCCGACATCATAATTTTTGCTGGCGTATATTTTATGGCACAAACTGCTAAAATCTTAAACCCTAACAAAAAAGTTATTCTTCCAAATTTAAAAGCTGGTTGTGACATGGCAGACATGATAAACCTACAACAATTAAGAGAGTTTAAAAGAAAACATCCTAATATCCCGACAGTTTGTTATATAAACTCTACAGCAGAAGTAAAATCAGAATGTGACATTTGTTGCACAAGTTCAAATGCAATTAAAATTGTTGGAAGTTTAAGTGCACCAAAAGTTTTGTTTTTACCTGACAAAAACTTAGGTAAATGGGTTGAAAAACAATTAGGAAATGTTGAAGTAATAACTTATGATGGATGTTGTCCAATACATAATGATCTTGCTCCACAAAGCTTAAAAGATACTAAAACTCAATATCCTAATGCTTTAGTTTTAGCACACCCTGAATGTAGAGAAGAATTCTCTTCATTAGCTGATTATGTAGGAAGCACAACAGGTATTATGAATTATGTTAAAAATAGCGATAAAACAGAATTTATTATTGCTACCGAAAAAGGTGTTGTCGATAGGCTAAAAAGAGATTATCCAGAGAAAAAATTCTACAATATCAACGACAAACCTACCATTTGTAAAAGTATGAAATTAAATAGCTTGTTGGATATTTATTATGCCTTGAAAAATGAAGCTCCAGAAATCAATGTTGAACCTGAACTTGCTCAAAAAGCTCTTGGTTGCATAGATAGAATGCTTGAGGTATCAAAATAATGGAAAATATAATCTTTGGTAAAAATTCAGTTTTAGAAGCACTATTATCAGGCGAAAGAGAAATTAATAAAATTCTAATTTCCAAAAATATTCATAGCGATCAAAAACTAAACAAGATTAAAAAACTTGCTCAAAAAAATGGTGTTGTTTACCAATTTGTCGCAAAAGAAAAATTTCAACCATACACTGAATTTAACCACCAAGGTGTTATTGCACAAGTTTCGCCAATTGAATATGTTGAATTAGAAGATTTTCTAGAAAAACATCACGAAAATGCATCTTTAGTAATTCTTGATGGAGTAGAAGACCCTCATAATCTTGGAGCAATCATCAGAACATGCGTATGTGCGGGTGTATCAGGAATTATAATTCCTTCAAGAAGAAATGTGTTAGTCAACTCAATTGTTGAAAAAACAAGCGCGGGAGCAATTAACCATATTCCAATTATAAAAGTCAATAGCCTTATTAACGCTGTACAAAAATTAAAAAATAGCGACTGGTGGATAATTGCAACAGACGCATCTGCAAAAGATAATTATTACAATGTTAATTATTGCGATATGAATTCTGCAATAATTATGGGTGCAGAACACGCAGGAGTATCAAAGTCTCTTTTAAAATTATCAGATTTCATCGTAAAAATCCCGATGTTAAAAGACTTTAACTCCCTAAACGTTTCAAATGCTTTAAGCGCAATAATTTTTGAAACTGTGCGTCAAAAGTTAACTAATATTAAAAAATAACTTTTACTGCCGAAATATTGTAATATAAATTTAATGGAGCAATCATGAAGAAAGAGTTTGAAAAATTTGGAATAATGACCGATGAAATTTCGGATGAAAATGTCGATTTTCACAAAATTCAAGAAGTTGACGATGATGAAAACGTGCTTGAATCAGTTGAAGATCCGAAAGTACAAGAGAGTTTAGCTTCTGTAAATTCTGATGATAGTGTTAGAATTTATTTGCAACAAATTGGTAAAATTCCACTATTATCTTCAGAACAAGAACTTGAATTAGCAAAAAAAATAAAAGATGAACGTGATGATTTTTCAAAAGATTTACTTGTAAATGCAAACCTAAGATTAGTAGTAAGCATTGCAAAAAAATACATCGGAAGAGGCTTATCATTCCTTGATTTAATCCAAGAAGGCAATATGGGCTTGATGAAAGCTGCTGGTCGCTTTGATTACACTAAAGGGTATAAGTTTTCGACTTATGCAACTTGGTGGATTCAACAATCTATAACTCGTGCAATTGCCGACAAAGCAAGAATTATCAGGCTACCTATCCACATGATTGAATCATTAGGAAGAATTCGACGTGCAACAATTGATTTAACAACAGAATTGGGACACGCTCCTACAAAACAAGAAATTGCATATAGATTAGGAGTTCCTGTTAGCAAATTGTCTGCAATTGTTAAAGCTGCTCAATCTACAATAAGTATGGATACACCAACAAGTAATTCTGACGACGATTCAATGAAATTGTCGGATTTCATTGTAGATGAAAGCACAATTACTCCTGATAGCAGAGTTTCTCAGGAAAATTTACTAGAAGACATTAGACGCATATTAAATCAGTTGAGCCAAAAAGAACGTGACGTTCTTATTTTAAGATATGGATTAGATAATAACGGAGCTAAGAAAACACTTGATGAAATCGGCTCACAATATGGAGTTTCTAGAGAACGGATTCGTCAAATTGAAAATAGAGCAATAGCAAAACTCAAAAAGCTTTGCAAAAACAAACAATTGACAGTTGGTTTGAAAAACTATTTTGGAAATTAAACAAAAATAAAAACGGCTTATAGCCGTTTTTATTTTTTCCTATTATTCCTTATCCTATTGATTTTACGCAACTACTTTTGATACAAAGTTTGCAATATCCATAAATGAATCTTTCACAAATTCTTTTGCCAATGTTTTGATTGGTCTATTTTCAATGCAATCAAATACATAGAAAATTGGATCTCTTGAATTATTAAAACGCATTCTTCTATCAGATTTTTCTAAATAACAGTAGTCTTCAATTGAAAAACCTTGACTGTTTCTTCTATTTTTTCTCTTACGAGTTAAAGCACCAAACTGACCATTGCCTGATGTTTCGTTATGTGAATTAGCTGCTGTTTGAATCATCTCTTGCTCTCTTTCTTAAAATCTCTTCTTGTATATATAAAGTATATAACTTCAAAAAAATTGCCTTTTGGGAAAGAGTTTTGTTAAGATTTGTTTACTTTTTATTATTGATGAATATCAATCGTTTTAATTGGTGCGTATAAACACACTCTACATTACTGGTATATAGAAAGAATATAGAACATAAAACAAGGAGGGCAATGCCCTCCTGTTTTTTATTTGGTGCGTATAAACGCACCTCACAAAACTATTAATCTACGCAGACTGCTAGAGCGGTTCTATCGCGATTTAAGGTCCCTGTAGATGATGTACAGTTCGTAGAGGTGCAGAAT
>JAZUAO010000034.1:0-3479 GCA_045638025.1 Candidatus Gastranaerophilaceae bacterium
GCAATCTCTGAACTTATCGGAAAATATAAAGAAATCTTAGAGATTGCAAAAAACAAGGCTTCAAGAATTGTTGTTCAATCGGTACTACCAGTAAGAGAAGAGCTTTTTCCTAACCAAGTTTGGCTTGATGAAGATAAATGGGCTTTTAATTCGGATATTGAGCTTTTTAATCAAAAACTGGCAGAACTGTGCGAAAAGCATCAAATCAAGTATTTAGATGCTTATATGAGCTTTTGCTCACTGGATTTATCAAAGATTTATATGGATGCCGTTCACTTAAATAAACAAGGACAAAGCGAACTTGCGAATGTTTATAACAAATAAGAATTTTGTCATTTTATAAAAGGTCTAACCAAACCTTGAATTTCGGCAGCAAGTCCCATTGCACGAAGCAATTTATTGTATTTGTCGCTTTTATCGGTCATTTCAAAAAATGCGCAGCCTATCATATTTCCAAGCAAATCAGCTCGCTTCATAATATCTTGAAGCAATTCTTCAAAAGTGCCGTTATAGGCTTCATTTAATATTTTGAAATTTTTAATCTTCTTGCGATTTTCATTCAAAAAATCGTTAAACCCAGCAATATCATTAAAATTCTTATACCCTTTACGGTTTGTAATAGTCTCAATCAATAGCTTCATATTAAGTCCTTTGTTTATATAAAGGTATTTATTTTGTTGTCATCCAAATGCTTATGACATTTTTTGACGCACACCCATATTACACTAAACTTGTAACAGAAACAAGAGGTGTAATATGATGAACGATTTTGAAGAAAAAAAAGCACTTTTATATATTGCAAATGGATTAAGCAATAAAAATTATGTTAAAAGAAATGTAGAGCATATTGTCAAATGGATTGTTAATGACGGGCAAAACTTCTGTGAATACAAATTTGGGGATGCAGAAAATTATGATGCTCATGATTTTATAAAATTTTATAATAAAAATCCTGCGGAGGGTTTTAATACTATTTTAGATTATGTTTCTAAAATAAGTAAAAAATATAAAATATATTCTCCATGTAAGCCAAGTAATTTTGAACGAAATATTCATTATTTACAAAATTTATTTAAATTATCTAATGATGATACAAAATTTTTAAGTTTTATAATAAGAGCTGAATGTAATGACCAATTATCGGACATTATATCCGAATTTAAATATAGACGTTCAAGCCTAAAAGCTGATGAACAAGCTGTTTTTACAGGTATAAACCTACATAAAATTCATTCAATGTGCAACAAGCACTCTTCTTTAGTAACTTTAGGATTAATTGAATTTGATTGTAATGGCGAAGCTGAACCATCGTCACTTTGCAAATATTTATACCATCAAAAATTTAAAAGCGTGGAAGATTTAAGAAATTACATTTTAGGAAAAAGCATTAAAGCTAATCTACAATGGTCTGATTTCAAACATATTGAAAATGTTGAAACTGTGAAAAAAATTCTACAAAAAAGTTTAAGCAATAACGAAAAAGGAATAAACATTCTTTTATACGGAGAGCCTGGAACAGGTAAAACAGAATTTGCTAAAACCTTGGTAAATGAAATATCAGGAAACTTATATTCCATAGGTGAAGATACTAACAGCGATTTGGTTACAGATGATGCACACAGCCGTTATAGACAACTTATTCGAGCAAATATATTGTTGGAGAAAAGTAAAAAATCGTGCATTCTCGTAGATGAAGCTGATGATATTTTAACAACATTTTATAAGTCTCGTAATTATTACTCAAGAGCCGATTGTGATGTAACGAAACTGAAAGTTAATCGCACATTAGAAACTAATGCAAAACCTACCATTTGGATTTCAAATAATATTTATAGTATGGATAAAGCATATTTACGAAGATTTACTTACGCTATCAATTTCACTCGTCCAAATAAACCGGTGTTGGAAGAAATGTGGCAAAAAAGTTTGAAAGCAAACAATCTTCCAAGTGATGAGAAAACAGTAAAAGAATTTGCAACAAAATACTCCTTATCCCCTTCTTTTATTACAACGGCAACTAAATCTGCTAAACTTATAAAAGGCGGAATAAAAGAAGTCGAACAAACCTTAGATGTTTTGCAAGAAGCATATAACAATGGTAAAAAGCCTAAAAATGACATTGTTGTACCTAAAACACAATTCAATCCGGCGTTACTCAATACCGATACAGATTTAAGCAATTTGGCAAAACAAATTACAAATTTAGGCAAACTAAACTTTTCGCTTTGTTTATATGGAGTATCCGGTACCGGTAAATCAGCATTTGCTCAATATTTGGGCGAGCAAATGGGAATACCTGTTATAAAAAAGAGATGTTCCGACTTATTATCAATGTGGGTGGGAGAAGCTGAAAAAAATATTGCCGCTGCCTTTGAAGAAGCTAAACAAAAAGGAGCTCTTTTAATATTTGATGAGGCGGACAGTTTCTTACAAGACAGAAACGGAGCTCAACGAAGCTGGGAAGTAACGCAAGTAAACGAAATGCTGACCCAAATGGAAAAAGCGACTCATCCGTTTGTTTGTACGACAAACCTAATGGATAAGCTGGATAAAGCATCTTTGCGACGTTTTACCTTCAAAGTAAAATATGATTATATGACCGAAGAACAACGCAATCTTTGTTTTGAACACTTTTTTAACATTAAAGATGTTGATTTAGGGCATTTACCTTCATTAACTCCCGGAGATTTTGTAGTTGTAAAAGACAAAGCTGAAATTTTAGGTTTTATGGATAATAAAGAAGAACTATTGAAAATGTTAGAAATGGAACAGCTAAATAAAGCTCCGGTAAGCAAAAAAATCGGTTTTATTTAACAAATCTTTACCACTCATATGACAATATTTGACATATATATATTGGAGAACAAAGTTATGGCATATGAAAAGACTTATGATTTGTTAGATTTAGCTGTTTGGATGCAATCAACTCGTGAAGGTGTATCCTTAAACGAAATTGCCAACAAATTTAATGTTTCACGTAGGACGGCTGAACGCATGCGAGATATGATAATCACTCGTTTTCCGCAAACAGAAGAATTTGTATGCGAAAACAATATAAAACGTTGGTTTATTCCGCAGGGAACCTTAAAAGATTTTATTCAATTTTCGGCAGAAGAGTTATCTGTTTTGGAGACAGCAAGCACTTTGTTGGAAAATAAACAATTGCAAGGCAAAAAAGAAATTTTTGAAAATATTATTAACAAAATCAAAGCCAGCATAAAATCTGATGTGTATCGCAAGATTGAACCTGATGCCGAGGCTCTTTTGGAAGCTGAAGGTTTTATTTGTCGTCCGGGGCCAAAGCTGAAAATTGATAATCAAATTATATCAGTTATTAGACAAGCTATTTTAGAATGTCATCAAATTAAGATTACATATTTCAATAAGAAAACATCTAAAACAAGCACTAACATTTTAGACCCTTATGGTTTTTTATATGGCGAACGAAATCATTATTTGGTAGCACATCATAGCGACGG
>JAZUAO010000035.1:0-2926 GCA_045638025.1 Candidatus Gastranaerophilaceae bacterium
CTTTGGCGTGACGGATTTAAAGCAAATTTTCGATAGTCTTTCGGAAATTCCGTTTACAACCGAAAGCATTGAGTACATTCACACAAAATACAATCGTTTTAGACAAATCGTCCAGCTTATTAACCAACTTGAAACTTACGCAAAAGATAATGGAATAACTGAATTCACGCTAGAAACGATTCGAGGTTTATTATGAACATAGAAAAATTAGCAAAACAATTAAGGGAATTTACGCTCGACGAAATCGAGATGATTGCTGAAGCTGATCTTGAAACAGAGCTTGAACACCTTTTGAACGAGGGTAAAATAGCTTTTGAACAAGGTCGTTATAAATATGTTGAAAAAGCCGAAACCATCGACTATGCGATATTTTCGGCAGAGGCTTTGAACGACACGCCATTAAATTTTGAAACCGCTGTAAAATATTTTCTAGAAAAATATGCAAAAAGCACTTGCACCAAAAGGACTTACGAAACTTATGAATCGATTTTTAGGATAAATATTTTGCCATTTTTTAAGGGCAAAGTTGTTCAAGAAATCACAATTGACGATATAAAAGCGTTTTATGCAAGTTGCAAAACTAGGAATTTAGGACATAGACGACTAAAAAACACTTTGACGCAGCTCAACCAACTTTTGAAATATTGTAAGTCGCAAGGCTTAGTCTCAAAATGCTGTAGTTTTCAGGTTAAAAGGCTTAATAAGAAGAATGAATTTAGTATGAACAGAATAATTTTCGAGGCTTAATAATGAGCAAAATGAAATATTACAAACAAGCTGAAACCCTATTTTTGCAAGATAATTTGTCCGTTGATGAGATTTGTAAAAACCTAAATGTTTCTCGCCGTACACTTTTTTATTGGAGGACAAAATATGAATGGGACAGAAAAAGGGCTGAAAAATCGGCAACAAAAGAAAACTTTTCAAAAGAACTGCAAAGTTTTGTCGAAAAATTAATGGCAAAACTCTCAACTGATATGCAAAACAAAAAGCCTGTAAATCAATCTGAGTATTATACTTTAACAAATCTGCTAAAATATTTGCCAGAATTGGTAAAAAACGAGCTCAAAGAACAAAACCAAACCCCAAAACCAACCGGCCAACTCTCCGAAGACTTCATCAAACAAATTGAAAAAGAATTCTTTGGAATGGAGTAATTATAAATATTTTGATAAATTGTATGCATTTGCTCCATATGTCAAAGCTCTGCCATCTGCTGTTTGTGGTGGATCTACCATATCAAGTAAACCAAATACCCCATCATAAAAACGTTTAGCTTTCCATCTTTCTATAGGATGTACGGAATTAATCATTAAGTTTGATAATAAATTTTTGAAAACATGTTTTTGCAAATCTTGTACTAATGCTTGTAAGTATTCTGGACAATATCCTTGGTATGGGTAGTACATCTTTATTTCCTCATTTTGTTTTATATTATCATTTTTAAAGTTTTTATAAAAATTTCAATAGCCTACTAAGGCTATAAATATTAAAATTTCTTCTTTTTGTGATAGGATAAAGAAAAAAGGAGTTGCGTATGACAATACCTGCACATGATGATTTAATGCTTCCATTTTTAAAAATTTTAGCTGATGGAAAAGAACATAGAATTACAGATATAACTAATATCCTGGCCAAGGAATTTAATCTTTCAGAAGAAGAAATTGCAGAAGAAATTCCAAGTGGTGGTAGAAAATTTGCAGGTAGAGTCGGTTGGGCAAGGACATATTTAAAAGGTGCAAAATTAATCGAATCTCCTCAAAGAGCATATTTTATTATCAATGAACGTGGTAAAAAAGCATTAGAGGATGCTCCTCAAAATATGTTGCACTACCTAAAACAATATCCTGAATATTTAGAATTTATGGGTATTAATAAGAAAGATAATACAGAAAAGCAATTAGAACCTATTGAAAATAATGAAACTCCAGATGAGATGTTATCTAGAGCCCAAAATGCCTATAATGATAATCTTCAAAGTGAATTATTAACAAGATTAAAGCAGGTTGATCCTGTAAGGTTTGAACAAATAGTTTTAATTCTTATGGAAAAAATGAATTACGGTGTTGGTAAAATGACAAAACTTAGTCATGATGGCGGCATCGATGGAATTATTGATGAAGATGAATTAGGGTTAGAAAAAATATACCTTCAAGCTAAAAGGTATTCTGATAATAAAGTTAATGAAAAAGAAATGCAAAATTTTGCTGGCGCTCTTGGTTGTTCTCCTGTAAGAAAAGGGGTATTTATTACAACAAGCTACTTTGACGAAAGAGCTAAAAAGAAAGCCGAATCCCTTCAGGGAAAAGTTATCAGATTAGTTGATGGCAATGAGTTAACTCGTTTAATGATAAAACATAATGTTGGGGTTCAAACAAAAACTAAAATTGAAATAAAAAAACTTGATGAAGATTTCTTTAGTGAAGAGTAATTTTATACCAATTTTTCTTTGAGTTTTTGCAACATAATTTTCGTTCTATTTGTGATTATTTTTGTACAGCATCCAATATAATTTTGTGCAAAAGTTATATATTGCTGTTTGTCTAGTTCTGAAATATTTTTGCTCATCCAATGGTATAGATACGGCGAAAACATATCTTTAATATCATTATTGTCAACGTAATCTGTCAAGAAATTGATTTTTATATAATTTTCAAAAGAATTTTCAAGATATTTAAAATAAAAATTATTTTTATCAATCAAAGAAAACAATGAAGAATCTTTATCGAATTTATTTTCTAAACATTTTTTTAGTTCTAACAAATATTTATCTTGATAATCTCTCCAAGAATTAGTCCCTCTTAAAGTGTTTATTGTATGAGTTGTATTACCAATTTCTATAGTTTTGTTCGGCAATGGCAAGAAATTCCCAATAGAAAAACAAGTTTTTTTGAATTCTTCAACAGACTTTATAAAAACAATATCA
>JAZUAO010000036.1:0-1500 GCA_045638025.1 Candidatus Gastranaerophilaceae bacterium
AAAAATAAGTAGCTGAAAAGCTACTTAAATCCTCGACACTTATTCTGGTTTGCTGATTAAATCAAGTTTGCAACCAACGTTACCTTCTTTCATGTGAGGGGTTCTTAATACAGTGTCGTTGGATTTTTCAATTTCTCTTGCTTCAGCTGCTAATGCAGCAGCGCATGCAGCCATTTCGTGAGCAGCAGCTACTAAAGGAATGAAGTTTTCGAAACCTTTGGTCATGAAACAACCTTTCATGTCTAAACCTGCTACAGCACCAGCCATTTCGTATGCAGCAATAGCTTTTGCTTTTGCGTATGGGTTTTGGAATTTAGCAGCTTCTACAGCTTTTTCAGCGGTTACAATGAGTTTAGGTAATTCTACTTCGTTACCTGCTTCAATAGCTTCGATTACACCGTCAATGGTTTTTTGTACTAATCTTAAAGCACCAGTTTCTGCTAATACCTTAATGATGTCAGCGTTGAAAATAGCCATTTCAGTTGGGTCTAACCATTCTCTTTTTGCACCGATCATTGGGTCTGCCATAACAATAATGTAACCTAAACCTTGTTCGTCCATTTCATCTTTTTTGCCTTTACCAGGAGCGTCACCAATGATAATAGCAGGTTTATCTATTTCAGATAATAATTCTCTTGCTCTAGCTGGACCAGGTGCTGCTGGGTTTGGGCTAATGAAAATACAGAAATCTGGGTCGAATTGTTCAAACTTAGGTACAACGTCTTCGACTTGTTCAGGGTTCATTTTTGCTCCAGATCCAAATACTCTTACGTCGATGTTTGGTCTGTCTGCTCTTTCGTCTAATAATAAATCTAATATTGGTGAAGTACCAATATTACCACTTCTTAATATAGCGATTTTAACTACCATAATATCACAATAATATTTATAGTATTTGCTTATTATAAAGTTAATGTAAAAAAACAAATAAAAAACTTTATATATTAGAATAATTTTTTTTTAAATGCAAGAAAAATTAGTGAAAAAAATAAAGAGCATAGAGAAAGTATTTTGGAAAAATAAGGAAAATTTAGTCTAATTTAAAAAAATTTAGAATCTTGAAAATTATATCAAAATTTTAAAAAAAAGCATTAATTTTCTTCCAGATAATTATCAATTTTTTCACCAAAAATATTGTTGTAGAATTGAATGATGAAACCAACTGTAACAGCTGAAAAAATGGTTCCTTCACGAACCCCTTCAAGGTGGCCTATGAATACCAATGCCAAAATGACACCAATGCTTACAACAGTAACATCAAAAAATGGCTTAACCTTACCCCAATCCTTGTTCAACACTTCACCTATCGCCACTACAGCACCCTCTCCAGGAAGCATGGTAATGTCTGACTTTACTTCAATGACAAGACCGAATGCAAGAACAAGACAACTAATTATAAGCAAGATCCATTGGCTTATATAATTTGTTGGATTGATGAAATCAATAACAACTAAGCTGAAAGCTATCATATAGCCAAAGAGAATGCATACAAGCATTTGA
>JAZUAO010000037.1:0-230301 GCA_045638025.1 Candidatus Gastranaerophilaceae bacterium
TAAGGTTGGTGCAGATATTTTAGTTCTTGGGACAAATTATTCAGCAGTGGATTGTTCTAGTGCTAATAGTGGCAGTAATGATTACACAAAATACTGTGGCACTCCATCAGGACTCACAAGTGACTACTGGGCTGGCGCACAAAAAGCTTGTGATCAACAAGGGATGAAATTGCCAACAAAAGATGAATTATTAGCTTTGTATAACGACTCGACTTGGACGGATAAACCTTCCGGTTTGGTTTGGTCTGCGACAGAAAGTGGAAGTCTCTTTGGATACCGCGTAAATTTCTATGATGGCTCACTGCATAACCTCGACAAAGAGGACCAAAGCAGCGTGGTGTGCATAAGTAATTAGGTTAGTATAAACAAGAGACGAGAAAAATTCTCGTCTCAGTTGTATAATTGTTAAGTTGCTGACAAAATTTGACAAATAATGTATAATACAAACAAATACATTATTGAAAGGGTAAAGAATGAGAGAATTAATTGCAAAAGATCAAAGAATTATAATGGTACCACACGATTTTAAATTTGCTAATAAAGGTACTATTACAGAAGTCCAACCAGATTATTTTATGTTAGAACTTGATTATGATGCTGATGGGATCTTAAAAAACAACTATAGTGAATTTTATACACAAACTTCACATGGCACTTTGTATTTTGATTCTTATGCAAAAGAAATTAATGGCAAAACATTAAAAATTGCTAGCCCTGCTAAACACAAATTCTTACAAAGACGTCAATATACACGTATCAAATATATTTTAGATTTAGACATGTTTACTGAAGGTGATGCTAAAAAAATTACTACACTTGATATTTCAGCAGGTGGTATGAAATTTAAAACAAATGACGCCATAAATATCGACAAAGATTATAGAATCACACTTCCACTATCAGAAGAACAAAATGTAGAATGTGGATTTTCGCCAATTCGTATTGAAAAAAATAATGAAGGTGGCTACACTGTATCTGGCAGATTTGACTATAATTCAAGCATGGACAAAATGACATTAACTCAATACTGTGCAAAACGTAGCATTGAAATTAAGAACAAATAATTATGAGTTTGGTTAAATTATTAAAAAAGAGAAATAAGAAGTTACTATTTACAACACCTTCGCATTCTCAAAATTTTGCGCTGTTTAATCCATTAAAATCAATGTACAAAATTGATATTTCAGAAACTGATACTCATAATCCAACAGAAGCCCTTTCAAAGGCCCAAGAGCGAGCTAGAAAGATTTACAAAACAAAATCAACATTATTTTTAACAAATGGCTCTACAAGTGGCATAATTACCTCTGTTTTAACATGCGTAAAAAAAAATGAAAAAGTTTTAATTTGGCAAAATGCACATCCCTGCCATGCTAACGCAGTAAAACTTGCTGGAGCTGAACCTGTATTTTACGATTTGGATATTGATGAGGAATGGGGAGTTCCTTTAGAAACTGACCCTGAAATGATAGAACGCTATTTCAAGGCTTATGAAATTAGGGCTTTAATTGTTACATCCCCAACATATGAAGGAATAGTTTCTGACATAAAAAAAATCAAAAAACTATGCGAAAAATATGGAGTATATTTAATAGTTGATGAAGCACATGGCGCATTGTATCCTTTTTCAAAAAGATTACCAGAAAGTTCAATAAATATAGCTGATTTTACAGTTCAATCTTTACATAAAACTGCTGGAGGATTAAACCCTACAGCATTGTTGCACACTATGACCGATTTAGATATTGAAAACACACTAAAAATAATAAATACAACATCTCCATCGTATCCAATTTTGGCATCAATAGAAGAGAATATAAACTTTTTAAATAGTTGGTGGGGCAAACGTAAACTTGAACAATTAATTGATGAACTTGAGATTTTACAAGAACAATGCACAAATTGCGAATTTTTTGGAGATGATATTACAAAAATTTTAATTAAAGTCGATGGAATTTCAGGTGAAAACCTTTCTGAGATATTGTTTGAAAATTACAATATTGAAGACGAAAAAACTAATAAAAAATCAACAATGCTACTGTGCGGCATAGGGACTGATAAAAAGAAAATTAAAAAACTTAAAGATGCGTTATTAAATTTGTAACAAATTCTTAACAAAAGACATAAAATATTAAAGAATTCGATTAATACAGCCGTAAACCATAGTAAGGAAACATCAGGAAAGGACAACCCAACTATGGGAATGGCAGCATCACAAGCAAGATTATTATCAATAACATCTCGTATTGCTGACAACGAGTTAAGAGCTCAGTTGGTTAACAATTCAAAGATGCGTCTTGCCACTGAAAGTTCAAAAGTCAGTGATCAATATGTTAGTGCCTTAAATGATGCAACTATGATGATTTCTAACTATGACGTTAACGGTAACAGTCAAACTCAAAAATTGACTTACAACGCTTTGACAAGTTATAGTTCTCATAATAACCAATATGGTTTAGTTAACGCTAATGGCAAATTATTAGTTTCAGAAAATGAAGCTATAAATTTTGTAGATGCAAATGGAGATGTAGATAGATTCTTAGAAGCTCATGGCTTAGAATACACTTCAACTTTCTTTACAGAAAACACTTTTGGTGCAAAAAATATTAACCTTACAGGATATAATGAATACACTGGTGAAGACTATGATATCGGATCTTATACTCTTGACGAATTAAAAGCAATGTACGAAGGCCTTGATTGTGGTCAAGATATACACAACACTGGTAGTATTACTAATCCTGACGGCTCAACAACAACACAAAGACACTTGGGTTATGATTTGTCATTACAAAGTTTTGAATATGCGAACTTCACAGATTATTTCAACCAACTTGAAGTAACAGATATGGCATATACAGCTGCTGTTATAACTGCAGTTAAAAATGATCAAGATGTTAACTTGAGCGCAGTAGAAACACATATTAGAAATGTAAATAACGCTAGTGACGATACGCCTATTGATAATGCTTTGGCATTCCTAAGAGAACGTTATACAACATTAATAGCTAATGGAAAATTAACTGAAGGAAGTGAATATGCGACCAAATTAGACAGTGCCATAAACGCTTATGATACTGAACATGATATAATCACTCAAACAATTTCTATGGAAGATGATGGTTCTGGCAACTTATGTATTGGAAAACGTGAAGATGGTACATATGCTTTCAAATGGAATACAGGCAATAATACAGTAAGCGGTAGTACAACAACTATAACAGAAACAATTGAAGGTGAAAAAGAAGACGGCAGTGAGGATAAAGATGTAGCTGTCACCTTCACTTCATCAGTTAGTCAAGAGACCATTCCTTCATCTGGCGATGAAATGACCTACACTGAAACAATTACATATAAGGATCCCAAAGACAATAACGAGATAGAAAAGAAAACAGAATATAAATTAAGCGAATTTGATGCTACTAATAAAACTGTTAAAGTACAATTTAACGCAGATAGAGATGCAGCAAAAAGCTACGTAATAAGCTTATTACAAGATTATAGACTTAATATTACTTCTGCAGTTAACCGCGATCCATATGCAACCTCTGGCGAAGCTCAAAACGCAAAAAAAGAATATGACGCAGCTCTTGATCAATTACTAGACTTCATTTTTGGACCAAATGCTGAAGGTGCAGATCCTTATGAAGGTAGACCCACTGCTAGCGATGGTAGCGGTGCTACAATTAAAGGAAACGAATTTATGCTATTTGATCCAGGTTGGATTATTTCAAAATTTGGAGATCAAACATCTGAGCAATTCCAAATTATTGAAGACATATATGTATTAGATCAATTGTTTAACACATACGGTGAACCTGCTTGGGGTTGGATTGATAAAAATAATCCTTCAGAAAACGCTGAAGCAAAAGTTAAATGGTACACAAACTTGTTTGAACGTATGCAAAAAGGATACACCGTTATTGAAGACGGATTGGCTTCAAGTAATGAATGGATTAGATTTGCTCTTGAAGGTGGATTAGTTACTATGGAACAAGTTGATACAAATAACAACTGGGTATCTATGCTTCATTCAAATTGTAGCAACATTACAGAAGTTACAGATGAAAAAGCAGTTGCATTAGCAGAAGCTGAATACAACAGAGCAATGAACAATATCGAAAATAAAGATAAACGCTTTGATATGGAATTAAAAAATATTGATACGGAACACAATTCATTACAAACTGAATATGATTCAATTAAAAAAGTAATCGACAAAAATATTGAACGATCATTCAAGATGTATCAGGCTTAAGCTAAATATAAATAGCAATTTGGGGGTGCTCCAATTGAAGCACCCTCATTCTTTATAAAGATATAAAGATTATGTAAGGAAATCCAGCATGAACCAAATTTTGAATTATAATGATAACATAGGTTAGAAAAAATTGGAGATTACAATGCAAACTGTAAATGAAATTCTTAACAAATTGGAAACAGCAGATAATACAACTAAAAATGAATTAGAAAATATTTTGGTAAATATTGGCGCTTCAGCTTTACCTCAACTTGTTGATCAATTACAAGTTATTCGTGGTGTTAAGCGTGGCGTTGTAGCAATGACACTTATCAGAATTGGCGATGCTTCAGTTAAATATCTTAAAAAAGCAGCTGAAGATAATAAAGATTTTGAATGGGTTGCTGAATACCTAATTCGTGAAATCAAAGGTTCAAAAGCTGCTTAATAATGAAAGATTTACTAAAAGACGGCAATTAAATTGCCGTCTTTTTTATGTTAGGATTTAAATATGAAAAACAAAGATTTAAATTATACATGTTTATTTGGTGGTGGTGCTATTCGTGGAACAGCATATGTTGGAACCATCAGAGCACTTGAAGAAATTGGCATTAAACCTCAAAACATTGCCGGTTCTTCAGTAGGATCAATTGTAGCCACTCTTATGGCAGTTGGTTATAATGCATCAGAATTGAAAGAAATATTTTTAGGAGTTAATTTTGAACTATTTAAAGATGTACAATTCGGTCTAGGTCCCAATTTTGCACTTAGCAAGGGTGAAGTTTTTCTAGATTGGCTTAGAGAGTTAATCGAAAAAAAATATTACGGCGATAATTATATTAAAGGCAAAAATAGAGCCGTCACGTTCAAAGATTTAGATAAAAATTTAATAGTAATAACAACTGATTTGTCTAATTTTAGTTGCAAAGAATTTTCTAAATTTGAAACCCCAGATTTTGAAATAGCTACAGCTGTAAGAATTTCTAGCACTATGCCTGGGCTTATGAAACCATATGAATACAATAATACATTGTTAGTAGATGGCGATTTACAAAAAAGCATGCCAATGTGGAAACTTTCTAAAAATTTATTACCAGAAGACGAAAGAATCCTAGAATTCAGGCTTGAGGGTGATTTTGACGGATCCGATAAAAACGCACTTGATTACATGAATACAATTTACAGCTGCATTACCTCAATGTGTACTTCATACATTGCTGAAACCTATGGTAACAGAGATAAATTCGATTACATCGTCATTAATACTGGTGACGTAATAGTTGTAAACTTCAACTATCCTAAAGAAAAACGTGAAGAACTTATAGAAAGTGGTTATAGACAAACAATGCAATATTTTACAAAAACATTGCCACTAAAAAAAGAATCCTTATTGAAAAAATATAATGAACTCAAAAGAGATTTGGTTAGAGCCCAAAAACTACTTAACAAAAAAGCATATGTAAAAGTTAAGCATGCTTTATCTGAAATTTTTGTTGATTTGTGCGAAGATAGAGAACTTATTGATAAAAAAATATTCTCTTGCATAAAAGATTTTCATGCCCTATATAACCAGAATATCAAGTATCCCGCCTTATTTGGCAAGATATCACTAAAATTTGAAGAGGAAACTAGTATAGCTTTAAATGCACTAGTAGATTTAATTTCCGATAAAATTTATGAAATCGAAGCATATTTAATCAAATTTCCTATTTGACAATCGAATATGTTTCAGATAATATAAGAGAGTTGACAATCAAATATATGCGCTCCAGTGGCGGAATCGGTAGACGCGTTGGACTTAAAATCCAATTGGGTGAATAGCTCAGTGCCAGTTCAAGTCTGGCCTGGAGCATATATTAAAAGAACATCATCAGATGTTCTTTTTTTTTATCGCAAAATTTTATCGATTTTAGTCCAGTCAAAATATTGTGAATTAGCAAAATCAATCAAATCTTGATTATTCAAACGTTTTAAATTAAAAAATAATTGGTCAAAATCTTCACAAGCATTCATCGAAATAAGAGGAATTCCTGCCTCATTAGCAAGCTTTTCAACTTTAGTGTCATAATTTATCCCAATACATTTGATACCCATCTTTAAAGCCACCACAAGTGCATGAAAACGCATAGCTATCATGTATTCTAATTTACTAATACACTCAATCATTTCATGCGAAGATAACCCCTGTACCAATTCAACTTCAATATTGGGGGCCAATGTATTAATAATTTTTTTAAATTTATCACACACATGAAAATCTAACTCTTTTTGGAATACAAATAACTCAATTTTTTTATCGTAAAATTCTTTTATAATCTGACGAGCTAATTTATTTAATATATTATCATTTAAAGTTGCAAAATCACGTAATTGAATTCCAACAATACCTTTTTGAATTTCAATAGGTAATGACAATGAAAATATTGGATCACATAATAAATCGGATTTAATCCCCATCCATTCCAACATCTTATGACTCTTGTAATCTCTAACCGATACATAATCACAATTTTTCAAAATTAAAGCTGTAATAAACTGAGCTATTTTATTTCTAATTGGACCTATACCTTGAGCAAAAATAATAACCTTTTTCTTATATCGTAAAGCTGTAAAAATAACCCAAAGATAATAAACAAGAGATTTCAAACTTGTTACATCTTGAAGCAGACTACCACCACCAGAAATTAAAATATCAGCTTGTTTAATAACTCCAGAAACTTGCTGAAAATTAAATGAGTTAACTGAATTAACATAATAATTCAATGACGTATTTCTAGGATTTTTTGATAAAACAATAATTTCAGAATCAAGTTGTTTAACGTGATCAAGCAAAACAGATAAAATAGCCTCATCACCGAAGTTATCAAACCCATAATATCCAGATATAACAACTTTTTTAGCCATAAAGCACCTTAAAGCTTAGCAAGAGTTTCTTTGACACGAGAAGTGACATCAGAATAAGAATATCCATCAAATAAATCACGACCAACACCAACAGCAAAAGCACCAGCATCAATGTATTTTTTAACATCATCGAGCTTTACACTACCTTGTGGCAAAATATTCAAAAAGTGCATTGGTCGTAATATGTTTTCTAAATAAGAAGGTCCACCCATTGCAGAAATAGGATAAATTTTTACCAAAGGAATTCTTGCTTTCCATGCTTGATAAGCTTCATTAGCGGTTGAAGTACCAGCAATATAAGGAATTCTTTTATCCTTAGATAATTTAACTAAATTCATATGAAAAATCGGTGAAGAAAAAAGTTTTGCACCTGCTTCAATTGCGGCTTGCGCCTGTAGTGAAGTAATAATACCACCAGCACAAACATTAGCGCGATTAGAAACCTCTTTTATAGCATCATAAATTTCAACCGACTCGACATTGACTTCCATAATGTTAAGCCCACCCTTAACAAGAGCATCTACAGTATTTACAACAACTTCTGGGTCATTGCTACGTATAATTGGAAATATTTTTTGCTCAGATAGAGCTTTCATTAAATTTTCGTTCATAAACTATCCCTTTTTCAAAATTTATTATATCATGAAAGTAGGGATAGGATGTAGCATGAAAAAATTTAATTCAAAAACTTTTTTTATAAAATCAGCAATTGTACACTTTTTTTTAACAGTGCTTGTTGTTTTAATTTCTTGGCAATTTTTTGAGCCTAATATTTACAATTTTATGGTGAAAAACTTCACTGCAAACTCTACTGGTTCAGACGAAATTGTTTTGATAGTTATAGATGACAAATCCATTGAAAAACAGAGATGGCCGTGGCCAAGACATCTTTATGCAAACATTTTTGAATATTTGAAGGACTACTCAAAACCAAAACTTATTGGATTTGATGCTATTGTATCAAGTCTTGATAAAGAAAACCCTAAATCTGATAAATACTTTTTTGAAACACTTAGCAAAATTGATAATTTGGTAGTTGGCTTTAGTCCACTTATCCAAGAATATCCTGAAGGAATTAATGGAGAAGAATATTCAAAAAAATTCAATGAAAAGTTCTCCATTAAAATTAACAATAATGAAAAGTACCTAATACCAAGTAAATATAACAGCATATCTCGTTTTCCAGAACCATATTTTAATGCTATTAGAAACGTTGGTTCCGTAAATACAACTTTCAACAGTTCTGGACATATAACTAGCAGCGATCAATTAATTTCAGTCAAAGATAAATACTATCCTTCATTAGCGCTTAGAATGTATCTAAAAATGAATAATATTAATAAAATAAATTTATCTAGCAACAAAATATATTTTGATAACATAACAAATTCTATTCCTGTTATTGCTTCCTATGATGGATATCAAAGCTTAACACACTTTTTCCACACTCACAAACAGAGTGAATATACACACAAAAAATACTCCGCAATTGATGTTATACAATCGTTAGAAAACATAAAGCAAGGTAAAGAACCAATAATTTCTCCAGAGGAATTTAAAGACAAAATTGTGTTTGTTGGTGCTAATGCAAAAGCTAGTGCTCTTGCTCTAGAAGACGCATTACCAACTCCTATTCTTAAAAAACATCCTGGAGTTGATATTCAGGCTACAAATCTTGATAACATCATAAATAACCAATTTATGAAACAGACAACTTTTGGCCAAGACGTAATTCTTTTGACTATACTAACAATTTCGGTATTCGTTGTGATTAGTAAGCTGTCATTCTTTGCATCATTAGGGATTCTAATTTTGATTGCAATAACATACATTCTATTTTCAGCACTATGCTTTTCAAACGGAATTGCTCCAAACGTCATCACACCACTTATAGTACAACTAATTACGACAATTTTTGCTTATTCATACAGATTTATTTTAGAAGGCAGAAATAAAGAAAAAATAAAACAAGCAATGGGCAAATATCTATCACAAGATATTATGAAAAATGTTGTTCAAAATATTGATGACATCAAATTAGGTGGTAAAAAAGCCGTTGTAACGGTTCTATTTGCAGATATTAGAGGTTTTACAAGCATGAGCGAAAAACTTAGTGCTGAAGAAGTATCTGTTATTCTAAATGAATATTTTACAGAAATTGAACCAATTATTTCAAAATACAATGGGGTCATTAATAAATTTATTGGTGATGCGGTAATGGCAATATTTGGAGAACCAATACAGGATATAAATCACGCAAAAAATGCCGTCTTATGTGCAAACGAAATGCTTAAAACAGTTGATAAATTAAGGGACAAGTGGTTATTTGAGGGCAAGCCTAAAATTGAGATAGGTATAGGTATTAATACTGGTGAAGCCTTTGTTGGAAATATTGGCTCCGAAAAACGTCTTGAGTATACAGTTATTGGAGACATGGTAAACCTAGCTAGCCGTATTGAAAGTTATAATAAAGTTTATAAAACAAGCCTGCTAATCAGCAGCTCCACATACCAACACGTAAGCAATATTGCTGATGTAATAAAGATAAGCGAAGTAAGCATCCGAGGTAAATCTAAAAAAATGGATATCTACGAAGTTTTGAGGCTAACATAATTGGAAAACTTAGAGCAAATTAAAATTGCAATAGATGTTGAAATTAAACACCGTTATATAGATATACACGGCAAAAAGCAGGCATTTTCTACATTTATAAAAAAAGAAGCTGAAAAGAATTATAAAGCTTCTAAAAAAAATCCAAAGTGGGCTATAATGATTGAGGCCTTTGAACACTATCCATTCGCATCAGTTCCAGAAAGAAAACGTGCGATTGAGCAGTTAATCAAAGTAATTAAATCAGAATTAAAGGAAGCGCCTGCTGATATTTCTAAAGAGCAAGAAGTAATTCAAAAACCTGCCAATCAAACTGATGTAATGTATATAAAAGGAGTAGGGCCGAAAGTCGCCTACAAACTAAATAAATTAGGCATATATACAGCACAAGACTTAATAATGTATTTTCCTCGCAAACACATTGATTATTCATCAAGAACACTTATTAGAGATTTAAAAGAAGGAACAAATACAACAGTTTTCGGATATATAAAATCTGTTTCAGCTTTTAATTCAAAAAACAGTTTATCCATAATTAAAGTAACAATTGCTGATGAAAGTGGCAAATTTGAGCTTAACTTCTTTCAATCAAAAAGTAATAGATTTATGCTAGAAAGAATCAAGGCACAATTTCCATTAAATGCAGGAATTATGGTTTCTGGCATGGTTAAAATGAATAATTACAGTCACAAACTTACAATTGATAAACCTAATTATTCAATTATGACAGGTGAATTTTTAGAAAATTCTAACTCAAACTTAAATCTTGCACGTATTGTTCCAATTTATACTGTTTGCGAAGATTTAAGCATCAAAACACTACGCAGAGCTATATTTAACGCCATTCAACTTTATAAAAATGAGATTATAAATATTGTACCTGATGAAATTCGGACACGACTAGGCCTACTTGATAAAAAAATTGCCGTTGAACAAATACATTTTCCTGAAAATTTGGATATCCTAGAAAAAGCACGATTTAGCCTAATTTTTGAAGAATTATTTTTAGTGCAATTAAAGTTACTAAGATTACGTGAAAACACCGCACTAAATAAAAATTCTGTAGCATTACAAGTAGAAAAAAATGGTATCGTTCAAGAATTTATTAAGAATTTACCATTTGAACTAACTAAAGGCCAAAAAGATGCAGTAAATGAAATACTAAATGATATGAGTTCTGAAAGTCCAATGCAAAGACTACTTCAGGGTGATGTTGGTAGCGGAAAAACAGTAGTTGCAACAATAATGTTACTAGCAGCTATCGAAAACGGATATCAAGGCGCGATTATGGCTCCAACAGAAATTCTGGCTCAACAACACTATAATAATATGGTTCAATGGCTCACTCCACTTGGCTTAAGCGTAGGACTATTCTTAGGTAGCCATGGCAAAAAAGTCCGCACACAATTTGAAACATCTTTAAGAAATGGTCAAATGAATATTGCAGTAGGTACTCATGCATTAATACAGGAAAATGTTGAATTTAACAACCTTGGCGCAATCGTTGTTGATGAACAACACAGATTTGGCGTAAAACAACGTAATGTATTAAAGAAAAAATCACAAAATCCACAAATGCTTACAATGACAGCAACACCTATTGCAAGAACACTTGCACTAACTGTTCATGGAGATTTAGATTTAACAATCATAAACGAATTACCTAAGGGCAGGTTACCAATAAAAACTACATTAACATCTTCTCATCGAGGGGTTTGGGAACTAATTAGACGCGAACTTAATTATGGTCGCCAAGCATACGTTGTGTATCCTTTGATTGAAGAAAGTGAAACACTTTCGGCAAAAGCCGCAACAATTGAGGCTGAAAAATTACAAAAAGACGTTTTCCCTGAGTTTAAAGTCGGACTTTTGCACGGCAAACTCAAAAATGATGAAAAAGACCAAGTAATGCGCGATTTTAAAGAGCAAAAATACGACATTTTGGTGTCAACAACTGTTGTAGAAGTTGGTGTTGATGTTCCAAATGCAACTGTAATGGTAATAGAAAATGCAGAGCGCTTTGGGCTTTCTCAATTGCACCAGCTAAGAGGTCGTGTTGGTAGAAGTAACCTGCAATCATATTGCGTTTTGGTTAGTAGCTCGCGCTCTCAAGAAACCAGAGAACGTCTTGCTATAATGACAGAAACAAACGACGGATTTGTGATTGCTGAAAAAGATTTGCAACTTCGTGGACCTGGTGAATTTTTGGGAACTCGCCAAAGCGGTTTGCCTGATTTGATTATTTCTGATATCGTCCGCGATGCTAAAATTTTGGAACTAGCAAGAATGGAAGCAATAAACTTCTTGGATGAGAATGATATTAACAACTTTCCTAATCTGCAAAAAGTCACATCCCTAGAGCTTTTTACTGGTCTTGATATCTAGAATTATTAAGAAATATTAAGCATAAAGTCTTTAAAAAAGCAATTATTTACATAGTATATACTTTTTATATATAGAGGAGTATAACTATGGTACACAGGAACGTACATTTCTTCCGAAGACAAACCCCCATAATATACAACCAAACAATAAACGTTCGTCAATGTACGACTAAATCTTGTTCTGGATTTGGTGGAATGATGAGCAATCCTATGATGCTAATGCAAATGCTTTCAATGGCTCAATATACCATTGGAGATTTGTTTAGTTGCTTTAAAAAAGATGATTCAACTATTAATCCTAAACAAGAAGATGGCGTAGACCCTAATAAAGCTGCAAATGATCAAACAGTTAAAAACTTAGAAACTATCTATTCAGGTACAAAATGGATTTATGAAGATGGCGAATACTGGGGTGCAAAAGATGGTAAAATCATTGCACACGGTAAGACATTTGCAGAAGCAGATGCTGCTATGCAAAGACATTTAGGCAATGTTAAACCAGAAACCGATATTGACGCTGACACAGATACCGATACAGGAATTGATACAGCTATTAGAAGTCAAACTGACACAGATACAGATACAGATATCGACACTAATGTTGACACTTACAGAATAGAAACCAATACAATAAACGACGTTACATACACAGTACAAAAAGGTAACACTTGGTGGGGTATTGTAGCAGCAAACTACAATGTTCAAGGACTTACTGGTGGCCAAATTACACAATTGGCGTTACAATTAGCGGCTGCAAACTCTGGTATTGAAGATCCTGATCAAGCATATGCAGCTGCAAGAAAAGGTCTTTATTTTAAAGTTGGCGATTCTATCAAATTACCTGATACACTAACAGTTGACGGTAAAACAATTAGCAGAAATTCTTCTGTCACAAATGCAGCAACACAAGAATATCAATTTGCTGGAAATGGGACAATGGTAACATCATCAACAGCAGGCTCTAAAACAACATACACAGTATATGTAAACGGAGAATCAAAAGGTACATACGATACTGAAGATGCAGCAAGGGCTCAAATTCCTGAAGGTGCAAAACAAGAAACAGAAAGCTAATCAAAAAAAAGAACCTTGCGGTTCTTTTTTTTAATGTACTCGAACCTTGTCATTGCGAGCGAAGCGTGGCAATCAAGCTTTTGTCATTAATTATCAGATCAAACATTAAAACCTCTCATTCAATAGGCTGGATTACTTCGGTGTCGATGCCAATCGCCGCCTCGTAATGACTAAAATAGGGCTTTGAGAGTGGAGCGTGGCAATCCAGCTTTTTAAGTTTCAACGAACCTTGTCATTGCGAGCGAGGCGTGGCAATCTAGCTTTTATAACTATTTATCTGTTCTAACATTCAAACCCCTCATTCAATAGGCTGGGATTACTTCGGTGTCGATGCCAATCGCCGCCTCGTAATGACTAAAATAGGTCTTTGAGAGTGGAACGTGGCAATCCAGCTTTTTAAATATCAACGAATATTGTCATTGCGAGCGAAGCGTGGCAATCCAGCTTTTGATCATTAATTATCAGATCAAACATTAAAACCTCTCATCCTACAGACTGGATTACTTCGTCGGCGATTTTCGGCTCGTAATGACATGTTATTCTCTTCCCATGCGAGGAGAAGGATAGGGAGGGCAGGTTACACCATAGGCAAATACGGGCATAATAAGTAAAGAAAACATAATTGTAAACATTTGTAACAGAAAATCCAAACTTATGCAATTATGTAAACAATATATACTTTATATATATAAAGTATTAACAGAGGAGTATAACTATGTTACGTATGCCACCAGGATTTACAAATTATAGAGCATGGTGTAGACCACCAATGATGCTACCACGCACAAATATAACATATAATTATGCTCCGTGCGATCATAGCTCAAGCGGTTTATCATCAGCTGGCAAGTGGGCACTAGGCATTGGCGCTGGCATTGGTTTATTGCCAATGATATTAGGATGGTTCGGCATCGGCGGTGGCGGTGGTAGCAGAAGAGCTGCTGCACAAGAGCAAGCTGCTCAACAAACTGCTGAACAACAAGCAACATTGACTAACCTTCAAACAATATATAGCAATTACAATTGGATTATCCAAGATGGCCAATTTATGGCTTATGATAAAACAACTAATAAATGTGTAGCAGCAGGTACTTCATTTACTCAAGTTAAAGAAGCTATGGATCAAATAGCTAGCCAAGAACCTGAGGGCAATGCTAACGCTAATTTAGGTAGCCTTGACGCAAACCAAATTGCTGGCCTTGCAGCTGAAGCCACTAAAAAAGGATGTTCACTTGAGTTTGATAAAACCAAAGGCGAATGGATTATCAAAGATAAAGACGGAAAACAACTTTCATTTAATGACGCTGATGGTAACCCTATCAAATTAACTACCGAAGCTCAAATTAAAGCTGCTTTAGCAACAATAAACTCTGAAGAAGCAGTTGTTCAAGACGACCCAGTTAAAAAATTCAACGAAAACACTAACGTAACTGCTAAAAATGCTTCTATTGCTAAAAATGGCGATAAATATACGTTAACTATTAATAATGCTGATGGTAGTAAAACAATTTACGAATGCGCAAGCATCGAAGAAGCTTATACTAAATTAGGCCTTAACGCCGATGGTACACCTATTCAACAAGGTGGCGGTCAAGGCGGAAGTAAATTTAAATACCCTGACCTACCTCAAGGTTATAGTTGGCTTAAAGCTCCTAACGGTAAATATCCAAAAGGAACAAAAGCTGAAGATATTTTAGCAGACTTACAAAAAGACACAGGATTAAAAGACTTAACGCTAGAGACTCTGCTTAAAGCCAACCCTAAAGCTATCCAAAATGGCGTTGTATCAGGTGTAGGTAAATTAGAAATCCCTACAAAAATATCACAAGTTCAGACAAATGGATTTGATAAAAATACAAAAGCAACGGTACGTATGGTATATGACTTAAATGCACAGGTTGCGACTATAACGACTCCTGACGGTACTACATTTAGATATGAACGTACTAACAAAGTTGCAATGACAGGAGATAATGAAAACTTAGAAGCTCAAGCAGCATTCTATAAAGAGGCTGAAGCTGCCTTAGCACAACAGGCAAAAGATGCAGATTGGACAAACTTAACAATTACAATGAAAGATCCAAAAAGCGGCAAATTTGTAAATCCGACATCAGGTCAAGAAATAACAGCTGTCACAAATTATGACAAAACCAAACCTTGCACAGTAAGATACCTAACTGCAGATGCAGGTGAAGGTAAAACAACAGCAACTGCTTATATGCCTGACGGTAGCTTTGTATCAGTTACAGCAAAAGGTAATGAAGCAGAAGCAGTCCTAGCATTACAAAATAAACTTAAAACTGAAAAATGGACTAATGTAACATTAGCAGGTAAAAAAGTTAACCATAACGTAGCAGCAGGTACACAGCCTGTTAGATCAGAAGTAATTACTGAAACATCGGTTAAAGAAACAGCAACAACTTCCCACCACGGCAACTGGAAAATAGTTGATGGAGGCTTGGGTGACGCAGCTGTAATTCACGCTGCAAACGGACATGAATATTTAATCCACTTCGATGGTTATTGGGGAACTGATACTATTGATTACTATGACGAACTTCAGGTTGGTAGTAACAAACGTATATCAATAGTTGGTCTTGACGCAGAGGAATTAAACACTTTAAAACTTGTTGATAGAAGCGACGCATTTAAAAAATATACTCTAAAATATAATCAAGGACAGCTATATATTAATGTTGGTGGTATAGACGTAAAACTTGAAGAATTTTTAAACGATGAAAATGGAAAACTTTAATAAAAAAAGCCCTCAATCGAGGGCTTTTTTTATTGGTCTTTAAAATACTCTTTACAAACACTAAAAAAATCTGTATAATAAAAACTGTCCCGTGTTTGGACAGTTTTATACATTTTATAGGAGTTTAGCATGGATCATTTAAAAGTTGCATTAGGATGCGATCACGGCGGTTTTGTTTACAAACAAAAAATTATTGATTATTTAAAAGCTCGCAACATCGAATTTGTTGACGTTGGCACATATACTAGAGAAGCTTGTGATTATCCAGACATCGCTCGTAGCGTGACCGAACTTGTTGCATCAGGTCAAGTTGATAGAGGTATATTGGTTTGCGGTACTGGCATTGGTATGTCAATCGCTGCTAACAAAACTCGTGGAATCCGTGCAGCGCTTTGTGGTGATACATATTCTGCAAGAGTTTCAAGAGCTCACAACAACGCTAACGTACTTTGTTTAGGTGAACGTGTAATCGGTGAACACTTAGCACTTGATATTGTTGATATTTGGTTAAAAACAGGCTTTGAAGGCGGTCGTCACAAACGCAGAGTTGATATTATTGAGTAGGTGAAAGATGATTGAAATAGATTCTCAAAAATTTGCTTGCGTTGCAGCCCGTCTTTTAGACGACAAGCTTGCTAGCAATATAACTATTCTAAATATCAGCAATGTTTCTTCATTAGGTGATTTTTTCGTAATAGCTTCAGCGGATTCTCCGACTCAAGTTAAAGCGTTGATGTCGCACGTCAAAGAAATGGTTAAAAAACACTTTGAACGCCAACCAATCAGAATGGAAAACGACATCAAAAATCGCTGGAATTTATTGGATTATGGCGATGTTATCGTGCATATTTTACACAAAGAAGAACGGGAAACATACGCTATTGAAAAATTCTGGAGCCACGCTTTTAGCATTTCAGAAGACGCTTGGAAAAAAGCTTCAGAAGAATATAGTGAATATAAATAGTTGTAACGTAAGCTGGATTGCCACGCTTCGCTCGCAAAGACCTATTTCGTCATTACGAGGAGTAAAGCGACGAAGTAATCCAGCTTATTGAATGAGAGGTTTTAAAATTTGAATTGGTAAATAATTATAAAAGCTAGATTGCCACCCTTCGCTCGCAATGACATGCACGTCAGACCGGTGAAAAACAGATAGATTACCATACTTCACACACAATGACATGTCCGTCATTACGAGGAGTAAAGCGACGAAGTAATCCAGCTTATTATTCAAAACTATTCAACTACTAGGACTAAACTATGTCAGGATACGTATATATATTGTTCAATAACAAAAATGGCACTCTATACACTGGAGTAACTTCCAATTTAGCAAAACGAATATACGAACATAAAAATAAACTCGTCGAAGGATTTACCAAAAAGTATAATGTTGATAAATTAGGTTATTATGAATGCTGTGATGATATTTTGTCAGCAATAGCACGTGAAAAACAAATAAAAGCAGGTTCTCGAAAGAAAAAATTGGAATTAATCGAAATTCACAATCCAGAATGGCTGGATCTATATGACGACATTTTATAGGCTGGATTGCCACGCTTTGCTCGCAATGACATGCACGTCAGACCGATGAAAAACAAATAGATTACCATACTTCACTAGCAATGACATGTCCGTCATTACGAGGAGCAGAGCGACGAAGTAATCCAGCCTTTTAACTAACATTTAATGATAAACGACTGTATTGCAATGCTTCGCTCGCAATGACCTTTAACTCAATTATTAACTTTTTGAAACAAATTTTACAAAACCCGCATAATAGGATAGAATGAGAGCATGGAAAATTTAGATAAACTTATTAATGATGCCATCATGGAAATGGCAAAAGACCCTCAAAACGCTGAAGGGTATCACAAACTTGCAGAATTATATTTACAACAAGAGAATTATGACAAAGTAATGTCAGTTTTGGAAAGCTTATTACAAATCCATCCAGATGATATTCAGGCTCTTATTGGTATGGGTACTATGTGGTTCTATGAAAAAGATTTCAGAAAATCACTTTCATACTATAACAAAGCTCTAGAATTAAATCCTAAAAATTACCTAATCTACTTCAATATTGGTAATGTATTTGCTGAATGGAAAAACTTTCCAAAAGCTTTGTTCTACTATAATCGCGCAATTGATTTACACGCTACAAATCCAGAAATTTATAACGCAATAGCTTTATTGTATGCAGATTTTGATGATTATATTGAATCAAAAGCTTACTACGAAAAAGCGTTATCACTTGATCCTGAAAACCTTACTGCATTAATCGATATGGGTAATGTTTGTTTCAAAATGTACGATTACGCTACCGCACTTGATTTGTACAAAAGAGTATTTGTATTAAATCCAGATAACAAAATCGTAGCTATCTGCATTGGTAACACACTAACATTGATGCAAGATAGAGAACAAGCTTACAGCTGGTTTGAAAAAGCGTTAAAAATGGAAGGTGACAACTACAAAGCATACATCTGCTATGCAATTGCACTTTCTGAATTTAAAGAATACAATGTTGCTGAAGAAATGTACAAACGTGCTATGGCTCTTAATCCAAATGAGAAAAATGCTCACGTTCTTCTAGCTAATTTATACACAAACTACAACCGTATTGATTTAGCTATGAATTTGTACAAAGAAGCGCTTAGAATTAAACCTAATGACGCTGAAACTTATATGCTTTTAGGTAATGCTCACTATCTTGATGGAAATGTAGAGCAAGCAATTGCGTCTTATCGTTCATCAATTGCAATTGAACCAGAAAACGATGAGTATAAGTTGGTTTATACACAAGTGCTTGAAGAATATATTGATAAAAAACGCAAAGGCGAATTAGTATAATGAATGACCACTCTACAAAACCTTACATGATAGAACGTATTGTTGCAGCATTAAGTTATTTCACTATGGGTTTTGTAGGTTTTATATGGTTAATTCTTGGGCTTATAACACGTTCAAATTTAAGAGCTTTTGCCCAGTACCATATATTCCAATCAATATTCATTTCTATTGGCTATTTTTTACTTTGTATGCTTTGTGGATTTATTTTAAACATATTAAGCCTAATTCCATTTATCAACAGATTAGTTGCACAACTTACATTTTACTTTAACGCGCCTTTGTTTGGTCCATATTCGTTAATTCAAACTGTATTATACGGGGTAATAATTTATCTTGCTGTAACTTCGTTTATGGGCAAATACAGCAGAATACCTTGGGTATCTGATATTATCGATCAAAATGTAGGCAGACGTTAAAAATGCCCCCTCTATCTTTGGGAGAGGGTAGAATTTGTTCGAACTTTGAGAGTTACAAACTCGGGTGAGGGCTTAAGCACTAACGCATTTGAAATAGGAATTCCTCCGTTTTGCTGTGGGGAATTAACTACGTTACCGTTAACGTACATAACCGTTGAACCACCACCATCTAGATTCATTGCTTGCACACAACCAATAGATTTCATAAATCTAGCCAACTGCATTAAAGTCATACCAACAGAACATCCCTCACGGCCGTCGACAGCTACCAAAATTAAATTATTTTCAGCAGTATAACCAATTGCGCTGCGAGGATTTTTACCACCAATAGATCCCAACTTTTCAGCAGTCATATCAACAAAAACTTCATTTTCTTTAACTAAATATGGCCCACCGCTTATAATATGTTTAACTCCTTCCCATTCAGGGTTAGTTGATATATCCAATGAAACTTTTTCACCAATACCAAATTCACTTAAAAGGGAAGCAGGGCCTACAATTACGTACCCATCGCGTGGAATTTCCAATGAGCCTGTCGTTTTTTTAATTATCCTATCCCTTTCAACAGCTAATTGCAGGCCATACTTCGGTGTAGGTGGGGCGCTTACTCCCCAGTTGGATGTGTAAACCAAAACGTAAGTCGCTAAAATTCGGGGTTGGTTTATATTATCAACTTTCAAGGTTTTATATTCTGACTTTAACGTAGCATTCAATTTAACACGCGCTATATCAAATCCGTTATCAAAAATTCCCATTGCTACACGATCATAAATCGGACCAGTATACATTTTTTCATTAATCATTAGAGTTCCAAGAGGAACACCTGTTTGTGGTTTAAAAAATGTACCATTTAATGCAACAATAGAATTATTTTCTCTCGCTATTTTACCAATTTGTTCTCTACTTTGTAAAGTATCTGACGCCAAAGCTGGAGTAATTTCATATTTTTTAGCTAACTTAGTATCAACTTCAACGACATTAATTTTTACAGGTTTACCATCATAATATTTGGTAAGTTTTATGTGCTTAATTCCTCTGTCTACATCAACAATAACAGCCTTAGGATACTTTTTTTTGATATTTTCATCAAACTGTTTGGCTCGAGCCTCTATAGAAACCTCAGTTAAAATTTTAATAGAAGCTTTACCAACATCCAAAGTAGGAGTTGGTATCTTTGCAATTAAATCATTCGCCATTATTGGCATAAAAGCAGCTGATGCAATGCTAAAAACTAAAAAGCAAATAGTTAACCCCACCGTATTAAAAATACGCTTTTGAAGCCATAACAATGTAGTATCCATGATGCACCTCTTAGGGTTTGTAACCGGATACCTTTTTTATTATAGAGTGGGTGGGGAATAACACTCTGTGGTACTATTATTATTCCCATTTTTAAAGGGTTTATAACAATATCACTATGCTATAGTTGTTACTTGTTCCTTAACTGCAGGTTTTGCAAAATCATACAACGCTTTAAACACGAATGGATGTAAATTCCCTTCTTTCACATCTTTATAGATAATTGCTAAAGCTTTGTCTGCATCCATTGGTTCTTTATAAGCTCTTTTTTCTGTTAATGCAGAATATTTATCAGAGGCAGACAAAATCTGTAAATTGATATCTGCAAAGAAATCTGATTTTACAGATGGATATCCTGAATGACTTGTATTTTGATGATGATATTTAACTAAATTCAAAGTTCTTGTATCAATATCAGTATTTTTTAAAATTTCATAACCAAGTTCTGAATGACGGTGCATAATTTTTTGTTCTTTTTCATCAAGCTTGCCAGGTTTATTTAAAATTTCAACAGGAATTAAAACTTTACCTACGTCGTGTAAAATTGCTGCATCTTTTACAGATTTAACATTAACTCTTTCTCTTAACCCTTTTGGAAGATTTGCAATGATACCAGCTGCAATATCTTGTGTAGCTTTAGCATGGTTTGCTGTAAGTTTCTCTAACTCGGCCATATTTAACTTAACTGGCACGCCTTCTTCTTTAAGAATTGCACGGATATTAGGATTAGTAGCAATAGCATGTTTAATAGAAGCTTCTGATAAATAACGATTAACAGAAGTAGTTTGGAATGTATCTGTAGCATAAAGGTTGCCGAAGGCTACTCGGTTAGAAGATACATTAATATTTGAATTAATTCCGCCCACACCTAGCGGCTTTTTGATTTCAAATCCCATTTTCCACACTAAATAAACTACACTACTATAGTTTTATAAAGTTATTTTTTTACAAACAATTGCTAATTTATTTTGAAATATAAACAAATGTTAACAAAATTTTGTGATACAATAAAATCATTATGAACGAGATAAAAAATGTTATTGTATGTGGCCTAGGTGCTGTAGGTAGCATTTACGCCGAAAAAATAGAAAATTACCCTCAAGCTAAACTTAGAGTGTTGGTTGATGAACAAAGGTTAAAACGTTACACAGAAAACCCTATTATTATGAATGGTAGGCCATTACATTTTAACTACATCTTACCAAGTGCTACAAATTTTAAAGCTGACTTAATAATTATTGCAACAAAATTCGATGGTCTTAATGATGCCATAAAAAATTTAGAAAATTTTGTAAAGGATGATACAATTATCCTATCACTTTTGAACGGCGTAACATCAGAAGAAATCATAGCTGATGTGTATGGATGGGATAAACTACTTCTTTCATATTTTATGTGCCCTAGCGCCGTTAGAAACGACCGCTCTATAACTCAAGATGGCAGAGGTAAAATTGTTTTTGGCGCAAAAAATTCTGAAAACAAATATAAGCAAGAACTTGTTAAAATTTTCTTTGATAAAGTGGGGATTTACTATGAAGTTCCTGAAGATATGGAATACGCACTTTGGCTAAAATATATGCTAAACGTGAGTACTAACCAACCAACGGCCGTTTTAAATCTTAAATTTGGCGAAATGCACAATAACGATAAATTCATGGAATATAATTACGGTCTAATGCAAGAAGTTCAAGCAATAGCTAAAGCAAAAGGAATTCAAAATACAGAAACAATGATTCCTAAAGCTCAAATGGCACTTAAAAATATGAACTCAGATGGAATGACATCTATGTTGCAAGATGTTTTAGCCCAAAGAAAAACTGAAGTTGAAATATTTGCAGGTACAATGATTAAACTGGGCAAAAAATACAATATTTCTGTGCCATACAATAAATTAATGAAAGAAAAAATTGAACTTATCGAAACAAGTTATCGATAACTTGTTGTTCTTCTTGCAACTTCAACTCTTTTGCCAATTCAACTTGTTGAATTACTTCATTAACGACTTCTAAGTTTGGAGCTTGAACTTGAGGGGTTAAACTTGCTTCATTCTGACCTGATGAAGAATCAGTGCTATCATTTGCTTTTTTAAAATGCACAAAAGTTGATTTTGGAGCTTGGTCAATATGTTCACTCTTCTTAAAATGTACTGAATTACCAGTTGTCACATTTGACTTGACCTGAGACTCTGACTTAGGTGACTGCATTTGCATCAAAGCCGTTTTCATACCAAATGCAGCAACTAAACTCAATATCAAAAAAGTAAAAAGCAACTCAACCAAACCACCAGCATGTCTTTTCATAATTATCTCAACTTATTCTTCTTAATAAAGGAAATAACAGCATCGTCAACATTAGCAGGCGTTGACAATGAATCATCCTTATTAAATTTAACATATTTTTTTTCTACAAATAATTTGTTATAAATAGTTAGGCCAAGAAAAATCGTAAATGTTGATATTACAACGCCTCCCATAGCCATCAAAAATTTAACAGCAGTCGCGTTAATATCTGGATTATCTGCAGCAAAGCAAGGTGCAGTGGTAAACAATGTTACCACCGCCATGCATATAAATACTTTCAGAATAATACTATTCTTCAACTTTTGCCTCTTCTTTTTTAGCTCTTGTAGTTCTTGGTTTTCTTGTTGGTTTTTCTTTTGGAGTTGTTACCTCTTTTTCTTTAGCTTTTGAAGTTGCACGTTTTCGTTTAGGTTTTTCTTCTTTAACCTCTACCTCTTCAACAACAGGCTTTTCCTCTACAATAACTTCTTCTACTTTTGCAGGTTTAACTACATCAAGTGGCTTAACTTCTTCTTCAACTACAGAAATTTCATTTTCAACAACCTCACGATTTTCTCTGTTTTTATTGAATTTATTACGACGGTTATTTTTGCGTTTATCACGTTTTGGATTTTCATTGTGTTGCGCAACTTGAGCAGGATTTTCAACTTGAACTTCAACAACTACTTGAGGAGTTTGTTCTACTACAGTTTCTTGAACCGCTTCTTGAGGTTTGTTATTATTTTTGTTCCTTTTGAAATTGTTATTAGAGATAGGCAACTTAGTTTTTGCTTGTTTTGCTCTATATTCACCTTCTGCAGTAGGAGTTGCAAAGTTAAACTCATTCATAAAATACGCACTACCTTGACAATGTGGGCATTTTCTAGTGAATATCTCTGAAAGTGACTGCCCTTGTCTATGACGAGTCAATTCAACCAAACCTAAATCTGACAGTTGACCAACTTGAGGTTTTGCTTTATCAGGTTCCAATGCAATTTCCAATTCTTCCAAAATCGCTAATTTATCAGCACGAGAAATCATATCGATAAAGTCAATAATAACCATACCACCAATATTTCTCAAACGTAACTGACGAGCAATTTCATGAACTGCTTCAATATTTGTTTTTAAGATTGTTTCATCTTGAGTTGCTGAACTTGTAAATTTACCACTATTAACATCAATCACAGTCAACGCTTCAGTTTGTTGAATAAATAAATACCCACCTGAAGGCATGTTAACTTTAACATTCAAGGCGGCTTTAATTTCTTTATGGATATCTTCTGCGATTAATAGAGGTTCAGTACCTTTGTATAAGTTAACTTGAATATTTTTATTCATGTGCCAATTTTGAAGCAAATTTTGAACTCTATTAAGCGCAAATGCAGTATCAACAACAATTTCCTTAACGTCATCAGTGCAAGCTTCACGGATAACTCTATACAATAAATCTTGATCTCTATAAATTAAGTTAGGAGCTTCTTGAGTCTCTGCAGCGGTAATTATGTTATTCCATTTTTCTAATAGAATTTCCAAATCTTCTTGAATATCGGCCTCAGTTTGCCCCTCAGCCTCGGTTCTGATGATAACACCAACACCAACTGGCTTAATCAAATTCATAATAGCTTTTAAACGAGCACGTTCTCTTGAATTTTCAATTTTTTTACTAACACTTACACCTGGCTCATAAGGCATCAAAACTAAAAAACGGCCAGGTAAGCTAATTTCAGTTGTAACACGAGGACCTTTATGTCCAGTAGGTTCCTTAACAACTTGAACAACTAATTTTTGTTTTGGTCTTAATTTTTCTTTTAAAGAGCCTTTACCCATAACATCTTCTGCATGTAAAAAGCCCATTTTATCATATCCAACATTAACAAATGCTGCATCTATACTTGGTAATATATTATCCACAGATGCTAAATAAACATCACCTAACAAAACATCGCCGCGATGAATAAAGAAATCAGTTACTCTTTTGTTTTCTAAAACTGCTGCAATGTTATCACGTTCAGCAATTACAATTTTTTTCTCGACAGCTTTAACTTCATTCTGTTGCTGTCTGTGTCGATTGTTTCTAAAATTTGCCATAATTTAAACCCTCTATAATTCTTTTAAATTTTCATCAAAGAACCTTATACGTGTAATATTAAACTGTACACCATCAGCTATCAAATTCATTAATACATCAGCCCTCAAAGCTGAAATTTGTTGAGCATCAGGATTATCAATAGTTCCTTGACCAGTTCTTAATACTATGAACAAACAATTATCTTCAAATCTATATGACTTGATAGATGGTCTTATGTTTGTTTTTTTCATTAAACCTTTTTTGTTTTTCTTCTCGATATAAAGCTCATCAGAAGATAAAACCTTATCTGTATTATACACTAATTTTTCAAAGTCGTAAAGTGTAGAATCAGAAATTTCGACTTTATATTCAGCCCAAAAGACAGTATTGTCAATCGCCTTAGCCTTTTTATCCAATTTAACAATACTTATAATTTGAGACTGTGAAGGAAGAACTTTTTCTAACTTTAGTTGGAGATCCGTTTCAGAAATATCATCGTATAGTTCTATATCAACAAATTCAGTTACACTCTCCGCAAATAAAGGTAATGCAACACCCATTGAAACTTTCATTGAAGGATTAAACCCTAATGAAAATGCCACATTCAAATCTGTTCTTGCTAACGCTTTAAAGAAAGTATTTTGCCAATCTAAATGAGAAAAATATTTCAAAATACCTGTTTTAGTTAGTCTTATACGATATTTATAAGAATCTCTAACTACAGACGGAGCTAAAGACGGATCAATTTTTTCTTGTTTAGCAAGTTCTTGAGCTTTTTCTGAAGCGACGAATGGCTTTGCTAGAACCTTGTGTGTTTTAAAGTTTGAACATACACCACAATTTACACATTGTTTTTCACAAGTCGGTACAATATGTGGTGAATTTTCATCAATTGAATGCGCTAGCTTATATTCTTTAATAAACCACTCTTTATTAACTCCTATATCAATAAACTCCCAAGGAAGTTCTTCATCCAATGAATACTGTTTTTCAGCAAGTTGAGCTAAATCTAAACCACACTCTAAAGCAGTATCTTGCCAAACTTTTTTATCAAAGTATTCACCCCAAGCATCAAGGTAACAACCTTTTTTATAAAGAGCTTCAACATATTCACACAAAGACGCATCGCCTCTAGTTAAAACAGCTTCCAATTGAGACACAAACTTTTCATGATAATTAATTTTAACACCTTTTAAGTGAGAAATTTTATCTTTTAAATAATGGATATGGGCAGTAACCTCATCTAAATTCATTTGTGGACACCATTGGAAAGGTGTAAACGGTTTTGGAACAAATATAGATAATGTACAAGTAATATCCATACCGTGTTTTAAGCCTTTTTCTCGTTTTATTTGCTTGCAGCGATATTTAATTTTTCCTAACAATTGCGCAAGCTCATCCATATCCTCAAGAGTCTCAGTTGGTAACCCACAAATAAAATAAAACTTAACTCGAGACCAACCATTTTCATACAAAGTTAATACTGCATCTAAAATCTGTTCTTCTGTAATATTTTTCTTTATTACATCACGCAAACGTTGGCTACCAGCCTCCGGAGCTAATGTCATAATAGATTTTCTAACACTTTGCACCAAATTAGCTAATTCCAAATTAAAACCATCTATACGCTGACTTGGCAAAGATACTGATACCTTTTTCTCATTAAAATCAACCGCAAGCTCTTTAATAACCTCATTAATATTACTATAATCATTTGAAGATAATGAAAGTAATGAATACTCATCATAACCTGTATTTTTAACAAGTTCTTTAGCGATTTTAATTATATCTTCAGCACTTCTTTCTCTGATAGGCAAAGTAACGTGTCCTGGTTGACAAAAACGACACATACGTCCACATCCACGACGAATTTCAATAACTGCTCTATCATGAACTGACGAAGAAAAAGGTATCGGATAAGATTTTAAAGCTTTATCGTAATCTAATTGAGCAATTAATTTCTTAACACCACCACCAATACTTGGTGCCCAACATCCAGTTTTTTCATTTTCAACTAACGCTTTTATTCGTTCTTGGCGTGGTAACCCCTTAGTCTTTTTTAAAATGTCACAAACTTCAATAATACCATCTTCGCCATCACCAATCATAAATACATCAATAAAATCAGACATAGGTAATGGATTATAAGCACAAGGACCACCAGCCATAACAATAGGATGTTCATCGGTTCTATCAGAATTTTTATAAGGTATTTGTGCCATATCAAGCATTTTCAAAACAGTAGGATAAGACATTTCATATTGCAATGAAAACCCTACGGCATCAAAATCTTTAATTGGTCTTTTACTCTCCAAGCCATATAAAGGCTCAGGCTTAAAATCAGGTTCTAGCGCATAAATTCTATCACACATGCAATCTGGTAGGCGATTAATAAGTTCATATAGAACTCGAACACCTAAATTACTTATACCAATTTCATATTTATCAGGAAATGCAAACGCAAAGCGAACTTTTGCGGCATCAAAATCTTTATTATGCGACAAAAACTCACCACCAACATACTGATACGGTTTTGTGCTATTAAATAAGGCTTCGTGATACTTTCTAAAAAAACAATTCATGCTAAATCTTCAGGGAAATATTTTTCAATTTCTATAATAGTTCCATCTAGTGTATTTTCTTCAAAAGACTTCATAAACTTGAATAAATCACTATTTGGAACATCGTAATTATACAAATATGTTTCGCCCTCAAACTCCCTCATAACTCTAACAATATAATGGCATTTTTCAGCAAAAGCTTTTAAATGTTCCGGATTAAACTTCTTACCGTTAGTATCTTTATCAATTTTGACATAATTAAAACCCGCATAGTATTTAATTTTTTCTTCAGTTGGAAGAGATTTACTATGCTTGTCAAAAAGATTTATTATTTTTTTATTGATGTCATCAGCCATTTTTTATACCTGTTTTAAGTATTCAATGATATCCAAAGCCAATTGTTTTCTAATTTCCACTGGAGAATTTTTTAAATATTCCATAGCGTGAGAAACCTTGATATTTTTATCATACCAACGCCGCATAATATAATTATATTGATCATCTAAAGACATCGGAATATCAAAATCAATATCTTTTAATTGGTCGATAATATAATCAGCACAACGGACTTGAATAACTTCATCAGCTTTTTCAAGCATACTAACAGCCTTACTAACTGTAACATCTAAGTCATACCAACGTTTTTTCATAAGCTAATTATAATATATCATGGGAATTTAAGTCAATAATAATACCTAATGTTATTAAAACTTCTGCCAAGGTAAAACCAAAGCTCAATCTCTTTTGCATAACACCCCACGATTAAAACAAACTATTATATAATTCCATATATTTTTTAGCACTTAAATCCCAAGAAAAATCTGACTTCATCGCAGATTTCCTCATAGCATCTAAAGTTGGTTTTTCTTTATAAACACTCATTGCGCACTGAATAGCTTGCAACATACTCCAGCCATCATACCCCCAGAACTTAAACCCAGTTGAATCATTCAAAGGATATCCAACTACAGTATCTTCTAAACCACCAGTTGCTCTAACAATTGGTAACGAACCATAATGCATAGCAATTAACTGACTTAATCCACAAGGTTCAAACTTTGATGGCATCAAGAAAAAGTCACTGCCAGCATAAATTAAGTTTGCCAAATCTGCTTTATATCCAATGTAAGAGCGGATATTAGGTGTGTTATTTGAAAGCCAAATCAACAAGTTTTCATATTCAGAATCACCACTACCTAAAAAAACATAATCAGCTTCTGAATTTTTCATCATATCTTCAACTTGTCGAATTAAATCAATACCTTTTTGCGGAACAAGTCTAGAAATTAAAGATATTAAAGGTCTTTCAGGATTATACGGCAATCCAAAATACTCACAAACAGCCTTTTTATTTTCCTCTTTTTTATCAAGTGATCTATAAGTATAATTAGCCTTTAAATTTTTATCAGTTTTAGGATTAAAGACAGAATAATCTATACCATTAACAATTCCAACAAGCTTATGTTGGTTCATTCTCAATGTATAATCCATTCCCTCACCATATTCACCAGTTAAAATTTCTCTTGAATAATTTGGAGATACTGCAATAATCTTATCTGAATAGTTAATTGCACCTTTCATCCAATTTACACGACCAAAATGTTCTACCCCATGCTCATTATACACAATATCTTTACGCATATTAGCGAAATCTAATACATCTTCAAACCAAATACCTTGATAAGCTAAATTATGAATTTCAAATACAGTTTTTGCATCTTTCCAAAATTCATCATATCTATAATTACTATGAATATAGACTGGTATTATTGCCGTATGCCAATCGTTAGCGTGAATAACATCAGCTTTAAAATTTAAAGCCTTTGCATATTCTAAAACAGCCAATGAAAACGCAATATATCTTTCGTGTTCATAGCGAGTATCAAGCCATTTTGGATAAACTTCTTTGAAACAAGAAAAATACCAATCATTTTGAATAAAAAACACATTGATGTTAGTTTCTGGCAACTTGCACATAAATAATTTAAATTTATGTCCTTGACTACCAAAAGTAAGCCACATTTCAGAGTTTTCTAATTCTTTAATCCCATACTTTTCTTTATCAATCAAGCCATGCAAAGGTGTAAAAATCGCAATTTCTGCATCTTGTTCAAGACATTTAGGCAAACTACCAACAACGTCTGCTAAACCACCAGCTTTTGAAAACGGTGCGACTTCAGCTGATGCAAATAAAATTTTCATTATTCCTCGCTTTCTCCTGATAAATCCTCAATAATTTCAGGTTCTTCAGTTGATAAATTTTCATCACCGGAAACGGCTGAAAAACTATATTGACTCATATAATGCTCTGGATTAATGTCAAATTCAAAATTAACATTGTATTTTTGTGCTAAATAATATGCTTGATTTAATAGAATTTGTGCTTTTTCTCCTTGACCAGTATGCATCATAACTTTAAACATATTGTACCTAAATAATAACATTAAGAAATCACTGGCCTTACCATATTTTTCTAATTGAATAATAGAGTTATTTAACATACCGTATGCGACATCAAATTTACCTTCTCTGATATTCATTTCACTCAAGAAATACCAACCTAAATATTGCAATAAGAACATACCTTGATTTTTAACTGATTTAACAATCTTATAAAGGATTGAAGACGCCTTTTTATAAGAACCAAGATTAATATAAGCATAACCAATCAACAAATCGCAAAGGATTTCAATTTGAGCTAAATTACTACTTTTTGCACACAATTTTGCATGATAAATTTCTTCTGCAAATGCCTCTGCATCATCTTTGTAAACTAAAAAGGCATTTATAATACTATATACAACAGCAGTAAACTTATCATCACCTATCATATCTCCTGAAATAGCAACAGGACGACCACAAATTAGTTCTTGAAGTTGAATAAACATATCATAACTACGAGGAACAAAATCAAGTGTTTCATATGCGACATTCAAAAATTCTGCAACATTACCTTTCATTTGAAGCACACTTGCCAAGGCAACATAACCAACACAAGCTTTCACCATGTTTTTAAATTGAATTTCAGTCATATGCTCTGGTCTTAAAGCACTTATATTTTCACTATTTATAACATTAAGTACTTTATACCCAACATCAATACAATCTTCTAAGGCGCCAATGTTAAATAAAATCTCAATATGAACTAATGACATAAAGAAGAAATATAGATTAAAATTAGGTGCTGCTGGGTCAATAGACGCATTTGGAACCAAAGATAACACTTTATGTGTTAAACACAACGCATGAGTATATCTAGAAGAATTCAAGGCTCCATGAATCATCTTGTTACACAATTGAATAATTTTATCAATATCAGTTGATTTTTCAAGATTTTTCAAAGTTAATTCTGCAATATCTTGAGTTTTTTCTGGAACATATTGATACAAATTATCAGAAATATTTTCGTAAAGACCTAACTTATATGCTTCAACATCCTCGTCTCCAGTACGTTGTTCTAATAATTTCAAAATCTGAGTAGAACAATTCAAATAAGCTGAAAAATCACCCAATGACAAGTTTACTTTTGCTAATTTTTCCCATTCTAAAAACGCATTACTTTCATCAGAAAGTAATGTATATAAATAAGACTTAACAGGACTTGGCATATTTGCTACAAAAACTTTTGAGAACAAATCATTCGCAATTTTTTGCAAATCAATTTTACTCATAACTTCTAATAAATTTTCTCTGACAATATTATAGTTAGGGAAATACATACAATTGTTATAGAAGTAAATATAACCCATATCCGACAACATACTTATTATTTCATCAGTATTTTCATAGCCCAATGATTCAATTGTCGGAACATCAATTCTAGTTCCTAATAACAACACTGTAGCCAAAAATCTCATAGCTTCAGGCTCATCTTTTAATAAATCTAGGCGTCTACGATACAATCTATTTAAATTTGATGGAATAACAATGGTTTTAGGGTTAACCATTTCAATACTATCTTCTGTAAATTGGTAAACACCTGATTCCACAAGATATTGAATAGCAATATCAAGGAACAAAATACTACCACAAGAATATTTTGCAATTCTTTGGAAATAAAAATCATTCATAATATTGCGATAATAAATTTTATTTTCCTCTATCAAACGCTCAAATGGTGTCGGCTTAAGAGTAATTTCTGTATAATATGGTCTTGATAACAAGAAATGACATTGCTTGTGCAACGAAAAATCTTTATCATAAGAAATTAAATAGCTTATCTTAAGTTGATCAAATGCCTCAAATAAGTATTTTAATACATCTAGAGAACTTGAATCTACTTTATCAAAATTTTCAATAAAAATTAAAGTATTAGGAATTACTTTTAATAAAGTTAAGAAAATATCAAAATATTCATTTCTTGTATCGACTGCATTTGTTATTTCACGTTCGGTTAACGTAATCAAATCCTTGATCATACTAGCTGGATCAATAGACGAAAATGCGGTAAAATCATTTTGATTAAACAACTGCTGTGAAACTGTATATTCAAAAATAGCCGATACCAAATTTCTAAAGAACGCATACGGAGAATATTTCATTTCATCATAACAAGTAATTGAAATAATATTGTTAAAAATACCTAGCTCTTCAATCTCGTTAATTATTTTCAATGAATATGGAACATAAAGTGGTGGGGTCTTAATCCCCAAAATTCCCATCGGTGTCGATTGCAACTTATTAACAATATGATAAAACACATCAACATTTTCAGTTCTAATAAAATCACAAGAAATTTCATTAAAATGAATGGTCTCCAAATCATAAATTGCATCAGGATCCTTAGGTTGTTCAAGCTTCATGAGAGTTTCGCCATCAACTTTATCTTGTTCAATAAGCATGTTTTGAACAAAGTTTGGGATTTGGACCTCATTTTCCTCTTCATCCACAAACCATGCTGGATCAATAACAATCATATCCTTGATGTCTAACTCATAAAACATAGTCATCTGGCCATTAATCATGACTGAATTTAACGGAGACAATTTATAATTTTTTTCCAAGGCTTCAAACAAAGGCGTATCTGTAATCACCTGAAACGATGTAAGAACTCTTTGTTGCTCATCTTTGCTTTTTTCTGCAACTAAACTAACATTAAAACCTGATTGGTAAGCATTTGGATCACTTTCAACAGACCGTTTCAATAATGACATATTACAGCGAACAGCCGCGTTTTTCTTGTGAGTCAGTTTACAATTAAGCTTCGTAATCAAATTAACAATTTCAATTGCTGAATTAATTGCAGTATTAACAGAGCTATTAAAAGAATAATCCTTATTAAAACGAATTACATAAGTTTTATCAATAATTTGACGGCGTAAACCAATAGATTTCACATAATCAGCAATAATCTTATCAAGATTAACTTTAAATTTATTAAACAATTTAATAGAGCCCAAAAGATCTTTCATTTCTGAAAGATTCGGAAAATCGATCGTCAGCATAACAAAATCGTCTGTATTAGACTCATTCAAAATAACACTTTTATCTAATGAAAACTTACATTTTCCGCAGAATTTATTAGCTGTAGGTCCGACTTTACCACAATTATTACACTTAGTAATAATTACGAATCCACATTTCTTACAAGTATTACCTTCATTTACGGTCTTACATATAGGACAGACAACCTTGAGTACCTTTTTACAATTCGGGCACACAATGCTACTATCATCAATCTCTAAACCACACTTTGGACATTCCATAATGCTATTCTACCATGCTATAAAGTATTAAACAAGGGTTTGAAGTTCCTATTGGAACCTCAAACCACATTCTTTCATTCTATTAATACATTTCTTCAAGACTTCAACATCTTTGGTTAAAGCTATACGAATATACCCTTCGCCATACTTACCATAACCGTTTCCTGGAGGAACGACGATAGCAGCTTCTTCAAGCATTTTAGTAGCGAATTGTTCAGAAGTATAACCTTGAGGAACTGGAATCCAAATATAGAAAGTAGCTTTAGATGGTTTTATATCCCAACCTAACTCCTTCAACCCAGCTTCCATCACATCACGACGTTCCTGATACACATTATTCAAGCTTTCAATATAACTTTCATCGATTTCAAAAGCTTTAATCGCAGCATCTTGAATTGCTTTGAAGGTCCCGCTATCAATATTATTTTTAATAGTGCCTAAAGCTTTAACGGCATCTTTGTTTCCACAAACAAAGCCAACACGCCATCCTGTCATATTGTAAGATTTTGAATGAGAGTAAAATTCTAATGCCACATCCATGCCACCTTCAACTTCTAGAACTGATGGAGCTTTATAACCGTCGTAAGTCATTTCACTATAAGCCATATCTGAACACAACAAAATGTCATATTTTTTACAGAAATCTACCGCTTTTTTGAAAAATTCTTTTGTCGCAACCGCTCCAGTTGGGTTGTTTGGATAATTTAAAAACATCAATTTTGATTTTTTTGCAACTTCTTCTGGAATAGCATCTAAATCAGGCAAAAACCCATTTTCTTCTAATAATGGCATCGAATAAGGAGTACCGCCAGCAAAAATTGTAGCATTTTTGTAAACAGGATAACCAGGATCTGGTACTAATGTATAATCACCCTCATCCACAAATGCAAAGAAAACGTGTGCAATTGCTTCTTTTGAACCAATATTACAAAGCATTTCAGTATCAGGATTCAATTCAACACCAAAACGTTTTTTCATCCAATCACAAGCAGCTTTTCTGAAATTAGCTGTTCCATTATAAGGTGGATAATCATGGTTAGCAGGATTATTAATTGCCTCATGCATTGCATCTACTACTGGTTGTAAAGTTGGAGTATCAGGATCTCCAATACCTAAACTTATAACATCTTTTCCCTGCGCCTTAGCTTCTGCCACTTTTCTATCAATTTCGGCAAACAAGTAAGGGGGTATCTTTTTCAATCTTTCTGAAACTCTCATCTTCTCTCCTTTGTTACATACTTTTCTTAAGCTAAGATTTATGATAGCATATAAATTGAGGTTTGACAATGAGTATAATCGCAGACGATAACGATTTTAAACTAGGGAAAAAAGAACGAAATCCAATTATTAAAGCTGAGACAATTGAGTTTGACAAAAACTTTGAAAACTGCATTCGTCCAAAATCTTTTGATACTTACATCGGACAATCTGCACTCAAAGAAACTCTAAAAATCACAATTGAAGCTGCAAAAAAAAGAGAGCTACCTCTAGATCACTTATTGTTCTATGGTCCACCTGGCTTAGGTAAGACAACTTTAGCAGGTGTTATCGCTGAACAAATGGGCGTAGATATAAAAATCACATCTGCCCCTGCGCTTGAAAGGCCACGCGACATCATCGGAATTTTGATGTCATTAAAAGGCGGTGAAATTTTATTTATAGACGAAATTCATAGATTAAATAAGGTCGCAGAAGAAATTTTGTATCCAGCAATGGAAGACTTTTTCTTAGACATGACGACTGGAAAAAGCCAAACCGTTAAAACAATGAGGATACCATTACCAAAATTCACATTAATTGGAGCAACAACAAAAGCAGGTGAACTTTCTGGTCCATTGCGAGACAGATTTGGAATTATTCACAGACTGGAATTTTATACAGAAGATGAACTTGCTCAAGTAATCACAAGAACTGCAGGAATTTTAAACATCGATATTGATTCTAAAGGTGCGCACGCAATTGCAAGACGTTCGAGAGGAACTCCACGTATTGCGAACAGACTTGTAAAAAGGGTTAGTGATTTTGCATTAGTAAAATATGATGGCAAAATAACAGAACAAGTTGCCAATGAATCATTAGACATTCTTAAAATAGACGAATTTGGGCTTGATTCAACCGATAGAACCTTATTAAAACTAATTATTGACAAATATGACGGCGGCCCTGTTGGGATAGAAACAATCGCCGCAGCAATTGGTGAAGATGTAAGAACCATTGAAGATGTATGCGAACCATTTTTACTACAAGCTGGTTTGTTACAACGTACACCTCGAGGACGTAAGGTATCCCCTGAAACATACAGACATCTTGGCTATAAATCTCCACAAACAATAGAACAACAAAATTTATTTTAACAACAAGGAGGGCATTCACCCTCCTTGTTGTTTATTTAGGACATATAAACGCACCCTACATTACTAAATGATTAAATAATCAATCACCTAAACACACAGTCAGTAAGGTACTAATATTACGGCTATTTTTGCGCTCGTCCTTATATACAGAGGTAATGTAGTAGTAATATGCATGACTACCACTGTACTCCTCACCCGACCAAAGGTAAAAGTTACTAGTTGGAAGACCTAATTCAGCTACTTTAGTTGGGTCAAGTATTATTCCATTGCCGTTTTTTTTATATAAGTAATTTGCAATTTCACCCAATTGCGCCAAACTGGCCATTTTACTTGTCCCACCACAGGCTTTTACTGCACCTGCCCAGTAGTCACTCTTATGATAACATGTATTTATTCCATAATCATCAGCTTTTAGCTGTTCACATTCTTCTTTAGTTACAGGTGTAGGTACAAATGGTGCCCTTGCTAAACACACACCATTTATCTCTACAAAACATTTTTTGCCTAGGCTAGTTACATTTATACTTCTCAAATCTTTATTACTTTGGTTCGGAGATTTAGCACCGTTTGTATCATATAGAATTGCTAAAGCATCCGTTCCTAAATTAATTGTTCCTGATTTTTCATTAGTTGAACCAGTGATTGTAACTATTTGATTAGATAGTGGGTCCTGACTAGCATCTTTGTTGTAAGCAATTAAAGCCGTTACGCCACTAGCAAATTGAACACCAACAACATTAGTTTGTTGCCATTCTGTCTGCCCCAAATGCTTTGCCTTTTTAACTTTAGTCATATCAACTGTTTCAGGAGTTGCAGTACCTGCCCCCCAGAAAACATCTTTTTCAAAACATTCCATCAGCTTGTCGTTTTGACAAACTTTATTTATTTTAAAATGTTTAGATAGTTCACCTACAAAATCCTCAGTAGAATCAAATCCCGCTAAACTAGATTGAGTATTCATAGTTTTAAGAACTTCACCAAGCTTTCTTTCAAAAGTAGTAGCTGCCGTGTCATATGTTCTTTTTTGATAATCAGCAATTAACGTTGGAATTATTATAGCAGCAACCACACCAATAATACCTAAAGTAATTAAAACTTCAGCAAGGGTGAAAGCTCTTTTTGTCTGCACATCTGCAAAAACGCTATACTGTAAGATTTTTAGAATATTTTTAAACATTTACCTCTCCTAATTTGAAGTTACTATGATACATGAATCATAAGTTTTGGTAATTAATCAACATCGACAGGTTCTCGCATTATTTTTTCTATAGCTTCTCGAGCAGTAAATACAAGAGCTTCAGGAACATTATCAATTGTCGTAAACTGTCTCAATACATCAACCGTACGTTTAAAGGCTCTTACAATATCACCTTCACCCATATCTATTTGTTCTGTAATAGTTTCCCATTCAGCACCTTCAACCCAAAGCTCAATCAAAGAACTAAAATATGGATTAATGTAGCAAGGCGCTTCAACATCATATCTTCTTTGAAATTTTTCAACTTTGCGTCTTACATTTCTTATTAAATTCAACGTTTTTCTAACAGCCTGAGAGAATGGTAAATAAGGAATATCAATCCTTAAATCTTCAGTTGTAATAGCACATACAACCCCAGCTAGTTCTGAAGGTTTCAACCCATCCAAAACATTTGAAAATATAATTTCAGATAAGAACAATTCATTTTCAGAACGGACTTGAGAAGTTGTCACACCACAAGGCGTTGGATAATCGTCTTTCAAGTATCCCATATCAATCAAAACACTTCTATGAGCTAAAAATCTATTCCAATAAATATCTCTTTGTTTTTCCATCTCTTTTTCTAAGCGAGCTTGTCTAACATCTAGACGTGCGAAAACTTCAAGATTTTTTGCATGTTTTTTATAACGATTACAAGTGTCGCAAGGATAAGAGTGTAATTTATCTAACATTTTTTTATTTTCATCTCTAAAAGCAATTACTTCAGGAGATAATGGACGATTCTTCTTTTGTTCTTGCTTACAAATTTTCTTGTAAGTTTGTCTATTTTGAACATACAAACATCTTAATTTGTCATACTTAATAAATTCTTCATCTGAAATTTTATGAGGGCAAGCAAAAAATCTTTCTGCTTTTTCTTTTTCATTATGCTCAAATTGCTTAATTAATGGCTGCATTCTTGAGCCAGCAGAGAAATATCCAAAACTTTTCAAAATCAATTCTTTTGCTTCATCTAAACTAAATCTTTGCAACAAATTCAAAACCATTGAATAGCTAGGAGAAAAACGACTTTCCAAAGGATTTGCATCACTCAGAACAAGCTCTGCAACTTCTTCTGGAGTTTGGAAATGAGTTCCAACAATTGTAACATATCCGACTTCATCCATACCACGACGACCTGCACGACCAGACATTTGTAAAAACTCACTTGCCGTGAGCATTCTGTGACCTGTATCAGTTCTTTTACTTGTTGCACTAATAACAGTTGAACGGGCAGGCATATTAATTCCAGCGGCTAAAGTTTCAGTAGCAAAAACAACCTTTATCAAACCTTTTTGGAATAATTTTTCAACTAAATTTTTCCAAGCTGGAAGCAGACCTGCATGGTGAGATGCAACTCCTTGCAATAAGTATTCAATATGCTTATTCCCATAAAGGTGTGGATTTTCAGCAATATATTCATCAATAAATTGTCTAATTTGAGCTTGCTCAGTCGGAGTCACAAGTCCCATATAAGCACACTTTTCCATCTGCTCATCACATTTTCTTCTTGAAAATGTGAAATATATAGCTGGCAACATATCTTGATTTGCCAAATTTCTTATAACATCTTTTACTGGTGATTTCTGTTTATTTTTACCGTGTTTGCCCCACTGATGTTTTTCAGGTTTAATTTTACTATTCAACTGACCACTAGGTGTTAATAAAGGCAACAATCTTGTCGGTTGAGAACTATCGAAATAATAAAATCTCAACGGTACAGGTCGAAAATCAGTATCAACCAATTCAGTTTTTGAATGCACTGTATTAATCCAATTTGTTAATTCATCAGCATTGGCAACAGTAGCAGACAAAGCAATAATCTGAACATTAGTTGGACAATAAATAATACTTTCTTCCCAAACAGTACCACGCTGTTCATCATTCATATAGTGAACTTCATCTAAAACAACATATTTAACATCTTTTAAATTATCAGCAACAGCACCAAAATTTGTGCCATAGAGCATGTTTCTAAAGACTTCCGTTGTCATAACAACAATTTGAGCATTGCGATTTATCGAAGTGTCACCCGTTAAAAGACCAACATTCTCTGTTCCATATTTTTCACCAAAATCATAAAATTTCTGGTTAGAAAGAGCCTTTAAAGGCGTCGTATAAAAAATGCGTTTTCCTTCTTCCAAAGCTCTATGAATAGCATGTTGAGCGATAACAGTTTTACCAGCACCGGTTGGCGCGCAAACAACGACACTCTTACCTTCATTGATACAATTGCAAGCATCTTTTTGAAAATCATCTAATTCAAATGGAAATCCATACATATCATTTATACCTATAAAAGCTATTCAAAGATAATTATAGCATTTTTTATGATTATGTATAGAGTTGTTACAATTTTTACAAATACAAACAAAAAATATCCTTCACAGTTTTTCAAAACAAACATGCAAATACAAACATCACACACACATTTCACATCACTAAAAGCTGACAAAACTGGAAAAGCTTTGATTAATTATAAAATTAATCAAGGAGAAACACCCGTTCAAGATTGGCAAAAATTACACGATTTAACCATAGCAGAAAAAAACAACCCAAATGAAATTCTAATCACCCAAAAAGGTGGAGATTTAGGATTAAAAGCAACAATCACACATAAAAAAACAGGCGTTCAACATATTATTTATGAAAACGAATTAGAAGAAAAAAATCCAATTCCATTCATAGAGAGAGTCCTTCAAAAAGCAAAAGAAATAAATAAATTTTTATCATATAATGCCTAAAAAATAGCAAAAAAAATATTTACAAGATTTATACAACATCAAGGTGGGATAATATATGAAAATTAACTCAACTCAAAATCATCATCAACAAAATTTCGGAATGGCATTTATAACAAATGCAAAAGTTAATAAAGTTCTTCAATCCAGAATTAAAACACCTGAAGATACTGTAAAATTAATAAAACTTTTTGAAAAAGAAGGCAAAAACACAAAAATAAATATTGAACTTTTTTGCAACGAAAGTAATAATTTATCTGCAAAAATAAGTTCTAATAATCTAGGCGGTTTTTAAGCAACATACGACGAAGGATTAATGGCAAGCCGTTTTAGAAGTCCGATATATTTTTTAGAAAAATTATCAAAAATTGCTGATAAACAAAGCAAATATATAAAATAAAAGGAGATAATAATGCAAGTACACTCAATTCAAGCAAACAATACAAACTCAAGGCAAACTTTTACAGGTGTAAAACTTTTAGCAGGAGCTGAAGAAACACTAAAAAAAACATTAAAAAGTGAGAAAGATATCGAAGTTTTTAGTGAGATAGTATCAAGCAGGAGACACGATGTCTTCACAGATTTGTACTTATTTGGCAATGGTAAAAAATTAACAGCTAGAATCATTAATAAGCTAGATAGCACCGAAGGAATTATTGCCCACGTGAAGCAAAAATTCTGGCAATCAACAACATCATTCTTAGAAAAAATGAATGAAAAAACAGTTGCAGCTGAAAATTTGTTAGAGGCAAATGCTCGTAGACAAGACCAACTTAATAGAGTGATAAACAATACGGATAAGATATAAAAAACTCGGCTAAGCCGAGTTTTTTTTATATTCTATCAAATCCTGTATATTTTCTTAAAACTTCTGGAATAATTATTGTTCCATCTGCTTGTTGGAAGTTTTCCACAATCGCAGCAAATGTTCTACCAACCGCAAGACCTGAACCGTTAATTGTATGAACAAATCTTGTTTTGCCTGTAGCTTTTTCTTTGTATCTAATATTTGCTCTACGAGCTTGGTAATCACCAAAATTAGAACAACTAGAAATTTCTTTATAAGAATTATATGAAGGCATCCAAACTTCTAAGTCCCAACATTTGTTAGCAGAAAATCCAATATCAGCAGTACAAAGGGCAACTTTTCTGTATGGCAAACCTAACAACTGAAGCATTCTTTCACCATCTTTAGTAAGTTTATCGTGTTCTTCAGCAGATGTTTCAGGAGTTGCATATTTAACCATTTCTACTTTGTTAAACTGGTGAACACGAATCAAACCTCTAGTATCTTTACCAGCTGAACCTGCTTCACGTCTAAAGCATGGAGTATATGCAGTCATGCATTTTGGCAATTCATCTTCTGATAAAATTTCATTTGAATAAATATTAGTAACAGGAACTTCAGCAGTTGGGATCAAGTACAAATCTTCATCAACACATTTATACATATCTTCTTTGAATTTTGGCAACTGGCCAGTGCCTGTCATGGTTGCTGCATTAGCCATAAATGGAGGTAGAATTTCTTCATAACCCTCATTTTCAGTATGTTGATCTAAGAAAAAGTTGATAATTGCTCTTTCTAATCTAGCACCTTTACCACGATATAAGGTAAATCTAGATTGAGAAATTTTAACACCTCGTTCAAAATCCACAATATTTTTTTCTTCGCACAAATCCCAATGAGCTTTAGCTTCAAAATCAAATTTAGTTGGCTCACCCCAAGAAGATACAACCACGTTATCATCTTCAGATGTACCAACAGGAGTTGTTTCATCAGGAATATTTGGTGTATGTAAAAGAATTTGACGTTGTTTTTCGTCTAATTCATTTTGTTTTTCTTCTAAAACTTTGATATCATCGCCGATTTTACGAACTTCTTCTTGAATAGCATCAGTATTTTCGCCTTTTTTCTTTAATTCACCAATTTTTTGGGATTCAGATTTTCTTTTAGCTCTCAATTCATCAGCCTGTGTTTGTATTTTACGGCGTTCTACGTCTATTTCAATAACTTCATCTATCGACAAGTCCGGATTTCTTCTTTTTAATAATTCATTAACTTTTTCCGGATTCTCTCTAATTAATTTGATATCAAGCATTATAAACCTCTTTCTACTAACAAAAACATTCTATTTTAAATAAAAATTTTAATCAAGAGAAAAATAGCAGAAATATCAATCTATGGATTGATGAATATTTACAAAATCATGATGATAATGTATTATGAAGGGATAGTGATATGTTTAAAAAATTAGCTCAACAATTAAGAACATACAATGAAAAGAAAAGTAATACCTTGCGTGTTACCTCGCCTTTGGTTGAAGAATTTATAACACCTAAAAACGAGTATTACAGAAAAATATCCCAAAAAGCTGTCGAATTATACGAAAAACAAACTGACATAAACCATTTTTCAAAACTTGTACTTTCTGACCCTGAAAATACAGACCACAATGAAATGGTTAATCAACTATTCAACGACGGCGTAGCTGATCCATTTGTAGATGAAAAATTAGCAGCACTGGCTGATAACCAAAAATTACTAAAAGATTTAGGTTTATTATAAGTTTTTAATTATTGCTTGCGTAAATTCAGAAGTTGAAGCTTTTCCACCCAAATCTGCAGTTTTTATATTATCTGAAAGAGTCTTGAATAAAGCTTTTTCAATTCTATCTGCATAAGAATTTTCTTCAATATATCTTAGCATCTCGCAAGCTGATAATAATAACGCAGTAGGATTTGCTTTATTTTGCCCTTGGATATCAGGAGCTGAACCATGAACAGGTTCAAATACCGCACAATCAAGCCCAATATTAGCGCCTTGAGCAACACCCAATCCTCCAATTAAACCAGCACATAAATCGGAAACAATATCACCATAAAGGTTTGGTAACACCAATACATCAAATTGGGTTGGATCTTGCACCAATTGCATACACAAATTATCGACTAAAATTTCGCGTTTTTTGATCTGAGGATAATCTTCTGCAACTTTTCTATAAGTATCTAAAAACAACCCATCAGACAATTTCATAATATTGGCTTTTGTAACTACACAAACTTCTTTTCTGTTATTTTTTACTGCGTAATCAAAAGCAAAACGACAAATTCTTTCACTTGCAGCCTTTGTAATTATTTTAATACTATGAGCTGTATTTTCATCAATTTGTTCTTCAACTCCAGCATATAAATCTTCTGTATTTTCTCGCACCACAACCAAATCAACATTTTCAAAGCGCGTTTTTACATTTGGCATATTTTTACAAGGCCTTAAATTCGCGTATAAATCTAATTCTTTACGCAATTGAACATTTACAGATCTGAAACCTTTTCCAATTGGAGTTGTAACAGGCGCCTTTAAAGCAATTTTATTTCTTTTAATGGAAGCTAATACTCTTTCTGGTAACGGAGTTCCCTCGACATCAATAACATCCGCTCCTGCAGTTTGAATATCCCAATCAATTTCAAAACCACTAGCTTTAATAATATCCATAACTGAATTTGAAATTTCTGGTCCTATACCATCACCATTAATTAATGTAATTGTTCTCATATCTAACCTCCGAGATGATTATAGCACATAATAAAAAAATAAATGTTAACAAATGTTAAGCATTTTTTCTAAAAAAGGCAAAAACTCCGAAAAAAAATTGTTTATAAAAGTAAGGTTAGAAATAGGAGTAAAGTAGGTATTCTATGAGCATTGTAGGTATTGCTAGATCCGGTGTCAAATATGCTGGGAAATTAATTTTCGATGATGTATTCTCTTCACAAATTACATCTTCATTAAAAAATATTAGAAAAGCTGGTAAAGTCAAAGGAATACATAGGCAAGTCGGTGCAGCTTTTCAACAAGCTGATAATTTTGTAATCAATGCAGCCAAAAAACAAGGAAAAACGTATAGCTGTTTTGGGGCATTGAAAGACTCATTAAAGGGCTTCAAAGCAGACACCTCAGCTCTATGGAAAAGCAATAAAGGATTTTTATCAAAAATTGGTGGAACATGCAAAGGATTATTGAAACGTGCACCATTAATTGGTACAGCCTTAACTATTGCATTTGAGATACCAAATATTTATAGAGCCACAAGAGATGGCGGCTTGGTCAATGGGGCAGTAGAAGCGTGTAAGAGCGGTGTAAGATTAGCCGCAGGTATAGGGCTTGGTGCTGTAGGTGCAGCATTCTTAGGACCAGTTGGTGCAATCGCCGGTTTCATGATAGGGGACTGGTTAGGCAAACTTGTCGTAGGTAAGAGCCATACAGAAAAATTAGCAGAACAAGAAGAAAAACAAAAAGAACAATTTGCTCAATACACTGGAGGTTATGGCCCTGCGATGCAAGAACAAGGATACTATAATCCAGGTGTAACAAATCCACAAACTGGACAAGCTCCGGCATTCACAAGCTTCTTGCCACAATCGACGATGAGTCCAGAACAATTAATGGCTTATCAAAACGCCCTCTATGGTGGCTATAATATGAATAACTTTATGAACCAAGGAATAAACCAACCAAAATTAAATTATCTAAGCTAACCAATAAGAGCCCGATGAATATCGGGCTCTTTAATTTATAAACATTAAACCCTAAGGATAAAAAAAACACTTAACATTTTTTTACAAAAAGTAAATTTTATAAGCCTTAAATACTTTATATATATAACGGGGAATCTTTAGGGGATATAATGTCACTTATCAATCGACAAACAGTAATGACGTCTTATGACTATTATGTTCTAGCAGCAGCAGCAACTGGTGCTACAATTAATAGAGCAAATGATGCAGACGAATTAAAAAGCACATTATTGTTTGGTGGTGCGATAATGGGTGCTCCTATTGCATTCAAAGCCGCTAAAGGTGTTGTTTGGGATTTACCGAAATGGGGATATCAAAACTTCGGTAACTATAAAAACGCAATTGGTTCAGCTTGGAATAATGCAATCACTCAACCAAATATAATTGGAAGACAAAGAATTGCACAATATGGCTTTTGGGATACTTATCGTTATAACGAACAAATGGCAAAAATCAGAGGAATGAATGTACCTCAACATAATTTTGGCGAAATCAGAAAAATGGATAGAGCTGTAAGAGCACAAGCAGCAGAACTTCAAGCGGCACAGAATGGTAATATTTTACAAAAAGCAAAAAATAGAGCTGCAGTTCGCGCAAATGAAAAAGCCGCAACAACAGTAAGTAATTCATACAAAGAATATAATGCTTACAAAAAAGTTAACCAACTTATCAAAGAAGCTGAAGGTCTAACAGGAAAGCAATTAGCCGCAAAAATGAAAGAAATTGACAAAGCGCTTGTTGAAGCAAAAGTGAGTGTCAATGTATTAAAAGCTGAAGGCAAAATCGTATCTAAAACCGGCATTGGTAAAGTATGTTCAGCAATTAAAACTAAAACAGGTATAAGAGCTGTACAAAATTCACTTCTTAAAGCATCAGTAAGCGAAAATGTTGCAAAAAGAATGCTTGCAAAAGGCGTAAGAGGTGGCGGTGCAATGGCAGTAATAGGTATGGTTTTAGAAGCACCAGAAATCTACAAAACATATAAAGAACTTGGCGGAAAAGCAGGTACAAAACAACTTCTAAAATCTGGCGCAGTAGTTGCAGCTGAAACAGTAGGTTGGATTGCAGGTGCAAAAATTGGTGCAATAGCCGGTGCTAAATTAGGTACCGCAATCGGTACAGTATGCCCAGGTCTTGGTAACGTTATTGGTGGGGCAATTGGTACTGTTGTAGGCTTCCTTGGTGGTATGGCTGTAAGCTGGTTATGCGGAAAAGGCGCAAGAGCACTTGTTGGTAAAAATGAAAGAGAAATCCACGCAGAAAAACAAGCTAGATTAGCTGCAGCACAAGCTAAAAAAGATGACTTGGCTGCAATTCAATTAGCTGATAAAGCTGCTAAAAATGTTGAAGACGGTAAAGTTGTATCAGAACAGGATGTAAACTCAATTGCAAAAAGCTATCAAAAATTACAAGCAAAATTAGAAAAAGATTTGCAAGATGGCAAAATTACATTAGCTGATCTTGGAATTGAAGAAGAACAAGCTCAAGACAGTACAACAAGTGAAAATTATACCAATTATCAAATATATCCACAACAATATCAAGAACAATACCCTACTAATTACGTAGAAGTCATTAACGAAAATGATAAAGGATTAAACGCATTATCAAGATTAGCAAGTGGAACAACTAATAATAATTCAACAACTTCAATTATAAATCCATTTGCATACACATCAAATTATGATAATCAATTTAACCCATATAAATTTAGTTATGTAGCGTAAAAAAGTCGGTTTAACCGACTTTTTTTTAGAAATTTGATAGATTGAAATCTCGTTCTGCTAATGAAGATGTCGTTTCAAAGATTTTTGTAAAAAATCTTTCAATAGCTGCTTCCATGCCTTTTAGCTCGTGCGTAAGTGAATCATAACCTTCTCTTTTTGCATCAGTCATTACATTAGAAAAAATTTCTTCTTGATACATGTTATACTCCTATCTAGCTTCACATGGATATATACGAATTTTTATCCCCAAAACTTTAATTTTTTAAACAATATTGTTACAAAATTTATTATTTTGCTGAAAAATAAAATTCATTAAAGTAAAATATTTTATTATTGAGGGAAGTAGAAATTATGATGCAAGATTTAGGTTTTTCTAGTTACGATTATTATTCAAGCAGGAGAGATATGGAAATTATTTCCAAGATTGTTGAAGCTCTCAAACAGATTTTAGAAGAGGATAAAAAAGAAGCTCAACCTCTGTTTCTTAAAATATCGGAAAACCTTATTCTAAATATCGCTCGCAAAGTTGTTCAAGAGAAAAAAAGAACATTCCTTATTGGTATTACAGGCGAAAGTGCATCTGGTAAAACTGTTTTTGTTGATAATACAATTAAAGCGTGCGTTAAAGATAAAAAAGAAGGTATTTATACGGTAATACGTTGCGACGATTACTACAAAGATACGTCAAAAGAACTTCAAGAAGCTGGAAGTTATGAAGAATTGTTCAAAACCGGTTTCAGCTTTGATACCCCAGAAGCAATCGATTTAAACCTTATGAAACAGCACTTAGCTGCACTCAAAGAAGGTATCAGTATAACTTCTCCTAGATATGATTTTGTAACTTGCGTATCTGATCAAAATGGTGATAAAAAAGATCCAGCTAAAGTTATTTTAACTGAAGGCTTATACGTATTGAATGAAGGCGTAAGAGATATCATGGATGTAAAAGTCTATGTATTTACACCTCTAGAAGTTTTAAAAGAACGCTGGTATAAACGTGCAGCACTAAGAGGTAAAACAGGAGCTGCAGCCGACTTACAATTCCATGATGTAAATAAAACGGCTCAACAATACATACGTCCAAACTATCAAATAGCTGATGCAGTGATTAATGGATTAGTGAGCCAAGAATACATCCAACAAATTACAGATAAAATATTAAATTCTTTAAGAAATATCGAATATTAAAAGGTGGAGATAATTTCTCCACCTTTTTAAATTAATAATGCGCTCTTTTATTACAAGGACAATTTTGTTCCATATTAAACGTCTTTGTACAACGATCACAATTAGGAATAATTTGTACTTTTTTATAGTTAGCAGTTCTTGGACGATAACATTTATCCTTTTTTTCGCATTTATTACAGTTTCTAAAACCTGTAAACGGATTTAAACTACCTAAGCCATCATAAGTCCAAGCAAAAGCCCCTTGTGCTGGTATCAAGAAAAGCCCAAATAGAGCCATTGAAGCAATCATTTTTTTCATAAATTCACTCCTATCATCAAATACGGTCAACTCAGACCACTCTATCATTTTAAATTACATCAGATGTTTTTCTATATACAAACGGTGAATTTTACTAATACAAAAGTAGGCAGCAAATTGGACTAAAAAAAGAGGCGAATCAAAAATTGACTCACCTCTTTTAAGTATAATTCTGAAATCTATTTCAAGATGCTAGCATCATCTAAAAGAATAACATAGATTTCTTCACCAGCTTTAGCATGGTATTCAAGACCTGGTCTAATCAAACCAGTAACTAAGCCAATAGCAGCACCAACTGGAGCACCGATTGCAATACCTGTACCAACTTTGTCAGGATCAGGAATAAATGCAAGACCTACACCAGCACCAGTACCAACTGCTCCACCAGCAACTGTGTATGCCAACAATCTAGCCGCAGTCATCCAAGGACCTTCTTTTAATACATAATCTTTATAGAAAGGTTTTGCATTTAAGTCAACTTTTTGACCATCTGGTAAACAAACTTCAGTAATTTGAACGTAAACTCTTGCATTTTTGTTGAAGATTTTTGGTGCAACAACATCAAGAACTTTAGCTGTAAATACAGAACCTGCTGGAATTAACAAAGTACCTTCTTCAGTTGCAATATCAACAGGAGCTTTAAACATTACAACATCACCTGCTTGAGCAACTTCTGATCTAAATCTATCAGAAAATGCTACTTCTAAAACGTTTCCTTGTAAAATAATATTTCTTTGGTTTGTAATTTTAACTTCATCATTTGGAGCATTTCTTTTTACGTTCAAGTGTTCAACTGCAAGAACTTTTTCATCACCAATATACTCTTGTTTAACCAAACCAATTTTGCTTCTTAATCTAGCTAAAAGAACAGCTGCTTCAGCTCTAGTTAATTCTTCTGTTGGACGAAGTTCCTTTGCATTTGGATAGTTTACATAAATACCATAAGCTAATGATTTAGCATATGGAACTCTAGCCCAATTTGGAACTTTGTTTGCATCAACAAAAGAACCTAAAATAGAAGTATCAGCTTGACCATCTTTAGTAATGTGGCTAATAACAGATTGAGCTTCATCTCTCAAAACAAATTTTGCTGGTTGGAAAGTTCCATTTGGATAACCATAAACCAAACCTAATTGTTGAGAACGTAAAATATCTGCATAATCAGCATCCGATTCAGCTACGTCAGAGAAAATGTTTTTAATTTCAACATTCAAATTATCGTTAGCTAAAACTCTTAATAAGGCTTTAACAAACTCAGCTCTTGAAATACTTCTTTCTGGATAGAAATATCCTTGTTCATCAAGATGCATAACACTGTTTGAAACAACATCTGCAATTTCAGCTTGTGCCCAGTAATCTTTACTTACATCTAGAACATTTCTAGTTGCAGCAAAAGCTGGAACAGCATTCATCGCAATAAAGCTAATTGCCATTAAGCCTGCCAATAGTTTTTTCATCTTTTTCTTCCTTCTCATTACCCTAGTAAACAAATTTATGTAATGAGTATAACTTAACAAAAATCATTTGTAAAGTAAATCTAAGGGTGAATTTTACACACAATAAAAAGACCCCTAATGGGGTCAAAATTTTTTCTAGGAAAATAGGAATAGGAAGTTTTGCTCTCTTTACTTAAACGGAAATAATCTCTCTCTTAAAATCTCTCGTATTCGATTAATGTTCTCTCTTGTATATATAAAGTATATACTCTTAATCAAATTTCAATGGAAGAAATTTCTGTTACAAAATTTAATAAAAACTATTTGCAAAGAAAAATGTTTATCATACAATTGAAAAGTATCATTTATTTGGGGTTAAGACATGCTAGTATCTGCGATTGGTAAAATACGAACCGCTAATAAAAAGGACTCTTTAGCGGCAAAAAATACATTTAATGGGGATAAAAACGCCTCAAAGAGCAACAAAACGAGCTCGAAAAAAATTATGCCTCAATTAGCAACTAACAAAACACAACGTAACAAACTAAATGTTTTGGCTTGAATTTTTAAATAAATAGCGAACAAATATGATTGAAAAGATTGCTGGAATAAATGAGATTATTAATAGCACTTTTGTAATGCCAAAATTTTGTGCTAAGAATCCATTCATTGACATGATTAAAGCAACAATCCCCCAAGAAAATCCATTTATAAAACCACCAATAATACTTTTATATTGAGGCATAACACTTTGCGCCATATTCATTGTTACAGGAACTGCTAACATTGTTACAACCCCCATTATAAAATACGCAATAAACGAAACTATTGGGCAAGTTTTATAAGTCAACACAAATATAATCATTAATGGTAAGGTTGAAATCATTGAAAAATAAAACACATTCTTTGTCCCCATCAATTTTTCAAATTTATTACTTAACAAAGACCCAATGCCACCTACAAATATAAATACAAATAACGCCATTCCTATAAAAAACGCCGAGTATCCCATATCTTTCCATAAGAATGGTAAAAAGATAAAACATGAGGTTGAAATAAGCGATTTTAACATTGAAATAAGATTTAAAATGTTTAATTTGCGATTTGATAATATGTCTTTAAAAGCTTGTTTTAGATTATTTGGCTTTTCAATCTTTATAATATTGGACATCTTTGGAACAAATCTAAACATCATAAAAGCCCATATAATACCCAGAATAGACATTATAGGCATTTTTTCAAGTCCCCAAAATTGTGTCACAGATGCCGACAAAAATGGACCTACTGAATAGCCTAAAGTTCCCATTCCAATAAAAATACCCATGTGTTTTGCAACATCGTCAGCTGAAAATTTATTCGCCAAGCCTAAAGCTTGTGGATGGAAAAGACTTGAGCCAAGACTACCCAAAATAATAAACAAAATCATAAAATAAATATTTGATGCTGCTGGAGCTATCGGAATAAAAAGGGATGTCATTAATAATCCCCAAAATATAAATACTCTTTTTACAATATTATCTGCCAAAAATCCAAATATAGGTTGCATCAACGATGAAAAGATATGCGACAAACTCAAAATTACCGTAGCAATTGCCATGGTTATACCTAGTTTTGCCGCAATAAATGGCATAATTGGATTAAGAAATCCAGTATAAACATCATTTACAAAATGTGCTCCACTTAACCAAATTCGGGGTAGCTTTTCATTATCTTTACTCATAACAAATTCATTATGCAAAATAAACAATCAAAAATCAATTAGATTTTCTATTAACATAAAACAATCCAATTACACCAATCAAAAATAAAAACACCGAAACAATTTGCGCAATTGGAATATTGTAAATATTCAAAGCACTATCTATGCGTAAAAATTCAACAAAAGATCTTGCAATTGAATACATAATTAAATATGTAAAAAATGCAGTCCCAGACTTGTGTGCCTTATTCTTAAACAACCAAACTAAGCAAATGAAAATTAAAAGACTTGCTATTGATTCATATAAAAAAGTCGGATGGAAATAGTTATATTCCATATATTCAACTGGTCTATAAATCGGATCAATATACAACCCTAAATTCAAATTAGTTGGCAAACCAAAAGCCTCTGAATTAAAGAAATTACCCCAACGCCCAATTGATTGAGATAATGCAACAGAACATGCCAGTATATCAACTAATTTCAGAAAATTAATTTTATATTTTTTAGCTAAATAATAAGCCCCAATAACTCCAATAATAAGCATGCCATGAATAGACAAACCACCTTGCCTAATATCAAAAATTTTAACAGGATTAGAAAGATAATAACTCAAATTAAGCAAACAATAATATAATCTAGCCCCCAAAAGCCCAACAATAATTATAAGTGGAGAATGATCAATAAAAAAATTCTTAGAAATTTCAGTTTCTTTAGCTAAATGATTAGCGCATAACACGCCAACAAAGACAGCTAACGCCATCACAACGCCATACCAATATACAGAAAAACCTAAAACACTAAAAGCAATTTCACCAGGAGAATGCAAGACAAACATACTTATTTTTTCAACTCAGCTATTTTGGCTCTAACTTCATCAGCATCAGGAGCATCTGGAGCTTTTTCAAGATAAAGCTCATAATTAGAAACAGCTTCAGCATGCAAGGATAGAATTCTAGATAAAATATCCTGCGATGGTTTATAATTAGCCTCACTATTTAACGTTTCCAAATCTGGAACAAACAATTTACCATCTTCAGCTACTCTTACATTACCGTTTCTCAGATCTACAGCCAAATTACCTTGCGCAACAGCTAAAGAATAATAAGTATCAGCAACAGAATCGTCTAATTTAATAGCTTTTTTATAAGCATCAATAGCATTTAGATAATCTTCAGCCTGAGTATAAGCGACAGCTAAGTTATAATGAGTTTCAAAAATAGTATTATCAAGATCAATACTTGATTTTAAACGTTCAATAGCTTCTTGATAATTACCTTCATCTAAATATAATTTAGCTTTTGTATTGAGCTCTTGTACTGCAAAATTATTAATGCAGGCAGTTGAAACAACTGATACAAATAATATACTTACTAATAAAAGCGCTTTCTTCATCTCATCCCCTCACTTCGTGTAAAGTAATTATAAAATAAGAATTAAAATATGGCAAATTTTATTAATTTAAGTTACAATTAAACCAAAAGGAGAATATGTTCATGGCAAAAGTCGTAAAATTAGGAGCTAAAAAAGAAACTCCAAAAGATGAGTCTCAAGATAAAGATTTAGTTTATTGCAGTTTCTGCCATAGACCAAACACACAAGTTTTAAAAATGGTTAAAGGTCCTGGAGTTAATATTTGCTCTGAATGCGCCATGATTGCAGTTCAATACTTAATATTAAATGACAGAATGCCTTCAGCAGAAGCACAACAAATTTTAGACGCTTTTTGGGGGAAAGCTAAAAAGTAATGATGACAGAAATTAGACAACTCAATCCTTTTGAAATTAAAGCAGAAATAACCGACCTTATTAATAATTTTAAGGATGTTAATGAGCTGTCAAACTACATTGAACAAATTCAACTTTTAGATGCTCAAAACGACAAAAAATCAATTTCAAAGTTACTATTTAAAGAGTTGTACAACATAAAAACAAATGAAGCGACTATATTGTGTTTTTTACTAGAAAGATATGCAGATAAGGATGAACTTGTCAAAAAGCTTTGGGATCTTTTAAAAAATAATGTAGTTGCTAATAATGTAAAAATTGTAGCTATCAACTTTTTACGTGGTTTAGATTCTAATTGGGAATTAGATAGCGGAGACGAACTACTTAATGCCGAAATTATTGACGCTGATACAAAAAAATTATTACACAATGCAATAATCAATCCAGAAATTCAAATAGATTTTCTTGATTTTTTAACATCACTAAGTAGTAATGATAAATTGTCATTACTTCGTTCTTTAGGCGAAGATTACTCAGAAGATGCTCTTGCTAATATTTTAATTCCTGTATTTTTATCTCAACCAGATAGTGAAGTTGGCATCGAAGCCTTAAAACTATTGGGGGAATCAAAATCTCAATTAGCATTTCATGCTCTTAATAGCGCAACAGAATTTGCAGATGAAAAAATTGCACAATTAGTTAAAAAAAGTTTATCAACACTAAAAATTGCAGGTATAAGAGAAGACAATTCTCATAAATTTTACAAAGAAATTTTATCAGATTCTAAACCATATAGATTTTGTATAACTTCGCCAGACGGACACGGAAACCAAGCGCTGATTTTTTCAAGAAAAACAACCGAAAACAAAATTCGATTTGTTGCAATAGTAATAGATGATTACCGTGGCATAAGAGATTGCTTTGGATTTTACGAGATTTCGCAATTCGAATGTGACAAAATTATCGAACGTTTTTATAAAAACGAAAAAGAAATCAATGTAAAACCAGAAGTTTTGAAAACTATCATAAATAATGCAGAAAATCTTTCCAGAAATTCTGCCAATAATTGGTTACTACCTTATGAATATGTTTGCTGGAAAAATCTGTTAGCTGATGTTGAATTTGATAAAAGAAATTTTGAAGAAATTTTAAACGAAAAGATTACAAAAAAAGATGTAACAAAATCTGATTTAGAATTTGCTTTGAACGACGATTACTGCGCTAAATGGTTTTTAAATGCTGGATACAGTGACGAATTTGAACACGTATGTAACGCTGGTACTGATAACTTTGATAAATTAGTAGAAGAAAATGTTGATAAAGTATTCTACAATGAAGAAAAAGAAATCTGGTCAAAACGTCTATTGTCAGTTGCCTATTTAAAACTAGAAGAAAATGATATAAGTTCTGCTGAAATATATTTTAATTTATATTATAACGACATGTTAAAACAAGAAATGTACAAACAAATTTTAAAACGAAGCATTTATGAATATTACGTAAATCTAAAGTTTAATACAGAGCTTAACAACGGCAAATATTCACTAAGAGAATTAGATACCATTATCAAACAAATTGAGGATTTATGGGTATGTACAAAGTAATGGCACTGGATATAGGCACAAAAAGAATTGGTATTGCCTTGAGCGATTACCTTTTAATGCTTGCAAACGGTCATTCATACATACAAAGAGAACCTGAAAATATCGCTTTAGAAAATATCAAAAAAATTGCAAAAGAAAACAACGTAAAGAAAATTGTGGTAGGAATACCTCTAAATATGGATGATTCTTTTGGACCGCAAGCTCAAAACTGCAAAAATTTTGCTAGCAAAATTGAAGGTTTCGAGATAATTTTTGAAGACGAAAGATTAACCTCTGACGCTGCAGAAGAAAATTTACGTAACAAAAAAATTGATTTTAGAAAAGATAAAGGACTGGTTGATATTGAAAGTGCTTGTATTATACTTGAACAATATCTATCAAGAAAGAAAGGGTAATAACTATGGAAGAAAGACAATTAATTGAAACAATGGACGAACAAGGTAACGTTATCAATTTTGAATTGTATGATATCGTTGAAGTTGATGAACAAGAATATGCACTTTTGTTACCTGCTGAACCTGAAGAAGGTGAAGAGGAAGAACTTGTTCTTATGCGTTTAACAAAAGACGGCGAAGACTATATCTTCGAAAGCATAGATAACGATGATGAATTCGATAAAGTTGCAGAATATGTAGAAAGTATGGATGACGTAGAAGAGGAAGAATAAATTGTTTGAAAAGTTTACGGAAAAAGCTATCAATGTAGTTACAGAAGCTCAAAACATCGCAAAAAATCAAAGATCTGTTTGTGTAAGGCCTGAACATCTGTTATTGGCTCTAGTTCAAGAAGCAAAGGGTATTTCTTTAAAAATATTCAAATCTTACAATATTAATTTTGAAGATTTAGAAAATACTTTATTCAAAAACATAGACATCACAACTACAGACAAAGATTTGCCTGCATTGGCTTTCAGCGATGACTTAAAAATTCTATTAAGACAAACTCTTGATTTAGCAATGAAATCAGGAAATGCCACTGTACTATACGAACACTTGTTTTTATCCGTAATTCTTGACAAACATTCTAATAATTACAAAGTTTTGAACGAAGTAGGTTTTGATATAAAAACATCTCAAAACCTACTTGAAAAACTTGTACAACGTAAAACAAAACGTTTATACCACCCAGAAGTTGATGAAACAAAAGAGCCCGAAATTAATCTAAGCAAAGAAACTGACACAATATTTGATAGCAAAGAGTCTTCTGCCGTTTTTGAACGTGCCGTTTCAAAACTTTCAACTTCTAACTATGAAATTTTAGGAACTGAACAAATCATTTCTTCAATATTAGAAGATAAAGAATCAGATTTAACAAAAATATTCGCACAATATGGAATTACAGCAGAGAATTTTGAAGAAAAGCTTGCAAATGTTCAATCGAGACAATCTGAATACGAAGGCAGACAAATTATATTCACACCAAACGCTTTTAGAACAATGAGTTCGGCATTGCAAACAGCAAAAGAATTAGGTTCGTCTGTAGTAAAACCAGAACACATTGTTCTTGGTTTATTAAAAACTAAAAAAGGTGTTGCCTACGATATTCTTAAAGAACTAAACGTAACTGATGACGATTTGGCACACAGTATTATCAAGCCTATTGAAAAACAGATGCCAGAAACATTAACAATTCTAAGACTTGCAAAACAAGAAGCACGTAGACTTGGTAGAACTGTTGTAGGTACGGAAATGTTTTTACTTGGTATAATCGGTGAAGCAACCGGTGTTGGTGCGACTGTATTAACAGAATTAGAAATTAATATTCGTGATGCTAGAACAGTTGTTGAACAACTCATTGGCTTTGGCAATGAATATTTTGACAAAGAAATTATATTTACAAAACGCGCAAAAAGAGTTTTAGAAAAAGCTTGGGAATTTGCAAAAAAAGAAAATAAAGAACGTATTGAATCCGCGCATATGTTACTTGCAATTACGACAGAACCAACATCACTTGCTATGAAAGCTTTAGAAAATTTAGGCGTTGATGCTGTTGAAATTAAAGAAGGTATCAAAAAGCACGTATGATCACTAAAACTGTGGAAGCATTTTTAGAAAAGCATAACCTCACGAATTGCAACATTCTGGTAGCTTTTTCTGGCGGTTTTGATTCAATGTGCTTGCTACACATTCTTAAAAAATTAGCCCCAAAACATAACCTAACTTTAACAGCTATCCACCTAAACCACGGCTGGCGAGGAGAAGAAAGTGATTTAGAAGAATTAAATTGCAAAAATTTTTGCGATGATATTAATTTCTATAGCGAAAAACTTCCCCCCAATATCCCTCACACCGAAACAGCTGCAAGAAATGCTAGATATAGTTTTTTTGAAAAATGCGCGAAAAAATTCAATTCCACCGCCATTTTAACAGCACATAATACAGATGATAACGCTGAAACTATATATTATAGATTAATAAAAGGTACTGGATTAACTGGACTAGAAGGCATACCTGAAAAACGTGGAATATTCTATCGTCCACTTTTAACAACATACAGAAAAGATATTGAAGAATATTGTAAAAAAGAAAATTTAACACCGAATAACGATAGTTCAAACCAAAACACAAAATACGCTCGAAATAAAATTCGCAATGAAATTTTTCCTAAATTAGAAGAAATACTTCCTGATTTCAAAAAAAATCTACTAAAATTATCGCAGTCTGCTAAATTTGCAAATACTCAATTGGAAATGCAAATTAAACCTCTACTTGAATACTCAACAGCCGAATTTATTAATTTAAATTCCGACTTAAAAAATGCTGTAGTTCATAAGTTTTTAAGAAAAGAACAAATTGATTACGATTTCAAAAAAATTACAGAAATAGTTACTTTTATCGAAAATACAAGTTCTAGTAAATCAGGGAAAACTGTTTCTCTTACAACCGACAAATGGCTATTTGTAAATAACAAATACATGGAAACCACATACAAAAATACAAAAGAAATCCCTGAGATTCCAATTAACAAATTAGGTGAATTTCAAATTGGAGATTACATATTTTCAATTAAAGAAGAACAAAAAATTCCTAATCAATATCCCAACGACACTGAACTTATAGCGTATGTCACCTTAAACAATCTCGATGGATTAACCCTTAGAGGACGAAAAGAAGGCGATATAATTCAGCCATTGGGAGTTTCTGGAAATCAAAAGTTAAAAAAATATTTAAATGCTAAAAAAATTCCAAAACATAAAAAAGATCAGCTTGTATTTTTATGCAAAGATAACGAAGTTCTATGGGCTGCAGGTCTAGGAATAAATGATAAAATAAAAGTTGTAACAAATCCAACACATGTGATAAAATTAAGAAAAGAGGACTAACATGGATAAAAGAGAGCTAAAAATTTTATTTACAGAAGAAGAAATACAAACACGCATTAAAGAAATTGCAACTGAAATCAACAATTTATATAAAAATGAAGAAATTATAGCTATATGCGTATTAAAGGGTGCCGTATTGTTTGCAGTTGACTTAGTCAAACATTTAGAAATGCCTTTACAAATAGAATTTATTAGACTTTCTAGTTATGGACACGGAACAACATCATCTGGCAAAGTTCACGCAGTTGATATTTCATTACCAAATTTAAATGACAAAAACGTTTTGATAATAGAAGATATAGTTGATACAGGCCTAACAGCAAAATTTTTACTTGACTTTATCAACAATAATTTCAAAACCAAATCAACAAAATTCTGTTCATTATTAGATAAAAAAATATCAAGAGTCACTGATATAGAAACTGATTACTACGGATTTGAAGTTGATGATAAATTCCTAGTGGGCTACGGCCTTGATGATGCAGGTTACTGCAGAAACTTAAGATACATCGGGTACAAAAATTGATAGAAAATGCAATAAAGAACATTAATGATTTTTTCAATGTCAACGTTCAGGAAAATCCTAACGAGCTATTTGTAGTACTTAATAAGATAATAAACTTTGATAGTGGATATATCTATTTATCAGGAGAATTAGCCTACACATACAATCCTCAAAAAACTTTTAAATATTCCTTAACTAAAGAATTAAGTATTAAAAAAGCCCCCTTCGGGTTAATTGAACTAACCAGGAATTCAGAATTTTCAAAAGATGAACAATTAATCTTTAAGACTTGCGCATCTATAATTGCAAACCTTATAAAAGATATAGAAATTTCTAAAATCATAAATATGCAAGTCAAAGCACTACAAGAAGGTATTTTAGAAACAAATGAAGCTTATAAAAATGAAAAAATCAAAAATGATTTCTTTGCAAATTTTTCACACGAATTAAGAACACCATTAAATGCTATAATAAATTCTTCAGAATTATTAGCTGAACAGTTTTTTGGTCAACTCAATGATAAACAACTAGAATACACAAACGACATCAGAATTTCAGGCCTACATCTCCTAGGAATGATTAATGACATCTTAGATATGGCTAAACTAGATGCAAAATCTATGCAATTAAATATAACAGGATTTGATATAACTTGCACAGCTGATGAAGTTTGCAATATTGTTAAACCATTAGCCACTAAAAAAAATATTACAATAACTAAAATTTATAAAACTTTTGATAACATAAATGCTGACAGGCAAAAAATTCAACAAATTCTGTTTAATTTAATAAGCAACGCAATAAAATACACTCCAGATGGAGGTGAAATAAAAATCACAATAGACAAAAATAATACTCACGCTATTTTAACAGTAGAAGATAACGGCATAGGAATTGATAAACAATTTCACGAAAAAATTTTTGAAAAATTTGTACAATTAGGCAATCACAAAAACTCAAATGGTTTGGGACTTACTATCACAAAAGAACTTGTAAAACTACACAATGGTGAAATTAATTTAAAAAGCATACCTCAACAAGGTTCACAGTTTATAATAAAGTTACCAATATCTTGTTTTTAATTTTCTAATGTGGTATAATAATAGTATCAACGGAGGATTATAATGGCTTCTATAATGGATGCAATCGAAGAAACAACCCACGATGGGCACGCATTTATTAAGATTTTTCTATATACAATTCCAGTCCTAATCACATACGTTTTATTTTTTGTTGGGAACATGGGTTGGTGCTATTTTGTAGGTACGCTAACCTTATTAATGCTACTTACAATATTGATAAAAACCATTAATAACGTTAGGAACAGCAAAAAGTATGTATTACCTACATTTAATATTTTCACTTTTTGCTATTCTACATTCAAAGCTATATTTGCGGTTGTGCCAGTGTTTGCACTTTGTATTTGGCTTGCATCTAAAGTTGCTGGTTACCAATGGCCTATAAATATTCCTTATTTTCAAATCACATATTCAACACTAGTGTGGCTTATATTTGGTTCAATAATGGCAACATCCTTAATTTTGTACTCAAAAACCGAAAAAATTGCAGATGCTTATAACTTTAAATTAATTCAGCAACACTGTATAGATATTTTGGTAGCTGTTATATATTATGTTCCACAAATAGCAGTATTCAACGTTTTAATAATTGGAACAGTTGCATATTTGCTTTATGTATTCAAACAACCAATTGATCATCCATTGTTAGTTGTTGCAATAGCTGTGGCTCTTGTATTGAGCGTTCCAATAACTGGTAATTACTTTGCACAAATTGATTGGGAACAAGTAACAACTAGAGAATCTTTAGACGAAGACAACAATAACAATTTTTAAAGCATTTCTCTAAGTCTTTTTAGTTTGTCGCGAATTTCTGCTGCTCTTTCAAAGTCAAGCAGTTTTGCCGCTTTGTGCATATCTTTTTCTAATTTAGCAATAAGCTTAGGAAGATCTTTTGTTTCGATACCAAGATCAACCATTTCTTCTGCCACAATATCTTCAAAATCACGATAACTTGCAACCAACGAAAGTAGATTATTTTCAATTGGCTTTTTGATTGTTTGCGGAACAATACCATATTTTTTATTGTGAGCCATTTGTATTTCTCTACGTCGTTCAGTTTCTTCAATAGCTTTTTGCATTGATTCAGTAATTTTATCGGCATACATAATAACTTCACCGCAAGCATTACGTGCAGCACGTCCGATAGTTTGAATTAAGCTCGTTTCAGAACGCAAAAATCCTTCTTTATCTGCATCCATAATTGCGACAAGAGAAACTTCGGGGATATCCAATCCCTCACGTAACAAATTTACACCGACAAGAACATCAAACTCACCAAGCCGCAAATCTCTAAGAATTTCAACACGTTCTAAAGATTGAATTTCACTATGCAAATAGCGAACCTTGATTCCTTCTTGAATAAAGAAATCAGTCAAATCTTCCGCCATTCGTTTAGTAAGCGTTGTTACCAACACACGTTCATTTTTTTCTGTTCTTTTTTGAATTTCAGTTTTTAAATCTTGAATTTGAGTATCAATAGGACGAACAGAAATTTTAGGATCTACAAGCCCAGTTGGACGGATAATTTGTTCAACCATTTGCTCTGAAGTTTCCTTTTCAAAATCAGCTGGGGTTGCAGAAATATAAATCTTCTGTCCTACACGTTCAAAAAACTCTTTTGATGTCAAAGGTCTATTATCTTTAGCACAAGGCAATCTAAAACCATATTCAATTAAAACATCTTTTCTAGATGCATCTCCATGGCTCATACCTTTTAATTGTGGTAATGTTACGTGAGATTCATCAATAACCGTTAAGAAATCTCCCTTGAAATAATCTAATAAAGTTGCGGGTGGCGATCCCGCAGGACGTCTTTCAATAATTCTGGAATAATTTTCTATCCCAGAACAATATCCCATTTCCTTAATCATTTCCATATCATATTTTACACGTTGTTCCAGACGTTGAGCTTCTACCAACTTATTTTCATTATTTAATTCCACTAAACGATGTTGTAACTCCTGCCTAATCAAATCAATTGTTTCTTCAACATTATCGTCATACGATAAATAATGGACAGCTGGATAAATAACAATACTTTCTGGCATTTCAATAATTTCGCCAGAAACATTATCAATACGAACGATTTTTTCAATTTCATCACCAAAGAAATAAATTCTTATAACAATTTTTTCATAAGCCGGCATGATTTCAACAATATCACCACGTACTCTAAAAGTAGAACGTTCCAAGACTAAATCATTACGTTTATATTGGACATTAACTAGGTGCCTTAATAAATCATCTCGATCTACAGCATCACCAACCTTAAGTTCAACAGAACCTCTAAAATAATTTTCAGGCAAACCTAAACCATAAATACAACTAACTGAAGCAACAATTATAACGTCGTTACGTTCATTTAAACATCTTGTTGCATTGTGTCTTAATCTGTCAATTTCTTCATTGATAGATGCTGTTTTTTCAATAAATGTATCTGTTCTAGGGATATAAGCTTCAGGCTGATAATAGTCATAGTAACTAATAAAATACTCGACAGCATTATCAGGAAACAATTCTCTAAATTCATTATAAAGTTGAGCAGCAAGAGTCTTATTATGAGCGATTATCAAAGTCGGCTTTTGAACTTTTTCAATAACATTGGCTATTGTAAAAGTCTTACCAGAACCTGTAATCCCTAACAAGGTTTGCGCGTCATATCCAGAGTTCAACCCATCAGTCAAAGCTTTAATTGCTTTAGGTTGATCACCTGCAGGACCAAATTTTGAACTAATTTTAAACTCTTTTAACTTCATAACAAAAGTTTATACCAAAACGCTACCAATTTCTACACAGATGCCAAAATTTTAGTAACAAAAGCATCTTTTTCATCTTCTGTTAAAATTAAAGCTGCATTCTCTGGTAAAGCTAAACGAGCATTTAAATAGCTTCTTATTAATTTTTTTTGTTCAATATCAGAAAATTCAAACCATACAGGAGTATATGCAATTTTGTTCAAAACCATGCATTCAATATCCTCAAGCATTTCTAAATCAGCCTGAACATGAGAGGGATAAACAGATTTTTTCTCTACTTTCTTTGCACTTTTTTTCTTTTCGTCTTTAAATCTATCACTTAAGCCCAAAAAAAACCTCCTATTCTAATAAATTTTCAAAACGTTTAACCATATTATCTCTAAAAATTCTATCCGTTAAACGCATAACCAAATCTCTATAACTTTTAGCAACATTAGAGTTAGGATTCAAATCACATACAGGAATCCCTTTATTTATTGCAGACATCATGGTGAAATAATTATTTGGAATTTTCCAATAAATTTTACGCCCAATAACCTCTTCAACATCTTTTTCACTAACTTCATCATTTTCCATATATCTATTTAAAAGGATTTGAGTTTTGCTTGAATCAAATCCCAACTTTTCAAAAAGTTCCAAGCAACGTTGAGAATTTCTTAATGCAGGCAAGTTTGCAATAGTAACAAGAAATATAACATCAGACTCTGAAAGTGCCGCAATATTTTTAGCATCAAAACTAGATTCTGCATCAACAACTATATAAGAGAAAGTATCTTTTAAAATATTAAAAAGCTTCATAATTTGCTTTGGAGTAATATCATCTGCCTGTTTAAAATAAGGAGGGTCAGCCAAAACATAGAGATTTGTTTGCTTGTATTTTTCCAATGTACTTAACAAGAAATCTTCATTTATTTTATCCAAATTTTGCAACATGTAAGATATATTAAAAGATGGTTTCAAATCCATAAATGTTGTAACATCACCTAACTGAAAGTTTAAATCAATCAAGGCAACTTTTTCTTTAGTAATTTTAGCCAACTCAAGTGCTAAATTTGAAGCAATTGCAGTTTTACCAATACCACCCTTATTAGAAAATACAGAAATAACTCGGCATTTTGAATTTCTTTTTGGTGTACAAAATAGAGCTTCTCTTAATTTGTTAAAAGATTCAAAAAGCTCAGTTTTAATCAATGGCAACGCAACAAATTCTTTTGCTCCAGCTCTCATAACTCGTACTATCAAATCAACAGACGGATTATCTGATAGCACAAGAACCTTACAATTTGGAATATCATTTGTAATCTTGAAAATAAATTCTAATTTAGAATCTGTATTTTCGGACAAATCAACAATCATAACAGATTTATCTAAAGATGAAATTGTATTGTAAATTTCAGAATAATCAGCAAAAGTTTCTAAAGGTTCAAAAAATTCAAACTCATCCAAATACATCCTTAACACAGATTGAGATTGAAAATCATCCGATAAAATAATAGTTGAAACCTTATTCTGCATATAATGATTTTAACATATTTTTAGGAAGTTGTAAATATTAATATCAAATAAAAAACCCTACACGAGCGCGATTTTGTTACCTGCTGGTCTCGCAGGTGGGTGAACGCCTCGGCAAATCCGTTTCCCACTGGCGATAATTAATCGGTGGGTATACTGCAATGCCTGACAGAGTCAATTCTCCCTTTTAATAAAATGTAGGAACAAAATTAACACCCGCATAGAGTATATATATAATAACACACTTTTGTAAAATATTCAAATTGCCAAGTCGATCAGTTATCAAAGAATACTTAATAAAACTCAATAAATTTTAAGATTTTAAGGATTCAGGGTATAATAAACTTGGAGGATATTATTATGAATAAAAATATGTTTAATTTTGCACCAACATACGGGAGGGGGGGGTAAAACAATCTCCTAGAGCGGGTTTTGAAGGTTTTACCCTTGCTGAAGTTTTAATTACTCTAGGTATCATTGGCGTAGTTGCTGCTATGACTATTCCTACATTAGTTGCCGATTATCAAAAAAGAACATATGACACTGCGGCTACTACTTTTGAAATAAAACTTGGTGAAGCTCTTAAAGTTATGAATTCTCAATCTGCTTTAGCTGGTTATGCTACTACAGAAGACTTCGTTCAAGAATTATCTAAGCATTTTAAAATAGCTAAAACTTGTGCTAATGACAAATTAACGGAATGTTTTGGAGAAGAAGTATTCTGGGGTTCTGGTACTGCAACTCCTGAAGCAGTCGATATGAGTAAAGTTAAAAAAGCAAAAAACTTTGGTCAAAAAGAATGGCAAGAAACTAATATTGTTGGCGTTCAATTTGCTAGTGGTGTAAGTGCTTTAATTGCATACAACAAAGATGCAAAACAAGATCCTTACTCAAATGAAATAATAACTTTAGCAGGAACTTCTAATGGCAAAAGTGGAAGTGTTAATTTAGGCACTGATGCATTAGCTATACTATATGATACTAACGGTTTAAAATCTCCTAACCAAAGTTCTAAAGATTTACGCTCAATTAACGTACCAAAGCTTGGCAGTGCTTGCTTTGCAGAAGCAAATGGTGTATGTTTGGCGATGGCTCCTCAAGCTCCAACACCTCATGTATGGAACGCATGTGATACTGAGGGCAATACATCAGATACAGATGATTTGGCGTTTATGTCTAAATTTGGAATAAGCAAATGTATGAATTCAATGCTGGGAACATATGATTACTGGGCAGGAGCTGCAGAACTTTGTGGCGGGACAGATAAAATGGCAAGTGCAGCAGACCTCGGAAAGATAGCAGCGTATGTATATAATAAAGATAGTATCGGAGCTCAAGATACCGTAGACGGTTTAAGTTTCAATGAAAACAAAGCTGCTGAATTGGGTCTTCCTTCTCCTACTCTCTACTTGTGGTCAAGTGATGAGATCTCTGCGAACGAAGCGAGCGACAGGTACTTCTACACTGGTAAAACGGGTGTGAGTAGCTACTACCGTGTTATGGGTGGCGGCCGACTAGCGGTGTGCTTGGCTGAGTAATTATTTAATAATTTAACTACTTAGTTTTATAAGGTGCGTTTATACACACTACATAAAAAAAGGAAGGCGGACAACACCTTCCTTTTTTATACAAAATTTCTTTAAATAGCAACTACCATTTCATTGCAAGAACTTCCATTGCTTGTTTTTCGGCAAGATCTGCTCTAGCTAAAGCTTGGTTTGCAGCGGTCATATCTTCTCCTTGCAAAACTGCAGCTTCAGGTGATGGAATATATGTTCTATATGGTTCTTCTACTCGTCCATCTGGGGTCGCATTATCAGGGGAAACTACATTATTGTTATAAGTCGTTGTTGTGTTTCTGTATATATCGCCATTTTGACGCATATTTAACAAGTTGGTTGGACTATTGTGAACAATAGGGCCTTCAAATGGATTTGTTTCTACACCCTCAGGATTTTGCTGAGCTTGTTGACGTTGCAATTCTTCCAACATTGCCTGCTGCTGTTGCTCAGGAGTCATTTCTGGTTCTTCTGGCTCTTCATCCAGTACTGAATTTGTTGGACGACCAAATATAGCATGAGCACCTTTTGTACAAAGTTTTGCAATTATTGGCGTAATCATAAGCATTGGAATTGCAATTCTTAAAGGAACACCTGCACAGTTTTTCAAGAAATTAGGAATTTTTCTTAACCAGTTTAAGTTCATAGCCGATTTAGAAACATAAGCTGCACGAGTTTCGTTACCAATGTTGATAAATCTACCAATACCTTTAAAGAATTTTGTAATAGGGTTTTTAACACCAGCATTAAGCATATCACTCAATGCATTTTTAGCAGCTTTATATTCAGCTTTGGTCGCGAATCCACCCGCTTTAGCTTTTGCATTAAATGCTTTCAAAGCTGCACGATAGCTATCTACACCAACCTTATCCAAACCAGCATATTTCATACCGCCGATTTTGTGCATACCCATATAAGCTAATGGAGCAGCCATGAAGTAAGAGAAGTCATTTACAGCACGCTCAGCTAATGTTTTACCTTTTTCACCTTTCGGAGCTTTAATAGTATGATACAACATATCCCCTACGATAAAGGCTTGCATAAGTACTGCAAGTTTACCACCAGCAAATCTGTTTGTACCACCTTCTAGTAAACAAGCTAAAGCTTTTGGCAATGCTCTACCTAATTTAGTATTATGACCTGTACCGCAAACAATACTAAACTTATTTCTTAATTCTGATAAACTAACTTTTCTGCCGAATAAATGAGATTTTATTTTACCCCAAGTACCACCTTTTCTCCATATTGAGATACTGAGTTTATCATTACCATTGTGTAAAACTTTGCCAATCTCATCAACATTATCAAATATATTTTCCATGCATCTGTTATAGTGGTTCATATTATTAAAGCCCAAGCCTGTACCTTTACGGACTTTAACATGTTTCACCAACTCAGAAGCTCTAGAAAATGCTTTTTGATTAAATAAATCATCAATAACATTTACATCAACACCTAGACTTGCTAATTTCGCTTTATCCAAGCGAATTTTTTTCATAGATGGATCTGTAAATAAATTATCTAAAACATCACCTTTTATACCAAAGGCTTTTAATTCTTCTTTTCCAAATGCAAACTTTTTAGTAGCCGTATCAAACATTGCATTAATTTTAGCCTGTGGAACACCCAACGCTTTATATTCTTCTTTTAATAAAGCTAAAGGTCTATCAGCTTTACTCATAGATTTTAAAGTTGCATCAAACGCATCGATTTGAGCTTGAGTATAACCAAATTGTTCTAATTGTTGAGCATGTTTAATTGGAGGTAAGAAATCATTAAACAAACCTGAAGTATCTGTCGCTAACATACCACGGACAAACTCACCAGTACCACGAGCAAGTTTATTTTCGGCTCTTGTTGGAGTATCAGAAATTGCAGCAAGAACTTTACTTTTGCCTTTTAACCAATCCCAACCATTGCCTATAGCATGAGAAACACTTTGACATTTGCCTCCCAACCAAGTATTAGTAAATTTAGTTTGAACCCTATCGCCCCAATTACCTAACTTTCCTAAAATAGAATCTTCTAGTTCACCAGCACATTTTGGATTGAATTTATCCATAGCTTGAGAAATACCATACCAAGCCGCCATTGTTAGACCTAATTTTGCTAGAGGATTATCATCTGCTGTGGTAGCCGATGCCTTCATCCTATTAGATAAATACGAATTATCAACAGCCTGTTGAACCTGTTGAGCATCAATCTGAGCCTGCATAGGAATACCGTTTTGTCCTACATAAGACTGTCCACTAGCTTGCTGCGACTGGAATTGAACATTGTATTTTTGATTAAGAATGTTGTTACTAACCATGAATATAATATTTCCCCTATATCATATTAAAAACATGAATCTGTTGAAAATTGCGTTTTTTATCTATTTTTTCGCGATTTGTAAACAAATGTAACAAGTTTAACCAAAAGTGAAATTCACAACAGAGTATATACTTTATATATATGTAAGAGATGAGACAACAGAGAGGCTTTAAAATATGGCAGTAGCTAACTTAAATAGCGTTGACGATAAATTAAAGGCGATGTACAACGAACAAATAACGACGAACGTACAGCAAGGCTTTGTTGATAAATCAGATTTATTATTTGAGCAAATGAACTTTATTGCAATGGCAAACAGGCAAGCGCTCAATTTAATATAAAGACTTAAATTATAACTAACTCCAATTATTTTTCCCCTACAAATTTTTACCTGATTCCCCAGAATCAGGTTTTTTTTATATACAACAGGTACGTTAACTTTTATGATAAAATACAAATATGAAATTGTGCGTATTTCAAGGAACTTTTAACCCAATCCATAAAGCCCATCTTTTGATGGCTGAGTTTGTATTAAAAAATTATGGATTCGATAAAATTCTATTCATACCTGCATTTAGACCACCCCACAAAGATTACGACGAAACCCTTACCCCGCACAGATTAGAAATGGTTAAGCTTGTCACAAAAAACAACCCCCGATTTGAAGTTTCTGATATTGAATACAGAAGTGACCGAAAATCTTACACGTACCTAACAATTCTTGAATTATGCAAATTATACAAAATCAATGGCAAAATCAATTTTATAATTGGAACTGATGCTTTTGAAAAAATAGAATCTTGGTATGAAGCGGATAAACTCAAAGAATTAGTTAAATTCATTGTGTTTAAAAGAGACAACGATATTGACACAAGGAAATTCAATGAATTAAAATCAAAAGGGTATGATTTTGAATTTACTACAATGGATTTTGAAGATATATCTTCAACACAAATCAGAGGTGGAGAATTTACAAATCTTGTAACAAAAGAAGTAGAGGAATATATAGAAAAAAATGGATTATACAAATAAAAACAACGACGAAATTTTAAACTGGATGAAAGAAAATTTATCAGAAGAAAGATACATTCACTGTCTTGGAACCGCAGACTGTGCGGCTGAGCTTGCAAAACAATTTGGTGAAGATGCAACCAAAGCTTACGTTGCGGGACTTTTGCACGATTGTGCAAAGTGTTTCGACACAACAAAACTTTTAGAAATTATTCAAGAAAACTTAGAAATTGAACCTAATGAAATGATGAATTACAAAACACTTCACGCGCCAGTTAGTGCATATTTTGCCCAAAAAGATTTTGGGATATGCGAAGACGAAATTTTATCTGCAATTCGTTGGCACACCTTGGGCAGAACCGAAATGACAACTTTTGAAAAAATCATTTTCTTAGCTGATAAAATCGAACCTAATACAAGAGATTTGGAATATAGAGAAAAAATTTTAGAAATCTTAAAAGAAGAAAATGGATTAAACAAAGCACTTTTAAAATGCTATAAAGAAACAATCAAAAGCTTAGTCAAAAGAGAACTTAAAATTTGTCCTTTGACAATTGAAATCTACAACAAGCTTTTAGATATGACAAATAGTAAAGAATGTAAATAATATCCTAATATTCTAGCATTTTCATGCTAAAATATACGCAGGAAAGAGGGAAGTATGAAATTATTGGAGATTAAAAACAATCTTGTAAAAATATCTTATGACACTGAAGAAGCTTTAGCATTAGCGTCATTCGTTGCTTTAGTGGACGAAAACCGTTCATATGTTGCACAAGTTGTTAACCTTAAAGCTGACATAAAAACAAACTATGCAATTGCTAAATTAGTATTCACATTTAGCAACGAAGGTATTGTTGATAATTACGATGGAACTATTCCTTCTATGCAAGCTAATCTCACTTTTTTAAATACAAAAGATATTTTAGCATTACTTCCGATAGAAAGACCAATAGCTCTTGGCGAGCTTGCTCAACAAAACGAAATGTTATACGTTGACCAAACATTGTTTGAAAAAAATTTAGTTATTTGTGCTGAAAAATTCGAAAACATAAACACACTTGTTAAAAATTCAGTTGGACAACTTGAACAAATCAACGAAAAAACAGTTGTAATCGATACTGATCACACTTTTGGGGAGTTTGAACCTATCAGATTTAAACGTAATTTCAAACTTCCACTTAATTCGAGAATGATTGATTTTATTTACGAAAATGATTTATCTGAAGTCGATGCAACTAGCAAAGCTGTAATCCAAGATATATTTTACGAAGTTCAACAATACACAAAAACAGTTGAAGGTAATTTTATTCCATTTGATACATTCATTAATGTTGTTTCACAACAATATGAAAGTACATTAATGCCAGAATTAGCTTTGTTAAAAAATAAATTATTGAAATATCAAGAAGCAAATGTATTTGCACAATCAAAAGATGAACTTGATAGCCTAAAAGATGCTATCGAAAAACACGCTATCACATATATTGATATTTCAGAAGAATCTGATGAATTACAAAGAGAATTGATCAGCTATATCCATAGTGTTATCGACTCTTTTGAAAGCTATGTTTACTTATTTGTAAAATTAACAAACAAAACAGGTGACAAAAAATTATTAAAACAACTTGTTGAAAACGAACACGTATTCACAAATGTCATCTGTTCACACGGTTATAAATACCTATCAGAATTAAAACAACGTGCAGAAAATTTGATTTTATTTGCACCACAAACTGTTCAACACGATTTTGCAAGTTACAATACATTCTTAAGCAAACTAAACGCAAATGAATTTATAACTTATGGTGCACTTACACAAAACGTACCATTCATTGTTGAATTAAGTGAACTTAACGAAGAAAACCTTCAGCAACCTCAAGAAGTTCATAACGAACCTCCAATTGCAAATCCAGTAGTTGAAAGTTTTCATCTTGAACCAGCCGCAGAAGAGGTACAAGAAGTGGCTCAAGAAGAACCCGTTTTTGAACAAATGCCTGAAGAAAACTTCTTTGCTAATGCAAGTTTTCAAAACACATCTATATTAAATCAAGACGAAGAAATAATAGATGTCACACCAAATATTGAAGAAATTTCCATAAGCGATGAACAGCCATCAATTTATGAAGAAAATATTGAATTTGCGCAACCTGAATTGATAGAAAATGATGAACTAGTTGAGCAAGTAGCTCGTGATGTTGACGAAATTCTATATACAAACATAGTAGAAGAAATTCCATCGATTGATGAATATGCTCCTCAAGAAGAAGCTTTAACAGAAGACGATTTGAATTTTATTGATGAATTACCTCAAACTAAATATCAACACGAAGAATCATATTTCATCAATGAAGAACCTGAATTTGAAATTCAAGACTCCAATAAAATTGAAGAACAATCTCAATTCGTAGAAGAACAACAATACACCGATGATCAATTTTTTGAACAGGAATTTGTCCAAGATGAACCAAGTTTTTATGTAGAAAACGAAGTTGTTGATAATTTTGCGATGGAACCTACATATCAAGAAGAAAATTCAGATGATTTTGATTTTGCACAGGCCGTTGAAGATGAATTTCAAGAACCAGAATTACCAGTTTATCCAGCAGAAACACCAACTTTAGGCAGTGAAGTCGGAGGATTTGAACAAGGCGATATGGTATCACACCCTAAATATGGTCGTGGCGTGATAGAGAAACTAATTAAATACGGAAACAAAACACTTTGCTCAATATCATTTGAAAATGTAGGAAGAAGATTACTCGATCCTGCAATTTCAGAATTAGAAAAAGTATAAAAAAAGAGGTCCAATAGACCTCTTTTTTTTATAGTTTCAAATCTTACCCTATTAAAAACAGGTGATAACCGAATGAGAACAAGGTCCCTAATATCGCACCGACAACAACCTCTAATGGAGTATGACCTAAAAGTTCTTTTAATTTACCACCAACAGCTTGCAAATCATGATTATAAAAATCATCCATCATTCTATTCAAACAAGCTGCTGTTTTACCAGCGTTACGTCTCAAACCTGCAGCATCATACATGGTAATTAATGCAAATCCCATTGATACAGCAAACATCAAAGAATCAAATCCACCTATAATACCCACTGATGTACTCAAACCCATTACTCCAGCAGAGTGAGAACTTGGCATGCCTCCAGTAGTTGTAAATATTTTAAAATTAATTTTTCTATTTCTAACAGTAAATAAGAAAAATTTGATAACCTGTGCTAAAAAAGCTGCCAAAATTCCGCAACTTAAAGCTTCATAACCTGTGTTTAAAATTTCTAAATCCATTAAATTCCTACTCTCTTTTTAATACCGTCGATAATCTCTTTGAAAACGACTGACTTACCAATTTTACCATGACATTCGTCCAAAAGGCAAGAAAGTTTACATTTTGCCTCATCTAAACCATAAATACTTGTATATGTAAGCTTTCCTGAATTTTTATCTTTTCCTAAAGTTTTACCCATTTCTTCAAAAGTTGAAATTTCGTCTAAGATATCGTCAGCTATTTGAAAAGCAAATCCTAGTTTTTCTGCAAAATCTGTCATTTCATCCAATTGTGACTCTGTTGCATTTGCAATTATAGCACCCGTTCTAATAGCTAACTTGAATAAATCAGCGGTTTTATGTGTGTGAATAAATGCCAGAGTTTCCATTGCATTTACTGGATAATTATTTTCACTTTCTATATCAACAACTTGTCCACCGATTACTCCATAAGCTCCTGCGTATTGAAAATATTCATCTAAAACTTTTAAAACTTTTTCTGCACCTAGCGACTTTGAATATTTAGATATAACTTGAGGAGCGTATGTTAAAAGAGCATCGCCAGCTAAAACTGCAGTTGCTTCTCCAAAAACTTTATGATTGGTAGGTTTTCCCCTGCGAAAATCATCATTATCCATACAAGGCAAATCATCATGAATTAAAGTCATTGCGTGATACATTTCAATAGCACAAGCGGTCGGAATAGCATCTTCGATATTACCACCAAGCATTCTGCAAGTTTCCAGACACAATACAGGTCGCAATCTTTTGCCTGATAGCAAAACAGTATATCTCATAGATTCAAAAAGCTTCTCCGGATATGCAACATCCATTAACTTTTCTAAATTTTCATTAATAATACTAATCAAACTATTCATCTTCTTCTAATTCCTTGTATATGCGCTGTTTAAGTGTATTTCTTGCTGATTGACGTTTTTTAGAGCCAATTTTTACAACTTGCTTATCATTAATCGTTTTTTTAGAATGCTCAACCTTGCGCCCTTCATATTTCACACGTTCTTTATACTCATGAGCCTCTTCAACAAACGCCAAATAACTCTCATAACGCGACATGTCAATTTTGTCTAAATTTGCCAGTACAGAACAACCGTCTTCATTTATATGCAAACAATCACTGTATTTACAATTACCTCTTAATTGCGCTATTTCATCAAATAATAAATCAACATCAGCTGGCAAAATAAAATCAAATTTAACATTACTAAATCCTGGAGTATCTACCATCAAAGAATTTTCGTTAATTTTCAAGATTTCACAATGACGAGTGGTATGAGTTCCGCGCTGAAGCTTCTCACTAACTTCTTTAGTTCTTAAATTTAAATTAGGATTAAGCGCATTTACCAAACTTGACTTACCAGCTCCAGAACTACCACAAAGAACACTAACTTTGCCTTTTAATAATTTTTCAAAATCTTTTAAACCTTTATGTTCGGTTGCTGATGTAAATACAACTTCATAACCTAATGGTTCATATATTGATAAGATTTTATGTTTTAATTCTTTTTCCCATTTTAAATCACTTTTATTAAAACACAGAACAGGTGTTATATTATGATACTTAGCAAGAGCAATATATCTGTTTAACTGTGCTAAATTCAAGTCTGGTTCTTTCAATGCAGAAACAATTACAATTTGATCAATATTAGCAACACTCGGACGAGAAATATAGTTTTTTCTTTCAACTATGTTTTCTATAACTCCATTACCAAATTCCACAAAATCACCAACAAGAATACGTTCTTTCTGTTTTTTTAAAACCTCTCGAACTTTGCATTCAAATGATTGAGTACCATCATATACATAATAAAAATCTGAATGAATTTTGTAAATTTGTCCTAACGTCATAACAGCCTTATAATAGCACATAATCAAAGAATTGTTAAGCAATTTTGTAATTTTGGATGTTTATGGTATTATTTGTATATTCGAGAATATATATTTAAGTAAAAGGGGAAAAATATGATTTCAGTAAACGACTTAAAAACAGGCTTAACTCTTGAATTAGACAACGGTCTATGGTCAGTAGTTGAGTTCTTACACGTTAAACCTGGTAAAGGTGCAGCATTCGTAAGATCAAAACTTAAAAACGTTGTAACTGGTCAAGTAGTTGAAAAAACATTTAGAGCTGGCGAAAAAGTTGCAAAAGCGATGTTAGACAGACGTGAAATGCAATACTTATATAAAGAAGGCAAAGAATTCGTTATGATGGATATGGAATCATACGAACAATTGCAATTAACAGAAGACCAAGTTGGTGGCGGTATTAAATACATGAAAGAAAACATGGTCATTCAAGTATTAATGCACGGCACAAGAATTATCGGTGTTGATATTCCTGCCCACGTAGAATTAGAAGTTGTTGACACACCTCCTGCAGAAAAAGGAAACACTGCACAAGGCGGTACAAAACCAGCCACATTAGAAACTGGTGCTGTTGTTAACGTTCCATTCTTCGTTTCTAACGGTGACAGAATCAGAGTTGACACCAGAACAAACGAATATTTAGATAGAGCTTAGGCTTTAGAAAGGTATTAAATATGAAATTTGATGCAGAATATATTGAAAAATTAGCGGAAATTATCGCAGACAAAGGTTTAACTGAAATATCTTTAGAAGAAGGTAATCAAGCTATTACGATGCGTAGAGACCTATACACTGGCACTGTTCAAGTTGCAGCTCCACAAGTTGTAGCAGCGCCTCAACCTATTGCTACACCAGCAGCTCAAGCTGAAGCTCCTGCTGCAAAAGCAGATGTTAAAAAAGGTCAAGCAGTTACTTCTCCAATGGTTGGAACTTTTTACAAAGCTCCATCTCCAGATGCAAAACCATTTGTTGAAGTAGGACAAACAATTTCTAAAGGTGATGTTGTTTGTATCGTTGAAGCTATGAAGCTTATGAACGAAATAGAATCAGAATTTTCAGGTAAAGTTGTTGAAATTTGCGTTGAAAACGGCCAACCTGTTGAATTCGGCCAAGTATTAATGTATGTTGAATAATAAATCAAGGAGCTAAATTTGTACATTTAGCTCCTTTTTAAGGATTATGGGTATGTTTAAAAAAGTATTAATAGCAAACCGCGGAGAAATAGCGGTTCGAATTATCAGAGCGTGTAGAGAAATCGGCATTCCAACAGTTGCAATTTACTCTGAAGCAGATGCAAACTCTTTACATGTTAGACTTGCAACTGAAGCTTATTGCATTGGACCAGCTGCTAGCGCACAAAGTTATTTAAGTATTCCAGCAATTATATCAGCAGCTATCGTTTCTGGAGCTGATGCAATCCATCCAGGATACGGATTTATGTCAGAAAGAGCGGACTTTGCTGAGATTTGTGCAAAACACAATATCAAATTTATTGGTCCTACTCCGGAAGCAATGCAAAAAATGGGCGATAAAGCGACCGCTCGCAAAACAATGATTGAAAATAATGTTCCTGTGACACCAGGTACAGGCATTTTGAAAACACCAGAAGAAGTTAAAGAATTTGCTGCAAAAGCTGGTTACCCAATCATACTAAAAGCAACTGCTGGTGGCGGTGGCAAAGGTATGAGAATTGTAAGAAGCGATGACGAAGTTGAAACAAATATGAGTTTGTGTCAATCTGAAGCTCAAAACTTCTTCGGTAACCCTGATGTTTATGCTGAAAAATTCTTAGAAAACCCAAGACACATCGAAGTTCAAATTCTTGCTGACCAATATGGCAATGTTGTTCACTTGGGAGAACGTGATTGTTCAATTCAAAGAAGACACCAAAAATTAATTGAAGAAGCTCCATCACCTGCAATTAATGAAGAAACTCGTCGTGAAATGGGCGCAGCTGCGGTTAGAGCAGCAAAAGCTATCAACTATGAAGGTGCTGGAACCTGTGAATTCTTACTTGATCATGACGGTAAGTGGTATTTCATGGAAATGAACACTCGCATTCAAGTAGAACACTGTGTAACTGAAATGATTTCAAACGTAGACTTAGTGCGTGAACAAATTATGGTTGCAGCTGGCGAAAAATTAGATTTCACTCAAGACGAAATTGTTTTAAGAGGTCACGCAATCGAATGCCGTATTAACGCAGAAAATCCAGCAAAAGGATTTATGCCAAACCCTGGTAAAATCACAGGCTATGTAACACCAGGCGGATTTGGAGTGAGAGTTGATTCTCATGTATACCAAGACTACGCGATTCCACCGAACTACGACTCAATGATAGGCAAATTGATTTGTTGGGGAAGAACAAGAAATGAAGCTCGTAGAAGGATGTACAGAGCATTAAAAGAATACGTTGTTACAGGCATTGAAACAACTATTCCATTCCACCAAGAAATCGTGGAAGATGAAGTATTCATAAGTGGAAACTTTAACACAGGTTTTATCGAAGAATACTATAACCGCAAAGGTTTAAAATAAAAAGAGCCTCTAATAGGCTCTTTTTTTTTAAGCCAAATTACTTGGCATAAACTTAAATAACCAATCCATTCTAAAGCCAGCTTTATAAGCATCTAATTCTTTAGTAGAAGTTAAATGATTAAAAGAGTCTTTAATAAATTTGAAGAAATTACTTTTTTGATTTAAATCAGGAGGTGCAACACGTTCAGATTTCAAAAGTTTTTCTGCAAGTTTCTTTTGTTTTGGGGTCAACTCAGAACAAGTAAAATTCGAGCGATATATACTTGCTGCTTGGCTAAGAATATAATCAGAAATACTCAAACCTTCAGTTACTTCATCAACAGACTTAAAAATCCCCTGATTAACAGCATCTTCTAATTGTTTTGTAACAAGTTTTACCGCCTCTTCACTTGGCTCACCATAAGCTTTCCTCATTACTTCAATCGGTGATAAACTATACATTAAATCATTCTGTTTTGCATGTCTAAATTCATGGTGCATGGTTTCAAATATAGTTTTTCTTTCAAGCGATAAAGGCATATTTATGGTTCTATTGGAAACATCAGAAGTAGCAACTGATTTCCCCTGCAAATTATTTTCTAACATTGTCAATTTGATATCTGTTTTGCCAAGTCCATAATTTCGTTTAACTTCTTCAAATAAAGCTTTTACATATTTTTCTTTATCTTGTATTTTTTCAATTTCTTTGTATCGTTTGATAATTTCAAGAGCTTCTTTTTTTGTTATATCGTCACGCATAAAAACATCTTTAAAAGTTTTCTGTGCAATCTTAGCATAATTAGCTCTGATACCAATTACTGCCCCGCCTATAACTACAGCAAGTGAACCCAAGGCTATTCCCCATTTTGCCAACTTCGACATTTTTTTAGGTTTAACATTGGTTGACTCAAATAAATCGGGAACAACATTACCATTTACAGCAGAAATGCTGGGTGTCGTAAAATTACTACGATTCCAAAAAGCTATTGGTTTTGTAAATTGATTAAATTGGATTTCAGACATATTTTTCCCTATACAATAATAAAAACAGTTTAGATAAAAAAATTGCCAACAAAAAAGGTGGTTGTTTTTACAACCACCTTTAAATCCTTAGCAAAAGCTCGAACTATTTGCCATTAACAACAGTTTTGAATTTTTTACCAGCTGAGAAAGCAGGAACTGTTTTAGCAGCAATTTTAAGTTCTTTACCTGTTTGAGGGTTTCTACCAACTCTAGCAGCTCTTTTTCTAGCTTCAAAAGTACCGAAACCAACTAAAGTAACTTTTTTACCTTTAGCAACAGTTTTTTGGATTGTATCAACCCAAGCGCTTAAAACTTCAGCAGCTTCTTTTTGAGTTACGTTAGCTTTTTTTGCAATTTCTTGTACTAATTCTTCTTTGTTCATAGTTAAACTCCTTCTTATTTGTGTACATGCCTATTATAGCCCTAATTTTCAATCATGCAAGTAGTTTACAATATGTTAACATTGAAAAACCTCTATTTATAGTATAAATCGACACAAAAAGTAATATATTAATTTAATTTCAACTTTTTTTTTAGGTTTTTGGTACAATATTGATTGGGATTAAAGTATGAAAGAAAGAGTATTATTATTTATTATAGTTTTTGCGTTGGGTGTATTTATTTACATATTCCAAAGCTATTTTAACACATTGTGGGGCTTAGCATTTTTGATTGCTGCAATGGCTTTGTACGCTTTGTTTACAAACATTGCATACAAAATTAAAACTTATCAAATGAGAAAATACCCTCAAATCGTTAACGAAAGCTTCAAACCTTTTGTAACAATCATGATTCCTTCGCACAATGAAGAATCGGTTATTGCAGAAACTGTTGAAACCGTTTTACAACTTGATTACGAAAAGTTTGAAGTAATTGTAATTGATGATAGAAGTACAGATAACACTGCATCTGTTATTAAAGATTTAGAAAATAAATATGATAATGTAAAAGCATTTATCAGACCTAAAGATGCGTTTCCTGGAAAATCTGCCGTATTAAACGACGCAATGGCATTTGCTCACGGCGAAGCAATCCTAGTTTTTGACGCAGACGCTAGAATGGATAAAGATTTCTTATCTAAATTAGTTCCATATTTAGAACCAAAAGATGTCGGTGCTGTTCAAGCAAGAAAAGTTATACGTAACAAAGATGTAAACTTATTAACACGTTGTCAAAACAATGAGATGACAATGGATACACACTTCCAAGTTGGTAGAGATTCTGTAAAAGGAGCAGTAGAACTTCGTGGTAACGGTGAATTAATCAAACGCGAAGCCTTAGAAGATATTAAAGGCTGGAATAATTATACAATTACTGACGACTTGGATATGTCAACAAGGTTGCATATTAAAGGTTGGAGTATAAGATTCTGTAAAGATGCGGTTGTTTACGAAGAAGGTATTATGTACCTTGCGCCTCTATATCGTCAAAGAAGACGTTGGATTGAAGGTACTATTAGAAGATATTTAGAATATGCAGGTGATGTCTTAACATCCAAAGATATGCCTTTAAGAGTTGGGCTTGATTTGGTTGCTTATGTTTCTGAATTTATTATGCCTGCTTGGTTGATTATGGAAATTTTGATAAGAGGCTTCAAAATTCTGGCAAAAGATGCACCATCACACATGCTTTATTCCTCACTAATTATTGGATGTATGATTGCATTTGGATTCTTCATCGCAGCAAGATACAGCTTGAGAAGATATGATAACCTGTCTAGATTGCAAGCTCTTAAGCAGGCTTTTGAGACTTCTATATATTTGTTTATAATTTGGTTCCCATTAGTATTGTTCATTGGATTTAAAATTCTGTTTATGAAAAAAGATATGAATTGGGGAAAAACAGCTCACGGACTCGTTCAACATGAACACGCCATACAACGAGCAAAACAAAAAATAAGACAAGCTAAAGATGAATTAAAAAAATTACTACTAAGCAGATAGGAGAAATATAAAATGGTAACAGCAAACGTAATTGAAAATGTAAAAAATAAAATTCGTGCAGTTGAAAACTTTCCAAAAGAAGGTATCATCTTCCGCGATATTACAACCGCGTTAAAAGAACCTGACACGTTGGTTGAAATGATTGATTATCTTTGTGAACAATTTAAAGACACTAAAATTGACTATATCGCTGGTATTGAAAGCAGAGGATTTATTTTTGGTATGCCAATGGCTTACAAATTAGGTGCTGGATTTGTTCCAGTAAGAAAACCAAATAAACTTCCTGCTGAAACAATTTCACAAGAATATGCATTGGAATACGGCACTGATAAAATCGAAATTCACGTTGATGCAATTCCAGCTGGAGCTAATGTGTTAATCGTTGACGACTTATTAGCAACTGGTGGCACTGCAGAGGCTGCATGCAAATTAATTAAGAAAACAGGAGGAAACCTTGTTGGTATCGCATTTTTAATCGAACTAGAAGGTTTAAACGGCAGAGAAAAATTTGACAAAGATTTAAAAGTTGTATCAATGCTTAAATACTAGAAAGCATAGTTAATAAATCTCTATGTAATTTCACATTGTGGACTCTTATGTAGTCCACTTTGTTGTTTATAGCTAATGCGTTTAATGCTACAGTATAAATGTCTCTAGTATTATTATCAGCTTCTGGCATGTTAAGTAAGCTTTTACGAGAAATACCTAACATTATAGGGCAACCAAGCCCATTAAATTCTTCAATACGCCTAATTATTTCAAAATTATGCGCCCTAGTCTTTCCAAAACCAATACCTGGGTCGATTATAATATTTTCTTTTTTTATACCTTTAGAAAGTGCTAGCTCTATTTTAGCCTTTAACGCTAAGAAAATTTCATCCATAAGGTTTATATATTCTGGTGCATTTTGCATAGTTTCTGGAGTTCCTAAAGAGTGCTGAATAACAATTTTAGCATTGTATTTAGCAATAATTTCTGGCATTTTATCGTCAAAATCAAATCCAGACACATCATTAATAATATGAGCTCCGAGTTTTAAACATTCTTCTGCTACTACAGAGCTTCTTGTATCAATGCTTATAAACACAGAATTATTCTTTATACCATTCAGTACTGGGATTATTCTTTCTAACTGAACCTCATCTGATACAGATTTTGAATTAGGCTTGGTTGATTCAGCCCCAATATCTATAACATCTGCACCATCTTGAAGCATTTGTTTAACGTGTGCAACAGCCCTATCAACATCTAAAAATTCACCAGCATCAGAAAAGGAATCCGTAGTCAAATTTAAAATTCCCACAATTTTAGTTGGTACATCCTTTTTGAGTTCAAAATCTAAAATTTTAACTCCTAAAGCTTTTAAGCCAAAAGGTTGTCTAGTAAGTTTATTTGCAATTTTTTGCAATTGTGAAATACTACCACCTAAAATACAATCAGTAGTTTCAACTTTACCAGTAATTGTTTCTCTATGAGTTGCGCAATCTGCACCAACCGAAAGAGCTGTTTGTTTCAAAATATTAGCTTGAGGAATAGTCAAATTAAATATTTTAATATTTCTATACTCAAATTTTTCCCAAGCTTTATGAATATATGATTTATCAAATCCAATAGAATTTAATTCTTCCTGAATATCAGTATTTTTAATTTCTTTCAAAATAAAATCGTGCATAACCGAAGTTTAGCACGATTTTATTATTTTAACAATATTTATTAAGCTTCCTGAGGAGCAGTTGCTTTTGTATAAGTTTCAGCCATTTCACCTAAACCAGAAATAAATACAAACGCTGCTGTAATACCGCCAACAACACCAGAAACTTTAGCGAAAGCTTTACTTTCGAACACTGGTTTTAATGTTTTGAAAACATTAGTATTTTGACACCAGTCAATAATAGCTGCCTTGTATTGCTTAGCATTTTGGAACATTTTACCCCAAAGTGTTGTAACTTGTTTACCAGCTTGACCAGCTTGTCTAATTTGTTGTGTTGTTTTACCAGTTAACTGAACTAAGTCTTCAGCTTTGCCAAATTGTTTAAAGCGTTTAAGATATTTAACACCACCTAACGCACCACCGGCTGCAACCCCAACATCAGAGGCATCAACTTGCCTATCTTGTGCACCTGTAAATGCTATATTACTACCTATTGCTGAAATTGCCATTTTCTATTCCTTTGCTGCATCTTGTATTGCTGAAACACCACCAGATACGCCACCACTCACTGCAAATAGATTAACTACACCGTTTTCTACTTTTTCGCCAGTAACTTTACCTGCTGCATCTTTTACCGCTTGTTGAGCTGCGGCTGCTTTTTCTGAAACATTTTGTGCGAACTTAGATTTCTTGAAATTTTGTGTCATTTCGGAAACCTTTTGACCAAATTTAGAATTTTTCACTCTATCAGAAATTCCACCAAAGAATTTGCCAATCGCTTTGCCAAAACTTGAATCTGCTATTGCCTTATATATTTTAACAAAAAATCTACCAACTGCTTTTGCTGCATCAACAATTTTTCCACCTAAATTTTGCATAAATGGTTTCTTCATTGTGCCACCTACTGCTTCAGCACCTTTTTTAAGGACTTTAGCCATACCTTGTGCACCAAACTTCATACTAACAAAACCTAATGCTGCACCAATACCAACTGAAATAATTTTGCCAAAAGTTCTAATTGGTTTTGGAACATTTGTGTCTTCAATCACAGAATTAAGATCATTTAGCTGTTCTTCTAGAGCAGATTTGTCACTTTGATACTGATCTTTTGAATAGCCGTAATTTTCTGTTTTTTGCGGTTCTACACCTCTAAAAGGTAATTGTTGTGATAATCTTACAGGTTGTACAGTTAACATATTTTCTCCAATTTCTTTTCAAGCAGTTTAAACCACATAAATCATTTTTTTTGTTAGAGTGCCCCTACTATATTTACAAAATTTTACAAACTACCTCTACGCACTAATTATTACACATGATGGTTTAATTGTAAACAAATTTCAACCCCTGATGTGAATTTCTCTTAATAAACTCCCTGTCTATTTTATTCAAGCAATCGAACTTGGCTCCTAACCACTTTGGAGCTATTAAATTTTGTTTCAAACCATTACCAGCTAGTCGATGAATTGTTGTTTCTTTTGGTAAATATTCCAAAAAATCACAAACAGTCTGTACATATTCATCTTCATACATAAAACTAATATCGCCTGAATTATAAATATTTGCAAGTTTAGTATTCTCTAAAGCACAAAGCATGTGAATTTTTACACCATCAACTTTCAATTGAGCCAGTTTTTGAGCTGTTTGCATTATTTCATCATGCGTTTCCCAAAGTCCGAAAATAACATGAACACAAACATTAATTCCACGGTCTTTTGTTTGTTCATATGCTCTTAAAAAGCACTCAAAATCATGCCCTCTATTAATTTTTTGCAAAGTTTTGTTATGAATTGATTGTAAACCGTATTCAATCCAAGTGTAATAATCATCTTTGTATGAGGCGACTAAATCCAATTTTTCTTCATCAACACAATCTGGACGAGTACCAATAGAAATTCCAACAACATCTCTATGATTAAGAGCTGAATTATATATTTTTTCTAACTCTTTAACAGGCTTATAAGTATTTGAATAAGCCTGAAAATATGACATAAATTTTTGTGCTTTAAAACGTTCTGAAAGATTTTTGACACCAGTTTCTACTTGTTCTTCAATTGTTAAAAGATTAGAATGTGCCTGCGAAAAACTTCCACCTTCATCACAAAAAATACATCCACCAGAAGATATTGTACCATCACGATTAGGACACGAAAAACCGGCGTCAAGGGTTATTTTATAAACCTTAGCGCCGAATTTATTTTTTAAATGTGCACTATACTGATTATAGCGTTTATCAGTATTGTTAAACATTATTCTTGTTCTTCGTTATCACTTAAAATCGGATAAACATAATGTTCACCACAGTTTGGGCATACAACTTCTTGTTGTTTACCATCTTCAAGTTTTGCTACTTCAAATAAAGTTTTGCAACCAGATTGAACGCATCTTACTGCCCAAGTAGGTCTAATTAATCTTGCCATAATATTTTCCCCTTCTTTACAATTTATATTTTAACATTGAACTGTTGATTGTGCAAGTACTAAATAGTTGTCGAATATTAAATTTCATTTAAAAGGGTAAAATTATAGCAAAAGGAGAGTATATGAAAAACATTTTAATATTTTTATCTATACTAACAGTTGTGATGCTTGCAGTTCTGGACGCAAAGGAAAGAATAAGTGAACTCGATTCAATCGCAGGGAAAACGCCTGCTCAAGTAGAAATGAAAGATGATATATTGAACCAATCTAGGAATAAAGGGAAAATTCAATTAGAACAAAACATCCAAATACAACAAAATAGTAACAATCTATTTAATCAAAAATTAAAAGAACAACAAAGTAATAATTTACCTCAACAAAAACAACCAAATCCACTAGATATTAAAAAGTAAAAATAGAGTCCGTATGGATTTCACCATAATCTTTATCATCTTGAATTTTGTTACTAGACCACTCTAAAGCATTAGGCCTAAAATCTTTAGTTTGTGTTTGATTTACTGGTTTTGATATATTTGTTGATATTGTTTTAGGATAAAAACGTAACATAACATTTTCAGCTACATTTTGAGCTAAAATTTCTTTAGAATATAAACGAATTTTTTCCAATTGCGAACACGCTTCTGCTGCATTTTTAGCCCAAAAACGTGCTTCATTATCTCCTAAAGATTTTTCAAATTTGCCACTCCACATAACAATATCATTAACGTTATCCAGTAAAACAACATTAGTTTCAAGGGTAAAACGATTATACACATCAAAAGCAGACATTGTTTCCAAAATTTCCCAAATATTTCTTTTTACGGATTTATTATTCACAGAACTAGAAATCAATAAAATAGAATTCACACCAAATTCATCAGCTACTTTTTTCAACGAAACAAAGTCAACAGTATTTGTATTTTTATACTTATTGAGAGCCGTAAATAAAGATGCTCTCAACTGTAGCTGCTCAATTGTTTTTTTTCTTACCGCATAAGAATCTATTGCTTCAATTTTTTTATTTTTAGAAAGATTATTTATTATATCATTGGCAAAAATTTCAGAACTTTCAGGGAAGCAATAGTAATTTTCACAGACCGAAAATAAATCTACTGGTAATACAAGAACCTTAAATGGCTCAGCATTTACTGTATTACCTAAAAATAACAGAGTTAAAATCAAAATTTTAAACAATAATTTCATAGCAAAATTATAGCACAATCATACGTGTAATGGATAATATTTATTCATAAATACGCTAGAATGATATGAAAGGAGAAATGTATGGATTATAGAATATTAATGGATAAAGCAATTGAAGCTTCAAAAAACGCCTATTGCCCTTATTCAAAATTTCCAGTAGGTGCTTGTATCTTAACAGAGAATGACAAAATATATACTGGTTGTAATTTTGAAAACTCTAGTTATGGATTAACAATATGTGCGGAAAGAAATGCTATCGGTTCAGCCATCGTTGATGGTGAAAAAAAAGTTAAAGCTGTTGCTATTTATTCACCTAATATGGAAAACTGCTATCCTTGTGGAGCTTGCAGGCAGGTTTTACATGAATTCAAATCAGAACAAGGACTAGATGTTGTTACTTTAATCAATGAAGAGCTTTCTGTATGCAACATCGAGGAATTACTACCGAATGGATTTAACATTTAATGTATTTTATAGAACTCATAGTTAAAAAATTCAGAAAAAAAGAAAAAATACAAGATTCGTACGACCCAATGAAAGAAGAAGAACAAGAAGAAGAATCTTGTGAACATATTTTTATGCCAATAGATAGCTCCGGAGAAATACTTTCCTGCAGAAATTGTGGACAAATTGTTCACCGCAAGGATTTAAAAGACATAAATTTTTTCAGACAATAACTCTTAACAAATTTAACTTATTTGCAATATACAAATCTCCTGTTAATATGAGATTATGGGGAAAATTTTATTTGTATCTGATAGAATTGACAAAATACAACAATATGCATCATATTTTTCAGAGATGCCATATGAATTTGTGACGTCTAATGATGAAAACAATATATTAGAAATTCTAAATATTACTACCCCTGACGTTTTTATATTTGATGATTCACTTACGTCTACTAAACAAATAATCAAAAAAGTAAAAGCAGTTGCCCCAACATCAGCTTTTATCTTGTTAACTCCAAATGAAGAACCCGATCAAGATTTAACCAAATATGTTAATGCTTTCATTAGTGATAGCATGTCTAAGAATCTTATACTCTCAACAATTAACGTTAATCTAAAAACAAAAAGTTCCTTAGAACAACTTTCAGCAACCAACAAAAACTTAGCAGATAGCTTATATAGATTAAACGTTCTATACAGCACAAGTTCGCAATTTGCAGGTTCTCTAGACAAACAAAAACTTATTGATTATATGATAGAAGGTTTGGACAAATCACTCAGTTTTGACTTAACCTGTACACTTTGCACAGACTCTAAACCAGTACTTATCTTGAATTCTTTATACGAAATTTCAGACGAGCTTTTAAGTGCTATAAAATTAAGAACTGTATTAAACTACAAGTCGCTGTTTGAAAATAAAACACCACCTTTTAAAATAGAAGCTGAAACTCTAAAAGTAATCAAAAATATTAAATATCCAGCAAATAGATTTACTTTCTCACTATTCCAATATGACAATATGTTTGCACCTATAAGTTTAGGCGAAAACTTCTTTGGCTGTATTGAAATATTCAAAGAAGCTTCTTTCTCTGCAGATGATGCGACATGTTTTCAAACTATTGCTCAACAAGTTTCTTTGCCGTTAAAAAGTGCTACTTTGTACCAAGAAATAAAAGAAACTAACCTTAAACTAGAAAAACTAGAACGCTTAAAATCTGAGTTCATTTCAATAGTTTCACACGAATTAAGAACACCTTTAACAGCCATTAAAAACTCTCTTGACATAATTAATAGCGGTAAATGTGGAGATTTAAATGAATCTGGCAGCAAATTCCTTACTATGGCACAAAGAAATGTTCAAAGATTATCAGGGATTATAAATGATTTATTAGATTTATCTAAAATTGAAGCTGGCAAAATGGATTATCATTTCGCAAATATTAATATTCACTCTGTTATTGACTATGTAATGTCATCATTATCAGGATTAGCAAAAGAAAAAGGTCTGAATTTAATTACTGAAGAAACTACAAATCTTCCTGAAATATTTGCAGATGAACAAAGATTAGAACAAGTTTTAACAAATCTGGTTTCAAATGCTATCAAATTTACTCCAGAAGGCAGAACAATAACAATTCGCTCTCATATTGCAGATTCAAAACAACTAAAAGCTCACGAATGTTTTAGCGAAGACTTAAAAAAACTTTCGGGCTCACATGTAGTTGTATGTGTTGAAGACCAAGGAATTGGAATTGCTGAAAAAGATTTACTTAGAGCTTTTGATAAATTTGCACAAATCGAAAATTCACTATCCAGAAAAGTTGGCGGTTCAGGACTTGGATTGCCTATTGCAAAACAATTACTAGAAGCACATCAAGGCACAATTTGGTGTGATAGCGAGCTTGAAAAGGGATCCAAATTTTACTTTGCAATTCCTATTGCAGAAGCACCGGTTTTATCGTGTAACTAAGCTTAGCATTAACAAAATGTAACAAACTATGCGATATCAAAACCTGTGCTATAATGTAATAAACAGGGGACGTGGTATGAAAAAAATTCTAATTGTAGATGACGAACAAGATATCGTGGAAAGCCTTAAATTTGTTTTAGAGGCTTCAGATTACACGTGCTATTGCGCTTATAATGGCGAAGACGGGCTTAAATTAGCAAAAGAACTTGTTCCGGATTTGATGATTTTGGATGTTATGATGCCAAAAATAAACGGCTACAAAATTAGTCGTTTGTTAAAGTATGATAACAAGTATAAAGATATACCAATCTTAATGGTTACGGCACGTTCACAAGACGAAGACAAATTAATTGGTGAAGAAACTGGTGTTAATGAATATATCACCAAACCATTTGATTTAAACGAAGTTGTCAACAAAGTTAAACAATATTTAGGCGAATAATGGAAGCAGTAACTAATAAGACGTTAGAAAAATTAAAATATGACTTGGTTAGAGCAGGACTTGTTCAATATGAAATTCTTGAACAAGCTGAAGAAATTTCTAATGCTCAAAATATTAATATTGGCCAAGCTTTAATAAATTCAGGAATTATCACAGAAGAAGCTCTTCTCAAATTTTTAGAAGCTAAGCTGCATATTCCATACGTAAACTTGGAGGATTATTCACTAGATTTAAACTGCCTAAAATATATTAACTATTCTGATGCAAAAAGATATAGAATCATTCCTCTATTCAAAATAGAAGACGCTTTGACGGTTGCTATGGCCGATCCATTAGATTTATTCGCAATTGATAAAATCATAGAAACTGCAGAATGTTCTATTGAACCCGTTATTTCGTCAGAGTCTAGTATTTTAAAAAAAATTGAAGAATACTATAAAACCGATAGCACAGTTGGTGAAATATATACAGACTTTAATATGGAATTTGACTGGCGTGACGAACTTCATAGCGAAGATTTGAGTGACAATCACATCCAAAAAATTATTAGAGCAATATTAAAACAAGCCATCATTGAAAACGTTCACGAAGTTACTTTTCAAGCTGAAGATGAGGGTTTTGGAGTAAACTTTAAGCAAAGAGGTGAAATTTTTAATAAAGGTGTTATTCCTAACGTATTAATTTCTTCTCTTGTTGCCAAATTAAAAACATTGGCAGAACTTGATCCTTCTGTTTCTGAAGTTCCACAACTAGGAAAACTAAGTTTCAAAGTTGATGATGTCCAACTTGTGGCAAGTATTTCAACATTTCCAACAATTATGGGCGAAAGAATTTTCTTAAAAATTTATAAACCACCGCAAAGCCTAAACAAAATTATAACAAACGATAGTCATTTTAAAGCAGTGAAAAAATCACTTTGCACTCCTGGAATTGTTTTAGTATGTGGCTCACCTTTGAGTGGAAAGACCCACGTTATTTATTCATTATTGTTGGAAGCTGCCAAGTACGATAATAAAAACATAATGACTTTAGAAAGTATTGCTAAATACACCTTAAAAGGTGTTAATCAATGTGAATTAAATGAAAATATTGGCTTTAATATGGATAAAGCCTCTAGATTTATAGAATTTCAATCTCCAGATATTATTTATTTAGAAGGTATAAAGACAAAAGAATCTTTTGACTACTTTGCTGGCCTTGTTTTTGACGGCAAAACTATCATTATGGAATTTTTAGCTAATAATATGGAAGACTTAAGAAACAAAATGGCATTTTCCGATTTTGAAACATTAAAATCTCTCATTAGCAGCATGGTATTTATACACTCAAAAGATAGTGTCGAGGTTTTTGACAAAAATACACTTCAAAAATACTTGGTTTAAGCTATATAGAAAGCCAAATTAATTAAGAAATCTGCAACCAATAAATATACTGTTGTAGTAATTGAGGCTTGCGTTGTAGAAAGACCAACTTCTTTTGCCCCACCACGAGTTTCATAACCTTGAGTTGAGCATACTAAAGCGATAAGCCCACCAAAAACAAAACCTTTAAAAAGGCTTATATAAATATCTTTTGTTGACAACCACAACCAAACTGAATTCATATAACGAGCCGGATGCAAATCAATAGTATTTGCAGATACAAACAAACCACCAATTATCCCAACCGCCTCAGCGATTAATACTACCATCGGCACAGTTAAAGCTGCAGCTATAATTTTTGGAGTAAAATAATACCCAATAGGATCGACCTTAAGCGTTTTTATCGCATCAACTTGAGAAGTTACTTGCATATTCGCAATTTCAGCAGAAATTGCGGTTCCTGCTCTTGCTCCAATAGCAAGCGCAACAAACCCTGGAGCAATTTCTCTAATCATAACAATGGCTATTGTGCCACCTATATAAGTTTCAGCACCAGACATCAAAAACTGCTTTGAAACCTGTATTGCAATAACAGCAGCTGCAATAAATGCAATCGTCATCGATATAGTTAAGGAATCATAACTAATAGATGCTGCTTGACTAATTACAGATGAAAATCTAACCTGACCTTTAAACAAATATTTAAGGCATCTAATTAAATTTTGAACGCATAATCCTAAGAAATTAACCATACAAAAAATATAACATAAAATCTTCTATTTGCTAACAAATGATTAATTATAAATAGTTTATTATTCTTAATATAAACTTGAGAGATTTAAACCTAAGAAGTATAATAATAAAAGGGGGATGTTAATAACGTCATGAGGATAATAAAAAAAGAGGCTTTCACTCTAATTGAAATGATGGTAATACTATTGATTTTTTCAATATTATTAGCTGCATTTGCTCCTAGCATGACAAAGAAAATAGCTGGTAATCCAAACCAACAGTGGAACTATTCAAAAGATTACAAGAATATTTATTTTGGCTCCGCAGATAAACAAAACACAATGATCGGAACAAAAGATTCTCATGCTAAATTAACGATAAACACACCCCAATCTAGTCATCCTTACTCCGGGCAACACCTCTCTCTTAAAAAACACGAAAGTGATATTGCAAAGTTTATTCCATTCAAAGATTCAAATTATTACTTTACATTAAAAGACAATACAATAACAAGTTCCACCTCTCAATCTGATAATACAGCTTTTGGTTCTTATTCGCTGTATAATAACCTTGTTTCATATAATACTGGTTTAGGAGCTCAAGCACTATATTATGCTGTTAGCGGTTCTGATAACACAGCCATCGGATATAAAGCGGCTACAAATGGAGCCGGTGATAGTGCAAACGTATATATAGGTGCTCAAACAGGAGATGCTAGATGGCAAGACGGATATAACACAACAGTTGGAACTTTAGCTATGAATTCCACTACTGATGCAAATAAAAATGTCGCACTTGGCGCTGGGGCAATGAATATGCAAAATGGATCTCAAAACGTAACTATTGGATATGGCTCATTAGGAAACCTCGATCATAATCCAGATACTACTATTGATTCTGATTGTTCAAATAACATTGCAATTGGGTTTGCATCATCTGAAATATTAGCAAACAGCCATAATAATATAGCTATAGGTTATGCATCACTTCATAATCCAATTACAGCATCTGATAACGTGGGTGTCGGTGCAGCAACATTACACATGGGTGACAACTTTAAAGAAAATACAACTGTAGGAACTGGAGGATTAAACAAATTAACAAATGGAAGTCAAAATACAGGCATTGGCTCACACGCTTTATTAGAAATAACATCAGGAAATTATAATAGTACATTTGGAGCATATTCAACTCATGCAACTACGACAGGTAATTATAATTCCGCTATTGGTTCCGATGCTTTACGCAACAATTATACTGGTAGTTATAACTCTACAATTGGTTATCACTCTTGTACTAGTAATGCAATCTCAAAACACACTTGTATTGGAATAAATACAATTCCACCATCTGATACTGATAACTCTAGTGAATCGATTTACTTAGGCTCCACAAACTTAAGCGCAATAATATCCTCTATTACATCGATTTCACCGTACTCTGATAAACGTCTAAAAAATGTTAAAGAAGAATACAAAAGTGGCTTAACAGAAATCAAAGAAATAACACCTAAATTCTTCACATACAAAACGGACAAAAATAAACAGAAAAAAGTGGGTGTAATAGCTCAAGAATTAGAAAAATCGTTACCAGACGCAGTTGAAAAAGATGATAATGGATATTATACCGTAAAACAAGAACATATCACATACACTCTTGTCAATGCAGTTAAAGAACTTGATAAGTTTGTAAAGAATGTTATTTCTAGTATAAAAGCCTTATTCGCTAGAATTTTTGATTTAAATAAAAAAATCAATACACTTGAAAAAGATACAAACAGTATTGATGCAGATTTAGAAAAAATCAACGAAAGACTAAAAAAATTAGAAGCTGACGATTAGTTTTTCAATTTTTGATTGGCTATAAAACTTTTTGCATCGTTTATTGGGATTGCAAATCCAATGCCGATATTAGAAATATTCTTGTCAGGATTATAAATTGATTGATTTATCCCAATAATTTCACCGGCAGAATTTAATAATGGTCCGCCGGAACACCCAGGGTTAATAGCGGCATCAGTTTGAATTCTTTTTTTAACATAATCAATTCTTGAAACAATCCCTTGAGTCAAAGTTCCAGAAAAACCAAAAGGGTTTCCTATAGCTAACACCTTTTGCCCAACTTTTACATCGTCAGAATTTCCTAATATAGCAGTTTTTAAATTAGATTCAGGTTCTATTTTTATTAATGCTAAATCTCTATTCTGAGCCATTATTGCAATTACTTTACCCTTATAGACTTGCCCGTTGTATGTAGTAATATCAACATCTTCACAACCCTCAACAACATGCGAACCAGTTAAAATTAAGCCATCTCGTGAAATTATACAGCCTGTGCCTGCAGACATTCCATCTGGAAGTTGTGCATCAACAGAAACTATAGCTGGATTAATCTTTTCGTAAACCGAAATGTTTATCTTTTCATCAGGTTCATAATTCTGCGCAAATACCGAACTAGCTCCAATAATAGAAGCGACAAAAACTAATACATTTTTTTTGTGCATATAACTCTTCATATCTAACATTATTGATAAAAATAACTTTTTTTTATTATCTAAAATAATTATTTATAGGTATAATCAAATAAATCATAAAACAATAAATTATTAGCAAAGCATTACATTTATTAACATCCGATGGAAAATTTTCTTGGTTTTATCTAGAATATTAATAAGGAAGGATTAGTTATGGAATACATTTTAAACATTTTATATATTTATATCGCAATCTATTCAATATATTTTCTTGCGTTGGCTTTGAGAAATTTAAGCGACAAAACTTTTAGAGCAGAAAAAAAATATGCTGAATACGCTGAAAAAGAACACTTGGCTGTAGTGATTTATTCACACAATAACAAGGCTTCTTTAGAAACTCTAATTGAACAATTAAAAATGCAAGATTACCCAATTGATTGCTTCAAAGTTTATGCAATATTGGACAATTGTACTGATGGTTCAGAAATTATATTCCAAAACAATCGCTTCGTTAATGTAGTCAACTTTACTGGTAAAGGAACACTAGGAAAAGATCAAGCTGTTTCTTTATTATTAGAACAATTAACACAAGATGGATGGATAGGTTCATACATATTCATCGACGGAAATAGAAGCATATCAAACAACTTCTTATCAACTGTTAATGCAGCTTTAACTAAAAATTCTGTTCTAAGTGGCGAAACACTTATGGCTGCTGAGAACCTTGATATTATTGATTCTATAAAAGCTGTTTATCAAAAATATCATATGAATTTTATGCAAAAAGCTCGCTCTTTATTTGGACTAGCAGCACAAGCTGATTCTGGATTATTTATTATCAAAAAAGCAATCGTTGATTCTATTGGTGCTGTTGATTTTAAAGATATTGATTCAGAACTAAAATACAGCCTATTGTTATCAAACATAGGATTTAAATGCACTTATAATCCTAACATTCAAACTTTTGTCAACTCAGAAGGATATGAATTCAAACGTCCAAGAATATCTCAAAGAGTTAAGCTTTTTGCTAATTGCTTAAAGAAAATGATTACACCTAATTTCGTATTCATAGAACACGCATTTTCACTAATCGCACCAAACTTCTGGGTATTAGCATTAGCGTATTTAGGCTTAATGAAACATTCTTATAAATATTATTTCTTTGTTGATTTCAAATTTGTATTACTAACATTTATTATTCTTTTAGTTGGTTTTGGTGTTAGTGTTATAAATTCAAGACTAACAATGAAAGAACTTGGTTTACTTTTCCTATATCCATTATATTCTTTTGGTCACATTGTTAAAAACCTTCCTCCAGTTAGAAAACTAATTTCCAAATATACAGAAGGTAGAGTAAACGAAAAAGAAAAACTTTCTATTGATGTTGTTGTATTCACTGGTAAAACAGATTTGCCTTGCAGGCTAGAATTTATTTCAGATAAAGAACTTTCAAAAGTTAGATTTATATTCAAAAATAAAAAGTACACAACAAGCGGACACTTAAGAATGGTTGATGCACTTCAAGAGTTAAAATCAAAACTTGAAGACTATGGATTTATTTTAAAAATTTGCAGTTGTTGTTCACATTTCACACCATACGTTGATGGCTCTACAAATATGCTAAAAGGTTATTGTAGTTGCAACTATCCTAGTCCTTCAATAAAAGAACCAAAATCTACGTTGATATGGAATAGTTGTTCACAATTTTCGCCTGCAAAATTGAACAATCTAATTGAAGAAATGATTGCAAAAGGTAAAGAAGAATAATTTATTTTTAAATTTTTTCAAACAACTCTTTTAACATATAAAAAGAGCCACAAAGAACTGTCAATTTACCATCTGAGTAATCGAATTTCTCATTATACTCTTTTGAAGGGAATTCACAAGCCGCTTGTAGTTCTTCAACCGTTGCTGAATTTGGATAATCGAAGTGATAAAAATAAATTTCATCACGGCCATCAAACAACTCCGCAATCATTGTTTTATAATCTTTATTTCTTAAACATCCAAAAACAAAACGCTTATATTTGTCTGCATAATAAAAATCAAGGCTCTCTTTTAAAGCTCTGATACCATTTGGATTATGCGCAGCATCTACAATCATATTTTTTGATAGAATATATTGAAATCTACAAGGATGTGCCACTTTTGTAAGAGCATATTGAATAGTTTCCTCTGAAATCTTTGGAAACAGATACCTAATAGCAGCCAATGCTAATGACAAATTTTCCTGTTGATGAACACCTTTTAATGACAAATTAGTAGTATCTTCAAAAGGTGAAACCATTAAAAACATTGAATTTTTTTCGTCAGCAGTATCCCTAAAAATTTCATATCCCTCAGCTGTGATTACTGTAGAATTTTCTTTAATAATACCCGCTTTTTCGTATGCAATTTGAGATAACGTATTTCCCAAACGTTCGGTATGATCAAAATCTATGTGAGTTATTATTGAACAAATATTTGACTTAACAACATTTGTAGCATCAAACCTCCCACCTAAACCAGTTTCTAAGACAACGATATCAACTTGTTCATCCGCAAAATATTTAAACATAACAACCGTCAAAATTTCAAATTCAGTTAAATGAATATTATGTTTATCAGCAATTTGACATACCAACTCAACATACTGAGCAAAATCTCGTTGTGAAATTTCATCACCAGAAATTTTAATTCGCTCAGTGTAATCAAAAATATGTGGACTTGTATATAGACCCACCTTCAAGCCAGCTTCTGCCAGCACAGTTGAAATAATTGCACAAACTGAACCCTTTCCATTTGTCCCAGCAACCTGAATACATTTTAAAGAATCTTGAGGATTATCTAACAATTCTAACACGACTGAAATTCGTTCAAGTCCTAACTCTATATGAAATTTTCCTTGACTTGTTAACAGATTAATAGCATCTTGGTAATTCATTTAGTAATACCTTTGTAAAATTGGCAAATCTACACCACCAACAAATGAGCGCTCTGACAATCTAACTCCTAAACAACATTGTTTACGTTTAAATTGAAATCTATAAATTTTACGAACAACTTCATCCACAATTTCTTTATTATGTTTTGCATAAATTTCTTCAAATGGCTTATTTTGCTCCAAATACATCTCAATAATATCATCCAAAATCTCATACGGTGGCAATCTATCTTGATCTTTTTGTCCAGGATGTAACTCAGCAGATGGAGCTTTATCAATAATAGCTTGAGGAATAATTTCACCATTACGATTTATGTAATTAGATAATTTATAAACATTAGTTTTCGTCAAATCACAAATCAGGTTCAAACCTCCAGCCAAATCGCCATAAAGTGTACCAAAACCCATAGCTGACTCTGATTTATTACTAGTTGTGAGTAGTAATCTGCCATCACGATTAGAGAAAAACATAAGTATTAATGCACGTAATCTTGCTTGTAAATTTTCTTCTGATAAATCGCCTTTTCGTTCGTGGGCAATCTTTTCCATAAAATTATCAAACAGCGGTGTAATCGAATGTTTTTCAGTTTTAATGCCTAAATTTTGAGCTAACTCTATCGAATCAGAAACACTACCTTCTGATGAATACATACTTGGCATCATAATACCCAAAACGTTTTCTGGGCCTAAGGCATCAGCCGCTAACGCTGCAACTAAAGCACTATCAATACCTCCTGATAAACCTAATATAACCTGCCTAATTCCTGTATTTTCGCAATACTCTTTTAGTGCAAAAGTAGTTACCTTATGAATTAACTCCATAATATCAACTTCTTTATATTCTACAGTTTTATCAAATTCTACAACTGTACAATACTCTTCACATTCTGGCATGTGTAACACTAACTCGTTTTCTCGATTTTTAACAAAACTTCCACCAGCATATATGTTCTGATCTGCCATACAAATTGCATTTATAAAAATAAAATCATTACGCGTATGAATACTATCTACAAAATCAAAATACGCATCTTTCACAAAATATTTATTTTTAGCTAATACATACAAATCGCAAATAACGTCATCTCTATAAATATTATCAACATACACAGTATTATCTAAAATATTAAAAAATCCATTTTCTGAAACAAGAATTTCACCATTTTGAATTAGCACATCACCTAATAAAATAGCTTTTTCATAATTTTTATTTGCAAGTTGTTCATAAAGATTTACTTGTTCTTTCATACATTTTTCATCGAATACCAAATTTTTTCCACCAAGCTCTTCAATATCACAATCTGGCAATACTATCAAATCACAATTTACTGATTCAACATACTTAATTATTTGTTCATAATTAAATGCAAAATCCCCAGTTTTATATCTAGTTTGTGCTACAGCTATTTTCATTTACTATTACTCCATTTTAAGATAGTTAACTTTTTCCCAACTTAAATCAATATATTTAACTTTACCCTTAACTTGTTTAACTTGAGGCAAAATAGAAGGAATACGCTTAATTCTGTCATAAAGGCCAGAATCCATATGTCCAAACCTTATCAAAGCTGTTTCTACTTTAATATATACATCATTTGGATTTCTTAAATCAATATATTCAATTGACTCCCTAGAAAATGTTTCGACATATTTCGCCATTTTTTCTATTTCTTTAAGTCTATTCAAATCCCACTTTGTATAGTCATCACCCTTATTACCATAAGATAAGACTAAAATTGTTTTATATTCTTCAGGTAAAGGTAAATAATCCGCTCCAGAAATTAATCGACCAGCTTTAGTAAAGGCTGCAACAGGTTTGACCTTAGGATCTGGAGAAATTGTTATAGATGGAACAGCTTCTCTTACAATTATCAGCACTCTTGCTGGGAATGCATATCGTCTAACATAAACATCCTCAATTGGTGGTAATGATAATATTTTTTCTTTTGCATCGTCTAAAGTCGCCAAGAACAAAGGAATGCTTGGAACTTTTAATTCTTTCAAAACACTTTGAATCTTAGCCGTTTTTGTTATTTTGTTATTAACTATTTGGATAATCGCTGGATCACAATTAACAAAAGCATCTTTTGATAAATACCAACCCGAAAGAGTCGAAAAATAATAAACGCCCCCAATGATACCAACACAAGTTAAAAATCGAGCAAGACTTTTCAAAAAGCTCTGTTTTTTTTGACCTTTTCTAATTTCGCGCTCTCTTTGCTTGGCTTTTAAAAGTTCTTCACCATTTTCAAATTCTTGTGATTCCATTATTTATTCAATCCTGCACTATTTAAAATTAGTAATACCAAATTATCATAATTTATACCCATAACATCAGATTGCGCTGGTAAATCACTTGTCTCTGTCATTCCTGGAGATGTATTAATTTCTAGAACATACGGAATATCATCTACTACAAGAAAATCTACTCTTGAAACGCCACTACATCCAACAGTTTTATATGCTTTTACCGCAAAATCTTTAACTTTTTGTGTGATATCTGAAGATAACTCAGCTGGCAAAATAAATTCTGTCATGCCTTTTGTATATTTAGCCTCATAATCATACCACTCATTTTTAGGTCTTAGTTCTAAAATTTCGGTCGCAAACGGAACGCCATCATTTTCAAGAACCCCTACCGTACAGCCCACACCAACCAGGTATTCTTCTATTAAGACATCCGGATTGTATTTTGCTGCTTCTTCGTATGCTGCCTGTAATTCATCAGGCGTGTTAACCTTTGTCATACCAAAACTAGAGCCTTCACAAACAGGCTTTGTAATCAATGGATATTTTAAAGATTTTGTCTTTTCTACAACATCTTCACCTTGCTGAACAAAAACTGACTTGATCAGAGGAATATCAGTTGTTGAAAGAATTCGTTTTGTGTATTCTTTGTGCATACAAACTGCACTAGACATTACCCCACAACCTGTATAAGGAATTTTTAAAATTTCTAAAATCCCTTGAATGCAACCATCTTCACCATATTTACCATGAAGAGCATTGTATGCATAATCATATTTGCCATTTTTTAGCACTTCTGAGATATTTTCATCAACCACAACTAATTCTGCGTTTTCAAAACCCAGTCTTTTAAGAGCATCAAAACACCCTTTACCAGATCTCATCGATACTTCTTTTTCTGATGACATCCCACCACAAAGAACAGCTATTTTTGATTTTTTATCGATTCTATATTTAATTTCTTGCATAATTCAACCTCTTCTAGATTATTTCCACCTAAGTATCTAACTTCAGGAATTAATTTTATATTATACTTTTCTTCTACAGCACTAGACATTTTGTCCATCAATTTTAAAACATCTAAAGATGTCCCTGAACCGTCGTTTATAATAAAATTGGCGTGATTTTCCCAAACGTGAACCCCACCTACAGTCATTTGTTTTGCACCAATACTTTCAAGCAATCTTCCTGATGAATTACCTTCTGGGTTTTTAAACACACTTCCACAGTTAGGTAATGCCATTGATGGCTGATGTGAATTTCTAAATGCCAAATTTTCTTGCATTTTAGATTTAATTTCTTCAATATCTTTATTTTCAAGTTCAAACTTTGCACTTAACACAACTAAATCTTTGTCCATACAAATCGAATGTCTATATGCAAATTCCATATCAGATTTTGCATAGGTTTTTACTTCTTCCCCATCATATACCAATACGGAAATTAACGTATCACTAATACATTGTCCATGAGCCGATGCATTCATACAGATATTTCCACCAATTGAGCCTGGGAAACCTATCATAAATTCAAAACCACTAAGCCCTTTTTCTGCAACAATTTGCGACAACTTTGGTCCTTTTAACCCACACTCAACTGTCACAATATTATTATCAACAGATACATTCGTCATTTTAGTCGTTAAAATAACCGCGCCAGCATAACCATCAGACGATACAAGAGTATTTGATAAGTTGCCAAACACTTTTGCATCAGGTTCAGATTTTAGAATTTCAACAAATCCATCAACAGAAGTTGGGGAATAGACTTTTTTTATTTTCCCACCAATTTTAAATGAAGTTAATTTTGAAATATCAAAATTATTTTCCAATTTCAAACTCCTCTAACGCTATAAGTTCTCTTCCTAAATTAGTAATTGTTCCTGCACCTAAACCAATTACAACATCACCTGATTTCAAGGTAGGTAATAACAGTTTAGCCACATTTTTAATATCACCAGTCAAATATTCAGCTTGACATTTAGAGCTTAAATCTCTAACAAAATTTTCTGAGTTCACACCCTCAATAGGTGCTTCTGATGCAGCATAAACATCGGTAACAACAACCCTATTAGCACCATCAAAAGCTTCTAAAAACTCATTCCATAAATTACTTAAACGAGTATATCTGTGAGGTTGAAACACTGCAACAACATTTCTATCCTTAAAAGCTCTAGATGCTGACATAGTTGCTTTAATTTCTGTCGGATGATGCGCATAGTCATCATATAGAGTAATACCGTTAAACTCAGCTACTTTTTCAAAACGACGTCCCATGCCAGTAAAAGTCGCAAAATAAGGAACAACTTTTTCTATATTTACACCAGCTTGGTGCAAACTTGCAAATACGGCCAAAGAGTTATAAACATTATGAACACCTTTTAAACATATTTTCATATCAGTTAAAAATTTATTTTTGAAATATATTTCATAAGTAGTATAATCTACGCAATAATTAATATTTTTAGCCTGATAATCTGCCTCATTTAAACCATAAGAAACCATATTACTACGTTTTTCTAATTTACTAATACCTGCATCATCAGCATTAATCAAAATTGTTGAATTATCATTGATTTTTGAAATAAATGATTCAAAAGTATTTAAAATATCATCAAGTCCATTCTTATAGAAATCTAAATGATCAGCTTCTAAATTATTGATAACAGCGACATTTGGACTATATTTCACAATAGTTCCATCACTCTCATCAAGCTCTGCACAGAAAAATTTACCATCCTGACAATGCGCATTTGTTCCAATTTCAGGCAAAATACCACCGACTACATAAGACGGCAATAATCCTGCTTTTTCTAAAACATACGAAGCCATACCACTTGTAGTAGTTTTGCCGTGCGTACCAGCATAACCTAAGAAAAATTTCCCCAAATTTGAAACCCTTGCCAACACATCAGAACGATGTAAAATTTCTAATCCTAAACGTTTGGCTTTTTGGATTTCAGGGTTTGTTTCTTTAATAGCAGTACTTGCCACAACTACACAATCTTCTGGCAAATTATTTTCATTGTGGCCAATAAAAACTTTTGCGCCTAAATCTTTTAACTTATGAATATATTTACTGTCATTTATATCCGAACCTGAAACCTCATACCCATTTTCTAACAAGTACTTGGCAAGTCCACTCATCCCTATACCGCCTATTGCAATAAAATGATATTTTTCCTTCACTTTTTCTATCCCTACTCTTCTTCTAGTGTTTTTATAATTGTATACCAAAATCCCTTAAAAGTCTGATTGTAATGATTTTTTAATATAATAATTAATCATTTGGTTTTATCAAAAATTTAAGAGCCTTACCCTCAATATGTTGCTGCATTGCATACTCAATTTTTTCTAATGGCAAAGTATCTGTAATAAGTTTTTCAACTTCAACTTGCCCTGATGCAATGTAATCTAAAGCCATTCTAAAATATTTTGGAGTATGGTGAAATACACTCATCATCTTAATATCACCATAATGCATTTTGGTAGTATCAAATGTTACAGTAGAGCCTGATTTACATCCACCAAAAAAGTGTACTGTTCCTCCAGGTCTTACAAAAGAGAAAATTCTTTCCCAGATCTCAGGTAAACCTACACACTCAACAGCAACATCTATTCCTCTACCTTCTTCTGAAAAATCTCTAAAAATCATTTCAGGATTTGGGTATTTTGTCAAATCCACAATTTCATCAGCATGCGCAAATTCTTCTGCCATTTTTAATTTTAATGGATTTCGACCAGCAACAATTACTCTAGCACCTTTCAATTTAGCGAGTCTTGCAAACATCAATCCTATAGGGCCAATACCAATTATTCCGACTGAATCACCAGCTTTTATACCTGTACGTTCAACACCGTGAACAACATTTGCTAGAGGTTCACAAAATGCTGCTTTATCAAAGCTTAAATTATCTGGTAATATCAACATATTTTTCTTAACTATTCGAGCAGGAACAGTAATATATTGAGCGTAAGCACCATTTAAAAGATCAAGATTTTCACACAAATTATACTCTTCTCTTTTACAATAAAAACACTCACCACAAGGTGCTGAATTTGCAGCTACAACTCTATCACCGACTTTAACATTTTCAACATTACGACCAATTTTTTCAACAATACCTGAAAATTCGTGTCCAAAACCTGATGGAATTGATTTGATTAATACAGGATGACCTCTACGAAAAGTTTTGACATCAGTTCCACAAGTCAATGCTGCCATCACTTTCACAACAACTTCACCTTCTTCTGGAGGTTTAACCATTACATCTTCATAACATATATTTTGTGGTCCGTAATACTGAATAGATTTCATCATTACTCCTTAATTTTTATATAAGCCTTCATAATACGATTATTAATAGTATCATCAAAGGCTTGTTGAATATTTTCCATATCATAAATAGTTGATAAACCATCAACTTTAACTTGTCCTGAGCGTAATAAATTCAAAGAATCTTGCAAATCTACAGGAGCTGGTGAATAACTACCTAGCACAGTAAGCTCTCTATAATAAATTTCGTTATTTGCATATCCCCAATTGTTTGGAGTACTAGAAAATACTAGAATTTTTCCACCATTTCTAACATGTTTAAGAGCTGTATTTATGGCCTTATCAGCACCTGAAGTCATAAATACACCATCTGCTACAAAATTCGGATCCATTTCTTTTACGTTACACGCAGCAATTCCCAAAATTCTTAATCTTTTTACTCTATCAGGAATTAAATCACATCCCATAACATCCATACCAAAAGCTTTTAACGCTTGCGCCATTAAAATCCCAATAGAACCTAACCCAACAACTAACGCTGTTGAATTTCCCCTTAATTGAGCCCGTTTCACTGCTCTAACGCAACAACCTAAAGGTTCATAAAAAGAAGCTTCAACATCAGTCAAATTATCAGGCATGATATAAGCTACATTTTGCAAATGTTCTTCTGATAAATAAACATATTCACTAAATCCACCTGGGATAATATTTGTTTCTTTAAAGTGAGGACACATAGAAACGTTGCCATTTTTACAATACACACACTCACCACACGGTATATGATGAGATGTTACAATTTTATCTCCAATTTTGAAATTTGTTTTGGAATTAATTTCGATTATTTCTGCTACTATTTCGTGGCCTAATACTGTTCCGTCTTTTGATATTTTATGAATAAATTTAACTATATCTGAACCACAAAGACCACAACCTAATACCCTAACAACTGCACCAGTTCTGCCGTTTAGGGTAATATCAAATGTTTCTTTTGTTATTATTTTATCTTTATTAATTATTGCAACTTTCACGCCTGTATTTTATCACAAACTTGCGAAAATTTGAAAGCTATATTAAAATATACATATGACAAGAATAAGAAAATTATTTTGTTTCGACTTTCCTAAGGTAAAAAAATTAATTCCTTACTTGGGCTCTGACACTGATAGCAGATTTATGAAAGCTGTTATTGAGGCGCCTTTAGCTTACATTAACGGTTTTATGCCTTTAAAATACAAATTTAGACCTGAATCTTATATCTTGTTAGAAGATGATGAAATTTTAGGAATGATTACAGTTGAACCAACTGCTGGAAATCCATACAAAATAAACATCACACGATTAATTTTCAAAAATGATTTTTATAATATTGGCAAACAACTTATTGATTACATTATTGCAAAATATGGCGCCAGAGGCGCTCACTCTTTTGTTGTTTTTGTTGATCAATCACACGACGAATTATGCACATTATTCGTCCAAGGATGTGGTTTTAGACAATGTTCATATGAAAATCTTTGGAGATTAGACAATTTTACCCCTCACTCAAAAAATAAAACAAATTTTAGAAATGCTCAAGACAATGATGCAAAAGCTATAGCCAAATTGTATAATACAGAATTGAATACATTATATAAACCTTCAATGGAAAGAATTCCACAAGAATATAAAGAAATTATTTTGCACGGCTTCAATTCTCAATATAAAAATCGTTACGTACTCGATGATGCCGAAAAAATAATTGCATATTTATCAATCACAACAGTTGATAATATGAATTTTATTATTGATTTATCATTATCTGACGGATACCAATTTAATTACGATGAAATTATAAACTTTGCGCTATCAGAAATTTCAAGACGTAAAACAAAATTTGCAGCATTTTTAAAACATCGTCAATACGCAAAAAATGCTGATAAATTTGAAGAATACCTACATTCTAGAAATCTAAATTGTGTTCAAACCCAATGTGTATTCGTAAAAGATTTTTATAGACCTATTAAAGAGACTGAAAGCGTTTTAAAGATATTTTCACTTGGCGAACACCAAATCCTAACAAATTAACTTTAAAAAAATTCTTATTCATGTTAATATTGTTGGACGAGGTGGATATGGATAATCTTAAAATTTATTTGGATAAAGATATTAACAAAGACTTAATTAAGTCTAAAAAAATTGCAATTATTGGTTTTGGTTCGCAAGGATACGGACAATCAATGAACTTGAAAGACTCCGGTTGTAACGTTGTTTTAGGCCTAAGAATTGGTGGCAACTCAGATATTAAAGCGAGAGATTATGGGTTTAAAACTATGTCAATTGAAGATGCCGTTAAATGGGCGGACATCGTTCAAATTCTTATACCTGACGAAATTCAATCAAAAGTTTATGAAGAACAAATAAAACCTTATATGAGAAAAGGTCAATACTTAATGTTTTCACACGGATTTAATATTCACTTTAAAAAAATCGTAGCTCCTGAAGGCGTAAGTGTAATTATGGTAGCACCAAAGGGCCCTGGCCATACAGTCAGAAGCGAATACGTTATTGGGAAGGGCGTACCTTCGCTAATTGCAATATATACCGACGCAACTGGTGATTCAAAAGAAGTTGCATTATCTTATGCTGCTGCAATAGGTGCAGGCAGAGCAGGAATTATCGAAACTACATTCAGAGAAGAAACAGAAACAGATTTGTTTGGCGAACAAGCAGTGATTTGTGGTGGTGTTTCAGCTTTAATCAAAGCCGGATTTGAAACACTTGTTGAAGCAGGATATTCACCAGCAATGGCTTATTTTGAAACATTACACGAAATGAAACTAATTGTTGATTTAATCAACCAAGGCGGATTGGCTGATATGAGATATTCAATTTCTAATACAGCGGAATATGGGGATATGACACGTGGTCCTAGGGTTATTGGAGAACAGTCAAAATCAGCTATGAAGCAAATTTTGAAAGACATACAAAGCGGAATTTTTGCAAACGAATTTTTAAACGAAATGTCTTCAGGTTGCAAAAACTTCAATAAATTGAGACAAGAAAATGCGGACCATTTAATTGAAAAAACTGGAGAAAATATCAGAAATTCATTTGTTTGGAATAATGATAAAATTATTAACAGGAGTAAAAATTAATGTTTGATACAGAAACAATATATGAAGTAGTTGTATTTTCAATTGGTGATACTAAAGCAGGCACTAAAATGGGGAAACTACAATTAAAAGATCCTCAAACCGACACCTTGCTAAATTGTATTCTTTGGGAAGAAACGTTAAACAGATTAGATAATAAATTATTTAGAACTGGCAATCAACTAAGAATTGTATCAGCAAGCTTTAATGAAAAATTTAACAATTGTCTTGTTTCTGCATTAGAATTAATAAAAGAAGCTAAAATGGGTCTGGATGAAACACAAAGAGAAGAATCATATCAAAAGCTTATTGGATATATAAATACTATACAGGACGAAAAGCTTAGAAATTTCTTATTTAATTATTTTGAAGAACATAAAGATAAAATCAAAGTGCTTCCAGCTGCAAAAGTTATGCATCATAATTATATTGGTGGACTTATGGTTCACACAATTGAGTGCGTACAATTTGCTGAACACAATTTAAAAATGTTTATGACAAAATTAAATCGTGACACAATGATTGCAGCTTGTATTCTTCACGATATTGGTAAAATTTTTGAATATACAATTGACTTGGAAACAGGTATTATTGACTACGAAGAAAATTTCAGATCGGAATGGATTAGCCACTCTCAATATGGATTTTCTTTATGTATGATGAATGGTTTTAAACAAATAGCAAAAATGATTGCAGCACACCACGGCAGAGAAGACTGGGGCGCAATGATTGATTTAGATGAAAAAGACTTAGAGCCTGAATTATATTTCTTACACTTTATGGATAATTTATCAGCTAAATTTGGTAGAATAAATGTAGCAATGCTAGAAGGCGGATTACATTGGCAAGATTAACAGAAAAACACAATTATGAAGGAACATTGATTTGCGTTGAAGGTATTGACGGTTCTGGCAAATCAACTCAACTTGCACTTTTAAGAGATTGGTTAAAGGCGAACGGAAAAGACGTTATTTTTACAGAATGGAATTCTTCTCCATTAATTAGTCAAACAACCAAATTAGCAAAAAAGAAAAATATGCTTTCACCAAGAACATTCAGCTTGTTGCACGCGGTAGATTTTGCAGACCGATTAAAACAGGTTATCGCACCAGCACTAAAAGCAGGTTTTATTGTACTAGCTGATAGATATGCATACACTGCTTTTGCTCGTGATGTAGCCCGTGGTGTTGATCCTAAATGGGTAAGAGAAGTTTATAACTTTGCAATTAAGCCAGATCTAACAGTTTATTTTGATATAGACCCAAAAACTTCAATGGAAAGAATTTGTTTTAATAGAACACCAAAATTCTATGAAGCTGGTATGGACTTAAAACTAAGCAACGATCCATTTGAAAGCTACGTACTATTCCAAACTAAAGTTGTTAAAGAATACAAAAAAATGCTAAATGAATTTGATATTGTAAAACTTGATGCAAAAGATTCTATTCACAAAAAACAAGTTGCTATCAGAAATATGTTAAAAGAAATTTTAGCAGCAAAAGGAGTTGAAATATAATGGCAAAGTTTAAAACAAAACACGGATATGAAGGTTTGCTTGTTGTTATTGAAGGAACTGATGGTTCTGGGAAATCAACTCAATTAGAACTGTTAAAAAAATCACTTCAAGACCAATCTTATGGGGTTATGGTTTCAGAATGGAAAACATCACGTTTGATTGCTGATGTTATTGACGACGCTAAAGATAGAAACCTTTTAAATGCAACTACATATAGCTTATTATATGCAGCTGATTTTGCAGACAGATTAGAAAACCAAATTATCCCTGCATTGAAATCAGGATTTATCGTATTACTAGATAGATATTATTATACAGCTTTAGCTCGTGACGTTGTTAGAGGACAAAATATCGATTGGGTAAAAAATTTGTATGATTACGCCCCTGAACCTGACTTGGTATTCTATTTAGATATGCCAGTAGATGTTTTGTTAAAAAGAATTATAGGCACAACAGGCTTAGATTTTTATGAAAGCGGACGAGACGTAGGTTTTTCTACAGACTTTTATAAAAGTTTTGAAATTTACCAAAACAAGTGCCTTGAACAATACAACGATATGAAAAAAGAATATGGTTTCATAAGTATTGACGGAACTAAAAAAATTCCTGCAATTCATAAAATTATGAATTCTGAAGTCCAAAAACTTTTAGACACCGGCATTTTAGATTAATTATGACAATTTGTAAATATTACAAATAAAAATTTACGTTATGAAACATTTAGTTTTTTTAGGCATGGTTTGTGCTAAGTTAGAATATGTGAAAGAGATGTTTAAGGAGATAATGAATGTCTGAATATTTGAGCAAAGAAGAGATCAAACAATGGAGAAGCTCATTAGAAAAGATTACATTAGAGGAATTTGCTGCCAGATTAGGGAAAAAATTAGAACAAGATAAACCAACAAAAGATCTTGTTGATATTGTATTAAAAGGTCAACCAGTTGTATCAAAAATTGAAGAATGGACTACAACAAGAGGAGAAAGAATAAGCTCAATCGCTGAACGTGCATATGAACGAGAAAGAGAAATCGCACCTTCACCATTCTCAGCACATAATTTAAAAGCTGAAATTTCAGCTCAGCCAGCACCTGCTAAAAAATCCGCACCTGCTAAAAAATCAGCAGCTCCAAAAGCAGAAAAAGCTCCTAAAGTTGAACCTAAAAAGGACTTAAGAGAAGAAGTAAGAGTAGTATTTAAAAAAGCTCTTACTGACCGAGAACAAAAAGTATTTGATTATTTTGCACAAAATAGTAATAAAATTGTTTATGCAAAAGATCTTGCTGCGCTTTTAGATTTACCTAGAGATTATGTATATAAATACATTAAAAATCTAAGAGCAAAAATAGAAGGTGATAACTTGAAAAATGCCGATAAAGGCGGATTTGTGTTGTCTATCTAAACTCATACCAAAAACCGAATCAAAAATAAAAGACCTCCGTTTGGAGGTCTTTATATTATCTTTTAATAGAAAATAATCTTTCTAATTTATCTTTGTTATATCTTACTGTCGCATCAGGATCATTTGGAGAATGACAAGCTCTATAATAACGCGTATTAACATCAAATTGCTGAGCAACTCTTCTTGCTAAATCTAATTTTGTAATTAAAGATTCAACATTAATCGTATCGCTCTTAATATCATCTGTTTCTACTTGGACAGGGAAAATTTCGCCATCACGCAAATTCCTTAATAGAACATTTGTATATTCAGCACCGGTAAAAAGATCTCTATCTAAAAGAGCATAATGGTTATTAATATCATGCGCAGGATTAATAATGACTTGCTTATCCCCAACATAAACAACATCTGACATAATATAGGACATTGGTTTAACTATATCATCAACAAAAGCTTTTTCATATTCAGGATTTTCTGCAAACTTTTTTGCTAATTCTTTTGCGCCTAGTTCTGAAACCCTAAAGGCAGTAAATGATTGGTTAAAATTGTTAATTGGATTTATATGCATAGAGGTTCTCCTTTGTAATATAGGAAAACCTCTAAAAAAATAATTTTGCTAAGTAAAGAATTTATTTTTCTTTAATAGTTTTTGTAATAAATGCAGCGGCCAATAAACATACAGCACCTACTAAAAATGCATATTCCCAGTGATAATTTACTAGTTCGTCACCCATTGAGAATGCACATTTTGAAATAAACCAAGCAACTAAAGTACACACAAATACTTGAGGACCAGCAATAAAAATGTTAAATATACCCATTACAGAACCCTCTTTACCAGGTTTAATGTATTGTGAAAGCATCGCAAATGGTAATGCACAAATACTTGCCCAACCAATACCAGCAAATCCCATCAACGCAGCAACTGCTGAAGTATTTGTAGTGAATGCCATACCTAAATATGCTAAAACCATTGAAATAATAGAAATTATATGAACTTTCTTATTACCATATTTACCAGCCAATACACCAATAGGAATTGCAACAACAAAACAAATAAAATTAAATATTGCAAAACAAATTGATGAGAAGTTTGTACCATTCACAACTGCATCCTCATACATACGATTTACAGCTTCACTCGCAGTTGTCAAATCTGGAACACCAAACAGTGTATGTACAGAATATTGAGTAAAGAAAATCAACATACACATTGTACCAATCCAAGTAAAGAACTGCATTAAACAAATTTTCCCAACCTCTGGTGACATTGCAAAAAACTCTTTTAATGCCTCAATGAAATTTTGTTGCTTTTCTTGAACTTCTTGAGTTTCTTCTTTTTTTACATTGAGTTCTTTTATAGTTATACAAGTCCAAAGCATAGCAAGCGTAAAGGCAAGTGCTCCCATTACGAACTGAGCATTAATTGACATTTGATAATCAAATGCCCATTTTAAAAATGGTGCAACACCTGCAGCAACAACAGAACCTAAACCAATAGCCAAACTAATATAAGAATTAGCTACTGAATGTTGTTCCTGAGGTACTACATCAGGAATCAAGGCTCTATATGGACCTTGTGCCACGTTAATACAAGCATCGATAATCCAAATCATAATAGCAGCAACTAATAATCCTAACCAAATTGGCATTTCAATTCCCGTCGCGCTTTCAATTGCCACGGCAACGTTTTGTGAATTAGGGAAAATCCACAACGCAATACTTGCAATAATTGCCCCACCCAATAAATACGGTCTTCTACGACCAAATGGTGAAACAGTCTTATCACTTAAGGCTCCAACTATCGGTTGTACAACCATACCTGTAAACGGTCCCGCCAACCATATCAAACCATATAAAAATGGAGAAGCCCCCAAACTTTCGGTAACTGGACCTGACAAAATAATTCTCATTTGCCAAGCAAATTGCAAACCGAAAAAACCTAATGCAAAATTTAAAAATTGCATAGTATTAAATCTCTTTAAAATACTCTTTTCTTCCATTAATTTACCCCAAAATCTCTGCATATACTAGAATACAAAGAACAAAAGGATTAGTCAATAGAAAATATTATTGACAGGATTTATAAAAAAATGATATGCTTTTATGGTGATAATCGCACCAGGAGGGAACGTATCTATGAATAAAAGATCCGCTGCATTTACCTTAGCAGAAGTGTTAATAACACTAGGCATAATCGGAGTTGTCGCGGCAATAACCATTCCAACATTAATTCAAAATTACAACGTTAAACAATGGAATACAGCAGCATTAGTATTTGAGAAAAAATTAGAAGATGCTCTAAAAATCATGAATTCACAATCTACGCTGACTGGACAAACAACAACAGAAAATTTTGTAGACGAATTATCAAAGCATTTTAAAATTAGCAAAGTATGTTCAAATGATAAAAATATTAGATTGTTTCAGTGATATAGTTTTTTGGGGTGGAGGAGATTCTCAACCATCAGAAGTTGACATCAGTGATGTACAAAAAGCTAAACATATGGGTCAACCTGATTGGGATACAAATGTCATAGGCGTTCAATTCGCTAATGGAACAAACGCACTAATCGCCTACAATTCAACTGAAACGTGCATACAAGATCCACTCTCTAATCAAATCAATGGACAAAAATGTTTGGCAATCCTATTTGACACTTCTGGATACAAAAATCCAAACACAATAGGTAAAGATTTACGAGCTAATGAAAATGTAACATCATTAGGTAAAAATTGTGCATTTAAAGTTGATGGGACTTGTTATAGTATTCCATTTATTCCTACTGCACATACTTGGAAGGCTTGCCAATCAAATGGCACGTCAACAAACCCAGAAGACCTAGACTTCATGCAAACATACGGAATTTCAAACTGTTTAAGACCTGATTTCGGCACAGAAGATTATTGGGCTGGAGCTGTTGAAATATGTGGTGGTGTTCAAAATATGCCAACAATGAATCAATTAGCAGACTTAGCTAATTATTTATACAATACTTCTGGTATAGGACCTGAATCTGAGAAAAGCAACGTAACACTAGATACAAATAAAGCCAACGAATTAGGTATAAAACTAAATGGCAATGCTGCATACATATGGTCAGGTAAAGAAGTTTCTAATTTAGGGGCTGGCAATAGACTATTTTACCCGACAGTCACTAAAACATTCGGTAATGGTCGCGCAACAGAAGGTCGCCAGGCAATTTGCTTAATCAATTAAGCTTAAACAATAAATATTGTTTGGCATAACACCTGTTTGTTGTATAATAGTCATAAGAGAGGACAATTATGATTAAAGATTATTTTTTGAATAAAGTTGAAAATGCAATTGAAAAAGCTATTAAAGCAAACAAATTAGGTCAAATGACAGAATACGAACGAGGTACTCTTATTGTTGAGCGTCCTAAAAATGCAGATTTTGGCGACTACGCAGTTAACGTTTCTATGTTAGCACGCAACGCTAAAATAGCTCCACCAATGATTGCTAACGCAATTGTTGAGTTTATCGAAAAAGAAGGCAATGAATATTCTGTAATAGCTGGATTTATCAACTTCAAAGCTGGTGAAACATTATTAGTAAATCTAGTTGAAGAAATTTTCACTAAAAAAGCTTTATTTGGTAAACCTGAAAAAATCGAAAAAGAAAAAATAATCTTAGAATATATTTCAGCAAACCCAACAGGCCCATTCCACATTGGCCACGGTCGTTGGGCAGCTATGGGTAGTGTTCTAGCAAACTTACTAAAGTTTTATGGACACGAAGTTTATCAAGAGTTTTACATCAATGATGCAGGTTCTCAAATACAAAAATTAGGTAATTCTTTAGCTATCAGAATTCGTCAAGAATTAGGCGAGAATATTGATTTCCCTACTGATGAAATTGAACGCAAAAATTTCTATCCTGGAGATTATTTAATCCCAGTTGCTAAAAAATTCGTATCTCTAAACGAACAATTACTTAAACAAGTAGAAAATGATGTTGCTAAAATCGAACTTTCATACCTTTGCGATTTTGCAAAATTAGAAATGGAAGCTCTACAAATGGCATTATTAGACAACTTCAGAGTTCATTTTGATAAATTTTATTCAGAATTAACATTGCACGAATCTGGCAAAGTTGATGAATCAGTTAACAAATTGAAAGCTAGTGGTAAAATTTACCAAAAAGATGGTGCAGACTGGTTCAAATCTTCTGATTTTGGTGATGATCAAGATCGCGTTATCAAAAAAGCAGATGGTTCTAATACATATTTAACTGCGGATATCGCTTATCACATTGATAAATTAGAACGCGGATTTGACAGAATGATTAATATTTGGGGTGCAGACCACCACGGCTACGTAGCACGTGTTAAAGCATCAATTGAAGCTTTAGGGTATGATCCAAACAAATTAGAGGTATTATTAGGACAACTTGTTAACCTTGTTATTGACGGTAACGAAGTTCGTATGGGGAAACGTAAAAACATGGTTACATTGGAAGATTTAATTGATGAAGTGGGAGTTGATGCTACTCGTTTCTGGATGTCAATGAGAAATATTGATACAACGCTAGACTTTGATATTGAACTTGCAAAAACAAACAGTGATGAAAACCCTGTATTCTATGTTCAATACGCACATGCCAGAGCTTGTTCAATTATCAGAAACGTTATAAGTGAAAAAATAAATTCTGAAACAGGTGAAAAAACTCCAGCAATTCTTTCAGAAGATGAATTCAAAGCTTTGACTGAAAACTTTGATAAAGCCTTATTGTATGGCAACATTCAAGACGGTAGAAAACTTGTTTTGAAACTTGAAGAATATAAGTCAATGATTGAAAATTCAGCTAAAACAAGACAAGTATATACAATTTGCCGTTATGTACAAGAATTAGCAAGTGAATTTCACTCATTCTACAATGCTGTACGCGTAATTTCAGATGATAAAGAACTTACGAAAGCAAGACTAGCTCTTGTTTATGCTGTAAAAACAGTATTGAACAACGCGCTTGATCTATTGGCAGTTACAGCTCCTGAAAGAATGTAATTAGCGTAGATTAACAAATTCTCTAGTTTTGTCAAAAAATTTAGAAATAATATGGCTATACACCGAACCAGCCAAAAATCGTGATGTGCGTTTTTTACCATCTTTTATAGTATTAACAGCAACGGGATTATCATAAATATCAAGTAACACTTTATGAGTAGTTCCTGTATCCTCAAATACTTCTAACGTCGAACCATTGATCAATGGTTTTCTAGTATAACGAAGACCATTCTCGAATTGTTTTTCTACAATGTAAGGTTTATCAGGAATCATCAGCCTATTTGGATAAAACTCGGTCAACATCGCCTTACCCGCATTTGTCATTTTTGGAACAGTATGTCTAAGTAATCTTGTCATGTTTTTCTCCTAAAGATATAAAACACTCTAAAAAATAAATTTGTCATTAATTATAATAAACTATCCAAATTCTCAATAATTTTCTCATAGTTATTTTCAACAACTAATTGACCACGAATTTTCGCAGCATTTTGAAATCCAGTTAAATAATATGCGTAGTACTTTCTACAAAACTTCAATCCAACTTCTTCACCACGCAATTTTATCTCTTCGTTCAAAATCCATTTTAACATCTCAACTTTTTCCTCAAGTGTGGCCTCTGGTAATTTTTTTCCGGTTTGCAAATAATGTTCTATTCTATAAATTAATGAAGCATCAGCCAAAATCCCACGACCTATAGCAATACCGTCAGCGCAAGAGTATTCTAACGCCTGAATTGCTGTATCAATTGAAACAATGTCTCCATTTGCAAATACAGGCACATCTACATTTTCTTTTAATTGACGAATAAGCTGCCAATTTGCACTACCAGAATACATTTGAGAACGAGTTCTACCATGAATAGTTATAAATTCAGCACCTGCATCTTGCATTTTTTGTCCAAACTCAACAAAATTAAGCTCATCCATTGTATAACCAAGTCGAAATTTAACACTAACAGGTTTATCTGTACCGTCTTTCACAGCCTTCACCAAATCTGCAGCTAAATTAGGATTGCGCATTAATGAACATCCATCTTGACCGCCAACCACCTTTTTAACAGGGCATCCCATATTGATATCAATCATATCAGCGCTAGGTGATAATACCTCTGCAGCTTTTTTCATTAAGTGAGGCTTATGTCCACTAATTTGATAAGAAATTGGGCTATGATTTTCATCACGATTTGTAATTTCGCTTGGACGATTTTGCGCAAGGAACTCAGAACTTATCATTTCTGTAGTTAACAAACAAGTTGGCGAGTATTTTCTCACCAAACTTCTCAACACATAATCAGTAATTCCAGCCATAGGGGCTAAAGATACTCTACTTTTAATTAACTCGTTTACTCTAGTTTGCATATTGTTTTAATTCTTCAGCTCGAGCTTTCGCATATTTTTTATACTCATCATCTTGAACATTTGAAGACGCGTATTTTGTGTAATATGTATACGCTTCTTTAAAATTTTCAAGAGCATCATAATCAACAGCAATCAAATAATTAGTAATTTCGAACTCCTTGTTTAGTTCATAAGCCTTTTTAAAATCATTAATCGCATATTGACGTTTATTTTTAGCATCATAAATCATACCACGATAATAATATGCGTATGAGTTATTTTTATCATTACCCAACAATTGATCCAAAATAGTTAAAGCTTCAGTATATTTTTCATTCTCATATAACGATATAGCCTTATTCAATGCTAACAAGTTAATCTGAGCGGTTATTTTATCTAAAAATTCAGCAGCTTGCTTATTGTTATTATCTAAAGAAAGGGAAGTATTTAAATATTTTCTTGCATTTTCCCAATCCTCAGCTCCAGCATAAATAGTTGCTATATAATACGGAATATCAGAATTATTTGGACTAATTTGTTGAGCTTTTTCATAATAAGCAATTGCGTTCTTGCTATCATTCATCGCTTGATATGTAGAAGCAATGCCTAATAGAGATTCCATTGTTGCAGGTGAAATCTCTAAATAAGTCGCAATAGCATTTTTATAATCTTTTTGATTATAAAATTCTGCAGCTCGTACCAATTTACTGTTAATCAAATCATTGTTAACTGACTTTAAAACATCTTTCAACTGGGCATTTGAAGGGAATTTAGCTAATGCAGTTTTTAATGTTTCGATTGAAGACTGTGCATAACCAGCTTGATTTTGCGCAATAGCCAAGTTCACATAAATCTCTGGATTTTGAGAATTATATTTCAAAGCTTCTTTATAAAGAATAATACTATCCGTAAGTTTATTTTGCTTATGCAAATCCAAAGCATAATTGTAGAACATACTTGCTGGATCTGAATTACTCAAGTTCTTTTTAACATAATCAATAAACTGAGCAGTAGTCATATTACCCTTTACCAAATTAAGCATTTTATTTTGAGCTTCAGAATTTGATGGATCAAGTGCCAATACTTTTTTATACCCTTCAATTGCGGCCTTTGTATCACCTAAAGACTCATTAGCCTGAGCCTTGTATAAATTAGCATTTACATTATCTGGATACAAAATCAACACAGAATCGTATGCTTTTATTGCTGTTTTACTATCACCTTTTTCTTGATATAATGTTCCAACATTAAGTCGAGTATTAATATTAGAAGGATTAAGTGATTCTGATTTTTGATAATACATTAATGCGGCATCGTAATTACCCTGTTTTTGCATAATGGCACCCAAATTTGCAGTTAAATCAGCATCATAAGGTAATTTTTCAAGCTTTTTCTTATAAATTCTTTCCAAAGAATATAACAATTCTTTATTATCACTAGTTTTACTTAAAATATAATTATACTCTTGAACTGCTGCATTTTCATTCCCTAAATTATCCAGAATTTTTGCATAAGAAAGTCTTAAAGGTATATTTTCAGGATCAACAGCTATTGATTTACGATAATACTCCGCAGCTTTTTGATTGTTACCTAAAAGCTTCATTATGTCACCAACTTGTTCAAAGCTTTCTTGCTGAAGACTTCTATCCGCTAAAGCCTGATTAAATTCATAAGCAGCAGCTGAAAAGTTTCCTTCAGCTCTCAATTGTTTTGCAGTTTTAAATCTATTTTGAGGAGAACGATCGTAATCAATCTGACTCAAACGAGTATTAAGATTTGCTGTAACTTGCGGAATATATTGCTGAGATGAAACTTTTAAAGGATAATACTGCATATAAAATAGTGCGCTTCTGTAATCATCTGCAGCTTTTTGATAATTATGTTCAGTGTTTCCATAATACGTTGCACGAGAAATATATGAATTTATTAAACCTATCCTTGCAGAATTATCTAAATAGTTAATTCTAAGAGCATTCTTAAACTCCGTAATAGCACCAGAATATTGATAATTAGACAAATATTGTTGTCCTAAATCAAAATGTTCCTTAAACCCTGCATACGCACAATTAGAAAGTAGTACAATGCCCAAAGATACTTTTAATAAATTTTTCATAAAAAAATATTCCCTCTTGTTATTTATATTTTAGTACAAGAATGGGAATATGTATATAGCCTTAATAAATAAAAAAGGGTAAATCTTGAATTTACCCTTTAATTTTTGTTTTTACTCGAAACTCGATATCGAGATAAAGTTTAAACATTCGTCAAATAACTGTTGTATCGGCAATGACATGTCGATCTCCGCTTCATTAATCCCTAATAATTCAGCTTGTGCTTCAGTAATCATCATACTTTCTACTCCTTATTGTTCGTTTGACAAATAAGTTATCGACATTTTTTTTTTAAACTTTAATCGTACGTTTCATGCAAAAACGTCAAAAGCCTTGTTTGACATAACCTTTGACGTTTTAAATTCATTTTAACAATTTGTTACAAAGACATTAATAATAAAATCCATCTGCTTTCATACGGTCAATAACCTCTTGGAGTTGTTCATCAGAACACACATAAGAAAGTCTAAAATAGCCTTCGCCACAATTACCAAATGCAGTTCCGGGAACAATTACTATACCAGATTTTGCAAGCAAATCTTCACAAAATTCCATCGCTGTTTCGTACTTTCTAGGGATTGGCAACCACAAATAAAATGTTGTATGTGGCACTTTACTATCATCAATATCCCAACCCAATTCTTTGAAACCTTTTACCATAATCGCTTGTTTGCGTTTATAACCTAGATTACCTTCTGCAATATAATCATCACCTTCTTTAGAATTAAGAATTTCAGCACAAGCTTTTTGCAAAGCCTTAAAGATCCCATTATCAAGTGTTGATTTACCTTTGCCTAATCTTTGGACAACAAACTCATTTCCACAAACCCAACCTAAACGCCAACCTGTAACAGCATAAGGTTTTGATAAACTGTGAAATTCAACGGCAATGTCTTTAGCGCCTTCAAATTCAAAAACACTAAATGGCTTTTCTTTTTCATCAAAATACAAATCAGCATATGCTAAATCCGAAATCAAAAGGATTTTGTGTTTTTTACAAAATTCAACTGCTGACTGAACATATTCTCTTGTTGCACTAACCCCCAAAGGATTGTTCGGATAATTGATAACAAGAGCTTTCAAATTATTAGGATTATGACCTTCCTTAACAAAGTTTTCATACACTTCATCAAAATTAGGCATATAATTATTTTCTTTTGTTAGAGGAATATGATAAGCATATCCTCCAGCACATTGAATAAATTGAATATAAGAAGCATAACAAGGATCTGGAATCATAATTATGTCTTTATCTGTATCTTTCTGTGTAATCAAAAATCTCATCAAATTTGAAATACCTTCTTTTGAACCCACAAGTGAAAATACTTCTTTGTTTGGATCAATATCAACACCAAAACGATTTTTCATTCTTGTCGCAATTGCATTTCTAAAATAATCCTCTCCTTTTGGAATAGAATATGTATGAATACCATCTTCATCAAGAATTTCTTTTAACCTATCTATAATATATTTAGGAGGGTTAGCCGTAGGTGCGCCCATTGATAAAGAAATAGGTGCTCTATTTTTTGCAACTAACTCTGGTTTAAGTTTTGCGGTTAATTCTTTCAATCGAAACATAATGTAAGTATCTAAAGACATTACATCATTGTTAAATAAATTTTCTTTGAAGTTATTCATTTTTTCCATCCTTTATGATTGCATCTGCATCGGGCCTTCTAATGACGCCGTTACAAACTGTTTTGTATATGGGGTATCTTGGCGCAAAAGATCATCAGGAGTTCCTTCAAATACAATTTTGCCATCATACAACATTATAACACGATCAGCAGTTCTTGTAATCGTTGACATTTGGTGTGTAACAACAATTGAAGCTGCCTTTGTTTCTTCTTTTAATCTTACAATATAATCTTCTATTAGAGTTGACGATATAGGATCTAACCCCGCAGTTGGCTCATCATATAAAATCGTGTTTGGATTTGTCACAATAGCACGGGCAAAACTTACACGTTTCTGCATACCACCAGAAAGCTCTGATGGATAAAGTTTTTCGATGCCTTTAAGCCCAACCAATTCCAACTTTTGAAGTACAATATCATCAATTTCATCTTGAGTATATTTTTTTCTTAAATCTTGTCTTTCTCTTAGAGCAAACGAAATATTATCCGCGACATTAAGAGAATCAAATAAAGCTGAGTATTGAAAAACCATAGCAATATCACCATCTGAAGTTATAATCTCACCATCGTCTTTTTCAACAAGTTCAGATATTAGTTTTAGAATAGTACTTTTCCCTGAACCACTAAACCCGACAATAGCAAGAGTTTCAGCGTCTTTAACCTCAAATGATACATTATCAATAACGGTTCTATCACCAAATTTTTTAACTAGATTTTCGACTTTAATACTCATGACTTTACCTTTTTATTTTATTAAAAGAAAAATGCTATTGCAAATATCATATCCCATATTACGATTGCCACAAAAGACCAAACAACAGCTTTTGTAGTAGCCAAACCAACTCCTTTTGCACCGCCTGATGCAAAATATCCACAAGTGCAACTTATAAGAGAAATAGTCCCTCCAAAAAATATTGCCTTAAGCATACTTACCCATAAATCTTTCATATATACACCTAACCAAGCTGAATCAAAATAAGCTCTATAAGTCAGGCCTGCAAATACATCGGATGTAATAGCCCCTGCTAGAACCCCAACAGCCGATGCAATAATTGTAATAAACGGCATCATTATTATTCCTGATAAAACTCTTGGAACAAACAAATGAGCTATTGGATCCACCTTTAAAACCTTTATTGCATCGATTTGTTCGGTTACTCTCATTGTTGCAATTTCTGACGCTAAAGAAGAGCCTATCATTGAAATAATAGCAAAACCAGACATAATAACAGCCAATTCTCTAACAATCAAAACTGTCATCATCATTCCGATAAAATTACCACCACCCTGTTTAACCATTTCCAAAGCGACCTGAGAAGCTATAATAACTGATGTCATAGCCACAATCGAAAGCGTTATTGGCAAAGAACTTATTCCAAATCTATCACATTGTTCAATAAGTTCATTTTTATCAATTCTATATTTGAATAAACACACAATTAAGTGCCAAGTCGTTTCAGTTAATTTACCTAAAGTATCCAAAAACTCTACTAATATTGAGGATATTCCTTTAAATATCCTATATGTAGCCGACTGTTTATAATATCTAGATACAAAAACCATAACTTGATTATATCACAAACTTAATATGACGAACTTATAGCCCTTAGAATATATTCTTCTAACATTTTTTTATCAGATAATTTTGATTTAGCATCATTAACCATGATATCAAAAGCCAATACCTTTCCTGAATTTGCGGTAATATAACCAGTAATTGCACTCACATCAGCTAATGTACCAGTCTTCGCTTTTAATTTATCACCTAAATATAACATACGATTTTGTAAAGTACCTTCACCAGCAGAAGCTAAATAATTTTTATATTCAGCGTCATTTCTATACTGAGCAGCCAAAAAATTAGTCATGAAATCTGCTGTAACGAGATTATTTTTAGAAACTCCACTACCATCAACGACTCTTATATCCTCAGAGTTAACATTAATTTTTTCGCAATATTTCAACAAAAGCTCTACCGCACTATTTGCACTACCAGATTTTCCAGAATAGTTGCCCCCAGCCAATTTAAAAACAGTTTCTGCCACCAAATTATCACTATCATGTAAAATTGCTTTTATGGCAGAAGAAATTGGTGTAGAGATTTTTTCAACAAGATATATATTTTCTGATTGCATTACAGTAGGAGGGATTCCGCCATAATAATCAATTTTTGCTGACCTAACTGCATCTTCCAAACGCAACATAAAATAACGCTTAGGATAATTAATTGGAAAAGAAATTTCAACTTGTTTAGAAACAGAACCTTCCAATGTTAAAACATCCGGAGCAATGCTATTGTTTCTGCTCAATATCAAGGGAGAATCCTCTCCAGATGTTACCAAATTCATAAAAGTCGTTGGATAAAATTTAGTCAATTTAATTTCAGCTGGAGCACCCAAAGCTGTTGGCGCAACAGCAACAGTTAATAAATTTTTATCAATATTATAAGAACTAAATTTAGGCATAAGAGGGTTTAAATCATCATCCCATTGCCAACCTTCACCCCACTCGGTCTTATCTAAGATAGTATCATCAACTTTTATAAGTTTCGGTTGAATAATATTTTTATCTTTTGCCGTCTTAAATAAAGTTTTCAACCCAGATGACGTTAAAAATGGATCCGCTCCAAGTTTTAAAACAAGTTCATTATCTGTATTTTTATATAAAGCTGTGGTAAATTCATAATTTAATCCTAATTCATCTAGAGATGAAGCAAGAGTAACAACCTTAAGCGTTGAAGCAGGATTCATAGGCTTTTTACTATTTAATTCATAGACAATTTTCCCTGATTCAACATCTCTGACTGAAATAGATACTGCACTGTTATTAATATCTGAATCTTTTAATGCATCATTAATACTAGCAGCATTAACAGCAGTAATGGACAAACTTATTGCTAAAAGAAAATTTAATATTTTTTTCATAAGCTTTTTACCTCATAAGACTCTCTAATATCACTTAAAACAGTACATTTATCCCTAAACTTGTACATTTCTGATAAAATTATATTAGATTGGATTACACCCTCACCTTCTAAAATTTCTGAAAGTACATTTCCATTATAATCTATAATTCTTGAATGTCCAAGATTAAATTCATTATTTTTCATTTCACCATATTGATTAACCGCAATCATATAAGTTTGATTTTCAATCGCTCTTGATTTTGTCATCATCTCCCAAGGAATAGGTTTAGAGGAAGCCCAAGCAGCACAATTTATCAAAATATCCGCACTAGCATTGCGATACGCTCTATAAATTTCTGGGAAACGAATATCATAGCAAACAGTCAGACCAAATTTTACACCGTCAAGTTCAACCATTACAGGAGACTCACCCTTTTTAATAAATTTACCCTCGGCACACCCATAATAAGAGTAAAGATGGTTTTTATTATAAATAGCAACCAAATCACCATTTCTGTTAATAACAGGACAAGTGTTGTAAAAATCACCACGTTCATCTTTTGTAATAAAACTACCACCAATAATATTAGTTTTCTTCTTTAGAGCAAGCTTAGACAACAACGCTACTGTTTCACTGTTTTCAAAGCTCTCAGCATTTTTCTGAAATTCTTTACAATCCCAACCTATAGACCAAACTTCTGGCAATACAACAACGTCAGTAGCATTAATAGTATCAAATAACTCCACTAACTTTTCAAAGTTTGCTTTTTTATCCCCAATTTTTGCACACATCTGGATAGCAGATATGCTTATTTCATTTTTTTCCATAGTTTTTGTTTTTTAGCTTTTTTATATTCTTCAGGCGCTCTTAACTCTAACTCTTTAAGAGATGCTTTTATTTGTTCTCCAATTTCTTCATTTGTGTCTTTTTCACCAATATAAATCGGCTTACCATAAAGATTAATAATGTGACAATTAAAAAATGGGGATTTCATTTTATCCCAAGATGGAAGAGTAACAAAAGTTTTTTCTTCAGAATACCAGTGCATTGGAACAATAGGAGCACCAGTTTCTCTTGCTAATTTAAACACTCCACCTTTAATTCTATGCAAAGGGCCATGAGGGCCATCCATCATAATTGCAGCACATTCTCCGCTTTTTAATCTATCAATAAGTTGTAACGTTGCTGAGATACAACCTTTTCTAGCCGAAGAACCTCTAACGACCCTAAAGCCCATTTCTTCAACAGCAGTCGCAACTAATTCACCATCATTTGAATTACTAATAAGGACATTAACCCTTCCCTTATCTCTAATTCCATAAATACTAAACTGGTTTTCATGCCACATTGCATAAATACAAGGATTTACTGTAGGATTATCAATTTCCAAAATGTGTGTAAAAGCTTCTTGAAAATGTAACATACTTGATACTATCCTTACCAAATACGGTTTTGTTTTTGCATTTAATAATTTAACCATGTTTTTATTATACCATAAATTTTTCACAACCTAATTATGGCAAATTTTGTTGTAAATATTAGAGTTCATCCCTTTGTATGAGTTGCACATATTCTTTTTTGTTATATAATTGAGCCAGATGTACATGTATAAATAAAGGAAAAAATTATGAAAGTTACTTTGAAAAATGGAAAAGATAATGTGGTAGATTTAGAAATCGTTATCCCAGCAAAAGAAGCAGCAGAAGCTTACAATAGAGCTGTTGCAAAAATTTCTCAACATATTAATATTGATGGTTTCAGAAAGGGTAAAGCACCAAAAGTTATCGTTGAAAAACATATTGGTATTGAAAGAATTAAAATGGAAGCTGTTGAATCATTAGCTCCAAGAATGATTTCTAAAGCAATTGAAGAAAATAAACTTGATGTAGTTACTCAACCTGCTATTACAGCTTACGATTTTGAAGTTGGAAAAGATTTATCTGTAACAGTTCAAGTTGAAACTCGTCCAGAAGTAACATTGGGAGAATACAAAGGTTTAACTGTTAAAGTTGAAGATTCACCTATACCTGCTGATGCAGAACAAAAATCTTTAGATAATTTGTTAAAACAACATTCAACTTTAGAAGCGGTTATTGGTAGAGCTGCAAACGAAACTGATACAGCAGTAATTGACTTTGATGGATACACAAACGGTGAAAAAATCGTTGGTGGTGAAGGCAAAAATTACCCATTAGATTTAGGTAATTCTTCTTTTATTCCAGGATTTGCAGAACAAATCGTGGGTCATAACGTTGGCGAAGAATTTGAGATTTCTGTAACTTTCCCTGCTGAATACCACGATGAAAAATTAAAAGGTCAACCAGCAATTTTCAAAATTAAAGTAAACGAAATTAAAGAAAGAAAAACTCCAGAATTGAATGATGAATTTGCTCAAAAAGTTGGACCATTCAAAAACGTTGAAGAATTAAAAGCTGATGTTAAAAAATTCTTAGAAAACCAAAGAGAAAAATCAAATAAACAAAATTCAGAAAACGAAGTTTTCAAAAACATCATTGAAGCAGCAAAAGTTGACATTCCTCAACCAATGATTAACAGAGAAGTTGAATCATTAAAAGCTGATTACAAACAAAGATTAGCTTATCAAGGAATCAACTGGGATGATTTAGTAAAAGCTCAAGGCGGAGTTGATCATTTAGAAGAAACTCTTACTGTTGATGCTAAAAACAGAATTAAAAACTCTTTAGTTATTGATAAAATTGCTAAAGTTGAAAATATCAAATTAGAACCAAAAGATTTAGAACAAAAATTTGCAGAATTAGCAACAATGTATGGTATGCAACAACAAGATGTTTTAAAACAATTAGGTCAATCACCTGAAATGTTAGGTTCTATCTCTCAACAAGCTTTAAATGACAAAGTTAGAGATTATTTATTAGCTAACAACAAAGTTGAGATTGTAGCACCAAAAGAAAAAGTTGAAGCATAATAAAATAAAGTTATTATATTATAAAGAAAGGAATTTAAATCATGAGTTTTGTACCTGTGGTAGTTGAACAATCAAGTCGTGGAGAGCGTTCTTTTGACATTTTTTCAAGATTGTTAAGAGAAAGAATTATTTTCTTAGGAACTCCAATCGATGATATGGTTGCAAATTTAGTTGTAGCTCAAATGTTATTATTAGATAGCGAAAATCCTGAAAAAGATATTATGTTATATATCAACAGCCCTGGTGGTAGTGTAACAGCTGGTTTAGCTATTTATGATACAATGCAACATATCAGAGCTGATGTTTCAACCATCTGTTTAGGTCAAGCAGCTTCTATGGGGGCCTTCTTATTATCATCAGGTGCGAAAGGAAAGAGAATGGCTCTACCTCATTCAAGAGTTTTAATTCACCAACCTTTAGGTGGCGCACAAGGTCAAGCTACTGACATCGAAATTCAAGCTCAAGAAATCATCCGTATTAAAAAATCATTAAATGAAATCTTAGCTTCTAATACTGGTCAATCCATTAAAAAGATTGAAAAAGATACAGATCGTGACTATATCATGACACCTCAAGAAGCTCTTGAATACGGTATGATTGATAAAGTTGTTACTCGTGACGTTATAAAAGGTTAATAATTGGAGAATATACATAATGCCTAAACATGATGACAGTAGACTAAAATGTTCATTCTGCGGTAAATCACAAGATCAAGTAAAAAAATTAATTGCTGGTCCGGAAGTTTACATTTGCGATGAATGTGTCGAACTTTGTAATGAAATTCTTGATGAAGAATTTTTTGAAGCAAAAGATAAAGAAAATGCCGAAGGTGAAGAGGTTTCTTCAGAAAAACCAATTCCAAAACCTCACGAAATTAAAGCATACCTTGATGAATATATTGTTGGTCAAGACGATGCTAAGAAGGTGCTGTCTGTTGCAGTTTACAACCATTATAAACGTTTAAAACACAACAAATCAGTTAATTTAAAAGAAAATGTTGAAATCCAAAAATCTAATATTCTTTTAGTTGGACCTACAGGTTCTGGTAAAACATTACTAGCTCAAACATTAGCCAAAATGCTAGATGTACCTTTTGCTGTAGCCGATGCTACAACATTGACAGAAGCTGGTTATGTAGGTGATGACGTTGAAAATATTCTTCTAAGATTATACCAAAACGCTGAATTTGATTCAGCTAAAGCTGAACGTGGTATTATCTACATCGATGAAATTGACAAAATTTCTAGAAAATCAGAAAACACTTCTATTACTAGAGATGTTTCTGGTGAAGGTGTACAACAAGCATTGTTAAAAATGATTGAAGGTACCGTAGCACACGTTCCACCACAAGGTGGCAGAAAACATCCACACCAAGAGTTCATTGAAATTGATACAAGTAACATATTGTTTATTGTTGGTGGTGCATTTGTTGGCCTTGAAAAAATTGTTGAACGTCGTGCAGGTGATGGTAATACAGTTGGTTTTGGTGCAAAAGCTCCTATGTCACAAGCTGAAAAAGAAGCTGCAGCAAACAAAATGCTTAAGAAACTTCAACCAGAAGATTTGTTAAAATTCGGTTTAATTCCTGAATTTATTGGTCGTATTCCAACTTATGCAGTGCTTGATCAATTAAATGAAAAAACATTAAAAATGATTTTAACAGAACCTAAAAATGCTATTGTTAAACAATATCAATGCTTATTAAAAATGGACGGCGTGGAACTTGAATTTGAACCAGAAGCTATCGAACTAATAGCTCAGGAAGCTATGAAACGTAAAACAGGTGCTCGTGCGCTACGTTCAATTGTTGAAGAAATTATGCTAGATGTAATGTTTGATGTTCCTGCTAAAGATAATGTAGAGAAACATATTGTTACAGCAGAAGCAGTAAAAAACAGAAATACTGCTGAATTAATTCAACTTCCGAGAACAAATTCAATGGAAGCAAGCGCTTAAACAAACCTTTAATTAAAAAGCCTGACACAAAGTGTCAGGCTTTTTAATTTGTAATATTCTTGAACTTTACCACAATTTATGCGACAATTAGATTATGGGAAAAACTTTAATTTTAATAGACGGTCATGCACTTGCCTTTAGGCAATATTACGCACTAGAACGTACAAATATGAAAACATCAGAGGGAGTTCCGTCTTGGGCTGTTTATGGCTTTTTTAAAGCAATATTTGACCTACTAAACAACCGCAACCTAAAACCTGACGCCCTTTGTGTTGCATTTGATGTGAGTCATCAAACTTTTAGAGTTGAAAAATACGCCGAGTACAAAGCAAATCGTCAAGCAATGCCAGATCCTATGCGAGTACAAATGGATTTGATTTATGAAGGATTACAAGCCTTTAACATCCCTATCTACACAAAAGAAGGATACGAAGCGGATGATGTAATTGGTTCAATTTCAAAACAAGCTTGTGAATTAGGTCACAAAGTTTTAATCTTAACAGGAGACCAAGATTCATTCCAATTAGTTGATAAAGACGGCTGTGTAAAAGTTATAATCCCATCCAAAGGTGTTTTAACTGAATATACGTGGGAAAAAGTATATGAAAAATTGGGAGTATATCCTAATCAAGTTGTCGATTACAAAAGTTTGAGAGGAGATACATCTGATAATATTCCTGGAGTAAAAGGGATTGGCGAAAAGACCGCAATAAAATTATTAGCAGAATATGGGCATCTTGAAAATATACTTGAAGCTTGCCCTAATATGCCTGAAAACAATGTAAAAAAATGTCTATGCAATGATTTAGAAATGGCAAAAACAAGTTATTTCTTGGCAACAATATTAAGAGATTTGGACGTTAATTTTGATTTTAATGGAACAAAAATTAACTTACCTGATGTTGCTGAAGTAACCGCATTTTTAAGAAAAATGCAATTCTATAGCTTCCTTAAAAACATTGACTCTATCCTAGCTTCATTTGATAAAGAGGCGGTAATAACTGAACCTATTCAATCAATAAATACACCCGTACAACCCGTTACGACAGGCCAAATACAATTAGGCTTATTCTCTGAAGCTGTAAAAGCTGAAGTCAACAAGCAAGAGCTCAAATTTGAGTCAAAAATTATTACAGATTTAGATGATTTAGATAATCTGGTTACAACACTAAAAAGTAAACGACTTTTTGCGCTTCATACATTAGCTAATAATACATTAAATTACGATATACAAGGTATAGTAATAGCGTATAATGACGATTATTCATTTATTAATGGAAAAATTAATAAATCTGATAATGGTTTTATAACCAAAACTTTTTATATTCCAATAGCACACTCTATAGAAAAACAGTTGAAACTACAAGATGTTTTAGAAATTATAAAACCAATTTTAGAAGATAATTCTATCCATAAAATTTTGCACGATTCTAAGAAAGAGTACAATATTTGGAACGCAAATAACATTTCCATTGAAAGCGTAATATTTGATACACTTTTAGCTAGCTATATAAAAGATCCAACACGAAATCATAGCTTAGAAGTTCAAGCATTAGAAAACATTGAACACGTTTTAACTTCTGCAGTGTCTGGCAATAATAACGAAAATACTTATATCATTAATTTACCTCTAACAGAAGCTTCAGGTTGTGTATCAGATACTATGGTCACAATTTTTGAACTAACAAAATTTTGGAGTATTAATTTAGACAAAAATGAAATAAAATTGTTATACGACATCGAATTACCTTTAGCTAAAGTTTTAGCAAAAATGGAATTTAATGGAGTATCAATAGATGTCGATTATTTAAAAGCACTATCAGACGATATGGCATCTTTACTAAATACGGTTGAAGCTAAAATTTTTGAATTAGCAGGAATGTCATTTAATGTGAGCTCACCTAAACAAGTTGGGGAAGTTTTATTTGAAAAACTCGATTTAAAATCTAAAAAGAAAAAATCAAAAGGTAAATATTCCACAAGTGCAGAAGTTCTAGAAGAACTAGCTGAAGAACACGAAATTGCACGCCAAATTTTAACCTATAGAAAATTTGCAAAGTTAAAATCAACCTACACAGATGCTCTACCTGCTCTAATTTCACCTATTGATGGCCGAATACATACAACATACAACCAAACAACAACAACGACAGGAAGGCTCTCTTCTTCAAATCCAAACTTACAAAACATACCAGCTAGAACTGAAGAAGGAAATAAAATTAGAAAAGCTTTTATCCCTGCCGAAAGAGAAAATGCATTGATTTTATCCGCAGATTATTCACAAATTGAATTGAGACTGTTAGCTCACGTTTCAGGAGATAAAAACCTCATTGACGCATTCAATTCTGGTGAAGACGTGCATACAATTACTGCGTCAAAAGTATTTGAAGTCCCAATTACTGAAGTTACAAAATCAATGCGCTACAAATCAAAAGCAGTTAACTTTGGTATCGTCTATGGACAAAGCAAATATGGATTAGCAAAAGCCCTAGGCATAACAGTATCTGAAGCTGAAACTTTTATCAATAAATATTTTGAAACATATCCAAAAGTAAAACAATATATGGAAAATATGATTTTAAAAGTCGAATCTCAAGAATATGTTGAAACAATGCTAGGTCGTAAACGCTATTTAAAAGAAGAAATAAATAGCTCAAATGGTATGGTGAGAGAATTTGCAAAACGTGCCGCTATAAATCAACCAATGCAAGGTTCTGCAGCCGATTTAATAAAACTTGCAATGATTGATTTTGACAAAAAATTAAAAGATTTAAACTTAAAGTCAAAATTGATTATACAAGTACACGACGAACTAGTTGTAGAAGTTTATAAAGATGAGTTAGAATTAGTTAAGCAAATCATCGTAGAATCTATGGAATTAGGGCAACCTTTATCAGTTCCATTAGTAATCGACGTCAACGTGGGGGCTTCATGGCAAGAATTATAAGACTTTTCCTTATATTTTTATTAATGATTGCACCACTACAGGTGAAAGCTGAAGAACTAAGCTTGAGTACTCTTGTTACTGTTCAGAATGTACCATTTGAATATTGTACAAAAATATTTAATACAGATGCCGAAAGCCTCTTTTATCTAACAATTGCTAGCATAAACGCAAATAGATTTAGAATAGATGAATTACAATCTAAAACTGGATATGTTTTATTCAATGCTGTAAATAAAGAGTTTTTAGCTTCAATCATAAAAATTGATAATAAACATTCTTTACTCAAAGTCACTCCAACTAACAATGTTTATTACTTCCAACCAGGAATCGTACTAAATTTATTTAAGTATATTGAAATTAATCAATTAGAAAAGCCTGTAAATCTTAAAGTTAATTAAGATTAGAAAACGCCTCAGCAACTATTAACTCAATATCATACTCATAATCTTGTTGCTCAGTAGAAAGCCAAATTAGGTATTCAATATTTCCTGAAGGGCCTTTTATAGAAGAATAAGTAAGCCCTTTTATCCCATAATTTAATGAAATAGCATAATCAATCACATTTTTTATAACTTCGTGATGAACTTTTTTATCGCGAACTACACCACCTTTTTCAACTTTTTCTTTGCCTGCCTCAAATTGCGGCTTGATTAAACATATCATTTCATGAAACTGAGGATCAAGTAATTTTTTCAAATTATCTAGCACTTTAGTTAATGATATAAAAGACAAATCACTCACTAACAAATCCGCCACAGGATCATTTTCTCCATAAATATCCGCAAATTCACAAATTTTTAAATTGGTTTTTTCAATTGTTTTAACTCGCTTATCGGAACGAATTTTCCAGTCTAATTGCCCATATCCAACATCTGCCGCATACACAAACTGAGCACCATTTTGTAATAAACAGTCTGTAAATCCACCAGTTGAAGCGCCTGCATCAAAACAAATTCGATTTTCAAGTTCTACAGGGAAAGTATCTAAAGCTTTTTTTAACTTAAACCCACCTCTAGAGACATAAGGCATTGATTTTACAACTATTTCGTGTTCTTTTTCTATATTAATTTGAAATCCTGCTTTCGTAATGTACTCATCATTAATTTTAACATTACCGGCCAAAATTGCAGCAGAAGCTTTGCTTTTGGTTTCAAAATATCCTAAATCTGTTAAATATTTATCTAAACGTTCTTTTTTCATATTTTGAAAACCCTTTCAGCATTTTGAGTAGTAACCAATGCTATTTCATCAAAAGTTGTATTGCGAAGCTTAGCAATTTCTTCAGCAACATATCTAACATATGCAGGCTGATTTTCTTTTCCTCTAAACGGTACAGGTGTTAAGTAAGGTGTATCAGTTTCTAGTAAAAGTTTTTCTAACGGTATGTCAATTGCAACTTCTTTCATTTTAATCGCATTTTTAAAAGTTACAACACCACCAAGAGCCAAATACCACCCCTCTTTTATACATTCTCTTGCAAATTCAACACTTCCTGAAAAACAATGCATTATAATATCAGAGCCTTCATTGTATTCTTTTAGAATGTCAAAAGTATCTTTATGAGCTTCTCTATCATGAACACAAATTGGCAGATTTAACTCATTAGCCAATTTAATTTGTTTTATGAAAACATCCTTTTGTATATCATTAAAAGATTTATCCCAATAATAATCCAATCCAATTTCACCAATACCAACTATTTTAGAAGAATTTGCCAAATCTTTAATTCGCTCTAATAAAGCATCCTCAAAGTCTCTAGCCTCTGATGGATGTACTCCTAATAATCCATATACATTATCATATTTCAACGTAATATCATATATTTTTTTTATGTCCTTAGGATAAGCACAAGGAACGATAATTTTTTTTACACCATTACCCAATGCAGCATTTACCGCATCTTCTTGTGTCTCTATCATATCAATATGAGCGTGTGTATCTATTAAATAATTTTCCATAATATGATTATATCATAATAATTTTGTGCTATAATTTGAGGCGTGAAAGAGCTTAATTTAAAATTATCTATAACTAATCTATTCCCTAATTTATTACCAGAAGAAGCTGGTAATATTGTTGTTTTAAAAAACAGATGCGAATGGCGCGGTATAGAAATTGAATTACATAACATAAACAATCTAGATGAATTTACCTCTAGTGATATCTATTTTATTGGAAGCGGCGCATACAATAAATTTGAAACGGTTGCAAAAAAAGTAGTTCTTTTAAAAGATAAATTACAACAAGAAAATAATGCTGTAATTTTAGGAATTTCAGATGGTTACAAATTATTAGGTAAATCTTTTAAAATTGATAATCAAAATATTGATTGTCTGTCTTTACTAGATATTCAATCTGAAAGAACTAAAACTCGCTATGTTGGGAATATCACATCATACGTTGATTTTTTAGAGCCAAATTCTTTTGTAGGTTTTGAAAACCACAACACAAAAACTTACACATACGGAGAAACAAAATCCTTAACCACAATAACAAATAATAAACCCGAAGGGGCATACTTTAAAAATATTTTTGGAACTAATTTACACGGGCCAGTATTAGCAAATAATCCACACTTTGCAGATTATTTAATAAAATTAGCACTACGCAATAAATATAATAAAGATATTGAATTAACTGAACTCAACGACGATTTCGAAATAAAAGCACACAAAAAACTTATCAATAAACCATATTAAAAAGAGCTGATGTTAATCAGCTCTTTTTATCTATTTTATATTATTAACAATTTCTATAATGTCTTCAGTTGCTTTTTCTGGAGTAACTTTTGTCAATTCACCAGTTTCTCTAACTTTATATTCAACTAAACCTTCAGATATAGTTTTACCAACAGTAATTCTGTAAGGGAAACCAATCAAATCAGCATCTTTGAATTTAACACCAGGACGTTCATCTCTATCATCTAATACAGCCTCTACACCTGCAGCTAGTAAATCTTCATAGATTTTTGTAGCTACAGACATTTGAGTTTCATCATTTGTGCTAACAGGAACAATAACAACGTGATAAGGCGCAATTTCAATTGGCCATTTAATGCCCCAATCATCATAGTGCGCTTCAACAGCAGCCGCAGCAGTTCTGGTGACACCAATACCGTAACAACCCATTACATAAGGATGAGTTTTACCGTTTTCATCAGTATAAACTGCGTTCATTGGTTTAGAGTATTTAGTTCCTAGCTTGAAAATGTTACCAACTTCAATACCTTTAGTTACAAACAATGGCTTTCCACATTGTGGGCAATAATCACCAGCTTCAACTAATCTAATATCTGTATAATTAAATTCAGTTAAACCTAAATCTTCAAGGTTAGCTCCGACCATATGTTTATCAGTTTGGTTAACACCAACAACAAAGTTTTTAAGCTCTTTAACTGTTTCATCAATTACTACAGGAATGCCTGCCATACCTTTTGGACCAATAAATCCAGGAACAGCATCAAAACCTTTTTTAGTCATCAATTCTGCAATCTCAGGGCTTGTTGCAATTCTTATATCCATACCACCAACAGCATTCATCAACTTAGTTTCTTCTACTGTTTTGTCAGCTCTAATCAAAGCTAAAACTGGTTTTTTATCAACAATATAAACCAAAGTTTTTAATATAATTGTTGAAGGAATATTTAAAAACTCACAAAGTTCTTCTATAGTATGAGTATTTGGAGTATCAATCACTTCTGATTTTGAGAAAAATTCTTTACCATCAACTTTTACACTTGGTAAAGTTGAAACAGCGTGATTTGAGTTTGCAGAATAATCACAATCATTACAATAGAAAACATCGTTTTCACCAGCATCAGTATCTGTAATAACCATAAATTCATGCGAAACTGAACCACCTATAGCACCTGAATCAGATTGAACCATTTTAGTTTCCAATCCACAGCGTTCAAAAATTCTTTTATAAGCTTGAGCCATGTTTTGATATTCTTTATCAAGCCCTGCTTCATCAATATCAAAGCTATATGCATCTTTCATGATAAATTCACGACCACGTAACAAACCATATCTAGGACGCACTTCATCTCTAAATTTTGATTGGATTTGATATAAGTTAACAGGCAATTGTTTATATGATTTTAAACCATCACGAGCAATCGCAGTAATAACTTCTTCGTGTGTAGGCCCAAGACACATAATTCTATCGTGTCTATCTTTTAATCTCATCAATTCTTTGCCATAAGCTTCCCAACGACCTGACTCTTCCCAAAGTTCTTTAGGCTGAACAAATGGCATCAATAATTCTTGTGCTCCAGCTGCATCCATTTCTTCTCTTATAATAGTTTCAACTTTTTTCAAAACTCTCCACATTAATGGTAAAAAGTTGTAAACACCAGATGTTAATTTTCTAATGTAACCTGCACGTGCAAGCATTTTATGAGAAATTACTTCAGCATCTGACGGAAACTCTCTTAAAGTCTGCACAAATAATTTTGACATTTTCATATAATTCTTCCTCTTATCTATATTTCGCAATTTAATTTTACCATGCTAAAAATTATTGTGCTAAATATTTATCAATTTCAGCCTTAACATTTCTTGGAGCTACAGACAGTGTATCATTATTTTCAAGAGCCTTTTGTAAGTAATTAACACAAGCATCCATATCTTTTAAACGTTTTTTAATTTGTGCATAGATATAGAATAAATCCCCATTTCCACCACAATTTTTTAATGCCTGTTTAACTAAATCATTAGCACTTTCTAAGTCTCCATCTTTAGCTAAGATTTTAACGTAAATCTTGTAAGCCTCAATATCTTTAGGATTAAGTTCAATTGTTTTTTCTAATTTTTGAATAGCATCTTCTACTCGTCCTTCTTCATAGTCAATAACGCCGAGATTAAAATATGCCCTACTATAATCAGGAGAAATATCCAAAACTTTATAAAATTCCTGAGCAGCAGACTCGTTATCCCCAAACTCTTTGAAAATATTTCCAATATAAAAATGTGCGTAAATATCATCATCATTTAACGAAACAGTTTTGACAAAATTATCCATAGCTTCTATCAAATCGCCTTGTTTAAAATAGGCAATTCCAATATTAAAATAAGAATTTGAATCATCAGGATCCGAGTCTAAAACTACATTAAAACAATCAATAGCCTTTTTATAATCTTGCAACTCTATAAATACCAAGCCTAGATTATAAACAGCATCAACTTCATTTGGAGAAAACTCAATTGCTTTAAGATACGCATCCCTAGCTTTTTCAAATTTTTTAAGTTTTTCATAAACAATACCAAGATTGTAAAAAATTCCACTGTCCTCTTGGAAAATTTGTGATAAATAGAGAAAATGTTGAAGAGCTTCTTCAGCATAACCTGTGTCTAAAAGAAGTACAGCAAGCTGACGTCTAACCTGAAAATTTGACGCATCATCTTTTAAAATAATTTGTAATTCTTCAATTTTATCAAGTTTAGACATAATTAAATCACAGGAACATCAATCGGATCTATTAAGATTACGTGAAGTTCTTCTCCTTTTTCTAAATAAACATCTTTACCTTTTCTAATCATATCAGCAATACTGTCATAAACAAAGAATCCAGCGGTTCCTACAGCACCACCAACAGCACCTACAGGGATTGTTAAATATTTCATATAACCATTCCAATAATTACCACCAGCTTCTTTACCCCAATCTATTGATTTTCTTGTAATATCAGCTGACTTTTCACAAGTAATTTTAAATGCATCTGAATAACCTTTTGTTGTTGTAATTCCACCATCATAAGTTAAATCAGATCTCCCTACAATATTCAAAGATAAAGGTAATTGTCTACCGTTTGGAGTAACAATGTGATCAAAGTCCATATATAAAACAGCACCTTTTGACATTCTTTGAGCTGGTGTTATTTTCTTTATATTTCCTCTAACTACTGTTCCCATTGGTAAAATAACATCACTGTCCGCAGTTTGATCTGTTAATAACATTGCTGTGAAATCAGTTCCTTCAAGATTAGCACTAGTTGTTACTGGTGATAACAATTGCATAGATAATTTTGTCCCAGCTGGGATTCTTTTTGTTTTTGCATTGGCATTAAAAGTTCCTGCAAAAGTAACTTGTGCCATTGCTATTATTACTACAAATAAAGCTATTAATTTTATTTTCATATACTACTCCTTAATTTACTTGGTTTCTACCATTATTTTTTGATTGATATAATCTTTTATCTGCAACTTCTATAATAATAGCTGCATCCGCACCATCATCAGGGAATGTCGAAACACCCAAACTGATAGTTACATTACTTTCTTGAGTATTATTCAATCTAAACATTTTATCAGCAACTTTTTTGCATATCTTTTTAGCCGTCAATATAGCCATTTCCTTTGAAGTGTTTGGCAATATTATACTCATTTCTTCACCACCATATCGACAAACAATATCAGTTGCACGAACACTCGATTTTAATAAAGCCGCAACCTGCTTCAAAACTGCATCACCTGCTTGGTGACCATAAGTATCATTGAACTTTTTAAAATGATCAATATCCAAAATAATCAAAGAAAACGGTGCTTCATAACGTTTTGCCTGCTCTACTTGCATCTTTATTTGTTCTTGGAAATATCTATGGTTGTACAATTCAGTCAAACCATCTGTTGTTGCAAGAAGATACTGTCTTTCAAAATCTCGAGATTTGATAATATACTTAACAACAAACGCTGATACAAACACCAAAAATCCTAATACAACTGGATAAACAATATCAAACCACATATTGTGATATTTCATTGCAAAATATGTGAACGTTATGTAAGTTAAATACATTGAAATAAATGATAAAGTTATGATACCAGTTGAAGTTAAATTTAAAACCAAATAGCCTGTAATAGCAGCTAATATAACACCTAAAACAATTGTAATAGCTTTATTAGCTTTTGTTATAAAATTATTGTCTAACAAATTATTGACATATGTTGCTTGAATTTCAACACCTGGGTATATTTTCCCAACAGGAACGGTTTTAATATCAAAAAGACTTGAAGCTGTAGTTCCAAAATAAATAATTTTATTTTCGAAATTGTATGGATCTTTAACACCAGTTTCTACCGCTTTAATTAATTTATACATAGGAATTTGTTGATAAGTTCCTGTAGGACCATACCAGTTAAGAATAGCACTACCATCTTTATCAATAAAAATTTTTCTATTGTTCAATAGTAAGTTTGAATTTCTATCGATAATATATTGAACAGGACTATAAGATTCATTTTCTTTAATTATCCCCATTCCTAATTTAAATGCTAATTGAGGATAGAAATCACCTTGATATTTTACAAACAAAGGCATTTTTCTGATAATACCATCATCAGCCCTAGAAACATTTATCATGCCAATATTTGGCGTAGCTTCAATTATACTCGGTAAGATTGCTCTACAATTTTGAAAAGATAGTGAATCAAAATCTACATTTCTTGAATAACTTAAAACAGGAACGCTTAATCTTTCAGGCAACTCTATAGGAATTCTTAACTCAACGGATTGGTTATCCATATTCATTGCCGTATAAATATTATCGTATTTTCTAAATGCATCAGCCAAAGCAGCATCAGCATTTACTGAACTTTTAATTGACTTAACAAACATCAAATCAAATGCGATACTCTTAGGATTTTGCGCCTCTAAATAATGAATAATTTTGGCATAAACATCCCTCGGCAATGGCCATTCACCATACTTGTCGAGGATATACTCATAACTAGCATCATCAATAGCAACGATAACAATATCCTTATTGGCTTTTTTATAACCAGAATTTATTATCATATTTTGACGCAAGTCAAAAGTTTTATTTTCGACAGTATCCAAAAAACCACCAAACTGCGCACTTTTTGCAGTATAAGCAGCCAACAATATGAATACAACTACCCATAAACTATATAAAATTTTCTTCAACATGTTTAAAGTTCCCTAATCTATTTTATCAGTATAGCTGATTGTAAAAGATTTGGCAACAAAATTTTTCATAATAAACTGTTTTTCTAATATAAAATTATTCAACTTTAAAATTTCGGTAGAATAAGATAATTCATCAGGGCTTTTTAAATATCTCAATAAACATTCTTCGTGCAGATTCATTTAAATTTTCCTATAAAAACGGGTTACTCAAACATTATTTCAAATCGGCATGAAAATTACATCAACCTTTTATATAATACTCATGAAATTTCCTCATGCATTTGCACGATTTTAAAGAAACATTAAGAGGACTTGCGTTTTTAAATTTACTAAGGTACAATAGTAACAGTCGAAATATTCAAGTTTGGAATCTTGATAAAAAAGAAATGAGGTAGGAAATGAAAGACGGAATACATCCTGATTATAAAAAAATGGCAATCAAATGTGTTTGCGGTAACGAAATCGAAACAGGATCTGTAGCAGATAGCATTACTGTTGAAATTTGCAACAAATGCCATCCTTTCTATACAGGTCAACAAAAAATCCTTGACTCTGAAGGTAGAGTTGAAAGATTCAACAAACGTTACGGCAAAAAAGCTTAGTCTGATTGATTGTAACAAAAAATTAAATTATAGCCCACTGTTTCGAGCTGGGCTATAATTTTTTTAAATTGGAGGATTATCATGAGCGAAAATAATAAACCGGTTGTTAATTTAATTTCCAAACCAGAAAACATGTTAAAAACAGTTTATACAGCTTGCAGAACTTGTTACAGTGCTGATTACCCAATCAATATTTATAACAGCACTGATGATGAAGAAAAAATGCTAAAATTAATTGAAAGAGTAATTTCATCTGGTCATTACTCTACCATTGAGCATATTCAAATAAGTTTTGCAATTTCTAACGTGTCTAGAGCTTGTACTCACCAACTTGTAAGGCATAGACACATGTCTTTTTCTCAAAAATCTCAAAGATACGTTAAAGAAAAAGGACAATTTGACTATATTATTCCTCCTACAATTGAAAAAGACGAGGCTTTAAAAGCCAAGTTTGTTGATTTTATGGATAAGATATCAGCTCAATATCAGGAATTTGTAGAAGCTGGCATTCCTGCTGAAGATGCTCGATTCGTTTTACCAAACGCTGCAGCTAGCTCGCTTGTTGCTAGTTTAAATTTGCGTGAAATGATTCACCTCGCAAACCTTAGACTTTGCACTAGAGCTCAATACGAAATCAGAACAATGGTAAAATTAATGTGTGATGCCCTTGTAGCTGAAGAACCATGGCTAAAACCTTATCTTGTACCCAAATGCGAACGCCTAGGTTTTTGCGACGAAGACAAATCATGCGGACGGAAAAAGACCAGAGAACAGCTAGGATTTTAAATAATCCCCCATAAGAAATGTAAAATTTCTTAACACCACTTGCATTAAAAACATCTTTCAGATACTATGGAGGATACGAACGTGCGTCGACGGATTTTTTTGTGGAAGAAATTATTAAACGTCGATTAAGGAATTAAAAATTAAGTACTAAAAGAAATATAAAGGAAAAGCTAAAATGAACCCTATTATTAATGAATTAGAAAAACCTTATTTGGAAAAAGAATTACCAGAAATGAATCCTGGTGATACCGTAAAAGTTTTCGTTAGAATTATCGAAGGAAACAAAGAAAGAACTCAGGCTTTTGAAGGTACAATCATCAAAGATCATGGTTCTGGTATCAACAAAACTATTACTGTAAGAAAAGTATTCCAAGGCGTTGGCGTTGAAAGAGTATTCTTGGTACATTCTCCAAGAATCGAAAAAATCACAGTTCTTAGACGTGGTGACGTTAGACGTTCTAAATTATACTACTTAAGAGAACGTTCAGGTAAAGCAACTCGCATCAAGGAAAAAATTGAAAAAAGATAAACTTCATATTCACTGGTATCCGGGACATATCGCCAAAGCAGAGCGAAAATTAAAAGAACAGTTGTCTTTAGTGGATGCTGTGATAGAAGTTATTGATGCGAGACTACCATTTTCGAGTAGTTATGATAATATTACGAGGCTTTTAGGTGAAAAGCCTCGTTTAATTTTGCTAAATAAATCAGACTTAACCGAAAAATCAGAATTAAAGATTTGGATAAAAAAAATAGAAGAAGAAACTGGTTTTCCCGTAGTTTCAACAGATGCAAAAAATTCAAAAGACTTATCAAACATTGTCAAAAAAGCAATTGAATTATCAGAACCAAGAATACAGGCCTTAATGACTAAAGGATTGTTAAGACGTCCAGCAAGGGTTATGGTTGTAGGAATGCCTAACGTTGGAAAATCTAGCGTTATTAACAAATTAACCAAATCTTCAAAAACAAAAACAGGTGCAAAAGCAGGCGTGACGCGTCAGCAACAATGGGTTCGAATTAATCCTCAACTAGAACTTCTTGACACTCCAGGTATTATCCCTATGAAACAAGATAACCAAGAAGTTGCAAAGAAATTGGCCTTTGTTAATTCAATTTCTGAAAACGCATACTCTAACGAAGCCGTTGCCATTGAGCTTTTAGATATGCTTAATGAAAGATATCCCGAAACGGTAAAAGCTTATTATAAAGTTGAAGAACTTAGCCTTGAAAATATTGCAATTTCCAGAAACTGGATAATTTCTGGCGGCAATCCTGATACTGCTAGAACTGCTGTTTACGTTTTAAGAGATTTTAGAGAAGGCAAAATAGGGAAATTTATCTTAGATGACATTACAGAATAACATTTTAAACCTTTTTGAATTTGATGAGAGTTTTGACAAAATAATTATCGGCACTGATGAAGCAGGGAGAGGACCTGCAGCAGGTGGAGTTTTCGCAAGCGCAGTTTACTTTCATCAAAAAAGCGACTCTCTAATTAAAGAACTAGCAATCCTAAATGACAGCAAACAACTTTCTAAGAAAAAACGAGAAAGCTTATACGATACAATAAAAGCCGAAACTATAAATTCTACGATTTGTATTGAAGTTAACGAAATTGAAGAAATTAATATCCTTAACGCTTCACTAAAAGCTATGAAACTAGCTTGCGAAGATGTATATAAACAAATAAACAAGGATAACATTTTGATACTCATTGATGGCAACAAACTAATAAAGAACTTTAATCACCCTCAAAAATTTATAATAAAAGGTGATTCCAAATCAGCATCAATAGCCGCAGCAAGCATCTTAGCTAAAGTTACAAGAGATAGATATATGGAAGAACTTGATTCAAGATTTCCACAATACAACTGGGCTAAAAACGCAGGATATCTAACAAAAGAACACTTAAATTCAATAGATAAATACGGATTAACACCACACCACAGACCATCTTTTCTAAAAAAACATTTTGCCAAACAAGAGCAATTAAGCTTGTTTTAATACTTGCACTTTTTGATAATATGTTATAGAATAACATATTATAAGGAGTTATAATGAAGAAAAAGATTTTGGTAATTTTATTAACTTTGGCAATCCAGATACCTGTATTAGCTGATTCATATATAGATAAACAATTAAAAGAATCAAAGAAAAATACAAAATATAGTTCTGTAAAAAAACATACAACAAAATATGAACTGCCTAAAAAAAGCATAAACGATTTAAAAGATCCGAAGTTAATTCAACTATCAAATATTCCATTAGTAGATGAAGAAACTTATAAAGCTAAATTATCAGCTGATGAAACTACATACAATGCAAAGGTAATTCCAACCCTTAAAAAGAATTTAAAAACTGTAAATATTCAACCTGATGATGTTGATTTTTACAATATTTATAGAATTTCAGAACGATTAATTCGCGCTAATAATCTAGATTATACAAACTGGCGTATAGCTATAAGAAAATCAGAAGACGAAGCTAATGCAGCTAGTACAGCAGCAAATTTTGTGTGGATTAACACTGCGTTGTATGATTCAGTATATAACAATCAAGATGCACTAGCTTTCGTAATAGCTCACGAAATGGCTCATCACATATTAGGACATGAACAAAGGTCAGCGGAATTAATCTACCGCTTAAATCGTCTGGCTTTGCCTTTAAAAAATTCTGACGCTGTTAGTAGCGCAGGAGCTTCTGTAGCAGTAACAATACAGAAAAAACGATTACTTGCAGAATACAGAAGTATGGAATATATGGCAGATGTTGAAGCTGCGCTTTTGCTAACTCGTGCAGGCTTTAACATGGACAACGCAATGTACGCATTAAACTTCCTTAATGCTCTACCCAACGTCAAAACGCTAAACGATACACATCCACAACCTAAAAAACGTATCGAAAGCATGATGGAAAACCGTACTACTTTTACAAACGTATGGGTTAACGAAGGCAAATACAATATAATTAATTCAAATGTTCTAACCTGCAAAAAGTCCTCTGATAGAGTTTCCATTGTAATTAACAAAAATCCAAACGCAAAAACTTACTACACCCCAGAATCTTTAGAAACTAAATTAACAAGAGTGGCTTATGTTAATTACATAAATGGCAATATGGAAAAGGCAATAAGATACTTCAAAAAACTTGCTGACATTAATGAAAATTATGTACAATACTTATATATATCATATGCGAACGAATATTTGTATACAGAAAATAAAAACAAAAAATATTTAAAATCAGCATATGAATATGCAAAAAAAGCTGAAGAATTAAATCCTAGTAATAAATATACACAAGAACAAGTTGCAAATTTATCTACTCAGTTATCGTCCTTGCAATAGAATGCCTATCTAACATAACCATAAGAACAGAAATATCTGCTGGTTTAACACCACCAATACGAGAAGCTTGCGCTAGCGTTTTTGGCCTAATTTTAGACAATTTATCACGAGTTTCTGATGAAATATGCTCCAATTTTGAATAATCAATATCATCAGGAATTCTATATTTTTCAAGTTTTGAACCCTGTTCGACTTGATATTCTTGACGTTTTAAATAACCATCATATTTAATCAAAATTTCAACTTGTTCATAGACATCACGAGAAATATTCAAATTAGCTGTTTCACCATCAAGCTCTTTCAATATTTTATAATCAATATTTGGACGTTTTAAAAGCTCACCTAACTTCATTCCGCGTTCAATATTCTCATTATATTTGGCTAAAATAGTATTAACTTCTTCTGTTGCTGGAACCTTTGTTTCCATCAATCTTTGTTGTTCTCTTAAAATAGCTTCTTGTTTTTCATTGAATAACTTAAATTGTGCATCATCAATTAAGCCGATTTTATGACCAATTGGCGTTAAGCGAGCATCCGCATTATCTTGACGTAACAGTAATCTGTATTCAGAACGCGAAGTCAACATTCTATATGGATCTTCAATATCTTTAGTTACTAAATCATCAATCAAGGTGCCAATATATGATGAGCTTCTTGATAATTCCAACATCTCAGAATTATTTAAATAATTTACTGCATTAATACCAGCAATCAAACCTTGAGCTGCAGCTTCCTCATAACCACTTGTACCATTGATTTGCCCACCAAAGAAAAGGCCTTTTACATCCTTAGACATCAATGAATGAAGTGTTTGAACGGCTGGCACATAATCATATTCAACAGCATAAGCTGGTTTAATAACATGGGCATTTTCTAAACCTGGTAAACTTCTAAGCATTTGTAATTGTACATCGGCTGGTAAACTACTAGAAAATCCTTGTATATAAACCTCATAAGTTCCTAACCCTTCTGGTTCAATAAAAATATGATGAGAAGGATTTTCTGAAAATCTTACAATTTTATCTTCAATTGACGGACAATATCTAGGTCCTACTCCATGAATTAGCCCTTGAAACATAGGAGACTTATCTAAATTTGCTTTTATGATTTCATGCGTTTTTTCATTAGTTCTCGTTAAATAACAAGGATATTGAGGTCTTATTGGTCTATTAGGTTTAAATGAATAGAAATTTAATTCATCATCACCTGGTTGGATTGTCATTTTAGAATAATCAATTGTTCTTTTATCAACACGAGCCGGAGTACCTGTTTTAAGTTTTTTAGTTTGAATACCTAATTTGTTCAAGCATTCAGAAAGTCCTATTGCGGCTTTCTCACCCAAACGTCCAGCAGAATAAGAACGAAGGCCAACCCAAATTCTACCTTCTAAAGAAGTTCCCGTAGTTAAAACAACAGCTCTAGCACTATATTCAATCCCAAATTCATCTACAGCACCACAAATTGTACCATCATTAACTAACAACTCAGTTATACAACATTGTTTTAAATAAATATTATCACTATTCTCGATAATATTTCTCATATAGTTCATGTATTCTTTTTTATCAGACTGCGCTCTTAAAGCACGAACAGCAGGTCCTTTAGACGAATTTAACATCTTCATTTGGATATAAGTAGCATCCGCAACTTCACCCATAACACCACCAAGAGCATCAATTTCTCGAACCAATGTTGATTTAGCAGGGCCACCAATTGCTGGATTACAAGGCATTAATGCAATATTATCAACGTTCAACGTACATAAAAGGACTTTGCAACCCAAACGCGCAGCAGAAATCGCAGCTTCACAACCTGCGTGTCCTGCACCAACAACGATAATATCAAATTTATTCTTTAAATAATCCATAGCTTTATTATATTACAAAGATAAATTAATTAATCGTCTAATACATTCAGAGGATATTTTAAATAATTATTAAAGATGAATTATTTCACGCCGACAAATCATGCACACACATTTATTGGAGCTCACAATGTCAGAACAGATTTTAATGCCGATTGGTAATAATAGTGAAAAAGCACTAAACTCATTAGAAAAAGCAAGAGAAGCACACGAAAGATATTTAATAAGACAACAAAATAGTGATTTACAAGAGGCTATAGAACATTATGTTGATGCCGTTAAGCTTGACCCTACACTACCAGAAAGTTATTACAGGTTGGCTTGTTTAATGTGGGAACAAGGGCAAATAAGTATTTCTACAGCTATAGAGCAATGCAAAACAGCATGCTCTCTCGCTCCTACAAACATGAATGCTCACATGTACACAGGCTTTTTCATGAAACTCGCTGAAGATTATCAATCAGCTGAAAAAGAATTTAAGTCTGCAATTAAAATGAGTAAATTAAAATCTGCACGTCCTCGATTAATTTTATCTCAAGCAATTTTACAAAAAATTAATGCTAAAGATGGTAACTTGGGCGATTATGCAAACTTTTTATATTACTTTATATCAGGCAGTTTAATGCTTGCATGGGACAAACCATCAATCAAAATGTTCTACAAAAACATTTCTGATGATTTATCGGTATTCAAATACAACACATTAGGAAAATTCTTAGAGAAATTCAAAATGTTACCAGCAGCTGAAAATATTTACAAAAAAGCCGTTGATGAAATTGAACATGGTGAAATTTTCTTCAATAGAATGGGAGATATTGCATTAAAAAATAAAGAATTTGAGATTGCAGTAGATAGCTACAAAAAAGTTTTGGACGTAAATCCTTTAAATCGAGATGTTTGGGCTAAATTAGCAACTGTATTACAAACCTACTTCCCAAATTCGCAAGATGAAACCATCGATTGTTACGAGAAATTACTTGAATTTGACGAAAATAAAGCACCAATTTATTATGAACTTGGACACTTGTACATGTCAAAAGATGATAGAATAAATTCAATTAGCGCATTTAAACTTGCGACAGAATTAGATCCTGAAAACCCATTCTACAATAATTCATTGGCATATGCATATTCAAGAGCAGAATTATTTGAAGATGCAATTAATCACTATCAAAAAGCTATTGATATAAATCCTGATAGAGAATGGACGTCTATTGTTTGCCAAGCTCTTGGTTCATTGTATGCTGAAGTAAACGGAAACGTTGACGCTGCAGTTGCAACATATCAAGCAGGTTTAATCTTAGACCCTAACAATTATGATTTATATTTAGCTTTAGGTGATATTTATATGGCTGATTACGATTTAGATAAAGCTATCAAGTCGTATTGTGATGCAATTACATTAAATCCAAACGATTACAGAGGTTATTCTAAAGCAGGCATCGCTCTTTGGGAAAAAGATTACTTAGAAGAAGCTCTTGTAGCTTATCACAAAGCAGTTGAACTAAATCCAGAAAACGAATATGCACATAATAATTTAGGTATATTATATTTAGATGGCTTGATGAACGCAGAACAAGCATTAGAATATTTTGAAGAAGCTATTGAACTAAATCCAAGTTATACACTTGCTTATTTCAATGCCGCTAGAGCATCAGAAAAAATGGAATTTACAAACGATGCCGCTAATTACTATCAAATGGCAATTGACTTAAACAAAATAACTAATGATTTAGATGAAGCAGATATTAGAGAAAGATTACATAAATTATTTGAACTGTAGTTATGAAAAAAGTTTCTATATTAATCCCTGTATTTAATGAAAAAGGAACATTGGACTTAGCCCTTAAACAACTTAATAACATTGAATTTTGGGGATTAGAAAAAGAAATTATTATTATTGATGATGGCTCTACAGATGGTAGCGTAGATTTATATAAGAATAATACTTATAAAATTCTTTACCACAACACCAACAAAGGAAAAGGAGCTGCAATTAGGACTGGTCTAAAAGAAGCTACTGGAGATATTATAGTCATACAAGATGCAGATCTTGAGTATTCTCCAGAAGATCTTAACGAAATTGTAAAAAAAATCTTAAACAATGAATGTGAGGTTTGTTGCAATTCGCGTTTTTTAGATGTAAAAAAATCTTATAAATTTTTACCGGTAAACTATATCGGTAATAAAGTCTTAACACACATGACAAATATATTATATCAATCAAATATAACAGATTTAACAACATGTTACAAAGGTTTTAAAAAAGAAGTTCTAGACAAAATAGAACTTAAATCAAATGGCTTTGAAATAGAAGCTGAAATCGTTGCAAATTTATTAAAACGAAACATTAAGATAAAAGAAATTCCAGCATCTAAATATGTAGCCAGGGAAAAATCTTCTGGAAAAAAATTAAAAATAACAGATGCATTTAAAATAATTTATACATTATTTTATAATAAGTTTAAATGATAAAGTTGAATACAAAACATTCCAAACAAATTGTAAACAAGCATATAAACTTATACCATACAATAAATATGTCCACCAAATATTAATCGTGACAGGCATAACCACACACCAGATATATGGATAAATTGAAACAAATAAATAAGGTATTGCATTCGTAAAATAATTTTTTACAGATTTCTTTTTCAATAACACAACAACAAAACTTAAAATTAGCACGAAAATAATAAATGCCAAAATATATTGACCATGTGTTATTGATGTTAAAAGTTCATTTGACATCTTAAATTTATCCAAAAGAGTATAACCATGAATACAACCAGTGTACCATTTTAAAGCATATACACCACTCTTTGCACCGACTAAAAACTTCGCCAAATACAATTTTGAAAACGTTAAAATTGAATACCCTAAAAGCCAACAAAATGAAAAAGCGATAATTGAAGCAATTTTATATTTTAATCCTGCACTTGACTGCCTATTTTCTGCAGCAAGCCAAGTCACCAAAGGAAATCCTACAGTTAGCATTGGCATATTACACATACTAAAATATGATGCAACCATACCAATTATACCAAAAATTCGATACAGCAATTGACCTTGAGATAATTTATAATACTTTAAAACAAAATAAGAACCTACTAATGCAATTAATATATCCGTCCCTAACAAAAATGATAAAGAAACAAAAGAATAATCAAACAACAAAAATGAAATAAAGAATGGTAAGAAAGCTAAATATGAATTAAAATACTTATTTAATCTCAAGCATAATAAAAACGCAGTCAAATTAACAAAAAAGAAAAATATTGGTCTTATTTTTTCTATATCAACAAAAACCAACAATGGGCGTAACCATAATTGATACCCATGCCATTCTTGTGAATGCTCATATATCCCTAAGGAACTACGATGTGCAACAGTTGCAGCATGTAAAGAATAAACCCCTCTAACACGTGCTTTTTTATCAAGAGAATGATTATATGCATACATTGCATAATAAAAAGGCCTATCATCGTCTTTATTAAAGGTGATACCAATTGCATCTGCATCACTAAAATTTTCTACAGTAACACCACCAATCACTGGCGCATTTCCTTGTTCAAGCATTATTTCCGCAGAGTTTAAAACATTTCTTTCAATTTTTTCAGTCGGAATTAAATTAACAACAACTAATAAAAAATATCCAAAGAAAATAACTAAAATTGAAATAAATGAAATATTTTTTAACTCATGCAAAAACGATTTCATGCTTAAATTTTAGCATTAATTTAAAATTTTAACAATAAAAAAGGCTCCGAATGGAGCCTTTTTATTATTCTAAAGAAATCTTTTGATGATGGTCAACTATCGCCTGATCTCGATATTGTTGTTCAATTCTACCTTCATTGTATGCACGCTTATTACCAACTTTATTAAATGCTAATAATGCTAGTGAAGCCACGACACCAAGAGCTTTATATTTAGTCGGAACGTTCTTAAGCCAATTAGCTACACTTGTTGCGTTGCCAGCAAATTTAGCTTTAGGGAATTTTTTAACAAAATATTCAAATGGTTTATGTAGCCAGCCGCCTAAAGCACTAGCAATACCTTTATTTTTAACAACACCATAACCTGCTAAAGCTGTACCACCCAATACAACGGTATCTTGAGCTAAGGCACCCAGATTATTTTTTGTTTTATCAATCGCACAATCTATTCTATTTGATAACGAACCTTTTACACGTCCACCTAAATATGGAGAACCAGCATTAACAATCACTTGTCTTGATACTTCTGACATAACACATTCCTTTCCTATTAAAATAAATAACCTAACCTACATATTAATAAAATTATTTAAATGAAAGAAATTGCTTATAATGAAATTAAAATATTACAATCCCTTAACAATTCACAAATTGCAAAATAAAAAAATAAAAAAAAAGAGGTTCATAAGAACCTCTTTTTACATATCTACATCAATAGAGAAGTTTTCCATACCTAATTCTGTTAACAAGGCGATATAGGCATTATAATAAACACCAATCGAACTTAAAAATTCTTTCAATAAATCTTGATGAGAGTGCTCAACAACAATTAAATTGGTTATAGCTGTCTGCCCTTTTTGATAACGTTGCTTTGATAACTCCAAAATTCTTCTTGATTCATCTATCATACTATAATAATACGATACGTTCTCTTGCGCCATCCTAAACTTATCATAATTAGTAGAAATGATGTTTTTAGTAATATTAATGATTGAATTATATCCGAGTTGAGCCTTTTCATATTCTAATTTAGCATTTTGGATTTCAGGAGTAAATCTATAAAGAGTTGGCAAATCCAATCCAGCCCCTACAAATGCGCCAGGAGTTCCATCATGAGCATACGCATAACCGCCAGATACATATAAATCAGGAACACGTTTTCTCAACGCTACTGTTATATCTTTTTTAGTTTTTTCCAATCTAGCTTCAGCCATTTTAATATCATAACGATGTTCAAAAGCGTATGCTATCAATTCTTCATATGCTGGCAATTCCAAATTCGTAAAAAACGCTTGACTGAAAACAGACTCTTCTTTTACATCATACAAATTCATATTATTTTGAAGATTTAAAACCTTGTTAAATGTATATTGAGCAGTTTTAACATCGGCCTTAGATTTATTAATTTGAACGAATTGTTTTTTAAGCCTCATATCTGCTTGCAATAATTCAATTTCGTAATTCGGAGAATCTTTTGAATGATTTTTAGAAATTTCTAGCAAATCTTCTAACAACTCTTTACGATCTTCCATTATTTTTAAATGTGATTTTGCCAATATCAAATTAAAATATGCTGTGCGTACTTTTTGCTTTAATTTAAATTCAGAATCTTTAATTTTATTTTCTGTATAATCTAAGCCAGATTCAGCAGCACTCTTCCTAGCTCCTCTTTTTGCTATTTCAACAGGTAACATTATACCCACTTGACTAGAATTTGCTTTTGCAATTCTCCCCACCAGTAGATTTGATTGAATTTGTGGGTTTTTCAAGGCATTTGCTTTTTTTATATCATTTTGTGAAATTCCTAAATTTTTACGTTGCTCTTGAAGCTCAATATTTCCCTTCAACGCTAAATCCATAGCTTCTTCAAGAGAAATCTTGATCTTGTCCTCAGCTTCAACAATAGCAAAAGAAGGTAGAACTAAATTCAATATTAAAATCAATATCAATAAAAATCTTTTCATAGGGCAAATCCACTTACTAAATATAGACAAATAGATTATACCATGAATAAATATGACTAAAAATTAAATGGAGTTGGTTGCTGTTCAACCCAACGTGTTGAATCTTTTGAATATACCCTTGAAAAACCTCTACCATCTTTGTATAGAGGAACTCTTATATTAATTTTGGCATAATCAGGAACACTAATATGCATACCATTTATATAATCACCACTATATTGAGTATAAGAACTGTGAACAATTGAACTAGCAGAGTTGCCTTCACCTAATAAAACTTCTTTAGCCAATAATCTACCATTACGGCCAACTTTATAGGTTACCTCTGTACCAGTTTTGGGAAGAACATGTGTTACTTCATAAATCATACCTGGAACGTCTTCTTTAACTATTAGGGCTGGATATTTCCCACTCAATATATCAGCCATTGGTAAATTCCCACCTTTATCCTGTATTTGACTTAATGAAAACGGAACATCCTTTACCTTTACTTTTGGCAATACATCATTGAGATCAGCTTTACCAAATATTTTTTGAAAAAACTTGAACATAAATACTCCTAAATTGGCTACACATTCACAAGATTAATAAGATTTTACAAAAAATAAAATTTACTTTTCGATTATTAATATTACAAAAACGTTACAATATAAAAAGCCTAAATAGCAAATTTATTTCCTTTCAGGTTTTACACTACACAATAGTTGCCAAAATGAACATATCTAATATTAGAAATTATGTAACACAAAAATTTAATACTCAACGAATACAATCAATAGCTACTGTTTCAAACCCTATGAAGGTAATTTACTGGTTCTACAGAACAACCTGACAGAGTTGAACTTAGCGAAAAAGCTCAGTTTATAATTACAATAAAATAGGCAAGAATGATATCATCAACCAGATTAACAAACACAGCAAGCCAAATGCACGCAGAATTACGAAAAATGGATAAATTAATGCGTCAAGCAAACAATGAGTATCCAAGAATTTCACCTTATCGGGTAAGTATTCGTGCTGGGCAAAAAAAACTTGCTCCACAATTTTACGATTGGCTCGATCAAATAGGTTTTGTTGTTGATGCAGAGCGTAAAAGAACATCGTATATGCCATTTTTGGAAATTATCAAACAAAGCACAAAAACAATGAAGAAAACTCGTCTGGGTGATTGTGCTGAATCAAGTTCAATGATAATGAGTAGTTTATTAGCCAACGGCTATAAAGATGGCAAAATTGCCCGATTGTTGTTTGAAGCAGAAGCTAAAGATATTACAACTGGAAAAGTTGTTGGTAAAAAGATGATTGATACAACTCACGAATTTGTAGTTAGAAACTTAGATGAAACTTATGAGTCAAACAATCCTAAAACATATGGAAAAAGTTTAATTGTACTAGATGCTTGGGAAGGTTTTTGTAGTAATTTTCAAGAAGCCGTAAAACGTTACTATGATTCATTCTTAGGTGGAATGAGAGAATGGATTAACCCTGAAGCAAATGTAAGAATTACATACAAGCCTCGTTTCCATTTTTGTAATTTTGAACCAGCAACGGCAAAAGATATAGAAGCCTTCAAAGGAGAATTTCCTGAACTAATACTTAAACAAGCTACTAAAAAACAATAGAAAGATTGAAAATGAACATCTCAAATTTGAAATTTGCAATAAATCCTCAATTATTTACAAATAGAATTCAAGGCGTAAAATCAACTACCAATCCTATCACCATTAATTTTACTGGTAACGATAGACTCGAATTAAGCGAAAAAGCTCAGTTTATAAAAACATTAGAAAACAATCCTAATTTCCTTCAATATGAAATTAGAGTACAATTAGAGGGTGAAAAAAGCCCAACAATGTTTAAAAAATATTCTGGTTCTCAATTTGGAACAAATCCTGGGTTCTGGAGTTTAGATCAAGGAAACAATAAGCTTTACTATATTAAATTTGCTAAAAATGCTAATAAAAACGAGCATATTCAAAGAGAAATTGAAGCTTCAAAATTATATAATCTTGCAGGCATAAAAACACCTAACATAAAAAGTTGTAAGATATATGGCGAACAATTTGGACTTGCTAGTGAATATGTCTCAGAAATGAAACCAATAACAAATTTTAAAAATGTTCATATAGCTTTTGCTGCTGATGCTTGGCTCGCAAACTGGGATTCATTAATTGACAACAACACAATGGTTGTCAACGGCGAACCGCTGAAACTTGACAATGGAGGTGCCTTAAATTACCGAGCATTGGGTGAGTTAAAACCAAATTTTGGAAACACAGTTGAGGAATTATTAACCCTTGTTGATGGGACGAATTTAGAATCACAAAACGTCTATTCATCAATTTCACACAAAACTCTTGTAGAATCTTTTAAAAGAGTTTGTCAAATTTCAGATAAAGAAATTAAAGATGTTGTTAATGACAAAGCAATCGCACAAACATTAATCAATAGACGCGATTACATGTCTATAGTCCTACAAAACATAATAGATACACCATATACTGGCAAAAACTTAGCCAAATATATAAAAAGTGTCACAGCTGACATAACTCTAAACACATTTGCACCATACAAATTCCATGAGGAATTATCCACTAAATATATAAATGAAATAAATCCCAAAGAAGAAATTGGACCATCTACTAAAAAAACTCATAAAATACTTTTAAACCTTGTAAAAGAAAAAGAAAAACAAGGTGTAAGTATTTCCCGCGAACAACTGATTGAATTTTTTGCTGCTGAATCTGAAAAAGGTCTTCTAATAGAACCACAGACACGCAAAACACTTATACCATTTCAGCAAAAAGCCCATCAAAACAACTATCAACGAGTTTTCAATAATCTCCGTATATTAGCAGAAAAAACAGAACAAAAAGATGACGAAACAATTTCAGAATATCTTAATCGGGTAATAAAAGCATCCGAAAGACGCAAAAAACAAATTGATGATTTTAGAATTAAAAATATAATCAATAAACTAAAATACGAACCTCAAGACAAAGTTGAAAAATCTTCAATTCCGGAAGATATGCGTGAACAGATATTAGAGGAATTAAACGAAAACATCAATGATAACTACGAAAGCATGAAACCTCTAAAACCGGATGCTACTGACCGTCAAATAATAAAAGCGTGGAGAAAGATGTGTGTTGGCGATCACGGTAATTTTTCAGAAGAAACCAATAAATGCCTGATAAATTGCTTAGAAAGATATAATTCTTCAAAAAAAACAAAAACCGAATATGATGTTTTCTACAATGATACAGATTTTGATACTGAATACACTAGCGAATTTAAATATGAACCTGTATACAGATGGTTAAGTTTCAATAATCCTGAAACATTTATAGAAAATCTTCCAAGAAACGGTGAAATTATGGTTGCGGACCGAACTCTTTCTTGTTCTATGAATAAAATTTATGCAGAAGAAGATTATAATGACGGAAATTGTCTTATGAATGTTAAATTTATCATTCACCCAAAATCCGAAATCTCAAACGCTAGAATACTTGGCTACAACAAAGAAGTCTTATACCCAGCAGGACAAAAATTCAAAATGTTAGATAAAGAACTAGTTGAATACTACACAGACAAGAAAAAAGAAAACTGCTTCTTTAGATGGGAAATCCACGTACAAGAAGTTTAGAATTCTTGATTATATGGATCAGCAAGGAATATTACGACCAAATCTTAATTCGAAACAGTGGGATTAAACGAACTTGGAGTGTTAAATCTGTATAGTTTGTAAAAAAGCTTCACATCCTTTAACTACATCATCATAGGTTTCTTCAAAATTTCCTGTATACCAAGGATCTCTAATATTGCGAGGATTTTTAGTATAATCTAAAAGTCGTTTAATTTTATTTTGTTCATCAGGGCCAACAATCCGCTTAATATCAGTGATATTTTCACTATCCATAGCAATTATATAGTCATAGTATTCATAGTCCGATTTTCGAATTTTACGAGAGTAATGTTCCGAAAATGGTATTCTTTTTTTTGTAAGGATTTCTCTTGTACCTCTATGGATACCGGCATTACAAGCTTCATTATACCCTTCAGTCCCAGCAGAATCTACCTCAAATCTATTGTCTATCCCTAGTTCTTTTATCATGTTTTTAAAAACAATTTGGGCCATCGGTGATCTACAAATATTTCCTAAGCAAACAAATAAAACTTTTATCATAATATCCTCACATAAATCTAAACTTATTATAGCATATTTTTCAAGACAACTAAAATAAAATTCAAATATTACAAAAGGTTAAAATTTGCGCAAAATTTTATTTGTTTAAACTTAAAAAAATATAAGTAAATAGGATATTAAATATGATTACAAAAATTTCAAATGTTAAATTCTTGCAACCAACAAGGATAGAAAATGATAAAAAAACGATAGAACGAATTCGATATCCTCAACACAATGTTCTTTTGAATAACTCCAACAATTTAAGCTTGGTAAGCTTTACATCACTTGGATTTTATCAAACTCTTGAGAATAACTACTTTAAGTTGCCACAGAGTACAACTCCGGATGTTTTTCAAAAAGCGGCTGCAATGAATATTTTGAAAGATAATGATGTAATTGTAACAGCGCCTACGGGAACTGGGAAAACGGCAATTGCTCTATATGCAATTTCTAAAAATATGGATAATAATGAAAAAACTTTTTATACGACTCCACTTAAAGCTCTTAGTAATGAAAAATTTAGAAGTTTTCAAAATATATACGGTTCAGAAAATGTTGGACTATTAACTGGTGATACTAAAATAAACCCAAAAGCTCCGATTGTTGTTATGACGACAGAAGTTTATAGAAATATGGTATTATCGGATAGATTTACCAAAGGTAATCCTCTCTTAGATAATCTTAAAACGGTTATTTTTGACGAACTCCATTATCTAGGTGATGTTGATAGAGGTGGAATCTGGGAACAGTCCATTATTTTAAGCAATCCGGATACTCAATTAGTATCACTTTCTGCAACTATCGGTAACAATGTAGATGTAGCAAACTGGATGGCTGATAGTAAAAACCACACAAAAGCTGAAGTTGTATCTAGTAAAAATAGAAATTTAAACTCGTACAATGCGCAAAAGAATGCACCAACTCACACTGTTTTAGTTGATGTTCCTTCGGAAAATCGCCATGTTCCATTGGAATTTGAAATGGTTGAATGCTTGCCAGAAGAACAATCAAGCTCTACAAGCAAAAGTCACAAAAATAAAGCAAATAAAGGTAAACACTCAGTCCCGAGTCGTTTTCCTACTCCTAGTATGGCAAGTTATAAAAACACTATAAGCAAACTTAAAAATGAAAATAAAATTCCTGCTATTTTCTTCGTGTTTAGTAAACGGCAAAGTAACCAAATCTTAAAATTCTTATCAAGATATGGTGAAAGCTTAAACACTGAAGACGAAAACAAACAAATTGCAGAGGTAATAAAGAAATATAAAAAAGAAGGCAAATATTTAGGAGAATCATTAAACTTCCATGCCTTATACAAAGGTTACGCAATCCACAACGCAGGACTATTACCAGCTCAAAAAGAACTTATAGAAGAATTATTCAATAAAAAGTTGGTAAAAGTTGTTATTGCGACAGAAACCCTTTCAGCAGGTATCAACATGCCAGCAAGAACGACAGTAATCACATCAGATAGGACTCCAACAGGCGAACTTACGCCTAACAAATTTCACCAAATGGCAGGTCGCGCAGGTCGTCGAGGAATTGACACACAAGGTTACTGTATAACTATGGCAGTTAACAGACAACAAGCCGATAACTTTAAACGATTGATCGAATCACCTCCTAATGATTTAAAGAGTGCATTTAGACCAGACTTCTCATTTATAGCAGGCTATTATGCGACTTGCAAAAATGATGAAGTTATTAATGAACTTCTAGAAAAATCATTCTATGCTTACGACAATAACCCTCAAATTAAATCTAAGAAAACCCAAGAGATGAAATCCATATTTTCAGAACGTCGTTTAGCATTGAGAAAAATGAACTTCCTTAAACCCAACCATCAATTAACACCTAAAGGTGAATTGTTGGCTAAATTAAATGGCTATGAACAAATACCTATTATCAATGCTATATATGGGATGAAACTTGCGAACATGAGCCCAATCGAACTTGCGGCTGCAGTTGGTACAATGGCAAATATCAATGAAAAATTCGAAACTCAATATACAAAAGATACCCACAACAAAAAGCCTATTTACTATCACGAAAATAATAAAATAACTCAATTCGTACAATCTTTTGATAACTCACTTCAAAACTTCAACCTCGAAATTAAAAAACACATCACAGATTATAGAGAAACCGAAATCAACACAAAAGTCACAAACAACTTATATGATTGGGCTTCTCTAAATGCTGCCAGCGATGATTCGGTTGAAAACTGGAAAAAGCTTTACAATGAAAATATTGGGAAAACAATCAAAAATGAAGGTAGTTTGTTCAAAGAAATTGCAATGACGGCAGATTTACTTAAACAAATGAAACTAATTGCAAAAACTGGTATGGATATATCTAAAGACAACTATGAACTTCAGTATTACAAAACTTTATACAATAATACTGAGAAAGCACTATCTTTAATTTGTCGAACCCCAATTGAATTATAAATAAGAGTTCCAAAGTAATGAAGAATAAAACGTTCATAGTATTTAGAATTAAATTCAAAAAAAGTAAATAACTAATATTACAAGATACAAATCAAAGAAGTCGGCATTAGCACGACTTCTTTTTTACATAGTGTTACAAACTTAGTCAAAAAGACAATAATTTAGGGATTAAGAACTTTATATATACAGGGGAAATAAGGATATTTACATGGCATCAATTAATACATTGCGCCTAATGGTAAAAAATGGCTGGACAATTGCCAACCGCAAAGCGATTATATCAGAAATAGGGAAAAACACTTTTGACGACATTGTTAATTTAGCTAAAAAAACGGGCCGAACAGGTGATCGTTTGAAATATTCAAAAGCTAGAACATATTTAAGTCTAGACAGGATAAATGCAACTAAAGAAGCATTAACACAAACAAATACAGGATACCACGGTTCTCCATTCTTATTTGAAGCCTTTGATGCAAGTAAAATTGGTTCAGGAGAAGGGATGAATAGATTCTGTCGCGGATTATATCTATCAAGAGGAAAACAAATTGCACCTTTCTACGCAAATATTCGCTGTCCAGATGCGCCTCAAAGACTTGGTACAGCTAATCATAAACTAGCAAATGCAAACCCAACAGTATACACAGTTGAAGGATTAAACAATTTAAACTTAAAACTATGTGGCGAGATTGAAGCTACAAAAATAAAATCCTCACAAGCAGTATTTCAAGCACAAAATCCACACATTGACGGCATTGAACTTATGAATGGGGAAATAACTGTATTCCAAGAATCAATTCATAAATTATCAATTGTACAACGAGATAATGTTGTTGATTTTGTAAAAATGAATAAAAACTATCCATTTAAGCCTTGGACCACAGACACGGCAAAACTAAATAGCATTCATCAAACATAAGAATATATCATTATTTATCTTTAGTTTTATCTTCAGGGTTGATAATAGGTTTCAAAGCTTTCATCACTGGAGATACCATTTTAGCAACCACAAGCGGACATAAAACGGTTAAAATCAAACCACTACCTATCATTTTGATAACCTCCATACCACCTTTGGTATGTTGCAATTGTCTAGCCTGTTCTTCTGTTGTAGTAATTGCCCCTTTAGAAAAAGAATCATAAACCTTTGTAAAATCTTTTATATTATCAATACCATTTAAGGCATCGTATTTTTTAAATTTAGGTAAATTTTTCAAGAATTTATAACCACCTTTTTGAAAAACAGTAGTAATAATAGCAAAATACATTGCCATACTTACAGATTGGAATATAAATTCTTTTGTAGCTGAATATTTTCTAGCTTCAACACTTGCACTTTTATCAACCAAAGTGAATGCTGGTCTTGCAACAGCTTTTAAACCACCTTCAGAAAGGACTTGGAATGCTGAATCTTGAACTCTTTTGGAAGCTTCATTGCTTGTTATAATACTTAATCCTAATCCCATATCCTAAACCCTCATCCCTGTTGAATAATTTTTGAAAGTACTTGAAAAATTAGCAAATGCTTCACTTTTTTTCTGAACAACAAAATTATAAGATTGCATTTGTAATGGCGAATTAATTGATTGTTGTTCTACAGGCTTTTTATCAGCTGAATAACCAATTTTAGGTCCAAGCTTTTTCATTAATGGTCCAATAATCGCATTACAAAGCGGAGGAATAATAGCAACCGCTAATATCCATACTGAAAGTTGAGATAAGGCTATTCGTGTATTTTGAAACACTTTTAAAGGTTTTAGCATCCCTAAGGAGCTTTTTGCGGTTTCTTCAGCACCATTAGCAATTGTTCTTACTTGTTGTTCTGGGACATGTTTTTTCAATCCTTCAACAAAGCTTTCTAAAGTTTGTTTTACAGGTTTTTCAGTTTCACCTTCTACTTTTTCAACAATCTTATTTAACTTTTCAATATATTGACTAACAGTTTCTGGCAATGGTTTTCTATTTGGCGAAAGTACATTCAAAGAGTCTTCGCCTGCCATTTTTATCATTTTTGAATCAACATTACGCAAAGTTTCCAATTCATCTTCTGTTAGCAATCCTGTTTTTTCGAGTTTTTTGGCTTTATCTTTAAAGTAAGCTCTACAAATAGGAGCAGTCGCATGCTTTTGGATTTGACCAGTAACTCCAATATAAGTAATAAGAGCCAACCCTTCCATAATAATATCTCGAATGATCGTATATGCTTTTTGCTCAGGAGAAGCGGTCTTATCGGTTGCCGTAGCAATCGGTAAGAAAATCATCTTAAACCCTGCCAATACAGCAGTAGCTATTTGAGATGAATTATTCGTGCCTAGTGTTGTTAATATCTTATCTATTTTTGACATTATTATAAATTTCTATTTATTATTGTTTGTATTAAAACTCAACAAGATTTTTTTTGCTACTATTTTTTATCAATTACGATAAAAACTTTACAAAAAAAAATTAAAAAAGACCTCGAGCATTCAAAAATTTTAGTTTTTTATATTGCATCTCTAAGATAATAATCTGTGCTAAAGCAACGCTTTTAATGCTGTGAAAATAACATAATAGAAAACAATCATAATTATTAGTTTAGTTAATTTGCTGAATTAAACCAAATTTTCCAACCTATTGCAATAATTATATATTGCAAAATTACTACAGTTACTACTATAAATGGATTGTTATTATTCATAATATAATTAAGACAAAGAAAAGTTAATAAAACCATAAGACAAGTATAAGTAATTGCGGTCAACCAATAAAAATATTTTTTTTAAATGTGTCTGGTGGATTTATTTTTTTAGCATACTCATCCATATTAGATTGGCAGATAGCTTTTTTCTTATGCTTATTATCCATAGGCAACTTATTAATACATTCTTTATAAACCTGAACAACATGAGACTCTACAATCTCCAATAATTGGTCATGAGAAATATTTCTTGACATTCCTTCCGCAAGAACATCATATATTCTATGAGCAATACAATGAAGTATACCATTTCTATATTCTTCAGGCACTTCAGCCTTTATTAAATCCACAGTTTTATGAAATGTCCATTCTGCTATAACTTGAACAAACATCTCTTTTTCGTCATCAGTTAAATTTTTTTGTGTATCTTTATTTAAGCTTTCACCTACTAAAAAAGAAAATTCATATAATTTGGTTGCTAGAAATCTTTTTTCTTTTTCAGAAAACTCATCAGGGACAAGCACATAACTTTGTTCTTGCATAGATAGCACAAAATCTTCGTGACTAAACATTTTATACCTTTCTACAAGCTATATTTGCATTATACTATTTAAAAACATACTGTTATCATTCTGATAATTGATTTTAAATAATTAAAAAGAAGAGAAAAATTTTGCAATAAAAAACTCCCCAGGTTGGACTCGAACCAACAACCTACCGGTTAACAGCCGGTTGCTCCGCCATTGAGCTACTGAGGAATAATTCCCGTCAACTAGTGTCAACTCCTTTATTATACAATGGAAAATTTTTATTGTAAAGTACTTTTTTTAAATTTATTGTCAGATTGTCCACTTGTATGATAAAATGTACTGTGTAATAGTTGATACAAGGAGGTTATATGGCAAATCCAATTCTTAATAACATGCAAAACTACGACCGTGATTTTGCTCTTGAAAGCGAACCAATGACAGTAAACGGCTCTATTAATAAAACTTTTATTCTTTTGGCATGCACATTTTTAGCCGCATGCTACACTTGGGGATTAGCAATGAGCGGTTTTAGTGACAAAGCTCAAATCCTAACTAATGGAGGAGCTATAGTTGGCTTTATACTAGCTATGGTTATCATTTTTACAAGAAAAGCTTTACACATCCTTACTCCAATATATGCTATTGCTGAAGGATTCTTTATCGGTGGTATCTCTGCCGTTTACGCAGCTCAATATGCTGGAATTGTAACCCAAGCCGTTTTAGCAACATTTGCGGTTCTTGCAATTATGCTTTTATTATTCCAATCAGGCGCAGTGAAATGTACCGACAAGTTTAGAAGTGTCATACTGACTGCAACACTTTCTGTTGGCGCAATTTATCTTATTCAAATTGTAGCTTCTATATTTGGAAGAGGTATTCCTCAAATCTTTACATCTAGCCCAATTGGTATCGGTTTCAGCGTTGTAGTTGTTTTAATCGCAGCATTTAACTTAATAATAGATTTTGATTTTATTGAAAAAGGTGCCGAAAACATGCTTCCTAAAACATACGAATGGTATGGAGCTTTTGGACTTATGGTTTCTCTAATTTGGTTGTATATAGAAATCCTAAGACTTCTTGCTAAAACTCAAAACAGAAATTAATTAAAAAGGCTCCGATAAGGAGCCTTTTTAATTTAACTTCCCATACACTTTTCCATTTTCAAATTTTGTTAGCACAACTTTTTGCAAAGTATTTGCCAAACTCAAATCATCCGAATCCAAATGGACTGTTAAATAATTTCGGGTAACACCTTTAAGGTTTCCATCATTTTTATCTAATTTTTTTTCAATCAACACTTCACGCATTGTTCCAATGTTTTTTGCTATAAATTCCGAATATTTTTTAGCTGAAATCGCCTTTATTAACGATGCCCTACGCTCTTTTTCTTTGTCATCTAGCTGATCAGGACGCGTAGCACCCACTGTTCCCTGACGAATTGAATATGGGAACGTATGAATTTGAGTTAAACCTGATTTTTCAAGATTTGACAATGTATCAGCAAAATCTTTCGACGTTTCGCCTGCAAATCCTGCAATAATATCACTTCCTAAAAACGGTAAATCAAACAATTCATTAATCTTATCTATTTGAGCTAAATAATCTTCAACTGTATAAAATCTATTCATCGAACGTAATGTTTTATTGCACGCCGATTGCAAAGACAAATGAAAATGCGGGCAGAACTTATCAGATTTTACAAGGAATTCTAGCATTTCATCAGTAATTTCTAATGGGTTTAATGAACCTAACCTATATCTTGCAACCTTGGTTCTCGTTTCAACTTCTTTCAATAAATCCAAAAGTTCCAAACCAAAATCTTTCCCCCATTGTCCAATATGAATTCCTGTAAATACAATCTCTTTGAACCCATGCTCCACAAAATTATTAATTTGCTCAATTATAAAATCTATATCAGCACTTCGACTTTTACCTCGAGCAAATGGGATAATACAATAAGAACATCTGTTATCACAACCATCCTGAATTTTTAAACTAGCTCTAGTTTTCGACATATCTTTCAAAACCGTTTTATTAAATTCAGAAAGAATCATAATATCAGAAACACAACAAGTATTATGCGAAGCCTGATAAAGTACTTCATTCATTTTAAGCTTTTCATCATTGCCAACAACGCAATCGATAAAATCGTTTTTCAGCAAATCTTCTTTTTCTATTTGGGCTAAGCACCCAGTTAAAACCGTAAATAATTCAGGCTTTTTGTTTTTTGCATTACGCAATAAATACAATGCCTCATTATCGCTTTTATGAGTAACTGAACAAGAATTCAAAATATAAACATCAGCATTATCTAATTTTTGAACATGCTCATACCCATTTTTTAACAAATTTTCAACTATTATTGAACCTTCAAATTGGTTAGATTTACAACCCATTGTATGTATAAAAAATCGTTTCATTCTTAAATAATATTAAAAATAAAAAGCAATGTAAATAAATATTAAAAAGGTTTAAACAACTAGCAAAAAAATTTACTTTTAGGTTTTACATGTGTATAATAAAAGTGTGAAAGGTGTGTGTTACATGCAAATTAACAAAATTAACGCTGGTCAGCATTTTACAGGTAAACGCGAAAATATAGATGCGTATGTAAACCTGGATGATCAGACTATAAGACAAGTAGCGACTTTAAAAACGCTTAAAAGTATTGACTCTAAAAAACACGAAAAGCTTGATAGAGCCCTAGATTGCGCACTACCAGTTGCAGGTGGTATATCAGCCGCAGCTTATGCTCAAAAAGGTGCTAGAATGGCTGCATTCGGATCAGGATTTGGCACTTGGGCATTCTTTCTCGCAGGTATGGGAGCAGCTTTCGGCGTACAAAAAGCTATCTTGAAAAAATCAGATAAAGCTAGCAACTTTGCTCAAAAACATCCATTCTTAAACTTCGTAGTTTCTGCAGGAACTGCATTTGCTGCTGGTGCATTAGCTATTAAAGGCGGAGCAAAAGGTTTGAAAGCACTTTCCAATACAAATGCCTTCAAAGCAGTTAGCAAAAAAGTTGGCGAATTAGCTGGCAAAATAAAAACGAAACCTATTGTGGCAAAAGTTACAGAAAAAGTTTCTAATTTCTTTGCTAAAACCCCATCAGCTTTAAAAGAAACTGGTAAGCTAGTAGCTAAAAACGCAACTTGGTTAGCTATATTTGGTTCTATTTTCCATTCTGTTAACCACAAAACAAAAGTTGCTCAAGAATACGCTAAAAACTATACCGAAATGAAAGAAAAACAATTGGATTTAGCAAAACGTAGAAACCAAGAACTAGCAATCCAAAATGATTTCTTAATGGTTGATCCTAACAACAGAGAAGCCGTTGAGGCATTAGAAGCATTAAAAGCAGCTCCAATTGAAGCGTAATTAGAAATTTTAAATAATAGAAAGAGTACCAATAAAGGTACTCTTTTTTATTGTTAACATATTGTAATACTTTTCTTAAAAAAGACAATTCTAACTAACAAAAATTGTTTATATAAATAAGGTTAGTTATATATAGGTTAGGTTAGTATGAATAATTTTACGAATGGTTATGCACCTGCAGAACCTGATGTTGAAAATTCTTCAAACATCTCACCTTCAGTAAAATCTTATCTTCCTAAACAGGTTGATAATCCTGAAGTTGAAGCTCTTTTGCAAAGTACAATGCAAATATTTGAAGACATATCTCAAAAAGGAGAAGACTCTGTATTTATAAGGCCTCAAAATACATTTTGGCTAACAAATCTTCCTCCTGAAATACTTGATATAGCTAAACATATTTGGTCTGTACAAGCCCCCGAATCCGTTATAAAACTAGAACGAATGCTTCCTCGATTAGAAAGGAGCTGTCCTGAAATACGAATTTTACGGCATACAACACCGTATTCTCAAATGAAATATATCCCACAACTCCCACCAAGGTTAACGAAGCCTGATGCGTTTAAGGGGTATAATTCTAGTGGAGAAAACCAACCAATCCCTAAAAATAATGTAACTAACCCGATAAAAAGACAAGAACTATCCGTCGGAACCATTTATTCGATGGCAGCGAATGGTGCAAGAAAAGAAGAGCCTATGATTGTAGATAGGAAAAAACTATCAACAAATCCATTTGGTCGAGAACGAATTGATGACACAATGTTCGGTTATGACCAACTATATCCAAACCAAACATTTGGCAATATAGGGATATAAAAAAACAGAGCTCCTTGGAGCTCTGTTTTTCAAAGTAATTTACTAACTACTTCATTAACTGACCAACAGCTTGGTAAACTGCCATACGTTTAGAGGCATCTTCTTCAGCTTGGCTGTAAAGAGCTTCAGCAGCTTCAGGGTTAGTTTTCAATAATGATTTGTAACGACCTTCTGATCTGATGAAGTCTTGGTAGCTTCCTTTTGGTTCTTTAGCATCCCAAGTGAATGGAACTTCATTCGCTGGGTTGTATCTGTAAAGTGGGAAGTAACCAGCTTCTACAGCACGTTTTTGTTCAGTTTGAGTTTTGCTCATATCAATACCGTGAGCGATACAAGGAGCATAAGCAAAGATGATTGATGGACCATCATAAGCTTCAGCTTCTAAGAATGCTTTTAGAGTTTGGTTTCTATCAGCACCCAAAGCAACTGATGCAACATAAACGTATCCATAAGACATGCTCATCAAGCCCATGTTCTTCTTGTATGTACGTTTACCGCCAGTAGCAAACTTAGCAACTGCCGCAGTTGGAGTTGACTTAGAAGCTTGACCACCAGTATTTGAGTAAACTTCAGTATCAAGAACAAGGATATTAACGTTTTGACCTTGAGCCAATACGTGGTCAATACCACCGTAACCGATATCATTAGCCCAACCGTCACCACCGATAATCCAAACAGATTTATCAGTGAAGTAGTCTTGAAGTTCTCTAACTTTAGCTAAGTCTGAGCAATCAACATCTACATATTTTGCAAGAACTTCTTTTGCTTTCGTTTGAGCAGCAACAGCTTCTTCTGTTTTTGAGTTATCGAAGTGAGCCATAGCACCTTCTAAAGCTTCTTTCAAGTCTGCAGGTGTTTTTTCGCATTCAAGAACTTTTTCAACATAAGTTTTTAAAGTATCTCTGTTTTGATCTACAGCTAATCTCATACCAAAACCAAATTCAGCGTTGTCTTCGAATAATGAGTTAGCCCAAGCTGGACCTCTACCATCCTTATTAGTTGTATAAGGAATTGTAGGGAATGTACCAGAGTAGATTGATGAACAACCAGTTGCGTTTGCAACGATTGCATTTTCACCAAACAATTGAGAAACCAATTTAACATATGGAGTTTCACCACAACCAGCACAAGCGCCTGAGAATTCGAATAATGGTTTTCTTAACATTGCGCCTTTGATAGTTTTAACTGAGTTTTTACCCATAACGTTATCTGGCAATTCATCAAAGAATTTTTCATTTACTACTTCACAAGCAGCTTCTTCTTTTTCAATTGTTGACCAAGTTAAAGCTGGTTTTTCAGGGTTTTTGTTTGCTGGACATTGATCTAAACAAACACCGCAACCTGTACAATCTTTGCAGTAAACTTGAACTTTGAATTTTTCACCATTTGCATTTGGTTTTGCATCAATAGCATTGAATGATTCTGGTGCATTTTTCATATCATCAGCTTCAATCAATTTAGTTCTAATAGCTGCGTGAGGACAAGCTGACGCACAGATACCGCATTGAATACAAGCCTCCGAATTCCAATGAGGAACACGAGGAGCAATACCACGTTTTTCTAAGCAAGCTGTACCTGTTGGGATTACACCATCAGATGACATAGCTGAAACAGGGATATCATCACCTTTTTGTCTCATTGAAGGTTCAATAATTTTCTTTGCAAATTCAGATGCATCATCTGGAATTAATTTAACATCATCAACACAACCTACACCATCTAATGAAGCAGGAATAACAACTTCTTCAGTTGCGTTAACTGCAGCATCGATTAATGCCAAGTTCATATTAACAACGTCATCACCTTTTTTCTTGAATGTTTTGATAGTCATTTCTTTCATACCTTCAAGAGCTTGTTCAAACGGAATAATACCTGAAACTTTGAAGTATGCAACCATCATAACAGTGTTAGCACCTTTACCACGAAGACCTGGTTGTTCTTTGATAAGTCTTTCAGCGTCTACGTTGTAGAATTTGATTTTCTTATCAATAATTGTTTTTTGAAGTTCACGTGTTAAGTGAGCAAAAGCTTCTTCTTTAGTGAAAGGGCTGTTTAGTAAGAAGGTACCACCTTCTTTAATACCTTTTAACAAGTCATATCTGCCAACGTAAGCATGTGTTGAACAAGAAACGAAGTCAGGTGCTGTAATTAGGTATGTAGATTTGATTTGTTCATCACCAAATCTCAAGTGAGATACAGTTACACCAAATGATTTTTTAGAGTCATATGCAAAGTATGCTTGTGCATCTTTGTCTGTATATTGACCAATAATTTTAATTGAGTTTTTGTTAGCACCAACAGTACCGTCAGAACCCAAGCCCCAGAACATACAGTTTGTAGTACCTTCAGGTTCAGTAACGATTAGTTCATCAACTTTTAGTGATTTATGAGTTACGTCATCTTCAATACCAACTGTAAATCCGTGGAATCCATTATTTTCAGAATGTTTGTAAATAGCAAGAACCATTGATGGAGTAAATTCTTTAGAAGATAAACCATAACGACCACCAATAACTCTAACATCTTTGTTACCTAACGCTGCAACAACATCCATGTATAAAGGTTCACCGATTGAACCAGGTTCTTTAGTTCTATCAAGAACTGCGATACGTTTAACTGATGCAGGAAGTGCTTCATTGAAACGTTTAACATCAAATGGTCTGTATAGTCTAACTTTAACTAAACCATATTTAGTACCACGTTTTGCGTTCAAGTAAGTGATTGTTTCTTCAATAGTTTCACAACCAGAACCGATTGCAACGATAACATCAGTAGCATCTGGAGCACCAACATAATCAAATGGATGATATTGTCTACCAGTAACTTGAGCAACTTTGTCCATGTATTCTTGAACAATATCAGGTACTGCGTCATAGTATTTGTTAACTGTTTCACGACCTTGGAAGTAAACGTCAGTGTTTTGTGCACCAACTTTACAGATAGGAGCTTCAGGTCTTAAAGCTCTGTTTCTAAATTCTTCGATATATTTTGGTTCTACCAATTTAGCAATATCGTCATAAGAAATTTCTTCGATTTTGTGAATTTCGTGAGAAGTTCTGAAACCATCAAAGAATTGCAAGAATGGAACTTTAGCTTTGTAAGTAGCTAAGTGAGCTACAAGAGCCATATCCATTTCTTCTTGAACTGAGTTTGCTGCTAACATTGCATAACCTGTATTACGGCAACCCATAACGTCTGTGTGGTCACCAAAAATTGCTAATGATTGAGCAGCCAACGCACGAGCTGAAACGTGAATTACGTGAGGAAGCATTTCCCCTGCAGCTTTGTGCATAACAGGAATCATCAACAACAAACCTTGAGACGCTGTGTAAGTTGATGTTAAAGAACCTGCAGCTAATGAACCGTGAACTGCACCTGCAGCACCGGCTTCAGATTGCATTTCTGCAACTTTTACTTGTTTACCCCAGATATTTTTCTTACCTTGGGAAGCCCATTCATCAATCCATTCACCCATTGTAGATGAAGGTGTGATTGGGTAAATAGCGGAAACTTCGCTTAATGCATAAGCAACGTGTGCTGCAGCGTAGTTACCGTCAACTGTTATAGTTTTTCCTGGCATTTTACCCTCCTTCTATACTAATAACTGTACGCCTTACATGATAATACAAACATGACTAATTGACAAAGAAAAAACCTTGTAAATTTATGTAAAGAATATTGAAAATAAAAGCTTTTAACCGTTAAAATTAATCATTGACATGTTTTCCCCTAAGCAAGGAATATAATTATGAACATTTTACCAATATCATTTGCATTAAACTCATTAGAGAAAAAACAACAAAATAATAGAACTGTTATTCACCCTAAGTATGCGTATACTTTGGAGCGCGATACGGTTACTTTTACAGCGGCTAAAAAATCTAAAGCAATAAAAGAAATTAATAAAAATAAAGTTAAAAATGAAGAATCAAAAGAAGTATCTTTACAGCTTTGCTCTGATATACATGAAGAAGCTCAAAGACCTGCTAATGATTTGTTATGCTTATTAAGACGTGAACTAAAAGGGTTAGTAGCATCAGAAGCTCATCCTGAAAACCCTATTCGCCCAGGGGCTTATGGGATAAAAGTTAGGGTAAAATCTCCACGTTCAATAAGAGAAAAAGCGCTATCTACTTCAAACCGCACTAAAGATGACATCAAGGGAATGGGCGATGTTGTTGGTGCAAGAATTGTAATGCAAAGTTCTACTCATGAAGATTTTGATAAAGTATTCGAAGTCTTAGGAAATATGGTAGAGAAAGGCAAAATTAAAGTTACAGAAGTTGAAAACTATCGCTTAACAAGCCGTGATAGTTATGTAGCCCAGAAAACATTAGATAAATTTGAGGCGAAATGTATTAAATCTGGTCAATACCCAGAAATTACAAGTAAACCTATCCCTAATGGATACACAGCAATACACATCACATTACAATTAGAAAACGGTTTAAAAGCTGAACTTCAAATTATGGGTCATGACACAGAGCACGTAAAAGAAGTTGAAGATTTCTACTACAAACTACGTTGCAAGAAAAACTTTGATCCTAAATATAAACCTATCGAAAAAATTATGAAAGAAAAAATGAAAAATCTTTCAGATTTTGAAAAAGAAGCATTAAACAAATACATTAAAGATTCTTATATCCATGCAAGAGAACTTCCTCCTAGAAACGCAAAACCAACTGTTAAAGATTTCTTACCATGGCCATACTTCTTACCAAAAGAGTTAAGCTTTGTAGAACTATATCGTATGAAAGCTGCTTGTGATAAAAAAGCAAAAGCAGATAAGAAATAAGCTAAAACGAAATAATCGCAACATTTTCTATATGATAAGTGTGACAGAACATATCAAACGGCTGAACACTTTCGATACGTGCGCCTTTTTCAGTAACTAAGTATTTTAAATCACGTGCCAATGTTGCAGGATTACAACTTACATAAATAATTTTGCCGTTACACAATCTTGTTGCTTCATCTAAAGATTCTTTAGTACAACCTTTACGAGGAGGATCTAAAATAACAACGTCAAATTTACGTTTTTCTTTCGCAAAGAATTTTGCAGCATCCATATTATGAATTTCCACATTTTTAACTTCGTTAGCCTCAATAGTTAAACGTGCCAAATCGCAAGATTCTTTGTTTTCTTCAACACTTACTACCTTTTTACACACCTCAGAAACAACTATTCCAAAGGCAGTAATTCCAGCATATGCATCAAGAAGCATCGGAGATTCAAAATTATTTTGAATGTAATTTTTTACATATTTAAAAATATTCTCTGCGCTCTTTGGATTAACTTGAAAGAAAGTATTAGCGCCAATTCTAAATGTTTTATCAATAATTCTTTCTTTTATAAAATCTTTCCCAACAAGACATTCAGATTTTTCTCCTAAAATAACATTTGTTTTTTTAGAATTAAAGTTCACACAAACACCTGAAACTTCTTTGAAATTAGAATATATAGCTTGAGCAAAGTCATTGAGTCTATCAAAAGATTTTGTAGAATTAACAACCAAGACCACAAGATTTTTACCAGTTGCTACAGAAGTTCTAATAACAACATGACGCAAATCGCCACAATGCTTCTTTTCATTGAACCCTGAAATACCATATTCAAATGCTGTATTTCTTATAAAATCAATTATTTCATCACAAATTTGCGGCTGAATAGGACAATGCTTAATATTCACAATTTCATGACTTGCAGGCTTGTAATACCCAGCCAAAATACGCTTTGAAACTTTAGTTTCTGCAATTGGGTACTGAATTTTATGACGATACTCCTTAATATCTGGACTAGCAACAGGGTCATTAATTTCAACATCAAGCCCTCCAATAGAGCCGAAAGCATCTTTAACAATTTGTTTTTTAAGCTTTAATTGATAGTCATAATCAATAAATTGCAATTGACATGCCCCACAAACTTTTTGCATTGCACAAAAAGGCTGAACTCTATGTTTTGATGGAGTGACAACTTCAACGACTTTAGCATTTGCGTAATTTTTAGTGACTTTGGTTAATTTAATTTTGACTTCATCCTCAGGACACGCCCCTTCGACAAAAACCACAAAGCCATCCACTCTTGCAATTCCATATCCAAGGTTGGAAAATCCATCTATCTTAACTATTAATTCATCATTCTGTTGCATAAAATAATTATAACATAAGAAAACGCTTGACATTAAATTTTGTTCTTGCTAATATAAATCTTGCCGAAAGGAAAGGGCGTTTAGCTCAGTTGGTAGAGCGTCTCCCTTACAAGGAGAGGGTCAGAAGTTCGAGTCTTCTAACGCCCACCATAAAAGAGAACAACGAAAGTTGTTCTCTTTTTTTTGCAACATTTTTCAAAAAACAACGTCATTATAACTAGAGAGAGGAGTTATAATGATTTTAGACTGCAAAGATAACACTTTATTTAAGGATTTAGAATACAACCCAATTGAAGAACCAAGCGATTGCACAGAAGAAGTTGAACCCAAAACATTTTGTGCAATATCACATGACGATGATATCTTACAAATGTATTTAAAAGATATTAGCAAAATTAAATTATTATCTGCTAAAGAAGAAAAACAACTTGGCAAAGAAATAAGAGAGAATAATTCAGATATGGCAAAACGCAAACTTATTCAAGCTAATTTAAGGCTTGTTGTAAGCATTGCTAAAAAATACATAGGGCAAGGTGTTTTGTTTATGGATTTAGTTCAAGAAGGGTCATTAGGGTTAATAAAAGCCACAGAAAAATTTGATTACACAAAAAATTTTCGTTTTTCCACATATGCAACTTGGTGGATAAAACAAACAATAATCCGTGCAATATCAAACAATTCAAGAACAATAAGAATTCCTGTTCACATGACTGATAAAATCAGGAAATACAAAAAATACTACACCGAATTAACAATTAAGAATTCAAAAGAACCATCTGACAGAGAAATTGCACAACTTATGGGGATACCAACCAAAAAACTTATCTCAATAAAAAAAGCCATAATTAAAGAACCAATAAGTCTTGAAACGCCTGTTACTGATGATTTAAACATTGGTGATTACATAGAAGACACAAGTTATAATTCACCCGAAGAACAAACAAAAAACAACATAATAAAAGGAAGCATCAACGATTTGTTATCCACACTTCCTGAACGAGAACGACAAATTATAACATGCCGTTTTGGAATAAATGAAGAAAATCCCAAAACTCTCGAACAGCTTGGCAAAATCATGGGGTATTCAAAAGAGCGCATAAGACAGCTTGAAGAAGGAACTCTTAAAAAAATTCGAGAGACAAAAGAATTTCAACATTTTCGAGCATTTATAGAGAGCTAATCAGTGATTTTGCAAACTTCATGGACTGCTCATTAATTTCCCCACCAGCAAGTTCTGCCAAAGCCTTAATCTTATTCTCTCCAGTTAAAACATACACTTCTACTTTAGTTTCATCAGTTTGTGATTTTCTGACGTAGAAGTGTTTGTCTGATTTTGAAGCAATTATAGCCTGATGCGTAATCAAAATAATTTGATGATATTTTGACAATTCAACAATTTCATCGGCAACACTTTGGGATGCACGACCTGAAATACCTGTATCAATTTCGTCAAATATAACTGTATTAATGTTGTCATTTTCTGCAAAAATTGTTTTAATCGCTAACATAACGCGAGAGATTTCCCCGCCTGAAGCAACTTTTGCCAACGGTTTCAAATCTTCTGAAATGTTTGTTGAAATCATAAATTCAACATCATCAAAACCATCAGATGATAACTCTTTTTCCCTAATGCTAATTTCAAAACGAGCCTTTGGAAGTTCTAAAAACTCTAACTTATCTTGAATTTGCACTGATAATACTCGAGCAAAATCTTTTCTATAAGAGCTTATTTCTTGCGCCAAGCGATCTAACTCTGAACGATTTTGGGCTATTTTATTTTCTAATTCTTCAATATTTTGAGTAGAAAATTCAATACCAGAAAGTTCTTCTGACAATGATTGATAAGTTTTCAAGACAGATTCTAATGAGCCACCATATTTACGTTTTAATTTATCCAAAGCAAATAATCTTTCTTGAAGTTGATTCAAGCGTTCCGTATCATTATCCATGTTTTGGCTATAGCTATTCAAACCGCTACCAACATCTTTTAAGGTTTCTGCAGCCTCTATTAAAGCGTTTTCAATATCAGCCAACTTAGAATCATATGAGGCAGCCTTAGAAACATTTTGCTTGATTTTATTCAAGCCATCTAAAATTGAGCCATCGTCACCATTTAAAGCCCAATAAGAAGCACCTGTAAGCTCTTTCAATTTTTCTGCATTTTCTAAAACTTCAAGTTCTTGAGAAATTTCATCATCTTCTGTTTCTGATTGTATGTTAGCTGATTCAATTTCATCAATTTGAAACTTTAAAAATTCTAATTGCGATTCTGTCATATCAGCCGAATTTTTAGCTTTTTCTAATTGGGCTAAAAGCGCCTGATACTGCGCGAATTGCGTCTTATAATTCTCCAATTTTGCACCATAAGAATTTTTACCATAAGAATCCAATAGCGTAATGTGATATTTAGGTTGCATAAATGCATATGTTTGATGTTGAGAGTGAATATCAACAAACAATGCGCGCAGGCTTTTTAAGATTTCTGTACTAACCAAGGTACCATTAATACGAGAGCGAACAGCATTTTGTGTAACTTCTTTTGAAATAACTATTTCGGTTCCCCAGTTATCAATTCCGTTTTCATTAAAAAAACTTGTTAAATCATGCTTTGTATTTTCGATTACAAGCTCAATTACGGCTTTTTCTTTGCCAGTTTTAATAACTTCTTTTGATACACGAGGGGCAAAAACAAGATCAATAGCATTGATTAAAATACTTTTACCAGAACCAGTTTCACCAGTGATTATGTTTAATCCTTGGTGGAAATTAGCCGTTAATTCATCTATTAATATATAATCTTTTAATCGAATTTGCTTAATCATATAACTAGGATATCTTAAAACTTTTAATAGGGCAATATTTTTACATAGTTTTAAATAATAGGCGCCCACCTAAATCCTCCCTCATTAGGGAGGACTTTTTGCAACAAAAAAAGACGGTCGAAAGACCGCCTTTTTTAAACTTGTATTAAGTTTCGATTATTTACCGAATAATACTTGTCTAGCTGCATCTGATGCAGGTTCTACAGTTTGGCCATAGAAGAATACTGGGAATACATCTTTTACACCTGCTGCTGTAACTACACAATCAGTACCTTCTGTACCAGTTGTACATGTTTGAACAGTGTTAGGGTTTTGAGATGAACCACCGTTAGCATCGATAAAGCCCAAGCAGTTTGCTTTAGCTCTAGCATCACAATTAGCAGCAGCGATAGGGAAACCAAACGCTGTATTATCTTGGAATTGGAAAACTACAAAGTTGTCAGCAGTAGCAGTTACTTCATCTGTAGAAGTATAAGTACCATCAGCAGCTTCATAGTAACCTTTAAATTTCAAACCACCCTCTGGGAATGCATAATTAGCAAGATCACTTTGAGTTCTTGATTTTAAAACATAACCTAAGGTTTTTTCTGTAGCACCTTTTTGATCATCAGCATCAGTACCTGCAACTAATGAAGAAAAATCATAATCTTCCATTGCTAGGTTCATGATAACTGCTTGGTTCAAAGTTGATAAAGCTTTTTTGAAGCCAGTTTTGAACTGAGCACCGTTAGTATTTGAAATCAATGTTGGGATAGTCATAGCAGCAACTACACCAATGATACCTAAAGTAATCAATACTTCTGCCAAAGTAAAACCGAATCTTTTTGTCATAATCTTTTCACCTTTCTTTTGTTTACTAATAAAGCTATGAACATTTTTTATCTTTACTAATGCGATTATATTATCAATTTTTTCAAAATGTGTCAAGCATATGGATGATTTTTTAGAGAAGTTTTTATGCTCGTTTAAGTTCAAACACCTTAAACTCGCCGTTTTTCAGCTCTTTTACTTCCAAATCATGCCCGCAATTTTTGCATGTAATTTTTGTAAATTTGTTAACTTTTAATACATATTCTCCAACTAAAGTATAATCTACTGGAAGATGAACTACTTTATTTTCAACAGGCTGACCCTCAACCCATTCTTGATAAGAAGATCCATTGTCATCAGTTTTAGAAACTCTTTCTGTTGGATAGGTGTAATTTGCAACTACTAAAAAAGCAGTTCTCAACGGTTCTTTTGTGACTAACCAAGCAACAAAGCCATCATCATCTTGAAGCATAATTTGTGCTTCACCATCAGTTATAATAGGTTGGTTTTTAACAAAAGCGTCAATAGCATTGAATTTTTCATAGAATGCAAAATTTTCTTCTCTTGGCATCGAAACTTCTTCACCAATAGCTCTTTCAATACCACGTTGAGTATAGCTTTCGTCCCCATCAACATACATAACAGGTCTTTGCGCAAATTTCCCCCCTGGGAGGAATTTATACTTGAACCATTTAAACAATGCGCCTTCTTCTCCCAATTGTCCTGGGTATTGGTCAATACATCTAAATTCGCCATCTTGGTTGTTATATGTTTTAAGAATTGATAAATAATTACCTTTTTTAAACTTCACATTATAATTTGTCAGATATTGATTATCATCAGTAATCTTTTCTGGATTTTTTTCAAACTGAGAAATAATATCATTGCCCCACAAAATATCAAACGCCATATCTTCATGATATTCCTTGTAGAAATTATCCCAAAGCATGTATTCAGCCAAAGTCGCAAAATAAGGAATTTTAGCTTTCATCGCACGATTTAATTTACCCAACACAACTCTTGGAGCGCGATAGCTAATTGGGGTTCCATTGCATTCTGAAACTGGGTCAACAACGTGATCAATATGATCAACTCTAAATCCATCAAAATTATAATCTGCTTGCAAATCTTTCATATAATTAATGAAATACTCAACAACTGGCTCATTAAAATTTCCGCTTTCTAAAAATGCAAAATAATATGGAGTTTGGCAATCCAAGTTTGCAAAGCATGAAACATCTTCACCTTTGTAGTCAAAATGTTTGAATGTAGGATATCCACCACAATCACTCATTTTGTCATAAATAGGCACACCTGCAGAACACCAAGCTCCACCCGGTGCTGGCCAAAAGCCTTCTTTGATAAGCTCTTGAATTATTTCTAACTGTTTAGTTATATTTTCTTCTGTTAATTTTTTATCAACTTTAACGTTTTCAATTTTAGCAACAATTTCTTTTACTTTTTTATGAATACGCATTTGAGAATTTTTCTCTAGCATTTTTTCAGAAAAGTCTTTTTTGTACTCAGCCATTTTAGAATCAAACGTATTATATATATTTTGATAATACTCACTCAAATCGCCAGATGCGTTTGACTGTTTATAAATATTTTTAACTACGTCCAAGTCTTCCGCATCAAAAACATCCGCCATTAAATGAGCAACTTCTTCAACTTTTCTATCAAGTTCTTTTTGCAATAACGTAATATCAAACCAACGCGCAATTTGAGGATTCGCTAAAACCGCTTTTGAAAAACGGCCTGTCTGAGGCAAAATATCATATATTACAGGGTGCCCTGCAAGTTGTGCCAATTGGATAAATAATTTTACCTGACCTTTTGCATCCAATCCAGTAACTTCCTGAATTTCTTTATCTAATAGAGCCTCACTAACCTCTGAACTTTTTGGCAAATACGCACAACCAAACTCTCTAGGATGAAACGGAATTAAATAAATAGTTGTGTTAAAAATATTGTTTTTTAAATTACCTGTTGGCAAAATTAATAATTGTTTTAACCAATCCATAAATTTACCAGCTTGATCTTTATGATTACCTAACCCTGCCAAATTTATTAGTTTAATATCATGCCCTTCTTTTTTAATCCAATCAGAATTTTTTACATTATTACGAGCTAAAACACTAATTTTGTCGTTAACAAAAACAAATTTTCCATCTTGATAAACACCGTTTTGAAGCCATTTTTCTTGCAAGGCAAACAATGTTTCTGCCGGAGTTAATTCGTCCAACGCTTTGTAATATGGGTATGGAAGATAACCGTTCTGAGCTACAATATCTTTCAAATACTTTTTACGGTCTTTACTAATATTTTCTACTGAATACTTTTCTAATAATTTTGAATAAACAAAATTCAAAGCATCAGAAAGATTTTCTTCTTTTTTCCCAAACCAAAAATTGAACATACACATTCTCCCTATAAGTGTAATAATTATAACACGAAATCATTTTTTAGATATTCAACTTACAAAAAAAATTAATATTAGTTAGTTGGGTAATGGATTATAAACCTCGACTATTCTTAAATTGTCTTATACAAGAAAGAGGTGCTATAATGACAAATTTACAAACAGAAACAATCAAAATAGTTATAGTTGAAGATTTTAAACTTACAAGAGTCGGGCTAAGATGTGCACTAAATGCCAACGACGACATGGACGTGGTCGGAGAATCTGAAGATGCTATTGAAGGATTAAAGATTATAGAGAGAACAAAACCTAATGTTGTGCTTATGGATTTAGGCTTACCTGGCATGAATGGAATAGAAGCCATGCTAAAAATTAGAGAATGGTCTAACGATATAAAAATAATCGCACTAACTTCTCACGATAGAGAAGAAGAAGTTATAGCCGCATTAAGCTCAGGAGCTAACGCATATTGCCTTAAAGACATCGACCCACAAAAACTTGCCGATGTTGTTAGAGATGTAGCTCAAGGTGTTTGCTGGATAGACCCTGTAGTAGCACAAATGGCTCTAAACTCATTACCAAAAATTGAAAATATAGGGTTCTTACCAAACAAAATTCAAGGCGAAGGCAGAGTACCACTAACCGAAAGAGAATTTGAAGTTTTAAAACACCTTGTTACAGGGAAAAGTAATACTGAAATTGCAAAAGAGCTTATAGTGAGTGTTCATACCGCAAAAGCTCATGTTTGTTCTATTTTACAAAAGATGTGCGTAAACGACAGGGTTCAAGCCGCAGTCAAAGCTGTCAAAGAAGGCATGGTGTAGAGGCTCAAAACGAGCCTCTTTTTACATATTAATTATTATGTAAACAACTAGTATTTAATTAAAAAATATGTTAAAATTAATGTATGAAAAAACAAGTAATCGCATATCTGCATACTCACTGGGATCGAGAATGGTATAGAGAATACGAAGTTTTTAGACTTCGACTTATTCGAGTATTCGATAATGTTTTGGATCTATTAAAAAACAAAAAAATCCCTTCATTCTATTTTGATGGTCAAGTTGCTGCTTTATTAGATTACTTAGAATTAAGACCTGAAAAAGAAAAACTTGTTAGAAAGTTAATAAAAGAAAAAAAATTATTCATAGGTCCTTTCTATTGCTTAGTAGATGAGTTTTTAACAGATAAAACTTGTTTTAGTAAAAACCTTGAAATTGGTTTGAAAATTGCAAAAGATTTTGGTTGCGAAGATTTTATAGGCTACCTAGCTGACACATTTGGGCACAGCAAAAACGTCCCAACAGTTCTAAAAGAATTTGGAATTGATAAAGCAATTGTATGGCGAGGAGTTGGCGACTTACCTGCAGAATTTATCTTTAACGGAGTAAATACAGTTAACCTACTCCGCGGATACTTTATGGATATTTTTTCTGCAAACATATCAATTGAAGAAAAAGCTGGTTGGTTACAACGCGATTTAGACTTGATAGCTGAAAAATCTTCTGATTTCCTTCTATTGCCAATTGGCGCTGACCATTTAGGTGTAGAATTAGATATTACAGAACAAATTAACGAGATTAACGCTTTATTGACTGATTACAAAATAACACTAGGTTCACCATTTGATTACTTTGAAAAAGTTAAATTCAAAACTAAATGGAATGACGAACTACGAGATAATTCAAAAACTTTCACACTCCAAGGTGCGTATTCAGCCAGAACAAAATTAAAACAAAAAAACATTGAATGCTCTTATTTATTAGAACAAGCTGATAAATTACAACAAAAATATGGTTCCAAATACAACAATGTTATTGAATATGCATACAAGCTATTATTGCAAAATCAAGCACATGATAGCATTTGTGGTTGCTCAACTGATTTGGTTCATAGAGAAAATATTATTCGCTACGAAAAAATCCTTCAAATCGCAAATACAATAATTGAAGAATTACGCCTTGAACATAAGTTTCAAACTCATATTGTAGAAAGCTCTAAAATATTAGATGGATACGAAGTTATTAGCACAAAACAAGATTTTGAAAATTCTTTACTATATGACACTCAAAAAATCCCTGTAACTGAAGATATTAAAACTATTTATACTCTCCGAAAAAAATCAAAAAAGAAAACTGATTTACGTTTGGAATTAAAAGACGGAAAATTATATTTGGGTGATATAGAAATAACTTTCACTCGTCGCATAGACGAAGGTGATACATACAATTTTGGCGCAGTAAGCACAGATTTTGGAGAAAAAGCTAAAATCTTATCAATCGAAAACTATATTATTAAGACTTCATTCTTTGATATAAAATTCTACAGAACTGAAAATTTGATCAATTTTAAGATTGATTGGAATAATAACTACAAAAATAGATTATGGCAAGTGAATTTTATATTGCCAAATTCAATAACAGAAACATATTCAGAAGATATGAATTCTTTAATTAAAAGAAACTTTAATCCGGATTACGATATGCGCGAACATTTGCCTAAAAAACGCGGCATTGAAGTTAAAACCAATTTTGCACCAATGCAAAGATTTGTTTGGGCACAAAATTTGGGCGTAGTAACAAAAGGCTTAACTGAATATGAAGTATTTAAAAATTCTTTATCAATAACACTTTTACGCAGTACAGGAATTATATCTAATCCTCAAAACCCTTCTCGTTCAACACCTGCAGGTCCACCTTTACTTACCCCTGAAGCGCAACAATTAGGTCAAAATGTTGCAGAATTTTCAATTGGAATATTCAAAAAGGATAAATGGCAAAAAATTATTAACGAAGTTTTCCCATTATATCAGTAGTTTACCCGTTTTTATTAAGAAATGTAACAGTATTTTAGGTATATAGCAATTATATACTCCCAAAATACTTTATTAATATGTAAGCGATACGCAAACAATAAAAAAGATTTAAATAAACACGAGATACATAACACACACTACTATTTACACTACCTACTACACACTAACCTTCTACACACGAGGAATTACGTAAAAGAATTCCAAACTCTATCGCAAGATAGGGTTTTTTTTTACCCATTTAGTAAAGATTTATGGCTATATACTTGACCTTTTTCATAAAAATCTATATTCTTGTTGTATAGAAAAGAGGTATTTATGACAGAATTTAAACATACTCGTTTAGACAACAGACAGTTTACACGCGAAGATATTAAAGGTTTTATTCAAGAATACAATATTAAATTTATCAAATTACAATTTGTTGATATTAATGGTCAGGTTAAAAATTTAGCAATTCCGTCTGAACACATAGACAAAGCTTTAGACAACGAAATGATGTTAGACGGGTCTTCAATCAAAGGTTTCAGAAGCATCGAAACTTCTGATATGTTCTTCCATCCTGATATTAACACTTTCCAAATTCTTCCTTGGAGAGGTAAAGATGGTATAAATTCAGCAAGATTAATATGTGATATCTATAACGCCGACGGAACTCCATTTGAGGGTTGCCCAAGATGCAATTTAAAAAGAGTAATGAAAGAAGCTGAAAAATATGGTTTTTCAATGAATGTTGGTCCAGAAGCTGAATTTTTCTTATTTGCTAAAGACGAAAATGGCAAAGCAATGCCTGTAACCCACGATAGAGCTGGTTATTATGACGTAGGCCCTGAAGATTTAGGTGAAGATGTAAGAAGTGATATTGTATTAACACTTCAAGAAATGGGATTTGACATTGAAGCTTCTCACCACGAAGGTGCAGTAGGTCAACACGAAATAGATTTTAGATATACTGATATTTTGACTGCTGCAGATAATGTTACGACATTTAGAATTGCCGTAAAAGCAATTGCAGCTCAACATAATTTGCACGCAACATTTATGCCAAAACCAATTTATGGTATCAACGGTTCTGGCATGCACTGCAATGTTTCGTTATTTAAAGATGGCAAAAATGCTTTCTATGCTGAAGATGCTGAATATCAATTATCAGATGAAGCTAAATACGCAATTGGCGGTATGCTAAAACACGTAAAATCAATTACTGCTATTACAAACCCAACAGTAAATAGCTACAAACGTTTAGTTCCAGGGTATGAAGCACCTGTTTATTTAGCATGGTCATTAGCTAATAGAAGTGCATTATTAAGAGTTCCTGCGAAACGTGGCTCTTCAACTCGCGTTGAATTACGTTCTCCAGACCCAGCTTGCAATCCTTATTTAGCATTTGCGGCGATCTTAGAAGCTTGTATGGATGGAATTAGAAACAAAATTGATCCACCAGCTCCAGTAGAAAGCAACATTTACAAACTATCAAGCAAAGAACGCAAAAAACAACGAATTGACGCGTTGCCTGGTAGCTTGGCTGAAGCACTTGAACATTTAGATAGATCCCTTGTTGCACAAGCCGCGCTTGGCGAACACATATTTAATGAATTTATGAGTTCTAAGAAAAAGGAATGGGATTCATTTAGAACATATGTTTCTCAATGGGAATTAGATAAATATCTAGAAAGATATTAATAATAAAAAGCCTCCTTAAAAGGAGGCTTTTTATTGAAATGTTTTAATATAATTTACTAGTTCTTCCATTGAATAAATGTTTTGAACAACAAAAAACTCTTTTCCAGTTTCTTTTTTTACGTAATCCAAATTTTTACCATCCAAAAAGTCTTCTGTATATGGTCGAAGCATAATTGATGGAATCACAACAAAATCGACATCCAAATCTTTTACCGTTCTGATTAAATCATCTGTAGTTATCAAACCAGCAACGGTAATATCTTTACCCCAATAATCTGACTTAACAGGATTTACGGAACACTCAAGATTTTTTATTTTGTTTAATTCGTTAGAAATATAATTCAACGCATCTTTTGCTGCATATGACGCCGCAAAAGAAAATTTAACAGGCTTAGATAATTTCTTCGGCAATTTGTGTTGCTTAAAATCTTCAAGCAACAATCGAATTGCTCCTACACCATCATCAAGTTGAGAAAAACTACCGTAATATTTTGCTGGTGGAATTTCTTTTTTCGCTAGTAAAAAGAATTCGTCAGAACAACAAACACGTTTATATTTAGATGTGATGTTTATTGTTTCTTCAGCACATTTTTTATCAACTTGTTGTAAGTTTTCTTCTCTGAATTGTGTTATTCCAACAGGAACAATCGCAACAGAAAGAACAGTATTTTTTAATTCAGAAAGATCAGATAAAGTTCTTTCCAACTCTTTACCATCATTCAACCCAGGACACAAAACTATTTGAGCATGAAACGGAATATTATTTTTTCTAAACCATTTTAAATTTTCCAAAGCTTTACCTGCATTAGGATTTCTAAGCATTTTATTTCTTAGTTCTGGATTTGTTGTATGAACTGAGACATAAAATGGTCCCAAATGCATTCTTTTAATTCGCTCTCTATCTTTATCTGTAAAATTAGTTAAAGTTATATAAGTTCCTTGCAAATAAGATAATCTATAATCATCATCTTTAATATATAAAGTATCTCTTAAGCCTTTTGGTTGTTGGTCAACAAAACAGAACACACAATGATTTAAACATGGTTTAACTCTATCAAAAACTGCGCTTTCAAAAACAATACCAAGTTCTTCATCATAATCTTTTTCAATTTCAATAACTTCTACTTCTCCATTTTTCTTTTTCACCTCAAGAGTAAGAAGCTCAGATTTGCAATAAAAATTATAATCAATCATATCTGCCATTTGATTTTCATCAATTGATAAAATCTCATCACCCGATTCAATTTCTAATTCTTCGGCTATTGAATTTTCTAAAACACTATTTACGATTGCTGGCATTTTCTTTTTCCAAACCTTCTAAAATCGTTATAAAATTTGAATATTCACAAATCGCATTATCCAAAATTATTCTTTGGTAAAAACTTAACTGATTATACTCATTATTGATTATATTTTCGGCATTAAACTTATGTTGCATAGCCATAGATTTAATATGAAAGAACAATTCTGCGCACTCTTCGTATGACAAATACGATGCACAAGAAAGCTTAACTCTAGCATTAGATAAAAACTGCAAAGGATTTTCACTTAAATTCTCCAAAATGAGTTTTTTAAGTTCCTCCAAACCTGTTTTCGTAATTGAATAAAATACAGAGAGTTTGCCACCATCTGACATCATTTTTCGAGTAGTTAAACATCCATTTTTTTCTAGTCTTACTAATGCTGGTTTTATTGCTCCAAAACTTGGACGTGAATAAGCACCAAAATTTTCTTCAATGTTTTTATGAATAGAATACATTGTAAGTTCACGTTTTGATAGCAAAAATAAAATCATTAATTCAATCATAGTTTGATTATAACATAAATTTCACCCAAATGTAAAATACGGCACATATATTGTGGTATTTATTTTGTTTATAGTATAATTAAGGAATGAATTTAGACAGTCTAATTGATAGCTTACTATCACCAATAGCCGATAAAATATCAGAGATTATATTTTACTCCATTACAATTAATGGAGTTGAGGTGCAATTATTAGTAGCATTATTAATGGTTGCTGCATTTTATTTCACATTTAGAATGCGATTTATCGGAATTTGGGGATTTAAACACGGCTTAAATCTTATTTTAAATAAATACAAACACGAAGATACAATTAAACGCAAGAAAAAAGGGGAAGTATCTTCTTTCCAAGCTCTTACTGCTACAATATCAGCATCTGCTGGGATTGGTAATGTTGCAGGCTCAGCTGCGGCAGTATCTATTGGCGGACCTGGAGTGATTTTCTGGATGGTTCTTGCTGGATTTTTCTCAATGGCTTTAAAATTCGCTGAAGTTGTTCTTGGTATTAAATTCAGAAAAGTGAATAAAGACGGAACTGTTGCTGGCGGCCCAATGTATTATATATTAGGTGGATTAAAAGCGCCTTGGATAAAACCTATTGCACCGTATTTATCAAAAATATATGCCGTATGTTGTATATTTGCAATGATTGGCGGATGGAATTTATTTCAGATTAACGCGATGACTGCACAAATCACAGAGGTAACGGGCGGAGAAACAAGTTTCTTTGCTGGTCAAAGCTGGTTGGTTGGTTTAATCGTTGCTATAATTACCTATGTAACTATCATTGGCGGAATTAAAGCAATTGGTAAATTTACATCTAAAGTAACACCAGTTATGTGTTCATTATACGTATTTTCTGCATTTGTAATTTGCTTAATGCATATTACAGAAGTTCCTCATACAGTTGCTTTGATCGTAAAAGAAGCATTTAAACCTCAAGCATTAACAGGTGGAATGTTTGCTTGCATGTTATGGGGATTTAGACGCGCAATGTTCGCAAATGAAGCTGGATTGGGTACAGCACCAATCGCTTTTTCGGCTGTAAAAACAAGTAAACCTGTGGCCCAAGCGTTTATCGCAATGTTACAACCTTTTGTTGATACCGTAATCGTAGGTTCTGCTACTGCATTTGTTATTGTAGTATCTGGAGTATATCAACAATCAACAGGGTTAGCTGGTATTGAATTAACATCCAAAGCATTTGAAAGTGTTTGTCCGTTCTTCCCTATTCTATTAACATTTATGGCAAGCTGCTTTGTATTATCAACAATGCTTTGTGGTTCTTATTATGGTATCAAAAGTTGGAACTTCTTGTTTGGGGACTCTAAATGGACAACAAGAACCTTCCAAATCATATATTGCTTATTCATAATTATCGGTTCGGCCATGAACTTTAAAAGTATAATTAATCTATCTGATGCATTTACTTTATTCTTGGCTGTGCCAAACTTAATAGCAGTATTCTTACTTTCAAATGTAATTATGAAAGAATTGAAACGTTATTGCAAAAAATATAATATTGGATTAATATTTAACAATAAAGAGGAGAGAGAAAATGATGATGAAAAAAGAATGTTTGAACATTGTTGAATCAAAATGCAGAAGCTGTAAAGCTTGCGCACTAGCTAAAACACGTAACAATGTAGTATTTTCAGATGGTAACCCTGAAACTGCTAGTATTGTATTAATCGGTGAAGCTCCTGGGGAAATGGAAGACATGTCTGGTACTCCATTCGTAGGCAGAGCTGGTCAATTATTAGATGAATTTTTAACAGAAGCTGGAATTTCTAGACAAGATGATTTGTATATTATTAACACAGTAAAATGCAGACCACCAGAAAACAGAGTTCCTTTTGAAGAAGAAAAATCAGCATGCGAAAAATTCTTACACGCACAAATTGATATTATGAATCCAAAAGCAATTTTATTCTGTGGTGCAACAGCATTAAAATCATTCTGGGCTGATCCAAAAGTTCAGATTTCAAAAATCCGTGGAAACTGGTTTAATGTAACTATTAACAACAAAGAATATAAAGCTATGGCTATTTTCCATCCATCTTACTTATTAAGAAATCATTCAATGGAAGAAGGTTCTCCAAGAAGATTAATGCAACAAGATTTAGCAGAAATCAGAAGAACAATTCTTGTTGATAACGTTCCATTTGAATCAAAAGAGTTCGCAATGGTATAACAAAAAATCCCACTTCGGTGGGATTTTTTTTATAACTCAAATGCTTTTTGAAGATAAGCCTCATGTTCTTTTGTAAAACCTAGCCTACTTTTTTCTTTCTCTGTCATATTCAAATACATGTTTTTCATGTTTGCATACATAAATTCACTTGTTGGTTTAGTTGCTTCTCCCATCCAGTTAGGATTAAAATAACTGTTTAAAGCTAAAATATTAGGGGTTCTATATTCACCGTGCTCGCAGGCGATATAAAAATGCCCAGTTTTCATTGTACTTATCAATTCAATAAAATTTTGCATAAATTCACGACGTTCAAGATTAATCATTTCTCTAAATCTAGAAAAATCTTTTTCCTTTTCTTCTTTTGTCATTGGATGTTTAAGCAATTCACTTTTATAATCCTCGATAAGAGTTATATCTTTTTTAAAAATTGGATGCGCCCAATAATCGGCTTCTACTGGATATCTGACATACTGAACCTTTTGTTTATCACATTCACGCTCTAAACTATTGTAACCGACTAAATCAATAAGTGTTCTTACACCAGACCTTGGCAACAATTCCACTAAATTTAAATTTTTAGCCAACGTTGAACCTCTATAAGAACCATTACCGATTTTCATTAAATTTGGAATGTACACATCATCAATTGTTCTTGCATAAGAAGAAACTTTTCGCTCATCTATACCATAATTAGGTAAAAATTGTGCGTACATATGAGCTCTTATAGCATCTCTTACAGCTCTATCGTGGCCATCAAAACCATCGTCTTCAGCAAAATTTCTTAATTCTGATTCATCACGATAATCTTCAAATTTTGGGCCATTAGAAGAAAAATTTATTTTGTAAGGGCTTATACTATAAATTCTCATGTTCAGTATAAAACCTATAAAAATATTTTTTGCTATGCTGCTTCAACCTGTTTAAAATCTTTTTTATTTTCAACCAAACCTGGTTCAAGCTTTGAACCTGTGAACCATTCTCTAAACAAGAACTGCGCTTTTGGCAAACAATATGCCAACAAGAAACTACTCAACGCAATATTTGCAAGTATAGTAACTGAACGTAAACCAAGAGATTTACTTGCGTATTTAGCCACATTTCCACTATTTTTTGCTTTTTGCGCAAATGTTTCAACTTGTTTTCTAAATTTACCCAATTCTTCAATATCAACATAAGCACGTGGATCTCTTACATTCAAAGATTTACCATTTTTATCTTTTAAGAAAGTGACTTTACCTGCTTTTTCTGCAGCTTTAGCAAAAATTGAATTTGGTTTGCTATCTATAAAGTTTATTAAATCAGATGCTGAATCTGATTTTGGCAAATCAAGGTGATCATATTTTATAGAGGCTAAAAATCTTTTATCTACAAGCATTTTAGGGTCAAGACTAACATCAGTTACCAAGTTAAGACCTTTTTCAATCCACTGAGGTGCTAAATAATTCAAAAACATCATGCCGGCCATTTTAAAACCAATATCAACTGCTTCATTTTTATTACGCGCTGTTGATATTCTACCAGCAGCATAACCACCATCAGTAACAGCCATTTTTTGAACAGTTGTTAAACCAGTCAAGAATGAAGTCAAGCCACCTTGGAACGATGTTAAATTTTGATTACCTTTTATAAATTGATCAAAAGACTTTGTTGTACTTGAACCAAAATTTGGAAGCATTTGTTTTTGTTCTGCTTCTTTTCTATAAGCCTCCATTTTCTTTTTAGCTGATGAAGCAAAAATAAGTTTTGGAATTACCCACCCCATTAATACAATAGGAATAACAACAGATGCGATAAATTTGGTATTCATTAAACCATTAAATAGTTTTTTGTTGTTTTTGACATTAATCATATCTTGTACAGCATCTTGAGCACCCTGTACATTTCTAAATTTTTGAATATTATATTCAAACCCTTGCACAATATCAGGTTTTTTACAACGAAGGCCTTTGTTCCTTTTGGCTTCAAATGCAGTCAATTGTTTATTATAGTTTTCATCTTCAGAGAATAATTTAAGATTAACATCTGCATTCAAATTACCAAATTTTTTCATTGCAAGCCCAGCGACTTTATCAATAGCAGGGATTGTACCTAGCCAAACACCCGATACAGAATATTCATCCAAAATACGCTCTCTTGTTGCTAACCATGCTATTTTTTTATCTTCTTTATTTTGATTATAAGTCATGGCAACTTTGACAGGGTTCTCTATACCACAATCCCTGACTAATAATGGATAAATGCTTTTTGTATTGCCGACGGCTGATATAATGTTTACGAATGTCATAATTAGTTTTCTCCAATTCTTATCTATAGCATCAATAAAGAGTCTTCCTCGTGAAGCTATTTAAAGAATTGAATATATTTAAAACGCACAACTTCAATTCATAGCTACACGAGGAAGCTATGTATATGATGATGAAGTTGTAAAAACGTTTTTGTCATTTATATTTCCCTTTAAGCTTATGTTATCACGATAATTTTTATTTTTCAATATCATCATTATCAGATATTGCGATTTCGAAATCTACTTTAAGTCTTTTTGCTAATTCATCAAGTCTTTCATTGCGTTTCATTAAATCGAAACGATATTCCATGATTTCTCTTTCTGATAATTTACTAATACCTGCTGCAAATTCTTTATCTGAAGGGTATTTTTTACCAGTAATTTTTTTCAAATCTTCAGGAGTTTGTGCAATTTTTTTGATACCTTCCAACTTAGCAACTCTGGCTGTTGTAACAATTTCTCTTTCTGCAGCTACAATATCTTTTTGGGTTAACTTAAAGAATTGATCAAGTGTTGATAATGAGTTATCAATGTTGAAACCAGCACCATACAATACTGATTTATTTTCATTTGTTAAAACTAAATGTGGACCTTTAAAGTCTTCATCCGTAATATCTATACCTGTAGCAACAGAAATCACAGAATCCTTATCACCCCACTGAGAAACTCTAGCTAGTTTTTTATCAAACGCAACTTCGCGTCCTTCCGCAACTGCTTTTTCTCTCAATGATGCTTGAACTTGTTCATCTACCTTAGCTTGAAAACTTGGCTTTTTACAATTTCTATTGTTATAGCTCGACATTGTGTAATTTGAATTAATGCGCATTGGTTATTTTCTCCTTTGTTAGTGTAATAAAAGCACTAAAAATATTTTTTGCTAGTTAATTAAACTTTTCTTTAATAAAATTAACCTTTTCGTCCTCAAAAATTTTGAATAACACAGTTTTTTCTTTATTAGTTGTTCCCTTTACTATTTCAATATATGTTTTGGGGACTTTAAATTCTTTAGAAAGATACTCTAAAAGAGCTTTGTTAGCTTTTCCATCTATCGGTTGCGCAGTAATTTTAATCTTCACACCTTCATCAGTTTTAATAATTTCATTTTTAGAAGAATTAGGTGATATTTTAAATTGAACAATCAGGCCATCTTTAGTTTCTTTTAACATTTTTAATCCTTATGTATGAAATTCTTCAAATTTCTATTGAAAAATAAACAGAAAATTTGTATTATTATACTATGTCAGATTTAGAACTTTTTCAAGAAATAAAACAAAAATTAAAAGATCAAAAAAGAAGTACCGAAGATATAGCTTTAATCGAAAAGGCTTATATTTTTGCTAAAAAACTTCATGAAGGACAATATAGAATTTCCGAAGAACCTTATATTATCCACCCTGTAGAAGTTGCAAAAATACTCGCTGATTTAAAAGTCGACACTCCAACTTTAATTGCAGCATTTTTGCACGATATTCTTGAAGATACAGAAACAAAACCTGAAGATATCCAAAAAATGTTTGGGGATGATGTTTTAACTTTAGTACAAGGTGTTACAAAGCTTGGGAAATTACAATTCAAATCAAAAGAGGAGCGTCAAGCCGAAAATTTTCGTCGTTTGTTTATCGCAATGGCAAATGATATCAGAATTATTTTCTTAAAATTGGCAGACAGACTTCATAACATGCGAACACTGAATTTTATGGCTGCAAATAAACAAAGAAAAATTGCTCGAGAGACTTTAGACATATTTGCACCTTTAGCCAACCGCCTAGGGATGGGGAAAATTAAGGCTGAACTTGAAGATTTATCTTTAAGATATTTAGAACCTGACAAATATTTTGAAATTGCACAATTAGTTTCACAAAAAAAAGTTGAAAGAGAACAAACTGTTCAGCTACTGATAGATAAAATATCTAAAGATGTAAAAAATGCAGGAATAAATGCTCAAATTACAGGTAGAGCAAAACACTACTACAGCATTTACATAAAAATGAAACGCCAAAATATAGCTTTTCACGATTTGTATGATATTACAGCCGTTCGTGTAATTGTAGGCAGTGAAAAAGAATGTTATGAAGTTCTAGGTTTAATCCACTCACAATTTAAGCCAATTCCAGGGCGCTTCAAAGATTATATTGCAATGCCAAAAGGTAACTTATATCAATCTCTACACACTTCTGTTATCGGCCCACGTTCAAAACCACTTGAAGTGCAAATTAGAACTTGGGAAATGCACGAAATTGCGGAATATGGGGTTGCTGCACACTGGAGATATAAAGAAAAAGGCTCCGAAAAAGCCAATAACGCATCAGACCTACAATTTTCTTGGATGCGCAAAATGGTTGAATATGACAAAGAAATGGCAAATGCAGCTGATTATGTAAATTCTGTAAAATTAGATTTATTCTCTGATCAAGTATTTGCATTCACCCCTGGTGGAGATGTATTGGATTTACCTAAAGATGCAACACCTGTCGACTTTGCATACCGTATCCATAGCGATGTTGGACACAAAACAATTGGAGCTAAGGTTAATGGACGTATAGCACAACTTGATACTAAATTAGTCAACGGTGATATTGTTGAAATTCTGACATCAAAAACTCCAGCACCTCGTTTGGATTGGTTAAACTTTGTTGTTACAAAACAAGCTTCATCTAAAATCAAACAATGGTTCAAGAAAAATAACAGAGAAGAACACATTGAAATTGGCAGATCAAACCTTGAACATGAATTAACAAAAGCTGTTTTTGACGAATATTTAAAACAAGGTGAATTTGATAAAATTGCAAAACAAATGAATTATGTTTCTGCAGACGACTTATTTGCAGCTTTGGGCTACGGCGAAACGACATTAAACAAAATTGTAAACAAGGTACAAAAACCAAAAGAAAAACCTGTTGAAGAAAAATTCCATTCAACCACCCGTAAAAAATCAGAAAAAGATATCGTTGGCTTAGAGGGAATGTTGTATTCATTCGCACGTTGTTGCTCTCCTATCCCTGGAGAACCTATTGTGGGTGTTGTTACTCGTTCAAAGGGTGTTACTGTTCATAGAATTGACTGCAAAACACTAGAAAATATTGAACCCGAAAGAATGATGGATATTCAATGGGCTGGTAACAACACAAATAAAACTTATACAACAACAATTCGTATAGAAACTGCTGACAAAATGGGTTTATTAAAAGATATTATCGCAGCAGTATCCGATAATAATACAAACATTATTACCGCAAACGTAAAATCTAAAAATAACGTTGGTATTATTGAAATTGGCTTAGAACTAGATAACATAGAAACCCTGAAAAAAGTCACAAACTGCTTACAATCAATGCAAGATGTTTATAGTGTTAAACGTATTCAAACATCTGCATCAACTGCAACACCGAATAAAAAGCCTAACAATTACAATAAATCAAAATCTAATAACAAAAAAAGATCTTAAAATAATTATTTTACACAACGGATTTTACTAGTTCCTTCAGCAAAAGGGAACGTATAAATGTATAAATACAAATTACCCAATTTGAGCTCATCTTCAGTCATTTGGTCATAATCATCAGCACTACCTGTTGATTCTTCACCTTGAATGCAGGTTCCGTAAGGACATAATGGTGTTGAAGGATTACCTAGTTCTTCGTGGTTTTCATACATACGAGCTACTTCTGCTATATTTGGTGCACGCATACCAATTGCAGCACAGGCTAAGTCAGCCATATGATGGCAATCACAGGGAACTTCTCCAAAATCACAGGACCCTTTATCAACACATGTATATTCTACATCTTCAGATGCTATACAAAGGTTCCCAAATTCAATACCATCACAACCACCTCCTGGAAGTGTTGAATTTACCAAAAGCACGTCCTGCCCAATTGTGTTTGGCCCTTTTTTTCCATTTAAATCAATTATGTATGATAAACACTCAGTTGTTGATAAAGTTGAGTTGTATTTATCAGGGGCTACACAAGAATTGTCGTATGACATAATGAAAGATAAGCCATCCATCATAACAAATGCTTTATTTAGATCATTGTATGATTTACCTAATTTGCCTGAGTTATTTAAGTCTTTTATTTCAACTACTTCTCCAGTAGTTTTTGTTATTTGTTCTGCAAAGCAATCCGTTAAATTATTTGAGTCGCAGATTCGACCCAGCTTTGCATATTTACTAAACGCATTTACGAAAGATGAGGTTGTCGCATGAGGTGCTAACATGCCATCTAAATTCATCTGTCTTGTAATTTCTCGAATTTTCAATTCTGCAATTGGCTTGCGTTCTTTAAAAAGTTTAGCATTGTGATTTGATACCAATGTAGGAATTGTAACCGCCGCAACAACTCCAATTATCCCTAATGTAATTAACACTTCAGCGAGCGTAAATGCTTTTTTTGTCTGCATAATTGAAATTCTCCATATTCTAATAGTTATACTGTAGTTGTTTCTTTGTAACTTTCAGGCTTAGGTATGCAATTTTCATATTCAGCATGGGTACAAATAAATTTACTCCATTCGTAAATAATCTCATCCTCATTTAACTTGTGAGAAATAGGTTTACCTATATATATCCTAATTTTACGACGTGTAAATGGCTTAAGCTTTGGATATCCAGAAAATTCAGCCAAAGCAACAGGAACAATATCCGCTTTTGCACTTTTAGCAATAACTGCAAATCCTTTTTTAATACCTTCTAATTTGCCATACGGACGAGTACCACCTTGCGGAAATACACCTAAAGACCAAGATGTAGTAAGAATATCTCTTACAGTTTTTAAAGTTGCAATTTCAGGCTTAGCCCTATTTACAGCAAAAGCTCCCAATCTTTTAACAAGCCATTGACGTTTATCCTCAGGTCTAAATAACTCTTCTTTTGCCATAAATGCTATTATTTTTCTTGTTGCAAATGGCAAAATAGGTGGATCTAATTCTGACACATGGTTCCCGGCATAAATATATTTCCCATTATCTTTAGGTAAATTTTCACGGCCATAAACCTTGTAATCGTAAAAGATTCGCATAAAATTATCAACTACAATGTGCAAGAATACCCAATAAAAAAGCGATCTTTGCCAATTATATTCTTTAGCATAACGTCTATTAAAATTTCGCTCAGTTTTATTTTGCATTTTCTAACTCCTGAGTTTCAACATATTTAAAACCTGTCAATTCCTCAATGGCTTTTATCCATTGCGCTACCATAACATCAACGTCATCATTATAAGGTATTAATTCACCGATTTTAACAACAACTTTTCCGGAAAATGGTATATGTGTAGCTTTTTCAGTACCAGTAATCCCTACCGGCAAAATTCCGCATTTAGTCGCTTTTGCTATACTTGCAAAACCTTTATTTATATTCTCAATAGTTCCAGGTTTACAACGAGTCCCTTGTGGAAATAAACCCAAAATCCATTCTGTTTGACTAATTGATTTTGCTGTTTTAATTGTAGACGGACCCAAATGCTCACGATTAACCGCAAATGCACCTAACCAATCCAACCACCAACGAACGAATTTAAGATCAAATAATTCCTGCTTTGCCATAAAACTCACAGGACGAGGCATAATACCACCTACCATTGGAGGATCTAATGTCGAAAGATGATTCGCTGCTACAACATATTTATTGTGCTTTGGAATATTTTCTTTTCCATAAACTTTTAAACGATAGATTACCTTTAATCTAATCATGTAAAATACTTTTGTTACAAGTGCATAAAAAACAGCACGCCAAAAATTAAATTCAGATGCATCACGTTTTGCATAGCTTCTTTTTTCTTTTTTCTTTTTTTCTTTCAATTTAATATACTCCCCTAATAACAACTAGATTATATACCAAATTTATGAATTTAGCAAATAGACAAGGATAATATTTTTTTGTATAATCAATTTAAGGGAGATTATATTATGACAAATTTATTAGAACAAGAGTTATTCAAAAGTGTTGAAAATAAAACACCTGAATACGTTAAAAAATTAAATCTTTTTGACTTTGACAATGAGAATGAATTTATTTTTACATTAAAAAAAGAATACTTGGCTCCATATGATGCACAAACCAACCCTGAAGGATTGGGATTAGAAGAATGGTTTGCTAACTACGCTAAAGAGGCAAAAGTTTCCACAGCCGGCATTCGAGGCCCACAAAACATTTTGTACCCACAAGATACAAGATTTCCAATAAACTTAGTAGGTATTGTTTTGGCAACATTAGCAAAAGCCCTTGTTGCTACCGAAAAATATCCAGATAAAGAAATTTTAAAAGTTGTAGGACGAGAAGTTAGATACAATTCTGAATTATTCTTACAAGCTATTGCAAGAATTCAAGCAGCACAAGGAATTAAAACACTTATTCCAGAAAGTACTATTCCTATCTGGCTAGCATCATTTTTGGCTTTCAAACTAGATTTATTAGGCGGTGAATACATCACTTCAAGCCACGGTATTTCTGTTAAAAACGCAACTAAAGATTTAAACTCACAAGGTAGCCAATACCTTCCTGAAGAATCTATGGAATTCGTTGAAAAAATTCAAGAGATTTTCAATGAAACTAAGAAAAATGGGTCATATGAAATAAAAATTGCAGCTACAAATAACCCACTAGCTGATAAAGAAATTATGAAAAAACTTAACGACGGCGTGGATTTATATGTAGAATATTTAAAATCTGGTGTCGCTCAAGATGCAAATCTTGATTTAATTAAAGATTTATCAGAAAAAGTAGTAATTGAAAACGTTGGAGGTTCTGCTTATAAGACTCTAAGCCGTGTATTAGACAAATTAAAAATTTCTGACAAGTTTGTTTGGTTCAACACAGAAGAAGATCCTTTCTTCCACTCAATTGGTAAATATGACACTACACCAAAAGGCGAAAAAGCTTTTTATGATTACTCAGTTGACGCAACAGTGTTAGCGAAAAAACAAGATGGTACAAAATTTTTCCCTGTAATTGATACCCTACATTACAACGAAAAACTAAATAATATGCCTATTGGCACTGCCGTATTAATTACAGATCCAGACCACGACAGACTAACAATTACTCAAACTGAAAGCGCTAAAAAAATCCCTGAATTAGAAAAAGCTGGTATTGACTATATTAAATTAACAGACGATACAGTTTTGACTGTATTCACTGCAAATCAGGCATTTTTAATGCTGATGGATTTTTATGCTAAACAATTAAAAGCTCAAAATCTATGGAATAACCACCCTAGATTTATGATTAAAACTACCGCATCAGCTCTATCATGGGATGAATGGGCTAAAAATAACGGAGTAAAAGTAGTTAACGTACCAGTAGGGTTCAAAGAAATTGCAAACATAATGAAAAAAGTTGAACTTCAACTAAAAAATAATCCTGAAAAAGAAGTTATGGTTGACGATGTATTTGCAAACAGCATTAATTTAGGAATAAATCCTAGATTAATCTTCGGCGGCGAAGAATCTGGCGGCATGATTATGGGCACAGAAGATTTAATAGAATCACTATGCGGAAGAAAAGCTGTTGCTATGAGAGAAAAAAGTGCAACAGAAGCAATTGTGGTAGCGTCAGCACTTATTTCACAACTCCAAAAAACAAGTGAATCTTTATCAGAATATTTGGTTAAAGTATTTGAAGAAAATAATATCATCGGACGCTTTGACACTCGAGTAGATATTTCCTACTACAACGAATCAGAACCAGATATTGATAAATTAAAACAAGCAAAAGTGGCAGGAGAAGAATTACGAACTAAAAACGATCTATTCTACTTAGCTCAAGCAATTGCATTAAAACAAAACATAATGACTCTGGAAGATGCGAAATCTGTTCTTTCCGACGCTTTTCCATCATTAGATTTTAACGGATTAAAATCTATTAAATTTGTTGGGGATGGAACTTACATGGAATTTACAGATAAATATATCGAAATTCGTCCTTCTGGCACAGATGCTAAAACTAAAGCATATGGTGGCGGATTAAGCAAATCAGATATAGAAAATTATGCAACTATTTTAGGCAACTATTCGGGTGAAAGAACTGAACTCTACAATAAATTCATCACCGATGGATTTTATGAAAAAGTTAAAGACTATGCCATGGATTATTATTTAGCTTTTGTTGAAAAAGATGCAAATAATGAAAAATTCGAAATTCCTGAATATAATTTTTAAACATAAGAGGCTCTAACGAGCCTCTTTTAATGAAAACATAACAAATATCTAGCTTTTTTTTTAATATTATGCTATAATGGGCTTGTACTACAAGTTATAGGAGATAGGACAATAGCAAACGACAATAGAAACAACAAGGATCAGGCAATTATGAACGAAAGAATTCGTTCAAAAGAAGTTAGATTGATAGATGATAAAGGTGAAAATCATGGAGTAGTGCCAACTTCAAAAGCCTTGCAAATGGCATATGATGCCGATCTTGATTTAGTATTAATTAGTCCTAACCAAGAACCTCCTGTCGCTAAAATTTTAAATTATGGCAAATATAAATATGAACTTGAAAAACGTGCTAAAGAAGCTAAGAAAAAACAACATGTTGTAGAAGTTAAAGAAGTTAAAGTTCGTTATAAAATCGATACCCATGACTATCAAGTTCGTATAAATAATATTAAAAAGTTTATTTCTCAAGGTAACAAAGTTAAAATCGTTATCATGCTTAGAGGTCGTGAAATGCAACACAGTGAGTTAGCTTTTGAATTAGCTAATAGATTCATTGAAGACTTAAAAGAAGCACCTCTAAACATTGAGAAAAAACCTATGCTAGAAGGAAGAAACGTAACTTTATATCTTGGACCTCAATAAAAGTTCTTGACGTTTATTCTTTAGCAGATATAATAATAAATGTGGCTCATGCGAGTTACGAGATGAAAAATGAATAAATGCGTGCCGCAATAGCTCAGTTGGTAGAGCAAGGGACTGAAAATCCCTGTGTCCTTGGTTCAATTCCGAGTTGCGGCACCATTTTTTTTTAGATATAGCAAGTGATAAAAATAATGCATATAACGAACCCGATAACTAATTTTTTAAACTTGAAATTAATCCTCTGATACAATTACCTATAAGTTCAAAAGGACTATTAAATCCAAAATAAAATATTTTTGAATCTTCCATTCCTCGTAACTCGTCTCTAAATCTTCTAGTTTGCCCTTCTAGATTTTCATTTCTGGGATTAAGAATAACCAATTGCTTTGTTTTGTCTGTTAGTTTAGGATTATCTGCATATCTACGCAATATTATATTTGATTGAGAAGGAGATTCAAAAAATCTAAATCTAGAAAATAGAATCAATCTATTAGTATCTAATGGTGTAGCCTGATGAACCCTATTATCAACCGCATTATCAACATACACATTAAAATTCTTTTTAGCTAAAAAAGCCTTATTACTAACACCATCCAGCGTATAGTTTTTAAACCTTTCAAGTATCTCCATATTTTGTGGCGATATTTTACCTTTAACTACAAAACGACCTGTAAAATTTTGATTATTACTATTTACGCTGCTTATCATTATTTTTTCAATGTCTTCTTTCGTTGCTCTATTAATTGCAAAAGCAATTTTTTAGGCTCAACAAAAATAAAAGATGTTTCTAATTCTTGCTGAATTTGAGCCAAATCATCTTTGTTGGTTGCTTTTAGAATTTTTGGAGCATATCTGTTATAAGTTTTTTTGCCTTCAATATCAAATTCCATCTCATTAACGTCACGACCTTCTTTTTTAGCCATGCGTCTTAATTGACCAACTAATTTTGTTCGTTCTTTCGACAATTCTTGATATTCATATCGACTTGAGGATGAATAATAATCTCTCATATCTTGCCTTTGAGTTTTCATATTCATTTCAACTCTACGTACTTTTTTCAAAACTTCGTTAAAAGCCTCTTCGCTTTCTGTCAACTCAAATCGTTCAGGAAGTTTTAATTTACCACCTTTTGTAATATGAACAACATCAGTCGCTAATTTCTGCACTTTAGCTTTATCAGTTTTAGGAAGTCGATGGCCAAAAGAAACCGGTTCAAAATTTGCTTGATTAATAAAAGAAATATTTAACATAGTATTTATATAAAACATGTAAATATTTTTTTTGCGCTTATTGTCAAAATTTCATTAAATTTTTATAATAATAATGAAAATAAAGGGAGTTAAAGCATGAAAAAGGTTATTGGATTACTAGTTTTATTATTTTTAGCACTTAGTTGTAATATTTCACAAGCTGTTGAAGAACCAACAGGAGTAACATTTATATACATCAACGGTTCTAACAACCTAGCTTATAATAATAGGCTAAAATTTAAAACAGAATTTATTAAAAGTGTAAACAAAATGCATCCTCAAATAAAAAAACAATTTGAAGAAAGCGAAATAATTAATGAAGTCTTTTTACAAAATGGTAAATATGTAATCAACCCAGAACCTATCCCTTTTTACTGGGGTGACAGAAGCTTAAACGTAGTTGAAAAAATTGACCGTGACTTAGCTTCGGCTAAAAAATACTCTCCTAAAATCGCACACCAAGCAAGAACTATTTTTGCTCACTGTTTACATGATGCAGTTTGGGTACAAAAACCAAGAAATATGGTTAACGTTCTGGACGATCTTCACAAAGTAGTTATGGCCGAAGTTGAAAAAGGCAACAAAGTTGTTCTTTTAGGTTATAGCGCCGGTTCATTTGTTACCTACCAATACTACCTAACAAAATCAAATTCAATCGTACCAACTGAAATAGCATTTAATAAATATAGCCAAGAGGTTGATGAATATATTGAGCAAACACCTGTAAAACCCACTTGCTTTGATGCATTAATTGATGCGGACATAATAAAATACAATTCCACAACAGGAAGATTTTTCCCAAACAAAGATTTAGAAGCTTTCAAGAAAAACTATGCAAATCTTGATAAATATACTGATGCTGCTTGTTTTACTGGAGGAACAGTTAAAGGTATTGTTGGCTTTGCTTCACCTGCAAGATTGTTTTATTCAGATCTGATTGATTCAACAACAAGTATTAATTATATTTCTCATTTGATGGCAAAATCAGTTATTGAAAATGATGTATTTTATTTAACAGTAAATTATAGCAATGATCCGTTTGGATTCTCAAATGCTGAAAACTTCACAAAGAAAAAATTAAGTGAAGAAAATGAAGTACTAGCTAAATACCTAAAAGATGGTAAAGGCTTTATTTACAACAAATCCAATAACTATGTACCAAGAACTTTTGTAACTGCTCACTTAGCTTATTGGGATACACCAAAACGTTTTGCTAAAGCTGTTGTAAAAGCATTCCAAGAAGGTTATCCTCATTTCCACGGACTTGAAGAAAAATAATCTAAAAATTACCGATAACTTTCTTCATATCATCATAGCATTGATAATAAGCATTAGCAGTATTTTCTCTAGTATCAATTTTTTGAATAAACTCTATAAAAATTGATTCTTGAGTATTTACACCAGCATTGCAAGCGCCAGTAGTACATTTTGCTGCAATTGTGTGTGCACAAGAGGCAAATTCTCTTTGTTGATGTGGAGACATTGCATCATAGTATTTAGTAAAATTCGGATAATCCAATAATGGACATATTAAATCAAATCTACTGTTTTGATGAGCATCAGGCTCATATTTGTATGCATCAATAATGTAAATTTGTTTTGATTTATAATCAACTAAATAGTTATTCGGATTAAAACTATCAGCCTTATAACCTTTATCCTCTAATAATTTTAATCTACGTGCATATTCATCAAATGTTTCTTGTGGGAATTGAGCAATACGTTTTAAACTTACTAAAAAATCTCCAGCTTGCGTTGGTGTAATCGGAGCATTTGCAGCTTTGTGTGCTGACCAATCTTTTAGAGAATGGGGGATGCCATCAATTTTCTTCAAAATTTGAATATGCGGACCTATTTCACCAACTGCTTGTCCCATATTTAGTCCTAAAAATTCATCGTCAACCTGTGTTAAACCATAGTATTGAGAATTATTTAACCCACCATGTTTTACATTTACTTTTATTACCCAATTGTCCAAAATAGGATCAGAAAATTTAAAAACTTTTGAATCCGCGCCAGTTCCAATTAAATTTTCATTAATACAATTTTGAGTAATATCATGAGTGGTTGTTTTTCCTGAATTTAATAATCTTTGTGTTAATTCTTTGAACGAAAACAAATTATCATCATATTTGGCAACGGTAGTTACTTTAGAAGATCTGCCTGAAGCTATTGCAAAACCTATAGCCGCAGCACAAGCTAATCCCGCTAAAATCAAACCCGAATTATCTTTAACAAAAGATTTTTTAGGCGATTTGATGTTGGGTTGCACAAAATCAGACTTTTGTAATCTTAATTGTTCAAAAGCCTGCCCTTTAAAATTAGGCACAATAGCGAGACTATTCATATTTTACTCCATAATAAACACTTTTATAAAATAATTATAATACAAAAATAAACTATATAACTAAAATCTTAAATGAAGGGTATTCGACACCCTCTTCGTATAAGCATTCTGCTTTTTTCAATCCATTCATCAAGATTTCGTTTATCTTGACAGGTGTGCCGTTTTCGACAACAATTTGTTGTTCACTAGCTTGTAAAACAACATTACCTTGTCCACCATTTGCAATATATTCATCAAATGCACATTTGTATTTTTTATTACTGAACGCATTTCCATATTCATCGAATAAAGGAGTATCATCAATAAAAATTTGTAATATTTCAAAGCGTTCTTCTTCTGGAATATCACGTCCTAAAACTTTAATATTATTTGAACACTGTAAGAATTTAGGATTACTTACTCCATAATTATAAGATTTAAATGCATTAGAAAATACAGCTTTTAATTCTTCTGCCGTTAATTCGGCAGTCTTTATTGGCCTATCAGCGCAAATAGTTTTTTGAAAATCGTAATTTGTTATATATGATTCAAGCTTATAATTAAGTGGCTTCATTAAAAATCCGGTTGAGAAAAAAGCAATATCAGCGGCTGCAACATCTTTAATTTCATCTGCCAAAAAACTACCTAATGCACAAGGTGTTGAATATGTTTTTGGCAAATGCAATGTAGATTTTGCAATATTATCATACAAACCTGTAGACTTTTCATAATTAACTAACTCATTTTCAAATATTTCAGAGACAACTGAAGCATTTTGAACCTCTGTCACATCTTGCAGAGATTTTTCTCCATCGGTATTGACTAATTTCATTTTATACATAGATTCAGCAAATGCTTGAGGATGGTATATGTTTAGTTCCGTATCGGCACTAACTTTTTCGTGATCGTGCCCACCAATAACTAAATCAATATTAACACCTTTTTTAGCAAATTCTTTTACAAGCTTTTGACTTGATAGTTTATAATCATGATTAAGCAAAACGACATTATCAGGCTTTTCTTTATTAATAGCTTCAACTAACTCCTCAATAACTTCTTCGGATTTTTTAGGAACAATACCAAATTTAGCAGTGTTAATATTATCAATACACATGCCAGTAACAAAAGTTCTATCACCATCAATTTCCACAACCGAATAAGGTTTTAACCATTTAGGACGGTTTCCAGAATCTTCAAAAATGTTTGCACAAACAGTTTGAATACCATTTTGTGCAAATATCCTTACTGTCTTTGCTAAATAATCAACACTTTCTTTAAAAAATCCAAAATCGTTATTGCCTAGCGCCATAATCATCTGAGCATCTGGACGTGCTTCTTTCATTTTTATATAAACATCACGTTCTAAATCCCTTGGATAAATTCCCTTAAATATATCGCCGCAATTCAATATCAAGCTATTATCTGCATCTTCTTCCATGATTTGAGTCAACAACGCACAAGTTTTTCTTGTATCTTGATGGGTATCAGACATTGCATATATATTTGTAGTTCCTAAAAAAGAGGGGCGTGACATATTTATTTTCATATTTATCTTAAAATCAGTAAATATATTTTTTTGCTAATTTAAATTGCTAACAAAAATATTAATAATACAAACAAAAGTGAAATTCCAACCGTTATTGCTAATAATTTTATAGGAAACTTAATTCCCTTAGAATAAGCGCACGTTTTTGTTGGCATAGAATGTGTTTGTTTTTTTATTTGTGATTTAGATTTATTTTTAGATGATTGAGTTTTAACTTTAGCAGTTTGATATTTTTCAGCCAATGATTTTGGCGTTTTCTTACCTGTTATAAGTTCTTCTGTATCATAGTGCAAATTCAAAAATTTTCTATCAGCTTTTTTATGATAAACCGAATAATTAATAGCAACTTCAAACGCTCTTTGTAAACATTCTAGGGCTACTATTCCATCTTTTTTAACCTCTGAACCGTGAACAGAAGCATTACCTTCTCTCTTTAAGAAGTATAAATCATCAAGAAACTCTTTTTCTTCTTCCGTTTTATTTGGCTTATCTTTTAAAGTAGCAAGCATTTCATCAAAAGTATTTTCTCCGTTACGTTTATTGCCTAAAACATTTTTACAAACATTTTCTCCAAAGCGTCTTAATTGCCCAATACTTTGTTCAAAATATTCATCACGATACAACTTCTCAGCTTCCGAGGCTATCTCATATAAATTCTTATCAATGGATTGTAAAAAATCAAAGTTACTCATACCCTTTTGATTTTATTATGCAGAGCCAGTAATGTCAACTTACCAAACAAAAAATTCAGTTATCAATGCTGAAATCATATCTTTTTTATTATTGATAGAAACTGGCTTAACCTCTTTACCAGTTGGCCCATATTTTGACTGGCGTTCTAGTTGTTTAGTTAATTCAATAGCTTTTAATAATGGAGTTTTTTTGGCCTCGATAGATTCAATAATCTCTTTTTTGTTAAGATTATCAGCAAATAATCTTTTATAATCAGGAGAAGTTTTTCCTTGGCCAAAATCTGCAATTACTTGTAGTTGATTTTTTCTATTTTTCAGAACTGGACCATATCCAAGAATTTCTAAATCCCAATATTTATAATGACTCATCTCTCTACCTACTCGTTGAAGATACTTTAATTCATTCATTTCTAAAGTTTCAAGATATCTATTGCTAGCTGGTGTTAATTTTAATGCAGTGAAATTCGGGGATGTGGAATTTAGACTTTGAATATTCATATATAAATCCTTTCTCTTATCTTAAAACAACACAAAAATTAATTTGCTACCTCTGTAAAAATTAATTTACATTTTTGTTGTATAATTTTGGAAAAAGGAGGATATATGTTAGAAAGATTAAAGAAGAATTTGCAGGAGTTTAAAACATTTGCAGTAAAAGGAAACGTTGTTGATATGGCAGTCGGTATAATTATCGGTGCTGCATTTGGTAAAATAGTTGATTCGATGGTAAAAGATATTATTATGCCACCTTTAGGTTGGATGATGGGTAAGGTTGATTTTACAAACCTTTATTTAACATTACCTAATTATGATGGTGAAATCATTTCTTACCCATCTTTAGAAGCTGCAAAAGCTGCAGGTGCAGTTACAATTAATTATGGCGTTTTTATTAATACTTTAATCAGCTTTATTTTAGTTGCTTTTGCTGTATTTTTATTGATTAAAGTTATCAACAAATTAAGAGCTACTGAAAAGAAAGAAACCGAAAAAGAATGTGAAATTACAACAAAAACTTGTCCACATTGTTTCTCAACTATCAATATTAATGCAACAAAATGTCCTTGTTGTACGTCAGATTTATAAAAAAAGAGGCTTCGGCCTCTTTTTTTTATAAAACATTTTGAACATCTTGCGTGATTTGTTCTTTGGTTAGTCTATAGCGTTTATATAATTCTTCAACCGGTATACGGTCTGTAAATTCTTTGTATCCACCGTAGTTTAGAACTTTCATATTGCTTGGACCATAATATCTTGCGATTTTTTCACCAAAACCACCATCAAGAACTCCGTCCTCTAATGTAATAACGATTTTATGATTTGCTTTTAAGTTTTCAAGCAGATCCTTATCAGTGCCTGTTATAAACTTAGGATTAATTAAGGTTGCATTTATTCCAAGCGTATCCTTTAATTCTTGTTTAACTTCTTGTCCAAGTTTAAAGAAGCTTCCTAATCCTAAAATCGCGACAGTTTCACCTTCTTCTACTACTTGGTATTTGTTTAAAATAGAATAATTAGTATTGTCTTTTGCACCAATTGATACTAGTTCACATTCTGGGACTCTTATAGCAACAGGATGATCATTTTGTTCGATAGACCAATCTAGCATTGCTAAATATTCTTCTTTGTTTGTAGGTGCTAGATAAACAATGTTTGGAATGTTGCAAATCAAAGGAATATCAAATGTTTGTAAGTGCGTCATATCAGCACCAGAAATTCCACCCCAACAAACTAGAATAGTTGCTGGAGAATTATTTAAAGCCAAATCTTGTGATAATTGATCATATGCTCTTTGAATAAAAGAACTAAGAACTGTCAAAACTGGTTTTGCTCCATTTGCTGCAAGTCCTGAAGCATATGCAACTGCGTGTTCTTCAGCAATTCCCACATCAGTATAATTTTTTCCTAATTTTTCTCTTATATCTTTTGTAAATCCAGTTGCCCCTGGAGTGGCTGGCGAAATTACCATAAGCTTTGGTTCTGTTTCCTTTTTGTTTAACAGGTAATCAACAGTAACAGTAGTATAGTTTTCAGGATAATTATTGTCATTTTGAGGGTTTAAAAATCCTGGAACTGTCCAGTGGAAAACCTCTTTGTTAGTTTCAGCAGGGATATATCCTTTACCCTTGAGAGTATGAATATGTACAACAGTTGGTTTTGTTGTATCTTTGACTTGTTTGAATGCTTCTATAAGTCTTTCTACATTGTTTCCTTCTTCAATATATAAATATTCAAATCCAATTGCGGTAAAAATATTATTTTGTGCTGTACCATTTGATTCTCTAAGTTCTGCTAGATTTTTGTATAATCCACCTTGGTTTTCTGCAATAGACATTTCGTTGTCATTAACGATGATTATAAAATTACTATTTAAAACGGCAGCATTATTAAAACCTTCGAATGCTTCACCACCACTTAATGAACCATCACCAATAAGAGCTATGATATTATATTTTTCACCTTTTAAATCTCTTGCTTTGGCAAGTCCAGTTGCTAAACTCACTGAAGTTGAAGTATGTCCAATCACAAAATGATCGTGTTCACTTTCTTGAGGATTTGAATAACCTGAAATCTCTGGATGTTCAAGCGGGTTTGTAAATCCTTGCTTGCGAGCGGTTAACATTTTATGCGGATAACATTGGTGAGAAATGTCAAACACAAATTTATCAATTGGGGAATTGAAAACATAATGCATTGCAATTGTAGCCTCCACAATTCCTAAATCAGGTCCCAAGTGGCCGCCAATTGTATTAACACGATTTATAATTCCAGCACGAATTTCTTCTGCTAAAATTTTCATTTCGTTTGTTGACAACTCTTTTAAATCCTTTGGTGAATTAATTTTTTCTAACATTTCTAACTCCTTTTATGGATAAATTTTAGCACAAAAACAAGGAGGGCATTCACCCTCCTGTTTTTTAATTGGTGCATATAAACGCACCCTACATTGCTAAAATAATCAAAAAATTAAATAATTAATCTCCTAAGCATATTGCTAAATAATCGCGGCCGGTGGAACGGCTGTAGTATCCAGAACTCGTGCTGGTTGAGCCGTAGAAGCGATAGTACGCTTCGGAGCTCATGAGTGACTTATCCATCCAAATGGTGAAGCTAGGAGAAGGAAGACCTAATTCAGTACCTTTTGATGTATCAAAGGTTAGTTTTGATGTAGAGCCAGATTTAGTTACTTTACTGGTATTATAAATATAATTAGCTATTTTAACCAAATCATCTTCTGTTGGCATTTTAGATACACCACCGCATAGTTTTACTGCACCTGCCCAATAATCCCTATCATAAGAAGAACATGCATTTATTCCATATCCATCAGCTTTTAACTGTTCACATTCCTTTTTTGATACAGGTATTGGGACTTGAGGTTTTATTGCAATACACATTCCATTAACTTCAGCAAAACAACCACCGCCTAATTTGCTTACATTAATAGAGCGCAAATCTTTAGAACTTTGATTTGGAGATTTAGCACCATTCGTATCATAAAGAATGGCTAAAGCATCAGTACCAAGATTAACATAACCATTTTTCTCGTTTGAAGATCCTGAAACATTTACTATTTGATTAGAATAAGGATCTTGTATGGCATCTTTGTTATAAGCAATCAAAGCACTTACACCACTAGCAAATTGAACACCAACAACATTAGTTTCTTGCCAGTCCTTTTGTCCGAAGTTTTTAGAAGTTTTAACTTTACTCATATCAACTGCTTCAGGAGTTGCAGTACCTGAACCCCAGAATACTTCTTCACCAAAACATTCCGTTAATTTATCATTAGCACAAGTTTTAGAGATTTTGAAATGTTTAGATAATTCATCAACAAAATCTTCAGTAGATGAAAACCCAGCCAATGTTTGTTGAGTGTTCATAGTTTTAAGAGCTTCACCTAGTTTTCTTTCAAAAACAGTAGCCGCTGTATTAAAACTTCTATCTTGATAATCGGCTATCAATGTCGGAATAGTCATAGCTGCCACAACACCAATGATACCTAAAGTTATTAATACTTCTGCCAAAGTAAAGGCAACTTTACAGCAACTGTCACAAATTCCTACGTGCGTAGCACCTTCTGCCAAAGTGAAGCCTAAACGTTTAGTCATCTAACATCCTCCACGACATATTTTAACACGGAAACGCTCTTTGTAAAAATATGTAACAATAAACCACAATTTTCTAAAGATTTAATCCACCCAAACCGATTAAATAATTGTTAGAGTTTTTAAGGAGAAGTGTAAATGGACGAAAAAAGAATTATGAATGAAGAAGATTTAATGGTCGATTTTGCAGAAATGACAAGTTTTGACTTTAATTCTTTGGATTACCAACAAATGCGTGAGTTACACAGAATTACAGACAGTGAATATGCTGAAAAACCTTATGCATTTAAGTTCGGTAAATTTGATTTAGCAGATATGTTTAAATCATTTGTTGTTCAAAAAGAGATGTAGGCTCGTTGAATTAGGAGTATGCGTATGGACAATTTCGATGTTAATGAATTGTTTATGGAAAACTGTTTTTTACCATGCATTGGCGAGGTAAAAGAAGCGCCAGTTGTGGAACGCAAAAGTTTAGACACTTTGCTTGCAGAACTGGAAGTGATTAAGAACGATATAGAGGAGATTAAAGCCAAGGAATGGCATCTTAATAAGTTGCTAAAATTCCACAAGGAGGGCATTGCCTTTCAATAGGCTACCAGACAGAAAGAGAAGCACCTGAACACATCAGGTGCTTTTTTATACTTTGTCAGAAAGATGGAAAAAAGGAGTATCTATGCCGTTTGGGGTTTGCCGTTTAAATTTATCAATGCATCAATTACTTTTGGCATTTGGCAAACAAATGAATAATTGCCTTTTGCTAGAGAACATTTTTTACAATCACATTTGATACTGTAACATTCTAGAGCTTGCTCCGTCCAATTTTGCGTAATTGATTCAGAAATTTCCCCATGAGTCTGTGGATAAAAATCTTCAGTTTCTTCTAAAAAATCCTTCATACCTTACCCTCACACTATACCCACTCTTATTTTAACGTGTGAAGCTATCACTTTAATCCTCTATTTGGTGTAAAAATTTTTCAAATTTTATTGATAAATCTGTTTTATTTTAGTAAAATGTTAGCAAAAGCGGGGTTTTTATGGCAGAAAAAAGAATTTTGATTGTTGATGATGATGACGAAATCAGAGAACTCTTAGAATTTGACGTCAGTCAAAGCGGATATTTTGTTGACACAGCACGTGACGGAATGGAAGGCTTAAATAAAGCCTTAAACAACACTTATGATTTAATCTTATTAGATATTATGATGCCTAAAATGAATGGTTTTGACGTATGCAAAAACATCCGACAAGCAAAACTTGCTATTCCAATTTTAATGTTAACCGCAAAAGGTACAATTGATGATAAAACAGAAGGTTTTGATTGTGGTGCTGATGATTACCTGGTAAAACCTTTTGACATCCAAGAAGTATTATTACGCATTAGGGTTTTATTAAGAAGAAATAACTTTGAAGAAGATAAAAATGCTCTTTCTAATGAAATTCTAACCGCAGGAGATATTACAATTTCTCCTGAAACATTGGAAGCCGTTATTGTTAATAAAAAAGTAAAACTAACTCCAACAGAATTTGAAATTTTGTATTGTTTAATGCAACACTTTAATAAGCCCGTAACCCTAGCTACACTTTTAGATGAAGTTTGGGGATATGATAGTAATGAAGACGTTAGAATGCTACGTGTTCACGTTGGTGGTTTGAGAAATAAAATTGAACCTGACACAAAAAATCCTAAATATTTGCATACAGTGACAAATGTTGGATACAAATTAACTCCATTTGCAGAGGTGTAAATTGAAACTTTTTAAATTCAAGCGTCTAAAAATTGTTGAACAAATTGGAATAGTAATCCTTTTTGCGGTTCTTATTCCAATGAGTATTAGTGGGTTTATTATCAACAACATTAACCAACAATCTGTACGCTCACAATTGAGAGAAACTGCTATTTTAATTGCCAATATGGTTTCTGATGAAATTGATTTTTTCATTCAACAAAACAATATGACGCTTAATCAAATGGCTTATACGCTAGAATTCATGCCATCTGCTGGACAAAAAGAAAATTTTATGAAAAGTATGGAAGAAAAATTTGATGGCTGCGAAGATATCTCAATCATCAAATACCAAGCTGATTTGGATAAATTAGTAAAACAAAACAGAGAACAAAAAAAAGCAACTATATATACAAAACTAAAAAACGGTAATTATGTTACTGTAACTTATAATATAGACAATATTCAATCAAGATTATTCCGATCATTAGGCAAAGATAATAGACAAATTTATGTTTTAGCAGAAGGTGGAAAACTTCTTGCATCGCATAATTACACAGAAAAAGTTTTTCAGCACACAATGTCGCTTTTACCTAAATATAGACAATTCGATGAACCTGTAATTTTTGGTGATGTTAAAAACCAACCTATCGTTTATGTAATGAAGCAAAATCCTAAAATTACTATTATTGTTAATACAACCGAAGGCATCACTAAACGTGCAATTAACGATAATAGACTAAAAATTATTTTAGCATTTTTAGCGGCAACCGCAACAATTATTTTTGTAACGGCGCTTTATACATATTATCTTTATATCAACATTCGCCAATTATTCAAAGGTATTATCGCAGTTTCAAAAGGGAACTATAATAGACAAATTAGGCTTTTAACAACTGCATTCACCCCTTATGAAATTATCTTTTTAGCTTTTGAATTTAATAAAATGGCAAATGCAATCCACAAATCTTATCTACAATTACAAAAAAATAACGTTGAATTGAAAGAATTGAACGAATTTAGGTCAAACTTAATTGACACAGTAAGCCACGAATTAAGAACACCATTAACAAGCATTCAAGGTTACACATCAAGGTTGATGCGCCACGACATACAAATTGACGAAGAAACAAAACAAAAATCTTTGCGAATAATAAAAGAACAATCTGAAAAACTTCAAAGATTAATTGAAGACTTGTTGACAATTCCAGATATAGAAAGAATGCGTCTTAAAACTGTAAATGAACCTGTAGATTTGGCAGAAATTTTAGAGCGTTCAGAAATGCTTTTACGCAAAAAAGACGGTCGAGAGATTATTATAAAAATTGCTGAAAATTTCCCATTAGTTTTTGCCGATAAAGGTAGATTAGAACAAGTTTTTGTCAATTTATTAGAAAACTCAGTAAAATATTCTTATCCTGATTCAATTATCAAAGTTGAAACAGGTGTCGTAGAAAATCAAGCAAAAATTTGGGTTAAAAACGAATGCGATGTCATACCTAAAGACAAACTACACAGATTATTTGGTAAATTTATTAGACTTGATGACAATACAACTCGTACAACACGCGGAACAGGATTGGGCTTATTTATTGTCAAAGGTCTAATCGAAGCTATGAACGGGAAAATAGAATTATCTTCAACAGATGGTTGTGGTTTCTGTGCTGAAGTTACAATAGATTTGGCAGGTGTTGAAGATGTTTATGTCTAGAGCAATAGAGCTTGCTAAGCAAGCAACTGGAGAAGTTGCCGTTGGAGCAATTATTATTAAAAATAGCGAAATTATTGCCGAAGCCCACAACCAGAAAGAAAGAGATAATGACGTAACATCTCACGCAGAAATTTTGGCAATTCGTCAAGCTGCACAAAAACTTAAAAACTGGCGTTTAGAAGATTGTGATTTATACGTAACACTTGAACCTTGTCCAATGTGCGCTTGGGCTATAATTAATTCACGAATTAAAAATGTTTATTTTGGTTCATATGATATTAATTATGGAGCTCTTGGCTCAAAAGTTGATTTGAGAAAAATTGCAAATTCAAAACTCAACGTTTACGGTGGAATTATGGAAGAAGAATGTGATAAAGTTTTGAATGAATGCTTTGAGGACTTAAGATGATTACCAAAAATGAACTTGACCTATTAGTTCTACAATACGAAACCAAAGACTTCATAAAAGATGATCCTATCAGATTTCCTAATCGTTTTGCTAATAAAAAAGATATTGAAATTGCTGGATTTATTGCATCACTTGTTGCTTATGGTAGACGTGATGTTTTTATAAAAAAGCTTGATGAATTATTTGCAATTGCACAAAATGAACCTCTTAATTTTATCCTAAATTTCGAATCCGAAATTTTAGGGGATTTTAATTACAGATTCGGTAAAAGCGAAGATTTTGCACAAATTTTTTCTGCAATGAAAAATCTTTATTCAAAAGATGGAGGGCTAGAAGACCTTTTTAAATACGGTTACGAAAATAATGACAATATGTTTATCCCAGTTTGTGATTATTTTTATTCAAATATAAAAGAGGAAACTCAAGGCTTTAAGTTCATGATTCCAAATCCTAGAAATGGTGGCGCAATGAAAAGAATGTGTATGTATCTAAGATGGATGATCAGAAAAGGACCTGTCGATTTTGGGATATGGGATTTTATGCCGACATCTGATTTGTTAATTCCACTAGATGTTCACGTAGCCAGAATTTCAAGAGAAATGGGGTTGTTAAAAAGAACTTCAAATGACTTTAAAGCAGTTCTTGAATTAACAGAAAACTTAAAAAGATTTGACCCTCAAGACCCAACCAAATACGATTTTGCAATGTTTGGATATGGAGTTAATAATGTTATACACAGTTGAAACTTATTCATGCTAAAATATTATTATGAATTTTAAAGAAAAAACTTTGGACTCTGAATATGTTTATAAAAGTAGGGTTATTGACGTTCGATATGACAACATTGAAATTTCTACTGGCAAAAAATCAACTAGAATTGTAGTCGAGCATCCTGGCGGAGTAGTTATTGTTGCACAAAAATCACCAGAAACTATTTTAATGGTTAAACAATATCGCTATCCAATTAGAGAAACAGTTCTTGAACTTCCTGCTGGAAAACTTGAAAAAGGTGAAGATCCATTTGAAGCAGCCAAAAGAGAACTTGAAGAAGAAACTGGATATAAATCTAATAATTGGCAAAGTTTAGGGTATATCAACACAACCCCTGGATTTTGTGATGAAAAACTTTATCTTTATTTTACCAAAGATTTAGAATTTGTTGGAGAACATCCAGATGATGGTGAAATAATTCAATGTTTTGAATACAAAATTGATGAGATTTTTGCTAAAATTAAATCAGGTGAAATAAACGATTCCAAAACAATTTGTGCACTAACAAGGGCTTTTAAATTATGATTAAAATGATTGCGACAGATATTGACGGAACTATTTTAAATTGGACTGGAGAATTTAGTCCAAGAGTTGTCAAATGCATACAAGAATTAACCGCTCAAGGGATAAAAGTTGTACTTGTGACAGGAAGAATGCATAGTTCTACATTCCCGATTGCCCAAAAACTTGGTCTGAACACCCCAATCGTTTCTTACCAAGGTGGTTTGATAAAAGATATTAATAACAAAACCTTGTATCAAAAAGATTTGGAGGTGGATTATGCTAAAGAAATTATTCAATGGGCAAGAAAAAATAATATTCACTTAAATTTATATTTAGATGACAAATTATACGTGGAAGAAGATAACGACACGATTAAAAAATATGTTGTTGGCAAATATGTTGATTATACCGTTTGTAATTTTGACGATTTAGAAATTGCAAATGTGAATAAAATTCTCGCAATAGATTACTCGGATGCCGATAAAGTAACTTCTTGGGTTGAAGAATTAACAAAAAAATATTCAGAGCTATACATAGTAAAATCAACTCCTTATTTTTGCGAAATTGGCAATATTGAGGCTAAAAAATCTTCAGGCGTTGATTATTTAAGGGAACTGTGGGGATTTGAACGAGAAGAAGTTATGGCTATTGGCGACCAAAACAATGATATCGAGTTGTTAAAAGCTGGCGGAGTTGCAGTTGCAATGGGTAATGCAACAAGAGAATTAAAAAAATATGCAAATTTTGTAACTGATACCGTTGATGAAGATGGTTTTGTAAAAGCAGTAAATATTTATACAGGAGTTAAATATGTATAGAATTGGCTTAGGATATGATATCCATAAATTAACAACTGGACGTGATTTAATTATCGGAGGAGTTAAAATAACTCACGAAAAAGGACTTTTAGGCCATTCTGATGCCGATGTTTTAATCCATGCAATCATAGACGCAATGTTAGGTGCATTAGCTCTAGCTGATATCGGAACCCTTTTCCCTGATACAGATAAAAAATATAAAGATATCGATAGCACAATTTTATTGAAAAAAGTTTACGAAAAAATTTGCCAAAAGGGTTGGCAAATAGTGAATATTGACAGCAATATTATTGCTCAAGAACCTAAAATGATGCCTTATATCCCAAAAATGAAAGAGGTTTTGTGCCAAATTTTAGAAATTGAACCAGATGCACTATCCATCAAAGCAAAAACTAATGAAAAAATGGATGCAGTAGGTCAAAACCTTGCTATAGAGGCACATGCAGTTATAATGCTTAAAAAATAACATTTTATGCTATAATCATTTTATGAACAGAAAACCGATAGTAGCAATAGTTGGAAGACCAAATGTAGGCAAATCTACATTTGTAAATCGTCTTGCAGGTGCAAGAAACTCTATCGTGGACGATTTACCAGGTGTAACTCGTGATAGAATTTATTTTGATGTTGAATGGCAAAACAAAATTTTCACTGTAATCGACACTGGTGGTATTATTCCTGGTGATGAAGATGAAATTATGTTGTCTATTTTTGACCAAGCTAAAATTGCTTGCGAAGAAGCTGATAAAATTATCTTCTTAGTAGATGGAAAAGATGGTGTTAACCCTGTTGATTATGATATCGCAAATATTTTACGTCAGACAGACAAACCTGTTTATTTGGCTGTAAATAAAATTGATAACCCGAGTTCACAATATATGACAAGTGATTTTTATTCACTTGCAATTGGTGAACCTATTGGAATCTCTGCACTTCACGGTTCTGGTGGCGTTGGTGATTTATTGGAAATTATAACAGAAGATTTTGAAGTTGATGAGAACCCTGTGGATGAAAAAACTATTAAAATTGCAATTGTTGGTCGTCCCAATGCAGGTAAATCTTCAATTGTTAATGCTGTGTTGAATGAAGACAGAGTTATTGTTTCGGATGTTTCAGGAACTACTCGTGATAGCATTGACTCAAAACTTACTTACAAAGATACAGAATTTGTTATTGTCGATACTGCCGGTATTCGTAAAAAATCTAAAGTTGACTGGGGTGTTGAAAAATTTGCAGTTGATAGAGCAATTCGTTCAATTAGAGATTGTGATATAGCGGTTTTGGTAATTGATGCGACTGAAGGAATTTCTGATCAAGACAAAAAGATTTCTTCAATCGTCACAGAAGCTGGTAAAGGCTTAATTGTTGCAATTAACAAATGGGATTTGATTGAAGACAAAAAATCTAACACTATTAATCAATTTGATAAAAAACTTGCAAATGATATTCCATTTTTGGATTTTGCACCAAAAATTTATATAAGCGCAGTTACAAAACAAAGAATTAATCAAATTTTTGACAAAGCTATTGAGGTTTATGCTCAATGCACAAAACGCGTTTCAACTGGTTTATTGAACAAAGTTATTAATGAAGCATATACCTTAAACCCACCTCAAAGTGTAAAAAATAAGCGTTTAAAAATTATGTATACTACTCAAATCAATACGCAACCTCCTATGTTTGTGTTGTTTGCAAATGATGCAGATTTATTGAAAGATCATTACAAACGTTATCTAGAAAACAAATTACGTGAAGCTTTTGGATTTTTTGGAACTCCAATCAGAATTTCTGTCAGAGAACGTAAAGAGAAAAAATCATAACAAGAAGGGCTGCCAATTGGCAGCCCTTCCGGCAAACGAATTAAATTACTGGATTGTATTACTCGCCCATTGCGGGAGAGGGGTGAGGGGTTACTCACCTATTCATTACAACCAAATGCAATAGTAACGTGTTCTCTTGGATTTACTGCAGATATTTTGTATCCGCGTGGGTCAACAAGGTAAGCAAATTCGTCGCCTGTTGTTTGTAATAAGCCCATTGCGCCTGACAATGTAGTTCTTGTAACGTCAATTGGAGCTTTAACTGTTTCCCAAATACCGTCACCAAGGTTACGTGCAGCTGCACCAAATTTTCCTTGGAATACGTGACCTAAAGTGTAACCAGCATCATTAGATACGTTTTCTACCGCGTTACCAACATTAGTTAAGATACCGCCTGCAGTTCTACCAACAACACCAACTAATGAACCTGCCCAAGTAAATGGCATTTCAACAAGTCTGGCAACAGGGTTTACATTTTTAGATTTGTTAATCTGAGCACTTAAAATTTGTTTTGGTAATTTAGATTTGCAATCACCGTTTTTAATATCAGTAAACGCAAGTTTTAATGCACCTTTATCGCAACCAGAAGGTCTTACAACTTCAACAACTTGACCTGTTACAGTTGAACCACAAGGGTATGTGATACCGTTGATTGTGACTTCTTCAAGTGTATTAGCTCTAAAGTACTGACCAACGTGTGATGATTTTGCAGTAATTTGATCAATCATTTCTAAGCGCATAGTCGGAATTTTAACAATTTCTTCTTCTGCTGCAAAAACTTTTTTGTCAATTGGACATGCCGGACAAACCTCATTTGCAGTTTTAGGGTTTGTATCATAACCTAAAGCAACACGAACTGTTTGAAGCATTGAAGCAACATCTGCACGAGAAGCATCTTTGTTAGGCATAATCATATTTGGATTTGGTGTATCTTTTAAAGCACCACTTTCTAATGATTTAGCAACCGGAATTCTTGCCCAACCTGGAACTGAAGCACCGTCTGCGTATCTGCTTAAAATCTCATCCGCTTTGCATTTGTCGATATCGCAAGTCATACCTTTTGCAATTGAGGTTAAAGCTTCTGCTCTTGTCACATGGTTGTTTGGTTTAAATTGTCCATTTGGATAACCTTTCAACAAGTTTTCATCAACAGCTTTTGCAATTGCAGCATTAGCCCAGTTTCCACGAGGTACATCTGTAAACATACCATCACGTTCTAAACCACAAGCATCTAGGTTGAAACCTTTAACTAACATTGTTGCAAATTCAGCACGAGAAATGCTTTTGTTAGGTTTAAATTTGCCATCAGGATAACCCACAACAACATCATTCATTGCAAGTTTGTCAATTTCACAAGATGCCCAGTGGTGTTGCGGAACGTCTGGGAACATACAGCCACCAGTAAAATCAGATGCTGCACCTGTTGTTTGATTTGCATACGGCGTCAAATCAAAAGGAACGAAAGACTTTTTTACAGCTTCTAAAGAATTTGAAGATTGAAAATCAATTGCACAATTGTTGCCATCCATCATAGCTTCATTACGATTAACGAAAGAGCCATTATTAATAGTTGGCAACTCGTTTAGACAAGGCATTTGTGCTGCTGCACCTGTAACCTCACCCATTGTAGAAACTGTTGCACCACTGATGTGTGATGACATTCTTGGAGCTGTACAACCAGAAATTGTTGTTTCTGTTGAAAGAATTGAATTTGCTGGTTCCCCAACATAATTGTTAGTACCATAAATTGCTTGTGGATAACCATAAACTTGTTTCATCTGACTTCTGTCAGGTTTGCCTGTTTGAGGACAAGTTGCGCATGCTGGAACTGCTGGCTCATCACAGCTAATTTCGTCATCACAACCACAATCAGATTTCTTTTCACATGGATCGCATGGTGCTGGTTTTGCACATTCGCAATCTGGCAACGCTTTTTGACAAGAATTGCATTTTGGAGCTGGCTTTTCACACGGACAAGCTCCACCTGTTACGACAGGTAATTGTTTTTCAATTGGACATGCAGGACCTGTAACGGTTGGTAAAGGTTCTGCACACGGACAAGCCGCCATTGCTTGATTCAAGGAACACGTTGCTATTCCAACGGCAATTGCAGCTGCCACAGTAAGTTTTTTAATAGTCATTTTTACCTCCTTGTGTCTGTGAGCTTTTAAAAAAAGCTCCAAAAGTTAAAAAACAAACTTTATACCAAATTATGTACTTCATCCAACATCAGAAACATTGCCAAAAGAGGTTATTCAGTTGGGCTATTTGGTTTTAGTGAAAGGTAATGTTAATTTTTTGCCATTTGCCAAAAGTTATGACATAATAGCTATATAGGGATAAGGAGCTATTAATGAAAAAAGGGTTTACCATTGTAGAATTAGTAATTACCATTGGTGTTATTGGCGTAGTCGCTGCTATTACAATGTCTTTGGTATTTAGAAATACTCACGGTATAGAATTTGGAACAGCAAGTAGCAAATTACAATTACAGCTTAAACAAACCTTAGAAACAATGAATGCAGCTCAAACACTTACAGGTTATGCAACAACAAAAGATTTTATCGGCGAATTTTCTCAAAACCTCAAGGTAATAAAAACTTGCCCATCAAACAATCTGTCAGGATGTTTCCCTGAAACTTTTAAATCTGGAGATACCGAGTTTTCTTTGTCTGATGTAAAAGGTTCTGAATTTATGGGCAAAGATACTTGGAAATCAGACGTTGAAGGTGTAATTCTCATAAACGGTTTTAAGTTATTAATAGCATATAACCCCAAATGCTCTAAGAAAAATCCTCAAAACTGTGCCTCAATTCTTTATGATTTGAATAGCATCGAAAAAGATAATATTTTCGCAGGTAACGGGGTTTTCGACTTGGGCACATTTAATGCCGCATTTGTTGGAGGTAGTGCCGCAGGAGCTGATTTTATCGTTTTAGGCGATAACTATTCTTTTGTTGATTGTAGAGCTTCTAATTCTGATAGCCCAGATTTTAAATATTGCGACGCTTATGTTGGGGTGCCAACAGATTATTCAGCTGGAGCGAAAAAGGCTTGTGACGAAATCGGTATGAAACTACCTAGTTTCAACGAAGCAGTTGAATTAATTCAACATCCTGAATACCATTTGGATGAATTTGATTCGATATACACCACTGATTCCTTACATGAACTTGGTGATCCAGAAGGCGTTACTTATTGGGCTGTCGTCGCAATACCTGGTATGCTAGATTATCATTATTATCATTACTCTAATGTGCATAGAGATGGACAATATGATGTAGTTTGTATTGCAAAATAATAATAAAAAAAGAGGTTGGAATCCAACCTCTTTTTTATTACTTAGCTTCTACAACTGTTCCATCTTTGGAATCTTTTAGGACAATTCCTAAACCATCTAAAGTTAATCGGATTTTATCAGCAACATCCCAATTCTTTTCTTCACGAGCTTTTTTACGGAATGATATTAATTCATCCATTGAGGCAAAGTTTTCACCTAAAACTTCCGAAACCTTTTGAACTGCATTAGCTAATTCGTCTTCAGAAAGTTGAGCTTTTTCAAAGCTGAATCCTAGAACACTAGCTAATTTGAACAGAATTGTAAACGCATCTTTGTCGTCTTTATTAGCTTTACTTGTCAAATCAAACAACACTGCCAAGGCTTTTGATGTATTCAAATCATCATCCATAGCTTCGACAAACTGTTTGTATTCTTCAGTTGTTGTAATATCCAAATCTTCGTTAATTTTTGTTTGTTTAGCGTTAAGCATACGTTTTACACCTGCTTGAGCTGAAGATAAAGCCTCATCAGAAAACTCAACAGGCATTCTATAATGATTTGTCAAAATAAAAAATCTAATTGTATTGGCATCATATTTTTTCAACAAATCATCAATAGTTAAGAAATTACCTAAAGATTTTGACATTTTTTCTTTGTTAATCGTTACAAAGCCATTATGCAACCAATAATTTACGAATTTACATCCGTTTGCACATTCAGATTGTGCAATTTCGTTTTCGTGGTGAGGGAAAATTAAATCAGCTCCACCTGCGTGAATATCAATAGTTTTACCCAAATATTTTCTGCTCATTGCAGAACATTCGATGTGCCAACCTGGACGACCAACACCCCAAGGAGAGTTGTAGCCAAATTTTTCATCCCGTTTCCACAATGCAAAATCAAGTGGATCTTCTTTTACTTCTCCAACTTCAATTCTTGCGCCACTTTCTAACTGATCAATCGGTTGTTTTGAAAGAAAACCGTATTTATCAAATTTTTTAACTCTGAAATATACATCGCCATTTGCTTCGTAAGCATAACCGTTTTTGATCAAATCTTTTACGATAGAAATCATTTCGCCCAATGTTTTTGTCGCAAAAGGTTCAACATCAGGTTTTAGAGTGTTCAAAGCTTTCATAGAGTTTTCAAATTGTTTATACCAATATTGAGAAACTTCTTCAGGTGTTTTACCTTCTTTTTCTGCTTTTTTAAGAATTTTGTCGTCAACGTCGGTTACGTTACGGCAATATGTAACATCATAACCTTTGAATTTTAAATATCTGTATAAAATATCCCAAGTAATGTAACATCTAGCGTGTCCTAGGTGAGCAAAATCGTAAACTGTAGGACCGCAAACATACATTTTTACTTTATTACCGTCAATCGGTGTAAAATCTTCAACAGTGTTTGTGTAAGAATTGTGTAATTTCATATTATTAACCTCTCGTTAAGTTTATTTTACAACAAAAATATAAACGAATGTAAATTAGTAATTAAATTATGGCAATTTAACTACACAATAAAACTTTATAAATAAGTAATACAAATACGAGGAGATATTAATATGTCAGGAGATGGAACAACTGTACGCAAGACAGATCACTACGGATATGATTGTGGAACATACACACCAGTTACCGTAAGAGACAAAGATACCGGAAAACAATTTGTAATAAATTTCAAAAATGCAAGAATTACTGGGAATGAAGCCTCTTGGACTATCAAAGACGGTGTACTATGTGACAAAGATGGAAAACCAATTAAAGATAACATTATGGAAGTTACAAAATATCAAGCTGCAATAATTAAAGCTGCTGACCACGATGGTGATAGCTTCCTAGATGATTCTGACTATACTGGTGGTGCTTTTGGTTCATTTGTATCAGATGAATTACAAAAAGCAGAAAGTGCTTACAGAGTATCCCGATCTCCACACGGTTATACATATGATAAGGACGGTAGAACTGTTCCTATGATTGAAGACGACGCTGAAGCATCTAATGGTTTCTTCACCGCATATGTTGAAAACGCATCCGGTGATGAAGGTCGCTTAATTATTGATATCAGAACTGAGGAAGATTTGCAACGCGAAGCACAACGCAAAGCTGAAGCCGAAGCGTTATTCAAAAAAAGTGAAAAACCTTGGTGGAAATTCTGGTAATTATTAAGATAACAAATCAAAAATTTCATGTACCGGTTGGAGAAGTTCTTCGACCGGTATTTCTTCGTCTAATTCTAATGTAATTGTTGGGATATTTCTTTCAACACCGCAATAAGTCCCAAAACTGCCTGGTGTTGGATAGCCGATACTCGCCTCTACTGGATAACCTATAATTTTTGAAATTTTTTCTGCAATTTCTTTTGCTGGTCCGTCGTAGTTTACAACTTTAAACGGCGCATGAAGTGCCAAAATCAATTCTGGTTTATATTCTTCAATAACTTCAACCATAAATTTTGTTTCAATCTCGCTTGCAGGAGATTCGCCACCGTAGAATTCATTCTTTTCTGTAAGTTGCCAATTTTTTGTTGGATAATTTCTGTTTAAATCAACATCATTTGCATTTGTTCTTTTGTTAACGGCCATACCGTCAGGGTTTAAGCAAGGAATAAAAAGTAAATCGGATTTATTTTTGCTTAAATATTCATCAATTAAGAATTTTCCTTGAGGTTCTTCACCGTGAAAAACGCCAATTACAAGAATTGGTTTTGAATTTTCTTTTCCTAATAATTGTATTTCATTTCCTAATTTAGTTTTTGTACTTTTTAAAACTTTCATTATTCAAACAATGCCTGTATAAACTCTTTTGTATCAAACGTTTTCAAATCTTCCATTTTTTCACCAACACCAACAAGTTTCACTGGAAGTTTCATTTCTTTTGCAATGGCTAAGACGATTGCACCTTTTGCTGAACCATCAAGTTTTGTCAATGCAACAGAGGTTAAATTCACAGCGTCTGTGAAAATTTTGGCTTGTTGCAATCCGTTTTGACCAGTGTTTGCATCTATTACCAAAATACTTTCTCTCAAACTTTCTGGTGCATTTTTGTCAATTACAGATTTTATTTTTGACAACTCTTCCATCAGGTTGAATTTATTTTGCAAACGTCCTGCAGTATCAACCAAAATTACATCATATTTTTCATTTTTGGCTTTCTGAATTGCTTCATAAACAACAGAAGCAGGATCAGCTTTGTCACGTCTTACAATATCTGCTCCAGCGCGTTTTGACCAAATATCAAGCTGTTCTTCTGCTGCCGCTCTAAAAGTATCACCAGCTGCAATCAAAACTTTTTTATTTTCACACTTAAATTTATGTGCAAGTTTACCTATTAATGTTGTTTTGCCTGCTCCATTAACACCTGTTATAAAATAAATATTTAATTCATTTTCTTTGAATAATAAATTATTATTACCTGCGTCATTTAAAACTTTTTCAAACTCTGATTTTAAGTAATTTTTCACTTCAGAAGGCTTAATTTTTGTTTGATTACGGAGTTTATCAACCAATTCAGATGAATAATTTACACCCAAATCTGCACTAATCAACAAATCTTCCATATCATCAAGAACAAATTCTGAAAATTCTTCCTCGTGTGATATTGTCTCCACAACATTATTTACAAGCGCAGAAGCTGTATTTGCAACAGTTTCTTTTAGGTTATTGAATTTGTCTTTAAAAAATCCGAACACTATACCCTCACCCGAAATTTTAAATCTGTAAATTATTTGAAAATTTTGCCCTCTATTTTCATAGAGGGCTTTTAAATTATTAATTCAAGCCGTTATCAACAATAACTTTTGCTAAAACACCATTGATAAATGCTGAACTATCATCTGTTGAATATTTTTTAGCTAATTCTAAAGCTTCATCAACAACAACCTTCATCGGAGCATCTTTGATGTATAAAAGTTCAACAATAGCTATACGCAAAATATCTTTATCCATTTTTACTAAACGATCAATATCCCAACCTTTTGAATATTGTTGAATATATTTGTCAACATCTGTGTGATTTTTTTGGAATAATTCAGCAATTTTAATTGCATAATTTTTAACATCATTTTGAGATTCCAATGTTGTAAATTCAGCAATTTCCAATGCTAAAAGTGCTTTTTCAGCGATTTCAATCATTTCTTCAATTCTACCTGACATATCTGAAGTCATTGGTAATGGAACTGGCAAATTCGCAACTTCAAGTGGTCTATTCAAGTTTGTTTCGTGCTCTGCTTCATAATCATCAATACGATTTTTCATATCAATTAAAGCACCAACCGCAATTTTTAATTCATCACTTGCGTTGCTTGTTAAAATTCTTACTGATTTTAGAATAATATTTTCTAAATCATCTTTTGAGTAATTTGTAATCTTTTTATCAAATTGAGAGAATAGAATAAATGCTAATTCTCTTGCTGCTCTACGTGCTTGCATCTTAAATTCCTTTTTGTTATCTGTTTACCACGATTATGCTATCATGAAAAAATTTTATCGACAAGTTGGTATTATACCAACTCACTAGCCCTATAAGAACTTCTTACCAATGGCCCAATTTGATGATGCGAGATACCAATTTCATCAGCCATTTTTTTTAAATCCTCGTATTCTTCCAATGAGTAATATTTTGCGACATCCAAATGCTCTTTTGATGGTTGGATATATTGTCCGATTGTTAAAATATCACAACCAACAGAATGTAAATCAGTTAGAGTTTCTTTGATTTGTTCATAAGTTTCGCCCAAACCTATCATCAAACCTGATTTTGTAATAATGTCACTATTTTCTTTAATATATTTCAAAACTTCAATTGATGTATCATAATTCCCTTGTGGTCTAGCGGTTTTGAACAAACTTTTTACAGTTTCAATATTATGATTAAACACTTCAGGATGAGCATCAATAATAATATCCAAAGATTCTTTTTTACCTTTAAAATCAGGTGTTAGAATTTCGATTTTTGTATCTGGAGAAAGTTTTCTAATTTCTCTAATACAATTTGCAAAATGTTGAGCACCTCCATCTGGCAAATCATCACGAGTAACAGAGGTTATTACTGCGTATTTAAGTCCCAAATCTTTTACAGCTTCTGCAACATGCATTGGCTCATTCAAATCTAATGGCTCGGGTTTTGCACAAGAAATATTGCAATAACGACAATTACGAGTACAGTTACCTCCCATAATTAAAAATGTTGCCGTGTTTTTTGTATAGCACTCATTTTTATTTGGGCAACGAGCATTTTCACAAACTGTATTCAAACATTTTGTTTTTAAAATTTTTCTTACTGTTCTAGTTTTATCTGTATCAATAATTGGTCGTTTTAAATATTCTGGTAGTCTTTCTCTCATTATTTTAACCTCATAAGACAGTCTAAAATTCCTTCAGAATAAGTTGGGTGTGCAAAACACACAGCTTTTAATTCTTCAACAGTTGTATTTGTTTGCATTGCAATAACTAATTGCTGAATTAAAGACGAAGCTTCATTTGAAACAATATGAGCCCCAACAATTTTATTATTTTGAACTAAAATTTTCATCATGCCATCAGTTGCGTCATCACACAAAGACTTAGCCAAAGCAGTAATTGGAATCATTGCTTTTTGGAAAGTTCCAACTTCCAAATCTTGTTCTCTCTTTCCAATCCAAGCAATTTCTGGAGTTCCATAAACAACAGACGGCACAAGCTCTTGATTAAATGGAATTTCAACAACTTTTTCCATAGCTTGTTTACTTGCAAAATGTGCTAATTGAATTGAACCAGCAACGTCGCCAATATAAGCAACTCCATCAATTTTTTCAATTTCATTAGGTTTTCTACCGATTGCAAGAAGTGTGCACTCTGCCTCTATCACTTCACCATTAGATAAAGTAACACAAACTCCATCAGTATTTTTTTCAATTTTTTCAACAGAGGTTTTTGTGTAGAATTTTAAGCCTTTAGCTTTGAAAATTCTTTCAATTCTTTTTGAAACTTCAATATCAGCCAACGGCAAAAGATTATCTGCGAGTTCAACCAAAGTAACTGTTACCCCAAAAGCTGAATATATTCTTGAAAATTCAATCCCTATTGCCCCTGAGCCAACGATAACAATACTTTTAGGCAATGTTTCCATTGATAAAACGTCGTCTGATGACAAAATAAATTTGTGATCATATTCCATACCTTTAATTTGACGAGGGCTAGAACCAACTGCCGCTATAACTTCTTCACAAATATATTTTTCATTATTTGCTTCAATTGTGTTTTTATCAATAATTCGCGCTTCTGCATTAACAAGAGTTACTCCTGAGGCTTTGAAAGATCGTTCTAAACCTGCACGAAGTTTTTCAATAACTGATTTTCTACGTTCAACGACTTTAGAAAAATCAAGTTCACATTTATCAACACAAATACCACACTCTGAAGATTTTGAAACTTCTTCAAAAATTTCTGCCGAATGCAACATTGTTTTTGTCGGAATACAACCACGATTTAGGCAAACGCCACCGACAAAATCTTTTTCAAATAAAACAACTTTTTTGCCAGCACTTGCTGCACTTAATGCTGCAGTATATCCAGCTGGACCTGAACCTATAATCCCAAAATCGTATTCCATAACCTCTCCTTTTGAATTTATTATAGCATAAATAGTTGCCGAAAAACTAAACAAATGGTAAAATAAACATATTCGTACATATTAATTAGGAGCAAATATGTTTAAAAAATCAGGCTTTACTTTAGCAGAAGTTTTAATAACTCTTGGTATTATTGGTGTTGTTGCAGCGATGACAATTCCAACATTAATTCAAAACTATAACAAAAGAACCTGGGATACAGGAGCTGTAGTTTTTGAAAGAAAATTGGAAGAAGCTTTAAAAACTATGAACACTCAACAAACTTTAGCTGGACATTTGACAACAGAAAGTTTTATTGAAGAATTATCTAAACATTTTAAGATTAACAAAATTTGCAAAAACCACGAATTGCAAAATTGTTTTTCTGAAAAAGTGTTTTGGGGAAATGATGCTAAAGAGATAGATATGGCCGATATCAAAACAGCAAGAGACTTTGGACAAAACAATTGGAATACAAATATTGTTGGCGCTCAATTTGCAAATGGAACAACAGCTTTGATTGCATACAACACCAACGATTGTCCTCAAGATCCTTATTCTAACCAAGTTGTTACTAAAAAATGCCTTGCAATTTTATATGACACATCTGGATCTAAAAATCCAAACACAAGTTCGAAAGATTTGAGAAACTTAAATGTTCATAAACTAGGTAATGAAGTCGGTTGCGCCTTCGAACTTAATGGTAAATGTTGGAGTGCCGGATTTACATCTTCACCTTTAACATATGCTGAGTGTCTTGAATATGCTGATGAATTAGGTATCCCTTGTTATAATTGGGCAGCTAATGGTGGTACAGATGAAAATTATTGGGCTGGTGCAGTAAAATATTGTAAAGATATAGGAGGAAGATTACCAAGCTCATCCGAAATTGAAAACCTAGCGAACGAACTATATGATTGGTCTAAGTTAAGTGGGGCTTCTGCAGGAGCTGAAGGGATGTGGATTAGTGAAGATTCTGTTACTTGTTGGGATGAAACGAAAGCTGCTAGCTATGGATTAAGTATTGCTGCTGATGAAGCGGCACTAATTGCAGGTAATACTTTTTGGAGTGCAGATGCTGTTTCTGGGGATTCCAATGGCGCAGGGGCCAATGCTTGGCATTACGAAATGATAAACTACGCTTATGTTAAAATGCCACTTCCAAATTATGGAGGTGCGTCTGGCGCTCGCTGCATAATGAATTGATATAGAGATCAGATAAAAACCAACTCAAATATAAATATAAGGAGGGTAAATACCCTCCTTATATTTTTATCTTGTGTAAACTCTCGGTAATCTTACTTTTAATCTACAAGTTAATTCGTAATTTATTGTGCCAATTATATTTGCCCAAGTATCAATTGAATTTTGCTCATCAAGGAGAGTTATGACATCGCCAACTTCACAGTCAACTCCCGTTATATCAAACATCATTTGATCCATTGTAATATTTCCAACCTGCTGAATTTTTTGTCCATTTAAACTAGCAAAAATTTTATTAGACAACGCTCTTGGAACACCATCAGCATATCCAACAGGAATAGTTGCGATTTTTCTTTTTTCATTAGCTTTGAATGTGTATGAATAACTAATGCCATCACCTGCATTTGCATAATGAATATTAACAACTCTACCTTTTAAAGAAATCAAAGGTTTCAAATTTAAATTAACATTACTATCTTGAGGAAAATCAGGTTTTAAACCATATAATGAAATCCCCACTCTGCGCATATTGGTATTTTTCACGTCATAACACAAAGTGCCTGCCGTATTTTGCAAGTGCAACAACAAACCTTGCGTATCAATTTGAGAAATAACTTTCTCCCATTTATCAATTTGTTTTTGCGATTCTTCAACGTTTTCAGCAAACGCAAGGTGAGTAAAAACTCCATTTAATTCAATAAAATCACAATTTTGAACTTCTTTAATAAAATTAACTGCATCTTCAAAAGAAACACCAATTCTATTCATGCCAGTATCAAGCTTGATGTGAACTTTTGGTTTGACACCTGTTCTTTCATAAGCTTTTTTACACGCGTCAATATGCCCTTTAGAAAAAATTGAAATATTTAAATCTGCTTTTACAGCACTTTCTACTGCCCAAACAGGTACGGCTCCAAGTACTAAAATTTCACAATTTATATTGGCATTTCTTAAATCAACACCCTCGTCAATTGATGCTACGCCTAGCATATCAATACCACTTGCAAGAATGGTTGGCGCAAGCATAATCGAGCCATGTCCATATGCATCAGCTTTTACAACACCAAGCAACTTAGTATTTTGAGGAACATGTTTTTTAATTTCTTTTATATTATGTTCCAAATTTCCAATATTAATTTCAACCCACGAATCCCTATGAATGTTTATATTGGTTTGTCTAATATTTTTCATATAAAAATTATATGACAAAAATTCTTGTATGTATATTAGATTTTTGCTATAATCAACTTATGGAAAGAAGTAAATTTATTAACGCAAAACGTATCGTAATTAAATTAGGTACAAATATTTTAAGAAACACTGATGGAAATGTTTCAATGCCAAGAATTTTTTCATTCATTGAAGACATTTCAGCTCTTGTAAAAGCAGGCAAAGAAGTTATTGTGATAACCTCTGGTGCCGTTGGTTTAGGTAAAAAACGTTTAGGCCTAGATAGCACAGAAGGTACAGCTCTAAAACAAGCTTGCGCTGCAATTGGCCAAAGTAAATTGATGTCGATTTACGAAGAAGGTTTTGATACTTATGGTCTTGTAGCGGCTCAAATTCTTTTAACTGAAGATGATTTTTCAATTCGTGAAAGATATCTGAGTTTAAGAACCACTCTAAGCAAACTTTTAGAACTTGGTGCTGTCCCTGTTATCAACCAAAATGACACCGTTTCAACAATCGAAATTGCACCTCGCTTTATGAATATGCAAGTTTGTTTTTCAGATAACGACAAACTTTCAGCACTTGTTGCTAGTGAATTAGATGCTGATTTATTGGTTATCTTGTCGGATATTGATGGATTATTTGATTCAAATCCTAAAGACAATCCGAATGCCAAAATTATTCATGAAGTCGAAGAAGTTACTGACGATATTTTGGCACTTGCTCAAGGAGTTTCTTCAGGTGGTCGTGGAGGAATGGCCACAAAACTTGAAGCCGCACGTATGGTAACACGTTTCGGCGGCAAAATGCTTATCGCAAATGGAACAATTCCATTCATTTTAAGAAAGATTTTTGCTGGAGAAGAACACGGCACAATGTTCCTTCCTCAAAAAGGTAGCTTATCGGACAAAAAACGTTGGATTGGATACGCTACAAACATTATCGGTAAAATTGTTGTTAACAATGGTGCTAAAGAAGCATTAATTAAAGAAGAAAAAAGCTTATTACCTATCGGTATAGTTGACGTTATCAACGAATTTAACAAAGGTGATGTTGTTTCAATTGTTGATGAAAACGGAAAAGAATTTGCACGTGGAATTGTGAATTATAGTTCTACATCTTGCAAAAAAGTAATTGGACGTCATTCTGATAATATTTTGGAAATTCTTGGTTTCAAAAACTACGACGCAATTATTACTCGAGATAATATAACAATACTTTAAAAGGATAATTATGGATTTTATAAACATTGCAAAAGCTGCTAAAACCGCATCTCTAGAAATAGCAGATGTTTCAACAGAATTAAAAAATTCAGCATTAATTAGCATTGCTAAAGCTATTGAATTAAATAAAGAAGAAATTTTTGAAGCAAACAAAAAAGACCTAAATGATGCGCAAAAACTTGTTGATTCAGGTGAACTTTCAAAATCTACATTTAATCGTCTTAAACTTGACGAAAACAAAATGCGAGATATGGTTAAAGGAATTCGTGATATTGCAAATTTGGAAGATCCAGTCAACAAAAAATTGTTTGTAAGAGAACTTGACGAAGGTCTAACTTTATTCAAAGTTAGTTGCCCAATAGGTGTTTTGGGTATTATTTTTGAAGCAAGACCTGACGTTATAGCACAAATTTCATCACTTGCTATCAAATCATCTAATGCCGTTATCTTAAAAGGTGGCAAAGAATCAATCAATACAAACAAAGCCATTCTTTCTGTTATTAATGAGGCATTAAACAAAATTGAAAACTTCCCTAAAAACGTTGTTCAACAAGTTTTCACTCGCGATGATGTTGCTGAAATGCTAAAATGCGATAAATATGTTAATTTAATTATTCCACGAGGCGGAAATAGTCTTGTGAAATTTATCAAAGAAAATACAAGTATTCCAGTGCTTGGCCACGCAGATGGAATTTGCCACATCTTTGTTGACAAATCCGCTGATATTAAAATGGCTGAAAAAGTAGTAGTTGATGCAAAAACACAATACCCAAGCGCATGTAATGCCGTTGAAACACTACTTATCCATGAAGAATTCCCTTACAAAGACGAACTTCTTGCAGCTATTCAACTAGCAGAAATCAAACTTATTAACAAGCCTGAAAGCTGGGCATTTGAATACGGTGATAAAATTCTTGCGTTCAAAACAGTAAAAAAATTAGATGAAGCCATTGAACATATAAATACTTACGGTTCAGGTCACACCGATAGCATCTTGACTTCGGACGTTGAAAATGCTGAAAAATTTATGAATCAAGTTGATTCAGCAGGTGTTTATTTTAACGCATCAACAAGATTTGCTGATGGTTTTAGATATGGTTTTGGCGCTGAAGTTGGAATTTCAACAAATAAAACTCATGCGCGCGGCCCTGTTGGACTTGAAGGTTTGACTATATACAAATACAAACTTATCGGAAATGGTCACATCGTAAAAGATTACGCAGATGGTACAAAACAATTCCATCACAAAGATTTATAGGAGAATAAATGTCTAAAATAGGTATTGTCGGTTTAGGCCTCATTGGTGGTTCAATTTTTAAATCACTTACAGCACTTGGTTATGATGTTTGCGCAGTTTCAAATTCAATGCAAGGAATTTTAGCTAATATTAGCGCTGATTATAATTGCCTGAAAGATTGTGAAATCGTTTTTGTATGTTCACCTATGAATAAAGCTTTAGAAGTTTTGGACACTCTTGAGCACGTATTGAATCCTGAAACAATTGTAACAGATGTTTGTAGCTTAAAAACTTTTGTATGTCAAAAAGAAAGGCCTTACATTTTTATTCCATCACATCCTATGGCTGGAACTGAGCATAAAGGATTTGAAAATTCTTTTGATGGTTTGTTTAAAAACGCAAAATGGGTTATAACACCATTACCACAAGAACTTTCACACGACGAAATTGATTTAACACACCAAAAACAATCTCAAGATGCACGTCAAAAACTTGAAAAACTTATCAAAGAAATGGGTGCAACACCTATAATTACAACACCAAAAGAACACGATGAGGCTGTTGCTTTGATTTCTCATATGCCTATGGTTGTTGCACAAGCACTATTTTTAGCAGCGCGTGAAAATAAGCTAGCACTTGATATTGCAGCTAGCGGATTTAGAGATATGACCAGACTTGCCATGTCTAATGAAGAAATGGCTTGTGATATGGTCAATATGAATGCAGAAAATATCGAAAAAGCTATTTTAAAGCTGTATAAATCTCTTGGAGATTTAACTAATAAAAATTACGCTGAGACTATATCTCTCATTAAGTCCCAGCGTCAAAACATGTTTATTTAATGTACCTCTGTTTTAAAAACGTTATGCACAAAAGATGCAACTAAACCAGTTACAGCACCAGCAACAACAAAAGGTGCCGCAGGTCTAATTTGCTTAAGTGCTTTATTGTATGTGCAAATAGCATTATTTGCAAATTCTTTTGATGATTTCAAAAATGCGTCTTGAGCCAAAGATTTTTCTGGCAAATCTTTTATTCCATTAACAAACTCACGTCTTGTACGAGCCGTGTTTGCTTTTATAGTACGAACAATTTTTTTATAATCTTCATCCATCTCTTGAGCAGTCAAAGGTAATGCCCATTTTGCAGCATAACCCACAGCTCCACCAATTGCAGCTGATTTAATGCCGTGTCCTAAACTAGATTTTCTTTCTTCTACTCTTTGTACTGCCATAGTTATATCCTTATACGGGTACTATCCAGAACCCTCGTAGGTTCTAACCTTCTATTTTATGGAAAGATTTACACTTAAATATTTTAAACAGAAACTATTTAAAACTGAGTAATTAAATCTTTGTATGGCATTATAAACGAAAATTATTTTTTTGTCAAGTGTTTCACAATATTTAAACCAATCATGATCAATACAATTATAAGAATTGTTGTCAAATAATGTTTTATTGTACTTGCACCCATAAACCAAGATGCCAAAGCACCAGCAATAATAGCGACAGATGTCAAGATAACAACTGTTTTCTTTTGAGAAAATCCAGCATGTAAAAGTTTATGATGAATATGTTCAGCATCAGCAACAAATGGCGATTTCCCTTTAGAAATTCTTCTTAGAGAAGAATATGTAATATCCATAATAGGAACAGCCAAAACAACAAATGGAAGAATAATTGCCAATGTAGCAGCTTTCATAACCCCTGTTATCGAAATTGTTGCAAGCAAAAATCCTGAGAATAGTGCGCCACCGTCACCCATAAAGATTCTTGCAGGATTAAAATTGTAAGTTAAAAATGCTAACATTGAACCAGCTAAAATGAAACCAATTAAAGCGCTGATTGGGCTTGATGGAGTCATTGCAACTGCAATTATTGCTAAAGTGATGGCGTTAACAGTAACAACTGAACCGGCTAAGCCATCAACACCATCAATAAAATTTACAGCATTACTTATACCAACAATCCATAAAATTGTAATCGGATAAGAAAATATTCCTAAATCTATTCCGCCAAAAAGCGGGATTTCATTTATTTGAACACCTAATAAATACACTAACGTTGCAATTGCAAGTTGAATAAATAATTTAAATTTTGCACCTAGCCCATAAACATCATCAGTTAATCCTAACAAAAACATCAATGAACTACCAAGCAAAATTCCTGATAACAAACTTCCATAAGGGTAATAGCTCAAAAACACAAGACACAAGAACGTAAGCATTGTACTTGCCCAAATTGCTACACCACCAATTCTCGAGATTGGTTTTGTGTGAATTTTTCTTTCGTTTGGCAAGTCAACAAGTCCCTCTTTTTTAGAAAAACTAATTACTAAAGGTACGATAAACACACCTAGAATATAGGCGATAATCGTTCCGATGATATGAGCTTGTGTTAACTTAATAATAATTGTCCTGCCCTCTTTACGGTTTTATTATAACAGATAAAAACAAATTGTACATAAATTTTTTCAAAAAATGCATTCGCTCCTATTGTCGCGAACGCATTTAATAAACTGATTTATATTACATCTTACTCATAAAGTGGATATTTTTTGCAAAGTTTCATAGAGCGTTCTCTTAAGTTTTGCAAACCGATTTCACTATCTGATGCATAAATTGCAGATGCAATAATTTTTGCAACTTCCACCATATCATCTTCTTTAAATCCACGAGTTGTAACCGCAGGTGTGCCAAGTCTTATACCAGAAGTTACAAATGGACTTTGAGGATCATTAGGAACGGTATTTTTATTAGCAGTGATACCAACTTTTTCAAGAACGTTAGCCATATCTTTACCTGTTTTACCAGTTTTTCTCAAGTCCAAAGTCATCAAGTGGTTTTCTGTCATACCACCAACAATGTCCATACCTTCGTCAATCAAGCCTTGAGCAAGAGCCTTAGCGTTTTTAATAATTTGTTCTGCATAAGCCTTGAATTCTGGTTGCATAGCTTCGTGTAATGCAACGGCTTTTGCTGCAATAATATGTTCCAATGGACCACCTTGCATACCAGGGAAAACAGCCTTATCAATACCTTGAGCATGTTCTTCTTTGCACATAATAATCCCGCCACGAGGTCCTCTCAAAGATTTGTGAGTTGTTGTTGTCACAAAATCTGCATATGGTGCTGGTGATGGATGAAGCCCAGCAGCTACAAGACCTGCAATATGCGCAATATCAGCTAACAATAATGCCCCAACTTCATCAGCAATTTCTTTGAAGCGCTTAAAGTCAATAATTCTAGCATAATTACTTGCACCACAAACAATAAGTTTTGGCTTGTGAGCTCTAGCTTTTGCTAAAACATCATCGTAATCAATTTCACCATATTCATTTATACCATAACTTTCAACATCAAAATAAAGTCCTGAGAAGTTTACAGGTGAACCGTGAGAAAGGTGACCACCGTTTGACAAATCCATACCAAGAACTTTATCACCTGGTTTTAAACAATACATAAATACTGCCATATTTGCCTGAGCGCCACTGTGTGGTTGAACATTAGCGTGATCCATTCCGAAAAGTTCACACGCACGTTTTTGTGCAATTTCTTCTATAACATCAACGTGTTCGCAACCATTGTAAAATCTTTTGTGCGGCTTACCTTCTGCATATTTGTTTGTCAAAACACTTCCAGCCGCTTCCATAATCGCCAATGACGTAATGTTTTCACTAGCAATCAATTCAATAGTTTCTTGCTGTCTTTTTAATTCTAATTCGATTTGTTCTGCAACAATCGGATCAACTTTCTTTATGTTTTCTAAATTCATATCCCTACTCCTTATTTACAAAAATTGTAGCATATTAAAAAGAGTAGGAAAATAAATTCAAATTACTTAATATTTTTTCTAATCCTTATTTTAATGCTAAAATTAACCTAGGAGGATATTATATGAGTAAAAAATTTGGTTTCACACTTGCAGAGGTTTTGATTACTCTAGGTATTATCGGCGTTGTCGCAGCTATGACTATTCCGACATTAGTTGCGGATTATCAAGAAAGAAGTTTTGATACTGCTGCTACTGTGTTTGAAAGAAAACTTGGTGAAGCTTTAAAAGTTATGAACTCTCAACAATCTTTAGCAGGGTTTACATCTACTGAAGATTTTGTAGAAGAATTATCTAAACATTTTAAAATAAATAAGGTTTGTCAAAATGATGAACTAATGGATTGTTTTGAAGAAGAAATTTTCTGGGGTAGTGGTGATGTTACACCTGAAACTGTCGATATGACTAAAATAAAAACGAGCAAAAACTTTGGACAAAAGGATTGGCAACAAACTAATGTTGTTGGTGTTCAATTTGCTAGTGGAGTAACTGCTTTGATTGCGTATAATACAAATGCTAGTCAAGATCCTTATTCTAACCAAATAATAAAATTTTCAGGTTCT
>JAZUAO010000038.1:0-37074 GCA_045638025.1 Candidatus Gastranaerophilaceae bacterium
ACAATTTGCAAATGGTGTAACTGGACTTGTTGCTTATAATCCAAAATGTTCTGGTGATCCTTATTCTAATCAATTTAAAGGGGCTGAATGTATTTCAATGTTATATGATGTATCAGGCAATAAAAATCCTAATACTTCGGGTAAAGACCTTGGCAACTTCGGTGTAATTAATAGATTAGGTGGTGCAACCTGCGCTTTTGAAATTAATGGCATTTGCTACGGTGCACCAACTACTCCTATTCCTGTAATGCCGGAAGAATGTGACGAGTTCCAAAGCGAATTTGGTGTATCCTGCATGGCATGGAATGACGATGAAGAACCTGGTCCCGACTATTGGGGTGGTGCAATAAGAACTTGTGGTGGCAAATCAAAACTACCTACTGCATCTCAACTAGCTGATATTGCAAATTACCTATACGATACAACAGAAATTACCGCTGAGGGCTATTTCGACAATTTGGATATTAATAAAGAGAAAGCATTGAGTCTAGGCTTAAACCCTAATGATTGGTTTTATGTTTGGGCAAAAGATGAATACGAATCAGCATTCAGTGCACTCCACAGAACATTCGGCCCTAATGATACTAATAGCTTCAGTACTGGACGGGATCATAGTAATGCTTATGTAATATGCATACAATAATCGACTTTTAAATGTAAACTTTCTACACAACAACAAAAAAGCCTTGCAAATTGCAAGGCTTTTTAAATATATAATCTTTTTATCTAAATTCTATTGTGCCATACACCACCACGACGATCAACAAAAGCATCGTAGCAAGACCAAATTCTAAAGATACCTGTCAACCCTAAAATCGCGTGAGTTGCGTTTTTTTCAACAGGATTGTCTAGCATCAATTGACCTAAACCTGGCCAAACTAAAAGTGATACAACCGCTGCACCAACACTTTTGCCAGAAACTTGCCCTGGTTTACCTTCTGTACCACCAGCAAATGCAGGTGCAAACGTTGAAGCCATCGCCATTAAAATTGCTAATGATAAAATCTTTTTCATAAAGTTCCCCTTTCTATACATTCACCAATTCTTTAACTTCTTTACGTTTAATTTTTCTAGTAGTTGTTTTTGGTAATGGATCTTTTTTAATTACAATATTAGTTGGACGTTTGTATAAAGTTAATTGAGTTGAAAGTGCTTTTATGTCATCTCTGATAAGTTTTTCAATAGTTGCATCATCATATTTGCTGTAAAGATTTTCTTTAGGAACAATTACTGCAACAATTTCCTCTGTACCATCTTTTGAACCAAAGGTTCTAGACATACCCAATACACAAACTTCTGCGATATATTCACTCTTTTCAATTACAGATTCAACTTCTTCTGGGAACACTTTTTTACCACCTGAAAGAACAATCATATTTTTAATTCTACCAGTTATGTAAATATGTCCATCATGTGAAATATGAGCGATATCGCCAGTGTGTAACCAACCATCTTCGTCAATAACTTCTGCAGTCAATTCAGGTTGATTATGATAACCTTTCATAACAGATGGACCACGAAGCCATAATTCACCAGTATCCGGTTCGATATGAGTTTCAAAACCTCTTAATGGTTGACCAACAGATGCCATATCCCCACGTTTGTTAGTGTTTACAGACACAACAGGGCTTGTTTCAGACAACCCATAACCTTGATAAACCTTAATACCAATACGTTCAAAGAAATTACCAACAGCAACATCTAACGGTGCACCACCTGAAATACATCCCATAAAATGACCACCAAACTTGTCATGGATTTTTTTGAACATCATTTTCTTAATTTGATATGATGGAATAAATTTTGCAATTGCATACATTACTTTGAAAGCGATTTGAATAGCTTTTGGAGCATTATTCAATTCAGATTCAATTGCAGTTTTTAACAATTTCAAAAATGCAGGAACTACAATCATAAATGCAACTTTTTTCTCAACCATAATTCCTAAAATATCTTTAGGTTTTAAACTTTGAGTATAATAAATTGAGAACCCATAATTCAAGAATGTAGAGAAACCAACTGTCATTTCAAACAAGTGGTTCATAGGCAAAATAGACAATACAGTAACTTTTTTATCACCTAAAATAGCCTCTAACGGATCTCTCAATGCTGTTAATTGTGCAAAAATATTCATAAATGAAATTTCTACACCTTTTGGAGCTCCAGTAGTTCCAGAAGTATAAATAATCAACGCAGTTGATTTAGAACTTCTGTGACGCCATTTTGTTTCGTAGATATTTGGCAATTCATAAATACTTGTCAAACCAAGATTATATGAAGGTTCATCAATTACAAAAATATTTTTGATAGACGGAACTGCTTTTTGTAACTCCAACGCCATTTGAACATAAGCGTGAGAAACTAACATTACTGTAGGTTCGCAATCTGATAAAATTGAGGTAAGTTCAAATTTTGTTAATTTTATATCTAAAGGTACGACTGTCATCCCAGCCATAATTGAAGCAAATACACAAGCACCATACTCTGGTTTTGATTCAGAAAGGATTGCACAACGCTCACCTTTTTTTACTTGAACTTCGTTAATTAAATGATTACCTAATTTTCTTGAAAGCAATCCAATGCCTTTGTAAGAAAATTCTTTCCAACCCATTTGAGTTCTAATACCTAATGCAATTCTATCGCCATATTCGTTAGTTTTCTCTTCTAAAATAGAAAGCATATTGTATTTCATTGGTCCCATAATCACACCTCTATAATTCCAAAATCTAATCTGATAAACACTAATGTACCTTTAGCATATTATTTATAGGTACAAAAGTCAAGTTATTACAGTATTTTTGTATTATAATTGTTAATATATTGAAAGGGAATTATGAAAAAAGTTTATATCGAAACAATGGGATGCCAAATGAATAAATCCGACACCGAAAGAATGCTCGGAATGCTTTCACACTTTGGCTATGAAGAAACAGAAGAACCAAAAGAGGCTGATTTATTAATGGTGAACACCTGCTCAATCAGACAACTTAGCGAAGATAAATCATTTAGCCTTATCGGAACTTGGGGCAGATGGAAAAAAGAATCAAAACCTGATTTAAAAATCGGATTTTGTGGTTGTGTAGCTCAACAAAAAGCCGAACAAATCTTTAAACGTGCACATTATGTAGATTTTGTTTTAGGAACTCACAATATTTATAAACTTCCTGAAATAATAAAAGCTGTTGAAAACGGTGAAAAAATTTGCGAATGCACAGAAACCCACAAAACTGAAGACACAAGAGGTTTTGGAATTAAACGTGTAAAATCCGTTAATGCTTGGGTAAATATCACAGAAGGTTGCAACAACTTCTGCACATACTGTATTGTACCTTACACAAGAGGCAGAGAACGTTCAAGATTACCTGAAGTTATAATACAAGAAGCTAAAGATGCATTGGCTCAAGGGCACAAAGAAATTACTCTTTTAGGACAAAATGTCGATAGCTACGGTAAAGATTTTACCGATAAAAATTACAGATTAGCGGATTTATTACGCGACTTGAATGCACTAGAAGGCAATTTTAGAATTCGTTTTGTAACCTCGTATCCAACAGATATTACAGATGAATTAATCGAAACCGTCGTTGAATTAGACAAGGTTTGTGAATATTTCCATATCCCTATGCAATCAGGTTCATCAGAAGTTTTGAAAAAAATGAACAGAAGATATGATAGAGAAACATATGCAAAAATTGTTGAAAAAGTTCGCAATATGGTTCCTGATGTAACTATCACAAGTGACTTTATTGCAGGTTTCCCTGGAGAAACTGAAGATCAATTTGTTGAAACATTAACAGCAATAGATGAATTCGAATTGGATTATTCAAACGTAGCTGCGTATTCTCCACGCGAAAAAACAGTTGCAGCTAAATGGGTTGATAAATACATTCCAGAAGATATTAAAAATGAACGTTTTCAACGACTAAACGACAAAGTTCGTGAAAACTGTTTAAAATCTAACTTAAAATACGTTGGTCGTGAAATGGAAGTTTTAGTAGAAACTTTTTATGAGCGTCGTGGAGTTATGATTAACACTGGCAAAACTAGAAACAATAAAACAGTTCATATTCCTTGTGAACAAAACCTTGTTGGCGAATTTGTAAATGTAAAAATTTCTGGCGCAAAAACTTGGTATTTAAAAGGTGAATTAATCTAAAGATTAATTACATAATAACTATTATCGCCTCTCTTCTAGCATTTTCTTTCTCTTTTTTTGCGAATGAAAAGAGAAAGAAAACGCTAGCAAAAGAAAGAGAAAACACGCGACCAAATGAAACGAGTAAGCAGGGGACACCCCCGCACCCCCGTTAGAGCAGCGAAGCTGCTGCGTGCCGTTGTCCTTAGGCACGCTGAACGATTTTAGCCGACAGGCTAAAACGGCACGCAGTGCACCCGAAGGGTATTGCAATGCGTAGCATTGCCAAAAACTTTTGCGTGTTTTTCTTTCTTTGGTTCCTTTTCTTTCTTTTTGCTTCGCAAACAAAAAGAAAGAAATGAACAAACAAAAAAATAATTATAATTACAAGACTTTCACCCGAATTTGTAACTCGTTACACTCGAACAAATTCTATCCTCTTCCATAGGGAGAAGGGAAGTTGTAGGGATGATAATAGTTATTATGTAAAATTTGTGCATAAAAAAAGCTCCCAAATGGGAGCTTTTTATTTTAATAAACATCCACTACACTTCTTTGAAAACCAAAGTAGCATTGTGACCACCAAAACCAAATGAGTTTGAAAGCGCTGCGCGAACTTTCTTATCTCTAGCTTTGTGTGGAACATAATCCAAGTTTGCAACGTGTTCATCTTGGTTATCCAAATTAATTGTTGGAGCAACTTTGCCATCAGTAATTGTTTTTACACAAACAATACTTTCAACAGCACCTGTTGCACCTAACATATGACCGTGCATAGATTTTGTTGAACTTACTAGCAAGTTAGGGTTCTGTTCTTTGTCACCAAACAATTTTGCAATCGCTTGAGATTCAGCAATATCACCTAAACCTGTACTTGTTCCGTGTGGGTTAACATAGTCAATATCTTCAGGTTTCAAACCAGCATCAGCAAGAGCCAATTCCATAGCTTTTAATGCACCTTTACCTTCTGGATCCGGAGCTACCATGTCATAAGCATCTGCAGTTTGACCATAACCAACAATTTCTGCATAAATTTTAGCACCACGTGCTTTTGCGTGTTCATATTCTTCAAGAACCAAAACACCTGCACCTTCACCCATTACAAAACCATCTCTGTCTTTGTCATATGGTCTAGATGCTTTTGTAGGTTCATCATTTCTCTTAGAAAGAGTTCTTGCTGCTGTAAATGCACCAATACCTAAATTTGTGATTGTAGCTTCACAACCACCAGCTATCATAACGTCAGCTTCGTTATATTGGATAGCTCTGAATGCATCACCTACTGAATGTGAACCTGTTGCACAAGCAGAAACAACAACTTTGTTAATACCTTTATATCCATGTTTCATAGAAATTCTACCAGCCGCCATGTCAACAATCAACATAGGTACTGTGAATGGTGAACATTTTGTAGGTCCTTTTTCAATCATAGCAAGGTGAGATCTTTCAAATGTATGGAAACCACCTGCAGCAGAACTTACAATAACACCAACTCTATATGGATCAAATTCTGTTTCATCAATTCCTGAATCTGCAATTGCTTCATCTGCCGCAACCATAGCGAATTGAGTGTATCTATCCATTCTGTTTGCTTCTTTAGAAGTCATATAGTTTTCAGGATTAAAATCTTCATTTTTAATCTCAGCAGCAATTTTAACTGCATGTAACTCAGTGTCCATATTCTCAATTAGAGAAACACCACTTTTACCATTTAATAGAGAGCTCCAAAATTTATCAACACCTATACCTACAGGAGTTACTGCTCCCAAACCTGTAATTACTACTCTTCTTTTTGTCATTTTTTATCCCTTTTCAATAAATATGCGAGAATGAGAGAATATTTCTCACTCTCGCAAACTTTTTCGACGAATAAAATTAATTATTCAATTATGAGTGTGACTCAATGTAATTTACAGCGTCTTGAACTGTTTGAATTTTTTCAGCTTCTTCATCAGGAATTTCGCAACCGAATTCTTCTTCGAAAGCCATTACTAATTCAACTGTATCTAAAGAATCAGCACCCAAATCAGCTGTGAAGCTAGCTTCTGGAGTAACTAATGCTTCATCAACGCTTAATTGATCTACTACAACTTTTCTTACTTTTTCTAATGTACTCATTTCTTCTTCCTCTTTAATTTTAGTGTATCACTACTTTTTCATTTAATATTATACTAAGCATAAGATTTTTTTGCAACAAATTTACAAACCGTAGCTTGTTTTGTTAAAAATCTTTACTAAATCATTAAACCACCAGCAACTTCAATTGCTTGACCTGTTACATATTCAGTATCCAACGCTAAGAATTTAACAACTTTAGCGATATCTTCTGGAGTACCAAGTCTTTTCATTGGAATAGCTTTTAAGTATTCATCAATGTTTGGCAATTCAGCTGTCATAGCAGTTTGAATAAAACCAGGACAAATTGCGTTAACTCTAATATTTCTTGAACCAAATTCTTTTGCAAGAGTTTGAGTGAAACCGATCATACCAGCTTTTGAAGCTGAATAGTTAGCTTGACCAGCATTACCGTGACGACCAACGATAGATGACATGTTGATAATAGAACCTTGTCTAGCTTTTGACATGTGTTTAATAACTGCATTAGTTACACAGAAAGCAGAAGTTAAGTTAACTTTGATAACGCTTTCCCATTGATTCATATCCATTCTTAAGAATAAACCATCTCTTGTAATACCAGGATTGTTCAACAAGATGTCGATTTTGCCGTGTTCTGCAATCATTTTATCAACATTTTCTTTAACTGCATCATAATTTGATACGTCAAAGCTATAGAAATATGCGTTTACACCACAAGCTTTGATTTCATCAATCGCAGGTTGAGCCTTTTCAGCGTCACAAATATCATTGATAATAATGTCACAACCAGCTTTTGCTAATTCTAATGCACAAGCAAGACCAATACCTCTTGATCCACCTGTAATTAATGCGATTTTTCTTTCTGTCATTTTAATTTTCTCCTTATTTAAGTAATCAAATGATCTGGTGACCAAATGACCAAACATATTTATACACCTGCTAATAATTCATTAATAGCAGATACTGTAGCATCTAAAGATTCTTTATCATAAACATTATAAACAGCAGCCTCTGGTGCAATCTTTTTGTTCAGACCAGCAAGAACTTTTCCTGGGCCAATTTCAATAAAGATTTCTACGCCTTCTTCTACCATTTTTTCAATAGTTTGTGTCCAATAAACTGATGAATAAATTTGTTTTGGCATTTTTGCTCTAAAATCAGAGCTTTCAGTTGTTGGTTGAGCATCAACGTTAGTAACAACAGGAATTGATGCATTATTTAATTCAAAATCAGCAATAAATGATGAAAATTCATTACCAGCATTTTCCATGAATTTAGAATGGAAAGCTCCGGAAACTGCCAATGGAACAACTCTTCTTACACCATTTGCCAACAAATAATCACTAGTTGCTTTTACTGCATCTTCAGCACCTGTAATTACAACTTGAGCTGGAGAATTGTAGTTAGCAACATCTACATAACCAACTTTTGAACCTTCTGCCAAACCAGCTTTCAATTGTTCTTCTGAAGCATTAAGCACTGCTGCCATTGAACCACCTTTTGTTGCTCCCATTAAATCAGCTCTTTTTTGAATAGCTTTTAATGTGTTTTCTAAAGACATTACACCAGCCGCATACATTGCACAATATTCACCCAATGAGTGACCCGCAACAAAATCAACATTAATATCTAATTGTGATTTCAAAGCCTCCATAGCCGCAATTGACATTGTTACAATACAAGGTTGAGTATTAACAGTTTGTTTTAAATCATCTTCTGGACCTTCAAAACAAATAGTTGAAACACTTTTTCCTAAAGTTGAATCTGCCTTATCAAAAACCGTTTTTGCTGACTCAAAATTTTCATATAAATCTTTTCCCATGCCAACAGCTTGAGAGCCTTGTCCTGGAAATAGAAATGCAACTTTCTTTGTCATAATTTTCTCCATTAATTTTTAGCAAATACCATCGCGAAGTCTTACGATTGCAGCACCCCAAGTCATACCTGCACCAAAACCGCAAAGAATTGCTGTTTTATCATTACCCAACTTAACAGTTCCTTTTTCAACACCTTCTGCTAATGCAATTGGAACAGATGCCGCTGATGTATTTCCATAGTATTTAATATTTGTAATAACTTTTTCATCAGAATATTCAAGTCTTTCTTGGACAGCTTGAATAATTCTTAAATTAGCTTGGTGAGGAATTAAGTAATCCACATCCTCTGCTTTTAAACCAGCTTTTGCAATAATTTCTTCAATATATTCAGGCAAGATTTTTACAACGAATTTATAAACTTCTTTACCATTCATATGAACAAAACCATCACGCTCTTTGCATGGTTCAACCAACGGACAATTTTGACCAACGTTGTCTTTATAAATAAGCTCACCAATTGAACCTTTTGCTTTGATATCAATTGATAAAATATCATCCAAACCATCTTCAGAAGCTGTAAGAACCATAGCACCTGCACCATCACCAAAAAGGATAGATGTACTTCTGTCAGACCAATCCATATATCTTGAGTTGTTATCAGTTGCAACAATCAAAACATTTTTATAAATACCTGAATTAATAAATCCTTTTGCAACTTGCATAGCATAAATCAAACCTGAACATGCAGCTGTCAAATCAAATGCTGGGATATCAGTTTCAATACCCAATCTTGATTGAATGTGACACGCAATAGCTGGATACAATTGAGGTGGAGCAGATGATGCTGCAATAATCAAATCTAACTCTTCTGCTTTAATACCAGATTTTGCAATAGCTTTTTTTGCAGCTTCAAAACCTAAATCAATAGCATCCTCTTCACCTGATACAAGACGTCTTTCTTTAATACCAGTACGTGAATAAATCCACTCATCAGATGTATCATAAATTTTTGTCAAATCTTCGTTTGTAATAACAGTTTCTGGTAAACTGTATGCAACACCTGCGATTTTTACGGGGATATAATTGTTTATCATATTTTTATTCCTCATGAAATTTTGCAATTTTTTCGTTAACACCAGTTTCAACAGCTTCTTTAGCAACTCTCACTGCATTTTTAATAGCATAAGCTTTACTTCTGCCGTGAGAAATTACTGTAATACCTTTTACACCTAAAAGTAAAGCACCACCAAACTCTTCATAGTTGATTTTGCCATAAACTTTTTTCATAAAAGGTTTAGCCATTAAACCAATAATTTTACCCATCAAGTCAGATTTAAATGACTCTTTAATAATTCTGAACAACATTTGAGCAGTACCTTCAGTAACTTTCAATGTAACGTTTCCAACGAAACCATCACAAACAACAACGTCACAAACACTCAAGAAAATTTCTTTACCTTCAATGTTTCCAACAAAGTTAATTTTACCTTGGTTTTCTTCTAACATTTTATAAGTAGCTTGAGCAAGTTCATTACCTTTACCTGCTTCTTCACCGATATTCAAAACACCAACACGAGGGTTTTCAATACCTAAAATATTTTTAGAGAATGTTGAACCCATAATAGCAAATTGATACAACATTTCAGCAGTACAGTTGCTATTCGCACCAGCGTCAATAACAACAATTGGTTTTTTAATAGTAGGAAGAGTTACAGCGATTGCTGGTCGGTCAATACCAGGGATTCTACCCAAACCGAACAAACTAGCTGCCATAGCTGCACCTGTTGAACCAGCTGCAACAACTGCATCAGAACTACCTGTTGCAACAGCATCAACAGCTAATACGATTGAAGATTTTTTCTTTTTACGAATAGCTTGACCTGGAGCTTCGCCCATTTCGATAACTTCTGATGAGTGAGTAATTTTGATATCTAATTTAGAAGTGTCGATTTTAATACGTCTAGGTTTGCCACCTTTACCGCAATCAGAATAAAAACCTTCACTAGATATACGATCTAATTCTTGTTCAATACGGTCTTGCTTACCAACTAATTCAAGAGCAACGCCATATTCATAAGCTCCCCATACTGCACCAGCTACTACCTCGTGCGGAGCGTGATCGCCACCCATTGCATCTATTGCTATTCTTGTCATCTTCCCTCTCCTACAAATCCCTAACACAGTTTGGAAAAGGGTGATTGAAGGTTCTTCAACCACCCTTTTTTAATTATTCTTCTGTAGTTGTTTCTTCTTTAGCTTCTTCAACAGCTTCAGTTGCTTCAACTTTTTCTTCAACAACTTCAACTACTTCTTCAACTTTAGGTTCTTCAACTACAACTTTTTCTGCTTTTTTAGGAGCAGCTTTTTTTGCAACTTTTTTTGCTTCAACTGGAGTTTCTACATAATCAGGTGATTTAATGCTTACTGCTTTACCTTTGTAGTAACCGCATGCTGTACATACTGTGTGAGTTAATTGTGTTTCACCGCATTTAGGGCATTTTGTTGTAGCTGGTTTTGTTGCTTTCCAGTTACTTCTTCTATGTCCTTGAGCGGAATGTCCTGTTCTTTTCTTTGGTACTGCCATTTTCTTTTCCTTTATGTTTTTTTACTACTTATATTTCTACTTATCGATTTTGATGTTCTTAAAAACATCCATTCTTGGGTCGGGCATATTTTCTTCTGAGAGAAATTTACCCCCTCCTTTACAATTTATACCACAAACTTTTTTATTTGGTAAATTTAATATTACAGATTGATACAATAAGTCATAAATATCAATCTCATCTTCACCGTTTAAATCTGTTACAAATTGTCCATCTTTAATTTCGATTTCCTGACCAGATTCCTCAGAACCCTCAATTAGAGCGTGTTTTGCATAAAGCTCATCAATTTCAAAATCGAGTTCATATTCAAATTCTTCCAAACACAAATCGCATTCGAGCTTTACAATTCCCTTAACATTTCCTGTAACTTCTACAAAATCTCCTAAAGACTTAAAAGTTAAATCAGCAGAAATTGGAGTGACTAAATCCAGTCCCTCAATTTTTTCTTCAAATGTACAGGAAAGAGTTTTATTTTGCGCGCTTTCCAAATCTTCAATCGAAATTACTTTATGCATTATACGTATTGTTCCTCTTGCATCGCAAGTGCTGCAATTTGGTTAGATACAAAACAAACTTTTTTCAATGGGCCTGCAGTTTCTTTTTCAATAAAAGTTGCAGTTGCAGATTTCATTGCTTGAGTTAATTCTGCATAAAGTTCTTGTGGGTTTTCAACATACAAAACTAATGGAGCAGTTGAACCTTTAATAAAAACTAAAACAGAAGTTCTTGTTTTAATATTTTGTGGGTTAAATTGTTGTGCCATAACTCTTTTCTCCTTTTTTTTAGATTATACGAAAAAAAAACGATTTTAGCAACTTTATAAAAAAAGACTCCCAGAAACTAGGAGTCTTTCAAAATATTTTTTTTAAATTACTATACAGCAACTTTCATTGTGTTAGCAATAATTTCATTAAAGCTTTCAGCAGTAAGTGAAGCACCACCAATCAAAGCACCATCGATATCTGATTGAGACATTTGTTCTTCGATTGTAGAAGGTTTTACAGAACCGCCGTAAAGAATTCTGATAGAATCACCAGCAGATTCAGAAGAAACTTGTTTAACAACGTTTCTAATCATAGCGATAACTCTGTTAGCTTCGATTGAATCGCAAGTTTTGCCAGTACCGATAGCCCAGATTGGTTCATAAGCGATAACTGATTTAGCAACTTCTTCTTCAGTCAAACCATCTAAAGCAGCTCTAATTTGAGTAGCGATGTGTTCATCAGTAACACCAGCTTCTCTTTGTTCAAGAGTTTCACCACAGCAGATGATAGGAATCAAACCACCAGCAAGGATAGCTTTTGCTTTTTTGTTAATCATTTCATCTGATTCAGAGAAGTATTGTCTTCTTTCAGAGTGACCGATAATAACATATGAGCAACCAGCATCTTTAGCCATTTCAACAGAGATTTCACCAGTGTAAGCACCAGATGATTCCCAGTGGCAGTTTTGAGCAGCAACATTAATTTTGTTTTCGCCACAACCACAATCACATTGAACACAACCAACTGCGCTTAAAGATGTGAAAGTTGGAGCAATAACAACTGTTGGAAGTTGAGTTGCTGTATAATCTTTTACAAATGATTTAATACCTTCATAAAGTGCTGTAGCATCAGCACGAAGTAAATTCATTTTCCAGTTTCCTGCAATAATAGGTTTTCTTGACATAATAATTCTCTCCTTTAATTTGTGTCAGTACAAGGAGATTATAATTTAAACAAAAAAAATAAGCAATTGACACCCTCCTAAATCCTCCCTAGTTAGGGAGGACTTGTCTGCTCCCTTCCCTTGTCAGGGAGGGGGTATAAAAAAAGCCCTCTTTCGAGGGCTTTTTTATTATTGTTACTGTTGAGATTGTGCTTGTCTTTGTCTTTCCTCCTCTTCAGCTTCTGCTTTTGTTTGGATTTTGAAACCATTTGCAGTTGCTAATGCGTTCACATACGCAATAGCCTGTTCTAAAGTTATGATACTTTGAGCATTACCATATCTCATGATGATTCTGTTATTATTTTCATCATTTTGTCCATCAGCTTCTTCAGGATTATAGACTACATCGCTGTTATAAACAGTTAGCTCACAATATCCATCTTGACTTTCTGCGTTCAATGTAGAAATACGACTGATTTGATTAGAGTCGTTAAATGTAACATATATCCGACTTCCATCAGCCAAATCTATGCGTTGTCTTTCGTCCTCAAGATGAGAGACTTGTTTAACACCAGTTGTTGCGTCGGTAGCAACACCGGTTTCCACTGCTTTTGCCAAGATAGTAGTACTTGCTGCGATGCCATCTTTTACATCAGCATACTTTGCATTGTTTGTTGCAATATTTTGTTCTGCTTCTAGTAACTTAGCAACATCTCCTGCATCATCTGCCGTTAATGGATAACCCGCAGCAATTGCAGCTTGAGCTCTTGTTGCTACTTCTGCATTACTAGCAGCTAACTGCTCTTCAGTTGCTGGTGCGAACTTAAAGTCTTCGCCAACACCTGCCTCGATTGTAGGAATTACGTCTGCTAAACCTTTAGGTCCTGTTGCATCAGCTCCGTACAAAGCTTCATATACTGCACCAACTGGCTCAAAGTTTGCATCACCAATTGTGACATTACCTTGAGCATCAATGCTTACATCACCTCTAGCAAATGAAGTAGGAGCACCATTTTCATCCATAGCTACTGTAATATTGCCACCTGCTGTCATTTCAACAGTTTGTTCTCTGCCAGTTGCTGGATCATAAAGAACCTCAGGATTTCCGTCGCCATCTTTTTTAACGCTATCTGAAGCTACTGTTGTTGCAGCTTGTAGTTTAGCTTGTGGTGATTGTCCACCATCTGGCACTGTTGTAAATACTTCATTTTGTTGTTCAATATAACTTTTACGAACTTGAGCTCTATGTAACATGATAGCGTCCAAATTTGTGTCGCCAGTTGAAGCGTAAACTTTGCCATAATCGTGCATACCATTAAGTTCTGTTTCAGCTGTCGCAATTTGACCTGCCAAAGCAGCTTTACCTGCCTCGTCAGTAGGAACAGTAATAGCACTATCAGGATTTGCAGTGTTATGGGCCGCAATGTATGTGTTCACTACTGCTTCTCTTTGTTGTGCTGGAGTCATCTCGCCATAGCCGGCAATTTCACTTGTATCAACATTTGCCGCAATACCTTCATAAGCAACTTTTTGTCTATCCGCAGCATAGGCACCTTTCATATTATACCAAGCAACAGTTGATCCATTTAGTCCTTGAGCACCCTCAGCACCATGAGTTGCCACAAAAGCGTTATGTTCAGCTTGCATTTGAGCCGCAATAGCCTTACCTTGATCAACAGTTTGTTTAATTCTTCCATCATCTGCCTTCACAGTAAGAGTAACTTTTCCATCGTCACCAACTACAGGTGTGAATTCTCTAAGTCTTTGAGGATCTCTATATACACCGTCTTTAGCGTCATAACGCAATGTCAATCTTTCTTCTTTAGTTCCGCCTTGGTAGCCATAGCTTACACCTAAACTAATAGAAATTCTATTCGGGAACCCTGTTTCTGGGTCAAATTCAGCTTTTTGAGATACTGCAATATTTGTATCCCATTGTTTAGCTGCACGTAATCTTTGTTTAGAGGTTGATTCATCTACAGTTGCACCCGTAATAACCCTTTTACCTTGTTCAGGCGTAAATGCAGCTCTATTTCTATTAATAGTTGTTTGTTTTTGGATAATTCCATTTAATGCAGCTTGTTGAGCCTCAAAACCTTCACCAAGATCTTCCGGAACAGTAGCACCTAATTGAGCAGCTTGTTCTCTCAATCCAGTAATAATACCGTTTTGTTTTTCTTGAAGTTTGCCTTGGAGGATTTGTGCAGTTTCTGCATCTGTTTTACCAGCAATTTCATCTGCAAAAGCCGCAAATTCTACAGAAGTGAATTGACCACTTAGTTGCTCAATCTGACCCTTAGTTTGGTTAACCGCAACTGTTTCATCAACTAATTGGCGTGATGTAACATTACCTGCCTCATCTTTTGTTTCTTTGAGTGCAAAATACGTAGAAGCACCGCCTTCTTCTTTTGGCGCTCTGATATATCTGCCAGTTTCTGCATCAAAAGTTAAAGTTTCATCAGGATTATCAGCACTAACAGCCGTTGTATCATTGAAAACTTTAATAGATTTTGTACCATCTTCTGCTTGAACTGGTATAATGTTCACTTTTTTAGCTGCTGTTTCACCAGCCGCCGCATTAGCAGGAAATTCTGCGGCTACCATTCCTGCTTCTTGTTGAAGTCTTGGTGTTAAAACTTTAGTTAAATCATCTGCAATTAAACCAACTTCTGTCAATGTTGCTGCAGGAATTTTACTAATATCATCAAGCGTTTTTAATCCATTAGCATCAACTAAGAAAGTAGCGAGTTTTGTTTTTACATCTGCTTCACCTAATTTTTCAGCACCTTTAAATGTTGCATTATCGCCTGCTGTTTCAAGATGCGCATATGCAAGTTGGTTTAAAAATGCTTCACCACCAGGCATTTTCTTAATCTGTTTAATACCTTCAGCAGTCAAACCATATTTTGTTTGCAAAGAGGTATTTTCTTCTTTAGATAATTTCGTATCTCCAAGCTCTTGCTTGAAAATATTAATCTTTTCTTGCTCAGTTGTTGCTTTTTGCAGTTTCTTTTGTTGATTAGTACTCAATAAACTTACATCAAAATTAACACCATTTGTAGACATCTTCACATCCTTTCGCCATTTAGGCATATTACATTAATACATTATTTTCTCTCGATAACTAAATAAACGCATTCGCGTTTTCAAAATTGCATGTTATCACGGGTCTTTTACCATATTTATTCACCTTAAAGTCTTGTTATACCTGTATTTTTGGCAATTTGTATATATTGTTTACATATCTTAATATATACTTTTTACATACTGGTATAGTTCTACACACATGTGTTTACGGTATGTTCACATGGAAACTTTAGGATGTGTAACAAAATATTAACAAGCACCAACCCTTACATCCTTCAAAAGGGAGAATAGAGCAACCTGTCATTGCGAACGGAGTGAAGCAATCCAGAATATTAATTATTCAATTCCATTAAAGTCTTACACGTACCGATTTTTATAAATCTTGGATTGCCACGGTCGGGTATAACCCTCCCTCGCAATGACAAAACAAAAAAACGTACAAACAAAATGAAAAGTCCTTGCAATCTTACAGACTTTAAAAATTCGCTCTATGCAAACTCCCTACAAACCTAGACTTTTACCTAAAAATCATTTAAAATAAGCATATGAACAACTTTGATTTAGGTCGTATGATTAACCGTTTGATTTATAAGCAACCACTTATAAATCAACAAAATATGCAAGGCAAAGCTACTGGTAGTGGTTTTATTCAAAATCAACCTCAAAATCAAATATCTAACACAGCACAAAACATAACGCAAAATATTCAACAAAATATTTTGGCACAAAATACACAGTCTTCTGCTAATCTACAAATGAATACTTTGCAAAGCATTGATAGAGCAAACTATGCAAGAGAAATTATGCAACTTCCTAAAAATATGAATGAGCTTATATTTATGATACAAAAAGGTCTAACCCAAGCTCAATTCAATAAAATGTATCCAAATCAAGTTGCTGCTCAAAAAAATGCGCTTTCTCAACAACAAGCCCAAATTTTAGCGCAATTACAAGGACTTGCAACACCAAATCAAGTTCAAGCCGCCTTGCAATCGCAAATGGCTTCTCAATTTCAAGCTTCAATAAAAAATCTTCCACTTTCTGCAAGCGGTATGATAAATTTAGGCGAAATTGCACAACTTATCCAAGTAAATGGCAAAGAGGCTTTGACCAAATTAATTACTTCAATGACTCAAGCTTCAAAACAAGGCATTCAGGATTTGTCACAAATAAAAGAAATGGCTAAACTTGTAAATGCTTCAATCGCGACTGCGGCACAAAATGAACCATCTCAAACACTAAAAATGATTATGCTTTTATACTTGCCGTGGCTTCCGTTAGAAGAAGGTGTTGGTTTCGATTTAGATATCGAAACTTCTGAAAGTGGAGAAGAAAGCGACAGTATTTTGACAATAACAATTTCTACTGTGAATTATGGAGTTGTTGCCGCAACATTAATCCTTGAAACATCAAACTCTGTTCATGTTTCCATTGAATGCTCAAAAGAATTTCCTCAAGAAGAATTGATGTTACGTATAGAAGGAGAAGAAAAAAATTACTCAATGAATTCTGTTGTAACATTCTCTGACAAAGAAGCAAAATCCGAAGAAAATATTGCCAAAGCTAAAATCAATATGTCACAAACAACAGAAATCAATCCATATATGCTATTAATGGCGCATACAATAATCCGCCACGTTATAGAAATTGATAGCAATACGTCTATCGGCGTTACAACCCACATTGATGAATAATTCTACTTTTTAATAGGCAAATATGATTGTGGATAACTATAATCTTCTTTAAAGCCTAGATTTCTGTACATTTTTAAGGCTTGAAAATTATTTGTTTCTGTTGTTGTATTAATTTCAGTAATTGGACGTTCTGCGTTTTCAACCCATTCTAAGACTTTATCCATAGAATATTTCAACATCATTTTAGAAAGTCCGCGACCTTGATGCTCTTTTTTTATACCAACAATCGGAATGTTCACAATTTGACCACCAGTCAAATTCATAAAACAAAAACCAACAGGATTGTTATCGCACATCAAAACACTTGATGCTTCTGGCAAAAATTCTGCATAAACATCTTTTGTAATTTTAGTAATAATATCATAAGTTCCATCCAAGGTCTTAAATCTTGGATCAAACAGAGCGTCTGCACTTGTTTCAAAAGCTTCTTGAATAATGTGCACGGCATCATTAAAATATTTTTCATCCCAAGGAACAACTCTATAACAAGATGGACGATTTTTGATTTGAGTCATTTTCAAAATTTCTATGGAATTTGTTCCACTCATCATAAATCTTAAAACTGCAATCCCAACAAACTTAAATCCAAAACGAGCAATTTCACCAATCAAAGATTTTTGCGCACCTAGCATTGGATAACATACAATCTTATCTTCTCGAATTTTTTCAGTTTCTTCCAAAAATTTACAGAGCAACTGTTTACTTCTATCCAAAAAATTCTCCATATTCAAGGAATGCATAATGTTTAATTCAATAGCTTCAGAAATTAATGTTGTATAAACTAAAAATGCTGTAGGAATACCATCTTCAAGTAAAATTAAACACTCAATCAATTTTTTTTGAACAGCTTCTACAAAATCATCATAAGCCAAAGGTTCAAGTTCAAAATTGTAATCGGATATCGCACGAGTTCTGAAATCCTCATAAACAGGCTCAAATCCTTTGTAATTTTCTTCTGTTAATTTTTTTACAACGTATTCTGTCATAATTTCCTTTATAGCATGTGGTCCATTTTGTCTTTTTTTGTATCCATATATCGTTTATTATATTGATTAATTTCTGGTTCCAATTTTACTATATCATTTACATTTAATCCGTAACCCTTCAAAGCGATGATTTTTTTAGGGTTATTTGTTATTAAATTAAATGTTGTAAATCCTAAGTCTAAGATTATCTGTGCACCTACTCCATAATCTCTTAAATCAGGTTTAAAACCTAAAGAAATATTTGCTTCAACCGTATCTTGTCCACATTCTTGAAGTTTATATGCTTTGATTTTATTTACCAGACCAATCCCACGACCTTCATGACCTCGCATATAAACAACTGCACCTTTGCCGTATTCATTTATGTACTGCATCGCACCATGAAGCTGTGAATTGCAGTCACATTTTAAACTGTGGAAAATATCTCCAGTTAAACATTCGCTATGAACTCTAATCGCAGGAATTTTATCACTTCCATCATCTTTAACCAATGCAACATATTCCATTCCAGTCAAATTATTTCTATATCCATATATCGTAAATTCACCATACTGAGTTGGTAAAAAAGCTTCCGCTTCACGAGTAACAAATTTTTCTGAACGTAAACGATACGCAATTAATTCGGCAACTGAAATAAATTTGATGTTATGTTTATCTGCGAATTTTCTCAAATCATCGCGGCGCATCATATGACCATCTTCGTTCATAATCTCACACATTACACCCGCTGGTATATGTCCGCAAAGTTTTGCCATATCAACAACAGTTTCTGTATGACCAGTTCTTTGTAAAACGCCACCAGGTCTTGCTACGCAAGGAAATAAGTGACCAGGTTTTCTCAAATCTGATGGCAACGCATCAGGAGCAAGTGCAACTTCAATTGTTTTCGCTCTATCAAATGCTGAAATTCCTGTTGTAACACCATATTTTTCTGCTGCATCTATACTTACTGTAAAAGCTGTTTTCATACCTTCGGTATTTTGTTCAACCATTTGTGGCAAATCTAATTTTTCTGCAATCTCTGGCGAAATTGCTAAACAAATAAGACCTCTGGCTTCTTTTGCCATAAATTGAATTATTTCTGGAGTAGCCATTTGTCCAGAACAAATTATATCTCCTTCGTTTTCACGGTCTTCGTCATCTGCAACGATAATCATTTTACCGTTTTTGAAATCTTTTAATGCTTCTTCAATACTATCAAATCTAAAATTATCCATTACATAAACCCATTTTCTAACAAGAAATTCTCGTCAATTTTATTATTCTTTACAGATAAAAATTTTTCAACATACCTGCCTAAAATATCTGTCTCAATGTTAACTAAATCACCAACACGTAATTCTTTCAAATTTGTATTTTCAAGTGTATGCGGAATTATAGCTACAGAAAAAATATTTCCATCTAATTTAGCAACCGTTAAACTAACACCATTAACAGTAATTGAACCTTTATAAACAATATATTTGCTATCGTCAACTTCAAAACGCATTTCACCCAAATATTTACCAACTAAATCAATATGCCCTTGAACTATATGGCCACCCATTCTAGTTGATGGAGTCAAAGCTCTTTCCAGATTAACTTTATCACCAGTTTTCATATTTTTAAAATTGGTTATTCTAAAAGTTTCATTACTTACATTTGCAGAAAACGTATCTGATGTCATTGAAGTAACAGTTTGGCAACAACCATTAATTGCAATACTATCACCAAGTTGTGTATTTTCAAGCACTTTTTTGCATTGAACAGTTATGGTCGAACCATTTATGCTTTTTAAAATCCCTATTTCTTCAACAATACCTGTAAACATATTTGTATTCTATCATGAAAATTAAACTTCGTTATAGGTTTTAAAATGCGTTTTACAAACCTCACTCAAACGGGCTTTGCCATACTTTGCAATAAATTCTTTTGCAGCATCTTTAACTTGCTGAGCACAACCTTTTGGAAATTTTACTCCGTAAGCTTCTTCCATTTCAGCCATTTTACGAACATACGTTGCTCTTGCTAAAATTGAAGCTGCTGCAACTGCGATATCACTTTCGGCACGAACCATTTGTCTAAGTTCAATATTTCTTCCATATTTCATCAAAGCTGACTTGATTAAACTTTCATCACCAAATTGATCAGACAATGCATAATCACAATTATTGTTTTCGCAAATATTTTCTATAACTCTTGCATGACCCCATGCCAGAAGTTTATTCAAATTTTTTATATTCGCATAAAGCTCATTATATCTACCATTTGAAATTGCAACAACAGAATGAACCGCATTCGCTCTAATTGCTTTTTCTAATTCTAATATTTTTTTATCTGAAATTTTTTTGCTATCTTTTATGCCAAGTTCAGTAAATAATTTTTCTGATTTTTCATTCACTAAAACTCCAGCAATACAAAGTGGGCCAAAAAAATCTCCCTTTCCTGATTCATCTACTCCGATATGCATTAATTTAAACTCTCCGGTACTGCCATTGGTATTGGTGTTGGAGCAGACGGCACTTGTTGAACTTGCTGTCTTGCCGTTGGCTGCTCATATTCAGAAGGTGGCAACAATCGCTGAACTTGGACTTGGGGCACTGCAGGCATTGAAGAGTTATTAAATTTCATATTCTTCAATAGCTGTTGGGAATTAATTTTAAATTTGTTTGAGTTATCCTCTGTATTCTCCTCATTTTCTGAAGTTTGTTGCTCTTCTGTTTTGTATTCTTCATTTTGTTTTATAATTTTTACATTTTTAGGATCTAATTTAAATGGATCTAAATTAACCTGTGGATAATTAAATTCTGCATTTCCATAAGGTTCAGTGGCAACTTTCATAACATCTTTCCAAATTAACGCTGGGACTGTACCACCTTGAATTGACTTATTCATAATTGAGTTATCGTCACTACCAACCCAAACACCTGTTACAATATTTGGAGTGTAACCAACAAAATATGCATCTTTGTTATCATCAGTTGTGCCTGTTTTACCAGCAGCAGGTTTGCCGATATTTGCAGCAGCACCCGTACCATAAGTTACAACCGTTTTTAACATAGCTGTCATTTCTGCTGCAGTTCTTAAACTTATTTGATGAGATACTTTTGCTTTTGGAGCTCTATATACAACCTTACCGCGAGAAGTTTCTACTCTTTCGATACCATAAGGTTGAACAACATATCCACCGTTTGCAAAAGCTCCGTATGCTCTTGTAAATTCAAACAATTTTACACCATTTGAACCTAATGCAATCGTATAATCATATGCAAGTGGAGTTTCAATACCTAAAACCCTCACTATTTGAATAACAGAACGAATACCAACTTCATAAATCATTCTTGCAGCACATACGTTTGATGAAACCATCATTGCACTATACACAGGAATTTGGCCTCTGTATTTATCTGCATAGTTTCTCGGTGACCAATCCCCGATCGCAACTGGCATGTCATCAATATAATCATTTGGACTTATTCCACGTTCCAAACCTGCAGCATAAACAAAGGGTTTGAATGCTGACCCTGGTGGTCTTATTGCTTGAGTTACCCTATCATATTGGCTTTTTGTATAATCTTTACCACCAACATATGCAATAATTTTTCCATCTGTTGGGTCAAAAGAAAATACTGCTGCTTGTTTTGCATCACCTAATAAGCCCCAATTTTTAAGGTTCTTGATAACAGCCTCATTCGCTGCATCTTGAGCTTTTGAATCAAGTGTTGTTATGACTTTATAACCGCCATGGATAATTTCTGTTTCATCAAATCCAAGATTTTCTAACTCTTTCATTACAAAGTCACAGAAATAAGGAGCTTTGTTTGTTGTATAAAATCTTGGCATTTCATTTAATTTAACTTCAGCTTGTTTAGCTTCTTCGTATTCTTTTTTAGAGATGTATCTCATTTTGTACATACGAGTCAAAACTTGATTACGTCTTTTTATTGCTAAGTCTAAATTATTAAAAGGTGAATATACTGATGGTGCTTGTGGCAAACCAGCTATCAACGCCAGTTCAGGCAACGTACAATCTTTTACGCTTTTATTAAAGTAAATTTTTGCCGCACCTTCAACACCATATGCACCAGAACCCAAATAAACATTGTTCATATACATTTCTAAAATTTGGTCTTTAGAAATTGTTTTTTCAATACGTGCAGCAATTACAAGTTCTTTAATCTTTCTAGTAAATGTTTTTTCATTAGATAAGAAAAGAACCCTTGCAAGTTGTTGTGTAATTGTACTTGCACCTTGAACAACCTTTCGTGCCAAAATATTTTGAATAGAAGATCTAACTAAACCAACAATGTCATAACCATTATGATGATAAAAATTCTTATCCTCTGTTGCAATAAAAGCTTCTTTTAATTCTTTTGGAACATTTTCAATATCAATTTTTGAATAAGTATATGCGGTAAATGTTTTTATAATTTCACCATCTTGAGAATAAAATTTTGTCACAATATTCGGTTTGAATTGTTCCAAGTTTTTAATTGGCGGTTGAGAATTCAAATACAACTGTAATGATGCAAAACCTGCTAAAACAACTGCCGAACCAACAATAAAAAATAGTTTCAAATTAGAAACAAATTCATTTTCCATTGTTTTCTTTTTTATATTTTTTTTAGCTATCTCTTTATCGGATACACGTTTTTTAGATTTTCTGGTCATAGAAAATTCCCCTTTTTGTTATTTTATTATAACATGTTAATAGAATATATGAAAAAATTAATAGATTTTTTACAAATTATAAAAAACGAATTCTTATCAAACTTCGTGCCAGAACGTGTAAGTTATGAGATTACAGGGGAATGCAAAAAATGTGGCAAGTGCTGTAATCATATGTATAGTGTTGATACCTACACAGAAAAAGAATTCAAAATTATGCAGTTTTTGTTCCCTGCATACAGAAGATTTTATATAAAAGGAAAAGACGAAGAAGGAAATTTTGTTTTTGCCTGCAAACTTGTAACTCCTGAGGGATTATGCTCAGATTATAAACACCGTCCAAGAGTATGCAGAAAATATCCGGCTAAAAGAATTTTTTACCCAGGAAAACTCCACGAAGGTTGCGGTTATAAAGTTAATATCAAAACTTTTGATGATTATTTGAATAAATAGTTTACAATAAAGGGGCATCTAATGATGCCCCTTATATTTATTACTTAATGTTCTTGAATTGACTCATATTCTCCATCACCATTAGCATCAACACTCTCCTTTATCAAACGTCCAGATGCATCATATTTACGAATTACGCTAACTGACAATGAATTTAAATCAGGTCCGTTAAAGGAATGATCAACGCGCTTGAAGAACTCCTCACGGACTGTCTTATTCCCATTTGTGTCATACTCTGTTGTCTCTACAGAACAACCTTCTCCATAAAAACTTGTAGTCTTCTCAGCTGTCCCATCACCATCAGCATCTTCATATTTCTTTATCAAGCGTCCTGATGAACTACTTTGTGTCTGAACTGTACTCCATGACAAGTTCCCATCATTATCGTAGCTCTTTTGGGTTACTGTCGTTTGCCAAGCTTCTGGACCATCTTCTGTTACCTCTTCATAACCTGCCCTTGGGTAAACAGCATGATGTTTTACACGTTCTCCTGATTCATTATATTCAAAAGTTTCAACGCGCTCAGGTTTCCCATCACCATCATCGTCCACTGTTTCCTTTATTAAATTGCCGGAGCCATCATATTCATAAGTTTTAATATCATGGTATTTCCCTTCACCATCATAATCCGCTGCTTCCTTCACAAGATTGCCAAAGCCATCATATTCATAAGCTTTAACCTCACGATATTTTCCTTCACCATGAAGATCGACACCCTCCATTAACAAGCGTCCAGATGCATCATATTTATGAATTTCACCATAGCTTACCTTGCCACTATCATCATAGTTAGCATGATGTACTGTCCTATTCCCATTAGTATCATACTCTGTTGTATCTTCGGAATAACGACTTCCGTTTTCGTTATAATGAGTATGTTTTACCTCTTGTCCTAATTCATTATATTCATAAGTCGTATCAGGTGCTCCATCACCATTAAAATCCTCAGTGGTTTTTATTTTTTGTCCTTGTTCATTAAATTCGCTAGTTTCAACATATAAACCAGTTAGCTTTCCATCACGATATCTTTCAACAACAACCTCTTCTTTCGCACCCGAAGCATGGTATTTACAAGTTTCAATCATATCAGGATTTCCATCTTCATCAGAATCATGTAATATTCTTATTACTCGACCTTCAGAATCATGTTCATAATAACTTGCACCAGCTGCATCTCTTTTTTCTGTCCAAACACATTGTGGTACTTTTTCTCCAGATTTTGCAATCAAACCACGTATAGAATTATTTTGATCAGGATTCCACATAGCTCCTTTCAAAAATTTTCCATCTTCATTGCCATTGACATGTAAGCCCATAAAATGCTCCTTTCATATATCCTCGTTAAGCACACATCGCTTATAAACATGAAAAAACATTTGGGCGGAAACTATTGACACACCACCCTCCCGACCATACCATACCATACCATACCATACAGGCATTATAACTGGGTTTCAGCCCTTTTAAAACTTATCTTTACATTTGTTTACAATGGCAGTTTTCTAGATTTACATAATAACTATTATGGGATGTTAGTAAGTTAGTAGGTAAGTAAGTGAGTAAGAAATTGCGTGCCGTTGTCCTTAGGCACGCTAAACTATTTTAGCCGATAGGCTAAAACGGCACGAAGTGCACCCGAAGGGTTTTGCAATGCGGAGCATTGCCATAATAATAGCGTGTTTTCTCTTTCTTTTGCTAGCGTTTTCTTTCTCTTTTCTTTCGCAATAAAAGAGAAAGAAAATGCTAAAAGCTTCCTATAATAGTTATTCTGTAAATCATTAACAAACAATTTCTACACCAAATGGAGGATATTCTACAAAACTTGCAAAAGTTTTGAAAACGGTTGCCGATATAAAGAGTATTGATATGAGAAACTTCGGTTTTTCATACCTCCTCCCCAAGTCTGGTAGCCGTTCTTTCTAAAGACGGCTTTTTTTTATGCATAATTAAAAAGCCCCTGCATTTGCAGAGGCTTTTATACTCCTTAGTTCGAAATCTTATGAAACTTGAATATCTTTTTCAAATCCAAATAATGAACTTACAGATTCATCATCATGAATTCTAGAAATTGCTTGTCCCAATAACGGTGCAACTGAAAGTTGTTTGATATTTGGAGGCATTTTTGACATATCTAGAGGAATTGTATTTGTTACGATACATTCTTTGATAGGCGCATCCGCTAATCTTTCAACTGCAGGACCTGAGAATACTGGGTGAGCTGCACATACATAAACTTCTTTTGCGCCTTCTTTAATTAATAATTTTGAAGCTTCGCAAATTGTTCCTGCTGTATCAATCATGTCATCAAACATTACACAAACTTTGCCTTCCACATCACCAATAACGTGAGAAGCAATCGCTTCATTGTGTTTGTCACGGCGTTTATCAATGATTGCCAAAGAGCAACCGATTTGTTTTGCAAAGTGTCTTGTTCTTTGAACACCACCTGTATCAGGACTTACTGCAACCATATCATCAGGATCTATATTTAAACTTTTAATGTAATTAACCAAAATAGGTGTTGCATAAATATGGTCAACAAGAATATTAAAGAAACCTTGAATTTGACCTGTATGTAGATCCATCGCAAGAACTCTGTTTGCACCTGCTGTTGTTAATAAATCTGCAACAAGTTTTGCTGTAATAGCTTCACGGCCAGAAGTTTTTCTATCTTGTCTTGCATATCCATAATAAGGAATTACCGCCGTAATTGATTTTGCACTTGCGCGTTTGAAAGCATCAATAATGATTAATAATTCCATCAAGTTTTCATTTACAGGATTACATAATGGTTGGATAATAAATACATCATCCCCACGAACACTTTCTTTTACTTGAACGTAAATTTCACCGTCAGCAAAATTCTTAATAACCATTGGCCCAATACTTGTACCTAAATAATCCGCAATTTCTTGAGCTAATTTTGCGTTTGAACGACCTGCAAAAAGTTTAATATCGTGAGTAGGGTTAATTGCACGTTCTAATTGCGAAAATGTCATTTCTAAAACCATTTTATTCTTAATCCTTTCTGTTTTGCATGACTTATTATAATTCTTCGAGTTCTTATCTACAAGATAGTTTTAAGTAATATTACTAAAAAACATAAAAATATTTTTTGCTATTTTTGTGTCCATTTAGCACAAATAATACATAAATCTTCACCTGTTTCTGCGTTTTTCAAAACGTGTGTTGTGATATCATCGGCAACTGCAACTTGAGAAAGAACTTTTGCCCCATATTTGATTTCTTTTTTAAACATCAAATCTAATGTTTGTAATTTTTTTGCTTGTCTAAATTCAAAACCTAAAGGTTCAAAAGCCCACACAATATAATTAGCATTGTTGGCATGTTGATTTACGTCAATATCTTCAAATCTAATTTCAAAAGTTTTTTCTAAATCAAATTTTTCAGGAATACGAACTTTTCCATAAACCAAATCATCTTCACGCTTTTCAAACGGTTGCATTTGAGTTTTTCCAGCCATAACTTCAGCAACGCCAGCCATTGAACGTGTATCCATATCCGCTAGAGCCCAAGTACTTGAAACTCTGCCAAGCCTTTTTTCTCCATCAAAAATTTCAAAATCACGAAACGCAAACAATTTATTGTATCCTCGTGGTTCAGTTTTAATAGTCAAATCGTAAATACCAGCTGGATATTCGTCAAATTCCATATGATATTTCAACAAAAACCATGCCAAATTATGTTCTCTAACAAATGAATAACCAAAACCTAATTGTTCTGCGTTATCACTTGCCAAATCCTGCAAAAATAACATCAAAGCAGATGGTTTCAAACCTAAAGCATAATCCATTTCAGAATATCTAACTTTTACAGGGACTTCAAAAACTCTCTTTTCCATACTTTGATTTTAACATAAAAATAAAACATGTTAAGAAATAAATAAAGTACTTGATTTTAAAAAATGTCCATGCTAAATTAGAACTTGCCGAAGAAGTAAGGGCTGCTAGCTCAGGTGGTTAGAGCGCACCCCTGATAAGGGTGAGGTCGGTGGTTCGAGTCCACTGCGGCCCATATAAAAAGAGGTAGGAATAATTCCTACCTCTTTTTATATCTGTTACTGGATTGTATTATCCTATTTTACAATTATACTGAGCCGTACTCTAAGTATTCAGTTCGTGGTTAGAGCACTCTGCCGAGAAAAACGATTGAGTATCGTTTTTCAAGAGGCCTGATAAGGGTGCAATCTGTATCACATTAAACACAAGTGAAGTAATTAATCCACTGCGGCACCTTTATTTTTTTTTGTAAATCATTTTATTTGTGATACTATAATCACAACAAATTGCTTAAGAATAGCTTATAAGGGGTTTTGATGCAAAATAATATTTCAGAAGTAAAAAACAAATGTTTTGGTTGTTTTTCGTGTTTTAATGTTTGTCCTAATAATGCGATTGAAATGGTTGCAAATAGTGAAGGATTTAAATATCCTGTAATAAACGGAAAATGTACAAATTGCGGATTATGCAAAAAAGTTTGTCCTCATTTGATTGATAATTTTGAAAATAACAAAAACCCTAAATGTTTTGCATTTATGGCTCAAGATGATGTCAGAATTAAAAGTTCGTCAGGTGGAGTATTTCCGATATTAGCAAAACATTTCATCGAAAACGGTGGATACGTTGCAGGGGCAGTTTATACAGAAAATATTGCTATTCATCATATAATTTCAAATGATATAAATGACATTGAAAAGATGAGAAATTCAAAATATTTTCAAAGTAATATCGACAATTGCTATATAGAAACCAAAAAACTACTAGATGATGAAAAGCTTGTCTTGTTTACAGGAACTCCTTGTCAAATTGCTGGTTTAAAAGCATTTTTAAAAAAAGATTATGATAATTTATACTGCGTTGATATTATCTGCCACGGTGTTCCATCACCAAAAGTATTTAGAAAATATATTAATGAACAAATAAAAAATAGTGAAGAATCATGGTTACATACAAATTTTAGAGATAAAACAAATGGCTTGTGGTCGCGGCTGACTACTACTACTACTACTACCACGAATTCCACACGCAACGATATTTTTATGAAAGCATTTCTTTCTAATCTTTGTCTAAGAGAAACTTGTTCTGATTGCAAGTTCCAAACAATGCCAAGACAAGGTGATATTACAATGGGCGATTTCTGGGGGATTTGGAAATATAGTAAAAAATTAAATGATGAAAAAGGAACATCCGTTGTATTAAAAAACAATGCTAAAGGCGATTTTTTAATCAAAATCTTAAAAGAAAACTCTAAAGTATTTAAACCAGTACCATTAAAATATGCGATTAATGGAAATCCTTGCCTTGTAAGCTCTGTCAAACAAAATAAGGACCGCAAATTATTTTTTAGTCTTTTGGATAACAAAAAACTGGAAGAAAATGTTAATATCTGCTTGAATGATAATGTAGATTATTTGATAGTAAATTTTTGGGATTCTTATCATAACTATGGAGCTCTTATCACAGCTTATGCAATGCAAGAATTGGTTAAATCTTATGGTTATACTACAAAGTTGTTAGATGTAGGTTTCAGAACTAATCAAGATTGGTTTAAAGATTCTTTTATGGAAGATTTTTCAAAAGGATTTTTACACACAACAAAAAAACTTAATTACACTCAATGTAAAGAATTATCCAAAGATTTGAAGGGTGTAATTTTAGGTAGTGACCAAATCCTAAGAGTTGATTACATGGGGTATAATCTATGCAAATACTTATTAAACTGGATTGAAAATGATAACACTCAAAAAATAGCACTATCAGCAAGTTTTGGTATAGATAAAGAAGAATTTTTATCAAATAAAAATTATGACTCTCATGTTGCAGAAAAAATGAAATTTGCACTTTCAAGTTTCGATTATCTATCTTGTAGAGAAATTTCTGGCAAAGAAATATTCAAAGATGTTTTCAATTTGGATTCTGATTGGATTTTTGACCCTGTATTTTTGATAGACAAAACAAAATATGATTCTATAATAGAGCAATCTTCAACAGATTACAAAAATAAAATCGTTAGCTATGTGTTAGATGAGTCAGAAGAATACGATAATTTGTATGATTATTTAGCTAAAAAAGAAAATTCAGATATTGTAAAAATATGTAGAAAAAGTGCACCAGTTGAAGATTGGCTAAAAGGAATAAAAGAATGCAAATTGTTCATCACAGATTCGTTCCATGGTGTTTGTTTTGCGTTAATATTTAACAAACCTTTTATTTGTGTAAGAAACAAAAAAAGAGGAAATGCTCGATTTGATACATTAGTTGAATATTTTGATATAGAAAATTACTTTGTATCTTCTATTGATGATGTGTATAAAGACGATTACAACTATAATATGGACTTTTCTTCAATAAATCAAAAAATTATTGATAAAAGAAATGTGGATTTACAAACTATTAGGAAAATTTTGAATGAAAATTATTCAAATAATCCGAATGCAAAAGCAAACAAAATTAAAAATAGCGAATACTTAAAAAGTATAAACAAAACTAATGTTTTTAAAGATTTTAAAATTCAAATAAACTACACAAGATGTAAATTGTTAGCAAATTTAACTTTTGGAAAACAGAGAAAACACTATTTAACTAAAAAACATAACTTAAAACGCAAGCTAAAAAATCAATGGAATTAATTCATTAAGAAACGTTACAAATTACTTAGTCTTTGAAATGTAGTTATATTAAAAACGTTATTATATATATCGAGGATTAACTATGTCTATAGTAATTGATGCAAACATAATATATCTACAAAATCGTCTGAATTTATCAGCCGAAAAAGTTCAGATGTATCAAGGACGTACTGTTGACGAAATTCTTGAAGCAGAAGCTGCTGCAGGTAACCAACTTGCAATTGCACTTGCTGATGAACTTTTATCCAACGTTAATTTATTGATGGAAATTTTCCAACTGGCAGATCCTAACAATAAATTTATGATTTTGAAAAACATGGATGAAAAACAAATTGAAAGTTTCTTACCTTTGATGGAAAAAAATGATTTAGTTCAAGGGTTAAATTATTTTACTCAAGATAAACTTCTTAAATTGCTTGAAGAATTACCTCCAGAACAACTGGTAAAAACTGTTCTTGAATTATTTTCTCAAGAAGAAGTTATTCAACTCATGCCAGAAGATCAACTCAATAAGCTTTTAACAAGTACTGAGCTTGATAAAGAAAAAATTTTAGAACATTTAAAATCCATTCCACCACAATATTTGGCTCAAATAATTGAAAGTATTACTGGCAAAGCTTGTGAAGATATGGATACAATTGATATGGTTAAACAAGTTGGAGAATTTAATCCACTTGAATATCGTGATGCTTTAACCAATCTTCAACCAACCCAAAAACAACAGCTTGTTTTAAGTTTGGTCAAAGAAAACCCTGAATTGTTCCAATTATTTGATGCAAATGCTTATACAGACATGATTAATAGAGAAAAGCAAAAACCTGAAATTGTTAAAGCTATGAATGTTATTGAAGAAGAACATTTGATTAATATGCTTAATGAATTACCGAATGATTTATTATCAATTGTGGTAACTCAAATTGACACAGAAGTTTTTGCAGAACAATTAATGAAAAAATATCCAGAAATTATTGCTGAATTACTTATTGCTTAAGATTTCATAAGCTAAATTAATAGCATGTTCCGCAAATTTTTGTTTCATCAAGCCTCTTTCAAGATGTGAATTTTCTATAATTTTTCGAACAATTGTTTCATCCTGAAACCGACATGCAATATAACATAATCCTACAGGTTTTTCTTCACTTCCACCTGTTGGCCCAGCAATCCCTGTTGTACAAAGAGCCACATCACATCCGGTTTTTAACATCAAACCTTCTGCCATTTCTTTTGCGCATTCTTCACTAACTGCCCCAAAGTCAACAAGTGTTTTATTACTCACTCCTAGGATTTCGTGCTTGGCTTCGTTTGAGTATGTAACAAAATTCATTTTTACAAATGCAGAACTCCCAGAAATATCTGTTAACATTGAACTAACAAGTCCACCCGTACAAGATTCTGCCGTCGAAATTATCAAACTCTGTTGTAATAATAGTTTTGCAAGTTTCTTTAACATAAGTAAAATTATTTTATCATGTACATGCATGATTTAACATGTTTTGTTTATCATGAACTAAAGGAGAAAATCATGCCACCAGTTAGAGAAAGAAATGATCAAGGGAATTTATTACCCCAAAACATAGAAGCTGAAGAAGCAGTTTTAGGTGCAATTTTAGTAAATCCAGAAGTTATAACAAAAGTTGTTGAAACCTTAAAACCTGAAAGTTTTTATAAACCAGCTCACAAATACGTTTATGAAGCCATGCTTCAATTATTTAATACAAACGAAAGAATCGACCTTGTTTCGGTTTCTGACGTTTTAAGTTATAACTCTCAACTTGAAACAGTTGGTGGACGTGCTTTTATCAATGACTTAAGTTACAAAACAATTACAACCTCTAACATTGAATACTATGCACGAATTGTCCAAGAAAAAGCTGTAAAAAGAGCTTTAATTAATGCTGGTAGCGAAATCGTATCTTTCGGGTACGACTTAAACCCTATTGATCAGTCTTTGGAAGGTGCAGAAAAATTAATTTTTGACATTGCATCAAGAAAAGCTACCTCTGATTTAAGCCATGTTAAAGATTTGGTTCTTGATACCTATCAAAAAATTGAATATCGTTATGAACACAAAGATGAACTTTTAGGAACTAGAACTGATTTTTATGAATTAGATACAATGACAAACGGTTTGCAAAAATCTGATTTAATTATTCTAGCGGCTCGTCCTTCAATGGGAAAAACTGCATTTGCACTAAACATTGCTCAAAACGTAGCAATTAAGGAAAAAGTTCCTGTTGCAATATTCTCTCTTGAGATGTCAAAAGAACAATTGATGCAACGTATGTTGTGTTCTCATGCTGAAGTTGATACTCAACGTCTAAAAACCGGTAATATGCAGACAAAAGACTGGGATAAACTTGCAACAGCAATGAATGATTTTGTTGAAGCTCCTATTTTTATTGACGATACAAGTGGTTGTACATTAACAGATATTAGAGCAAAATGTCGTCGTTTAAAAATGGAACAAAAAGATTTAGGCTTAATTGTAATCGACTATTTACAATTGATGGAAAGCTCTGGCAGAGAAGATCGTATGCAACAAATTTCGGCAATTTCTCGTGGCTTGAAAACTCTTGCTCGTGAACTTGATGTTCCTGTTATAGCATTATCACAGTTATCACGTGCTGTTGAATCAAGAACAGATAAACGACCAATGCTTTCTGACTTGAGAGAATCTGGAGCAATCGAACAAGACGCCGATATCGTAATGTTTATATACCGTGATGAGTATTATAGAAAAGGTGAAGAGGACGAAGAAGTTGCAAAAGCTGCTTCTAAAGGTGAATCTGAAATCATTCTTGCAAAACACAGAAACGGCCCTGTTGGAACAGTTAAATTATTATTCCAAGGCAATATTACTAAGTTTAAAAATCCTATTAAAACCGACGTATTTTAAGGAGTTGGCGGTGGTGTTGGTGTCTTTTTAAAAAGACCAATTAAAGCCTTCCAACCAGCTTGAATTCCCTGCCATATTTTTGATGGAAGATTTTTTAAACTAGAAAAACTTATTGATGATAAACTGCGTTTAAGTGCAGGAATCTTGGAAATACCAAATACTGTTGCGCCAATAGCTAATGCACCAAACAACCATTTTTTCCATTTTGGATTGTTAAATGCAGGATCTCCGCTTGGCTTAAACTCATCCTTTTTAGGTTGTTCTTTCATTGGAGGTAATTCCCCTGGGATTGTAGGGAAATCTGGATGACCATAGTATCTAGCTTGTGTACCTTTAATATACGCTGGCGCATCAAATTCAATTATACCAGCTGATGCACACATATCTAAATCGTTAATCCAAGTCATACTAACTCCTTTTACTTACCTATATAAAGTGAATTTTTGTATAAAAATTGCTATTTTAAAAAGTTTTGTAACTTTTTTGTGATATAATTTAGCCAAAAAGAGGGAATATAAATGGAAAAATATTACTTAACAACAGCTATTGATTATGTAAACGGAGCTCCACATATTGGTCACGCTTACGAAAAAATTTTGACAGACATTATTGCAAGACACTATTCACAAAGAACAAAAGTTTTCTTCTTGACTGGTACTGACGAACACGGTATTAAAATTCAGAAAACCGCGAAAGAACAAGGTATGACACCAAAAGAACTTTGTGATATGAATGCTCAAAAATTCCAAGACGCTTGGAAAGCATTAGATGTTGATTATAATAAATTTATCAGAACTACTGATGAATATCATGAAAAAACTGTTCAAAAAATCTTCAAAAAACTTGTTGAAAACGGTGATATTTATAAACATGCATACGAAGGTTTATATTGCTCAGGTTGTGAATGCTTTTTAAATGAAAAAGACTTAACCGAAGATGGTCTTTGCCCAGATCACTTGAAAAAACCTGAACTTGTTAGAGAAGAAAATTATTTCTTCAAACTTTCAAAATACAAAGATGCAATTATTAAACATATAAAAGAAAATCCTGATTTTATCGTTCCAGCTTTTAGAGCAAATGAAGTTTTAAATCAGTTAGAAGATATTCAAGATATTTCTGTTTCTCGTGCAAAAAGTAATGTTGAATGGGGTATTGATGTACTTGACGATCCAGATCAAGTAATTTATGTATGGATTGACGCTTTATCAAACTATATTACAGCAATTGGTTATGATACAGAAAATCCATCTGAGCAATACAAAAAATTATGGCCAGCGGATGTTCATGTCATTGGTAAAGATATTTTGAAATTCCACAGTATTTATTGGCCAGCATTCTTGTTAGCATTAGATTTACCATTACCAAAACACATTTTTGCACACGGTTGGATTACAATTGATGAATCAAAAATGTCAAAATCATTAGGTAACGTAATTTCTCCAACATCTGTTTTGGAAAATTTTGAACTTGAATACCCTGATGCATTTAGATATTACATGGCAACTTCAGCACCTTGCGGTCGTGATGGAAACTATTCTGATGATGATTTCAAAGAAAAAGTTAACGCACACCTTGCAAATAGTATGGGTAATTTGTTAAACAGAACTCTATCAATGCTTGTAAAATACTTTGATGGAGAAGTTAAACCTGAATTTAAAGTTCAATCAGACTTATTCAAAAAAGCATTAGGTACAGTGAAAATTGTTGAAAATCATTTCAATCACTTTGAAATCCAAGAAGCTGCACAAGAAATCATTTCTGTTGTAGATATGACAAACAAATTTGTAACTGACAATGCTCCTTGGACATTAGCAAAAGAAGAAAAATGGACAGAATGCGGACAAGTTTTAACCACTGTTCTTGAAATTATGTGCATAGTTTCAGCACTTATTTATCCATATTGTCCAAATATTGCTAAAGAAATGGCAAGACAATTATCATTTGATATCACAACAAAACTTGATGACTTAACTTGCGATAATATCAAAGTCGGAAAATTAATAGAAAAAGAAGATATCAAACCTGTATTCTTAAGAGTAGACAGCGAACTCGCTGACAAATCTCAAAAGAAATAAAAGCAATAAAAAAGAGGTTCAAATGAACCTCTTTTTTTATATGAATTTAATAATTACTCCACACAAATAGCCAATTGAGCTGCATTATAGCGATAGCTACTACGCCAAGATGCATTTGCTGAAGTAAAATACATCCTTTGTCCACTACCTGCAGAATGTTCTGAACCAGCCCAAACATAGAAATTCGGTGACGGTAATCCTAACTCGGTTAATTTATTTGTGTCGATACCATTTTCATTATATACATAAGAAACTATTTTTTGTAAGTCTTTTTGGCTTGCCAATTTAGTCAAACCATCACATTGTTTTACAGCACCAGCCCAATAATCGTTCGCAAAATGACAACCTTTAATTCCAAGACTTGCAGCTTCACCACCTGCAGGAGTATCCACATTCGTTCCAGAATGAGTAGCATTGTAACCAGTACACTCTTCAAAAGTCATTGGCGTAGGATTAAATGGCATAGTTGTATAACAAGTACCATCAAATTCAAAAGCACAACCAGTACCTAAGCTTTTAACATTTTTATTACTTCTTAAATCTTTGCCAATTGTGTTAGGATTTTTATCTCCTGAAACATCATATAAAATAGCTAAACAATTTTGACCATCTATTTGATTAGAATGTGGGTTTTGCACACAAGAATCTGTCGGATTATATGCAATCAATGCACTCGTTCCGTTTGCGAACTGAACCCCAACAATATTTGTTTTCCAATCATTTTGACCAAAATTTTTAACTGTTTTGATAAGGTTTATATCAACGGCTTCAGGCGCAGCTTCTCCAGAATTCCAATAAACTGTTTCACTGAAACAATCTAATAATTTATCATTATTGCAAATTTTATTTGTCTTAAAATGTTTAGATAATTCTTCGACAAAACTTTCAGTACTATTGTGCCCTGATAACGTCATTTGAGTATTCATTACTTTTAATGCAACTTCTAATTTCCCCTCAAAAACTTTAGCACTATTATCCCAAACCCTTTTATTATGATTAGCAATAAGTGTTGGTATTGTTATTGATGTAACTATACCAATTATTCCTAGAGTAATTAATACTTCTGCAAGAGTAAATCCTGATTTTTTCGACATGCTCTCTCCTAATTAATATAATTCTATCATTTTTTATGATTCTACATATTCTCTTAAGCGTTTGCTTCTGTTTGGATGACGAAGTTTTCTTAAAGCTTTTGCTTCAATTTGTCTGATACGTTCACGAGTAACGCCAAACAATTGACCAACTTCTTCCAATGTTCTTTGACGACCATCGTCCATACCAAAACGTAATCTTAATACATCTCTTTCTCTTGGAGATAATGTGCAAAGAACTTCTGCTAAATCTTCTCTCAAAAGTTCTGATGCAACTGTTTTGATTGGAGCATCTGCTTCTTTATCTTCAATAAAATCACCTAAACGAGAATCTTCTTCTTTACCAATTGGAGTTTCCAATGATAGAGGTTCTTGAGCGATTTTAATAATTTCGCGAAGTTTAGGGATTGAAACATTCATTTCGATTGCTAATTCATCTTCGGTCGGTTTTCTTGAAAGTTCTTGCGCTAAACGACGAGTAACTTTTTTCAATTTGTTAATTGTTTCAACCATGTGAACTGGGATACGAATTGTTCTTGCTTGATCAGCAATTGCTCTTGTAATCGCTTGTCTAATCCACCAAGTTGCATATGTTGAAAATTTAAATCCTCGTTCGTGATCAAATTTTTCTGCTGCACGAATTAAACCTAAGTTACCTTCTTGGATAAGGTCTAAGAACAACATTCCACGACCAACATATTTTTTAGCGATACTTACAACTAAACGTAAGTTTGCTTGAACAAGTTTTCTTTTTGCAATAGCACCAGGTGTACCACCTTGAAGAATTTTTCTTGCAAGTTCGATTTCTTCTTTTGCTGACAATAATTTAATTCTACCAATTTCACGCAAATATAATCTAACTGGATCATCTACTGCGATTCCTTTTGGCAATTCAAAATCAGCATCTTCTGGGTCTTCTTCTGAATCTGACATCATATAGATATCATCTAAGTTCATTTTATTACCCATTTTTGATGTAACAATATCTTCAATGTTGTCTGTACTAATGTCCATATTCATGTAGCTTACGCCATCATTTTCGGCTTCTAGGACAGAATCCTCATCTAAATCTTGTAAATCTAATGTTTCATCTTCCATTACGCTTACAACTGAGGAACCAGGTTGTCTTTTCTTAGTCATTCATTTTTCTCCGATTGTTAATCTTATCTCTTAATTGCATTTGAATTTTTAGGGCTT
>JAZUAO010000039.1:0-123090 GCA_045638025.1 Candidatus Gastranaerophilaceae bacterium
TGGACAAAAGGATTGGCAACAAACTAATGTTGTTGGTGTTCAATTTGCTAGTGGAGTAACTGCTTTGATTGCGTATAATACAAATGCTAGTCAAGATCCTTATTCTAACCAAATAATAAAATTTTCAGGTTCTTCAAATGGGAGAAGGGGTACAGTTAACCTTGGAACTGATTCATTAGCAATTCTATATGATACAAACGGGTTTAAATCTCCAAATCAAAGTTCTAAAGATTTACGTTCTATAAATGTTACTAAGTTAGGTAGTGGCTGTTTTGCTGAAGTTAATGGATTATGTATTACAATGCAACCACAAACACCTACTGCACATAATTGGAATGCATGTGATACAAATGGAAACACAACAGATCCAGAGGATTTGGCGTTTATGAGTAAATATGGAATACAACATTGCATGACCTCATTATACTTTGGAACAAACGACTACTGGGCAGGTGCTGCAGAATTATGTGGTGGTATAAGCAAAATGGCAAGTATGGCAGACTTAGGCAAAATAGCTGCATATATATATAACAAAGATAACATAGGAGCAAATGAGGACGCATCAAGCCTTACCTTTGATCCAACCAAAGCTGCTGAATTAGGCTTCCCTTCACCCTACTTCCATGTGTGGTCCGGTGAAGAGACCTCCACGACATACGCGTACTACAGGAGCTTCCACTCTGACGGTACGTATTGGTACGACCGTAACGGTCGCAACAATAGCGGTCTAATAGCGGTGTGTGTAGAGTAATTAATAAACTTATTAAACTCTACCATACATATCTTCGTAACGGATAATATCGTTTTCTGATAAATCATCACCCATTTGAACTTCAATAACTTTAATTGGCTCTTCGTATGGGTTTTGAAGAGAATGAATCGACTTTACTGGAATATCAATGCTATGACCGCGAGAAAGTGTATAATCTTTACCTTCTAAAACTACTTTTGCAGTTCCCGATAATACTACCCAGTGCTCACTTCTATGGTTGTGTGATTGAACTGAAAGTTTTTGCCCTGGATTTACATGAATAATTTTAGTTTGGAAACCATCACCCAATGCTATTACAACATAATATCCCCAAGGACGATGATATTCTTTATTCAACTCGTGCACTTGTTCTTTCATCAAATTCTCTACCATAGCTACCCCTCTTTATTCTTTAATTATACTATAAAATTTTAAAATAGTACTTAGCCAAAGTGTTATAAATCATTAAAAACAGCTAGCCTTGTAACATAAGTTTACAAACGCTATATTTTAGTAAATTAATCTGAAGAGAAAAACTTTATATAAGTAAGGTTATGTGTAATCGGAGATTTAGGTTATGAGTTTCGATAATATGATGGCTCCTGTAATGTATCAAGATATTGGTAGTTCGTATGGAATGATGCCAATGCCTATGATGGGATTCCCTGGAATGTATCCAGGTATGATGTATCCTGGGTTTGGTGTTGGAACATTGCGACCGGCCTTATCTGAAGATAAGTTCCAAAAATTTGAACAGAAAAAACAGGGCGATAAAAACTTAGCAAAAAAAATATTAACAATCGCAGGCGGTTCTCTATTGTTGGTATTTGGTATAAGTAAAGCTAAGAAAATATTAAAACCAGTTTTTACAAGTGTAAAAAATTTCTTTACGAATTTATTCTCAAGATCAACCCCAACCCCTTAATATAAAACCCCTTTAAAGGTAAGAATTCAATTCTTACCTTTTTTATGTTATAATCTCTAAAAAAGGGGGTTATAATATGGCAAAAGATTGTAGTTTTGATGTTGTATCTGAATTTGATAAACAAGAGCTTGTTAACGCTGTTGATCAAGTTAAACGAGAAGTATCTTCAAGATTTGATTTGAAAGATTCAAATTCTGATATTAATTTAGAAGCTGATAAAGCAATTACGATTACAACTAATGATGATATGAAATTACGCAATATTTTTGATATTTTGCAGTCAAAGTTGGTTAAAAGAAATATTAGTGTAAAAATTTTAGATCCACAACCTGTTGAAAACGCTCTTGGTGGTAATGTTAGACAAGTTTATAAACTTAAAAAAGGTTTAACGCAAGAATTAGCAAAGAAAATCTCATCTGATATTAAAGATATGAAAATGAAAGTTCAGCCATCAATTCAAGGTGATTGTGTGAGAGTTTCAGGTAAAGATAAAGATGATTTGCAAAAAGTAATTCAAATGCTTCGTCAAAACGAAGAAAAATATGATTATCCATTGCAATTTACAAATTATAGATAAAAAAAGAACCCGAAAGAGTTCTTTTTTTTTATTCAATAATTTTATTATTATCGTCAACAATGACAATGGTTGGTTCAAATTCTTCAGCCTCTTCAGGTGTAAAATATGCATAGGTTACAATAATAACTTTATCCCCTGGTTGAACTTTTCTAGCTGCAGCACCATTTAGGCAGATACAACCTGAATCAGCTTTACCTTTGATAACATAGGTTTGAAATCTTTCTCCGTTGTTAACGTCTAAAATATCAACCTTTTGCCCAACTTTAATATTCGCAGCTTTTAATAATGTTTCGTCAATTGTAATTGATCCAACATAATTTAAATTTGCGTCTGTAACTGTGGCTCTGTGTATTTTTGAATGTAAAAATTCTAATAGCATATTTATATCCTCAAAGGTATTATATAACAAAAATAAAATATTAACAAAATAAAAAAGGTGACGGGAGGGCCATCACCTAATAACCAGATTACACTTTCGTGTTCAGAAAGGAGTTTATTTTAATTGTTCTATTCACCTAAGTTAATTTGAGAGAACTGAACAATTTTGTTTTTACCACGTTTTTTAGCATTGTAAAGCGCGTGTTCTGCATAACGAATAATTGTGTTAGCGTCTTCTTCAGCACCTTCAATGCAAGGATAAGTAGAAATACCACCTGAAATTGTGATAGGATGTCTTTCTTCTTCTCCTGCTGGAATGAATTCCATTCTTTCGATATCACGTCTGAATCTTTCTGCAAATAAGAATGCGTTATCTTCAGAAGTGTTTGGTAAGATTAGTAAAAATTCTTCATCGCCATATCTTGTTAAGATATCTTCTTTTCTGATTAATTGTTTTAATTTGTCAGCAATTGAGCGTAATAAAACATCGCCCCATTCATATCCATAGATGTCGTTTACAACTTTAAAGAAGTCTAAGTCAAACAATAGACAAGACAAGTTGAATCCATAACGTCTAGCACGAGAAATTTCTTGTTCTAAACGTTCATTTAGATATTTTCTGTTGTGTAAGCCTGTTAATTCATCAGTAGTAGAAACAACTTTTAATTTCTCACGTAAATCTCTAATTTTTAATAAGCAATTTGCGCGAATTCTTAATTCGTCATTATCCACAGGCGTTTTGATGTAGTCATAAGCTACAGCACGAACTGTTGTACCTTTGAAAACTTCACCGATGAATAAAACTGGAACTTTAAATTTAGTAACCATTAAGTCATCTTTAATAGTTGGAACGCTTTCAACAACAATAATTGCTGGATTTAAAGATTCGTATTCTTTAAGTTTATCTGCACCTTCAACTCTAACGTTTGTATCATCTATTTGCGCAAAAACATCCGCTAAAGCAGAAGAATTTTTGTCTGTATAAACAACAATATTTCTCATAAAAACACTTTCCCTTACATTACTCTCTTTAAAAAAGTGTATCATAGCCTTCAGGGTAAATCAAAATTGTTACATTTGGTTTACAAAGAAAATAATTGAATACCGTAAAATGTTTTTATAGCGCTCTTATAATTGATTTGATATTTTCATCTGTAACTTTTAGTAGAGCAACAGTTTTTGCAGTATCATCAAGATTGCCAAGTGTTTTTAATACTTCTGCAGTTTTTAAGATTATTGTTTGATTATTACATTTCAAAAGTTCTCTAATTGTATTCAAATCAGTTGCGAAATCAAGTGCTGTATATACAAATAAACTGTCTTCTTTGAGTTCTAAATTAACTTTGCATAATAAGGCTTTTTTATCTGTATTTAATAGTAATTTTTTAATGTCTTGAACTTCGTTTTTAGTGTTTTTGTCTTCGTCAAAAAGATATTCGTCATTTTCGGTTAATGTTTCAAACTTCTCGCGAGTGTTCAATAGTACAACTGCAACTCGACTATCGTGATCTCTTGTCATTAAATATTCCAAAACATCATATAATTCAAAATCAAATACTTGCGACAACCCTAAAATTTCACCCAAGCCGTTGATTATATAATTCAAAGTTAACAATCCGTTTTCAAAATTATCATCTAAAATATTAAATAAATTTTCCAAATATGGAATTTCGCCAGCTATATTTTCAGCCATTGGTGAATTTTTCATTGCATTAATAAGTTTTGGTACAACTTCTTTTCTACCGTAATTAACTAAAAATTTCACGGCTGAAAGCTTTTCAAATTCATCATTAGAGGATAATTTTTCTAATGCTTCATTGAAAGAACTTTCTTCTTTCATCGAGCCAAGAGTAATTGCACAATTAGTACTTAGATAATCATTATCTGAATTAACATATTTTTTTAAAAGATCAATTGCTAGAGGGTCTTGAACGTACGAGAAAAATTTAGCTAAGTATGTTTTTTCATCATCGGTTCCGTTTTCGAATAAATCCAACATTTCATCAGTCAAATCTTCATCTGCAAATCTAGCGAGTGTTGAACAAATAAAATCTTCGTAACTTGGAGAATAATACTTTAAAAATGAAATTACGGTACGCCAATTATTTTCATTGGTGGCTTTTGAGAGTCGTTCTGCAATATTTTGTTTTACAAAATCAAACAAAAAACTGTCTTTTTCGATAAGTTCAGCAAAAACACTCACGTCAGAATTATTCATAACATGATTAGCTGCAAATTCAAAATCGCGTGGATTTTTGCTTGTTAATTTTTTGAACATAAAAAGTCCTTTTAATATGCCTATAAATTAGTCTAAATAGAATACAGTAATAACTTTATGACCTTCTTCTGCGTATTGAACAGCATTGTGAAGAGTTTTACTAGTATGTGACAAGAAGCATATTAGTTGGTTACAATCATCAATGATTTCTCTATTGCAAACACGAGATGCATCTGCAAGAGTCATCATCGCTCTATCGGAATGTTCAACAATATTTGGAACTCCAATCAATTGATCTTGAACGTCTGATGGTTGTTGACCAATAGTTTGAGGTAAAATAACTTTTAATTTATCAGGATTAGCTTTCATTGCGCCACGAATAGCTGCAGCGTTTGTACCAGAAGAACCACCTGAAGTGATGATTGTGTTGCCTTGCATAACAAGAGCTTGAGCAAGAGTTTCAATCATTTGTTGGTGGGTGATAGGAAGGTTACGACTTCCGATGATAGCAATTTTTTTTGCCGATTGTTTAATTGTAGCTAATTCCATAGCCAGTTCATCAACTGTATTTGGAGAATGTGAAACGGTATCCATATCTTCGTCAATAGGTACTACAATAGAATTTTGTTTTTCTTTGTCATCATCTTTAAGCGTCATAAAAATTTCTGTCATTTTTCCTACCTTTTGCAATTAATGTATTTTTCGCATATGATGTATTATAGCATGAAAATCAGATTTTGGGAATAGGTTTGTGGAAAATATATTAGAAAATCTTAATAAGGAACAGAGAGAAGCTGTAGAAACTGTAAAGGGTCCGCTATTAATTTTAGCTGGTGCAGGATCAGGTAAAACTAAGGTTTTGACTACTCGTATTGCTCATTTAATTCAAAATAATTATGGTAGAGCTAGAGATATTTTAGCTGTGACTTTTACAAATAAAGCCGCAAAAGAAATGAAAGAACGTCTTGGAAATATTTTAGGCGAAGATATTGTAAAATATATGTGGGTCGGAACTTTTCACGGAATTTGCGGAAGAATCTTGCGTGAAAATATAGAAAATTACAATTTTCAATCAGGTAAAAAATTAGATAAAAATTTCAGTATTTATGATGAAACAGATTCGGTTGCTGTAATCAAGCAAGCTATTAAAAAATTAAATCTTGATGACAAGATTTATGCGCCGAAACTTGTGAAAACAGTCATTTCAAATGCGAAAAATAAAATGCAAGATGCATATACATTTGCAACATTTGCACGTGATTTTAAATCTCAAAAAATCGCATCGATTTATGAAGAATACGAAAATTCTTTAAATAATAATAATGCGATTGACTTTGATGATATGTTGTTATTAACAGTTAAGCTGTTGGAGCAAAATGCGCAAGTCAGAGAATATTATTTTAATAAATTTAAGCATATTTTGGTAGATGAGTATCAGGATACTAACTTAGCCCAATACAAGCTTGTTAATATGCTCTATACTAATATGCAACAAGAAGTTCCACCTGAACGTTCACTATGTGTTGTAGGTGATGTTGATCAGTCTATTTATAGTTGGCGTGATGCTGATTATACAATTGTCATGAACTTCCAAAAGGATTTTAGAAACGCAAAGTTAATCAAACTTGAGCAAAATTATCGTTCAACTGCTAATATTTTGAATGTTGCAAACGCTATCATTGAAAATAACGAAGAACGTGTTGAAAAATTCCTGTATTCTCAAAAAGGTGATGGTGAATTGATTGATTATTATGAAGCTCAAGATGAAGCTGATGAAGCTAATTTTATAGTAAGTAAAATTAAGCAAAACAGTGCTGGAGATTATAATAAATATGCAATTTTGTACCGTACAAATTCTCAATCTCGGTCTTTAGAAGAAGCTTGTATGGCGTCTGGGATTCCGTATCGAATTTATGGTGGTTTGAAATTTTATGACCGTAAAGAGATTAAAGATATTATTGCTTATATGAAATTAATTTATAATACAGATGATTCTCAAAGTTTGAAACGTATTATAAATGTTCCAAAACGTGCCATTGGTGAAGCTACGGTTAAAAGTCTTCAAACATTTGCTGATGAGCGTGACATAAGTTTGTTCCAAGCAATTCAAGAACTTGATGATTCGTCTGAATTAAGTGCAAAAGTTCAATCTAAATTAAAAGATTTTGCTACTTTGATTTTGAAGTTCAAGGATGCACAAAAAACACATAATTTGAGAGAATTTGTAACTTTAGTTATTGAAAAAACTGGATACTTAGCAGAACTTCAAGCGCAAAATACACCAGAGGCTGATGCTGACATTGAAAACTTGCAAGAACTTGTAAACGTTGCTGAAGAGTTTGAACCTGAAGAAATTGAAAATGCTTTGGGCGAATTCTTGCAACAGGTTGCGTTGGTGTCAGATATTGATGGAATGGATAATATTTCAAATAATGTGACACTTATGACATTACACTCTGCAAAAGGTTTGGAATTTCCAGTTGTATTTTTGGCTGGTATGGACGAAGGTGTTTTTCCGCATCAAAGAACATTTAATTCTGTTTCTGAATTGGAAGAAGAACGTCGCTTAATGTACGTTGGAGTTACTCGTGCAGAAGAAAAATTATACTTAATTTCTGCAAAGCGTCGTCAAATGTGGGGTGAATATAAATACTATAATCCATCAAGATTTATTGAAGAAATTCCTAGAAAACTTCTTGAAATGTCAACATTTGAGGGTAGAAGTCAAAGTTCATCAACATTCCGTGATGCTGTATCAAAAGCTAGAACAGGTGATTCTGGAAGAAGCTATTCAACAGCGCAAGCTGACAGTTATGGTTATGTAAAACCTTCAACTGGTTTTGGTAAAGGTTTTGTTGCACCGCAAAAACGCGACTCTTTCGCGTCAAATAGAACTCCTAGTCGTACAATACTAGTCAAGTCTCAAGCTAATAAGCAAAGAGAAGAAGAGAGAGTAAAAGAGTTTTTTAAAGATAATGCTATAAAACGTATGGTTGAAGAGCGCAATAGACAAAACCAGGAAGATTTGTTGAAAGAACAAGAGAAAGTTCGCCAGAGAGAAAATACGACTTTGGACTATGTATTCAATGTAGGTGAAAGAGTATTTCATGAAAAGCTAGGTGTTGGACATATAGCAGATGTTATGACAGTTGGCGAAAGTATAATGTACACAATCGATTTTGGTAAAATGGGCAAAAAAGCAATGGATGCCTCTTATGCAAAATTGAAAAAGTTTTAATAAATTTCTCTAATACATCTATTATACTGGGCAATTAATTTTTCTATGCTAAAATAAAGGTATGAAAATTCTTGGTATAGATCCTGGTATGGCAATTGTTGGTTATAGTCTTATCGATTTTGACGGTGAGAATACTACTTTATTGCATTCAGGTTCTATTCAAACTCAAAAGGGTGATAGAGAGTCACAAAGGCTTTTGGAAATCTTTAATGATATGATTTCGTTAATAGGAAAATATCAGCCAGATGAGGCAGCTATTGAAAAATTATTCTTCTTCAAAAACCAAACAACTGTTATGCCTGTTGCGCACGCTCGCGGTGTTATTCTAGCGGCATTGGAAAAATTTAATATTCCGATTTATGAATACACTCCGATGGAAGTAAAGCAAGTTTTGACTGGGTATGGTAGGGCAGACAAAAAAGAAGTTGAACAAATGGTGAAGATTTCATTAGGGACAGAGGCTTTACCAAAACTAGATGATACTGTGGATTCAATTGCAATTGGAATTTGTCATACAAGGAGCAAATTATGAATAAAAAAATCTTAAAACAATTATGTCTTTTAAGTTTATTATTAGGTGGTATTCTAGGGGTTTTTACTGTAATACCATTTATTGGCACATTCGCGTTTTGGATTTTGTTGTGTTTTGTGTCAACCATGATTATTCTGTTTATGATTAAAAAAGAATTATTAGTTATAAATTCGGTGAAAGAAAGCGCGGTAATAGGTTCATTTATTGGTTTTGTTTCCTTTATCGGATTTGCAATAATTTATGTACCAATTGTAATTGCGTTAGCAAAATTATTCCTAATATATCCAAATTACGGTGTTTCTATGGCTTTAAGCAATGCGAGTTTTGGTCTTGTAGTTGTATTTGTTGTTTTTATGGCTGTTTTATCAGCAACGCTTAATGCATTTTCAGGATTTTTGACTTATTATGGAATAAATTTATATGAAATGTTAAATTCAAAAGAAGAAAAAGAAGTTTTTAAATTGAAGTGAGGATATAATGGCAGAATTTAAATCAAAAATAAGAACTATTGAATGGGTAGACACATTTTCAAGAATGGTAGATCAAACTAAATTCCCTTATGAATTTAGTTTTGTTGATATAAAAAATGGACAGGATATGTTTGACGCAATCAGAACAATGATAGTTAGGGGTGCTCCTGCAATTGGTATTGCTGGCGCGCATGGTGTTGTTCTTTATGCTCAAGAGTTAGAAAAAGAAAATCTTTCTCGAGAAGAATTTGTTTCAAAATTATTAGAAAAAGCTGATTATATGGCAACATCTCGTCCTACAGCTGTAAACTTGATGTGGGCAGTTGAAAAACAAAAAGATGTAATCAAAAATTCAACTTCTGATATTAAGGGCTTGATAGAAGAACTTAAACAAAATGGTATAAAATTAGAAAATGATGATATAGAAATTAATAAAAAAATCGGTGATTATGGTGCAGAAGTCGTGCCAAAAGGTGCAACAATTCTTACTCATTGTAATGCTGGAGCTTTGGCAACAGTGGGCTATGGTACTGCATTAGGTGTTGTTCGTTCTGCATTTGCAAAAGACAAAACCGTTCAAGTTTTTGCTGACGAAACTCGTCCTCGTCAACAAGGCGCAAGAATTACAACTCTTGAACTTACAATGGACGGAATTCCAACAACATTAATTACAGATGGTATGTGTTCATATTTTATGAAAAAAGGTATGATTGATATGGTTTGTGTTGGTGCAGATAGAATTGCTGCAAATGGAGATACTGCAAATAAAATAGGAACTTACACAGTCGCAATTGCAGCAAAATATCACAATGTGCCATTTTATGTAGCAGCGCCTTTATCAACAATTGATACAAGTATAAAATCTGGTGATGAAATTGTAATCGAAGAACGTTCACGTGAAGAAGTTACCCATATCAATGGTAAATCTATTTGCGCAGAAGGTGTAAATGTTATAAACCCAGGTTTTGATGTAACACCAAACGAATTAATCGCGGGTATTATTACTGAAGTTGGTATTTTAAGACCTGATTACAACAAATCAATAGCAGACGCGTTTAAAAATCAGTAAGAGCTTTAGCTTCTTCCAATTCAGCACGTTTTAAGCTTCTATCAAGAGAAGCAAATTCTTCTTGAATTCTTAAATCTGTCGTTGATCTCAAGTAAGAGCTAACTTTGCCAGGTGTGCCTTTTATCAAATATCGTGATGCTTGTCCATCATTTCTTTCGATTTTTGCTAAAACAGCTTTGTTTTTTGATGTAATTGTTTGCACTGACATTGTAACTTTGCCTTGAATATCAGTTATATCCATACTTACAGTTGGTTGATAAGCCTTGGTTTGCATTAATCTATCAAGACATATGCGAGCATCTCTAATGCTTTTTAATTTGTTTTTTTGTGCAGTAAAATTAATATTGTTTGAAAAATTTATTATCATATATTGGCCTCAAACAATATAAAACTCATCAAAAGAAATTTGAACACATAAGTAATAATTTGTTACATATTAAGCATGATTGAGTTTAAATAAATTTTCTGCCGAAAGAATTGACGGTACTCCTCGAGGTGGCGGAGCAAAGCTTGTTGGATGTGCTAACCCTGCTTCTTCAGCATTTTTAAGAACTTTCCACATGTCATCTGTCATATATTTTTCATATTTAGCTACCACTGCTTTATTTTTCATTATTGGCAGCGTTGCCTGTTGCATTTGAGCAACCAGATTTTGTTGTGCTCTGGTTAATTTGCTCACATCAGGACGTATATTTTGGAACATATCGTATCTGAAGTGATCGATTTCTCCAAGTGGTGTTGTGTATTTGCCGCCCACTTGGAATTCTATTCGAACACCATCTACATATATATCCATATTTGTTCGAGTATAACCTGCAGATTTTATTTTATCTACAATCGTTAAACCTTGTTTATTTGTTTCCAAACACTGTAATTTAGAAACATGAGCATCAGTCAAATAAGGTGTAACCCCTCGACCGTGATAATTTTCTACAAGTGATATATTTATTTTGCCTTTTTTATGGAGTTTGACAAGATCGTCAACAAGCCCGTCAACTTTACTCAGATCATCAACTACAATCCTAGCCCCCAATCCGTCTCCAATTACATTATGGAATCGGCCTTGAGATATCATCTGAACCGCATCATTATGAGTTACCTCTTTCAAGGCTCTTGGCATTTTCCCAACAATTTTAGGAACTTTTTTTACACGAGTTCCAAATTCTCCAACTTTTTCACAAATCGGCCTCATAATTCCTTCAACTTTTGGTTGAAGTGTTGTTGCTGTTTGATTTACATTTCTGGCAAGCTTATTTGCCATATGAGGCTTGGAATATGTATTAATTAAAGCATCAAAAAATGTGCCTTTATTCCCACCAGTAGAATAGACAATTTGACCTAAATTTCTAGATGTGGCGGCTCGCCGCAAAACAGTAGAACCGACTTTTGCAATTGCTTTGACCAAAATATATATCCCCTATATTTATATAAAGTATTTTGGGAATATAAAATTGCCTAATCTAACGATATATTAATCGCGCCTTGTCTAAAAATTTTGATATCATCGTTAAATATGCCGCAAACGGTTGATTCTAAGCCCTTGCATTCGTAACCATAATCTTTTATAACCAAATCAACAAGGTCGTTCATATTTTCGTATGCTTGTTCATAACTTTTGGCTGATGGTTGATGTGAAAGATTTGCACTTGTTGTTGCCAAAACATGATTTGGAATAATTTCGCAAATTCGTCTAAAAACTTCATTGTCAGGGATTCTTATACCTACAGTATCCATATTTGAAGTAATATAGTCAGGGGTGTTTTTACTTTTTTTAACGACAAGAGTTAAAGCCCCAGGAAAATATTTTTTAATAAGTTTGCATGCTGTTTTTGAAAAAGGTTCAACGTAATCTATCAAGTTATAAACTTCGTTCGACATTAAAATTAGAGGTTTTTGAGCTTCGCGTTTTTTAATTTCGTATATTTTTTGTACAGCTTTTTCATTATCAGGTAAACAACCTAATCCCCAAACTGTGTCGGTAACGTATGCGATTACACCACCATTTTGAAGAATTTCTATAATTTCTTTTTCATTTTCTAATTGCATAAGTTGATTATAACACAGTTATTTTGATATTTGAGAAATTAATTCCTTTGTCTTTGCACGAGTTTCATTATCTACGTCAAAAATTTCATCAATTGTTGGGTTTTGTATGATTTCATGTTCGTCCATCATTGTTTTAACAATTTCATAGATATTATAAAGTTTAATTTTACCATCTAAAAATGCAAAAACAGCTTCTTCATTTGCTGCGTTTAAACATGTTGTCATAGTGCCACCAAGTTTTCCGGCATGATAAGCCAGTTTCAGGCAAGGGAATTTTTCAAAGTTAGGTTCTTCAAAATCCAGTCTTGCAATTTCTGTGAAGCTAAAACTTTTTGATTTAATTCCTTCAAATCTTTCAGGGTATGATATTGCGTATTGAATAGGAATATGCATACTTGGTAGCCCAATTTGTGCGATGACGCTTCCGTCTTTGCATTCAATTGCAGAGTGTACAATGCTTTGTGGATGAACAACAACTTCAATATTATCGTAATTAAATCCAAATAAATGATGTGCTTCGATTATTTCCAATCCTTTGTTCATTAGTGTAGCACTATCAACTGTTATTTTTTTGCCCATATTCCATTTGGGATGTGCTAAAGCTTCTTTTACGGTAGCATTTTTCATATCATCTATTGATTTATTCAAAAATGGTCCACCAGATGCTGTGATGATTAGTTTTTCCACTTGTGAAATATCTTTTATACACTGATGTATCGCACAATGCTCACTATCTACAGGAATAATGTTTACCCCATATTTTTTTGCTTCTGCCATAACTATGTCACCTGCCATAACAAGCGTTTCCTTATTGGCAAGTGCGATATCAATACCATTTCGGATAGCTGTTAATGTAGGTTTTAAACCAATTTTACCAGAACAAGCAACAAGGATTATGTCGTTTTCTTTATCTGAGCAAATTTTTTCCAAGCCTTCTTCGCCTAGAACAGTGTATCTAGGTTTGTATTTGTCGGCTTGAGATTTTAAAAGGTCTGCATTGTGTCCGCCAGCAAGTGCTATAATTTCAAATTTATCTTGAAGTCTTTCAATAACTTCAAGTGCTTGTGTACCGATAGAACCTGTAGAACCAATAATACTTATTTTTCTCTTCATTGAATAATTATAAAATAAACATAACTATAGGGTATAAATAAAATATGTTAACAAATGTAACAAAAAGTGTAAGCTTTGAAATTGAAAAAAATTGAAATACTTTATATAGGTAAGAGAAGAGTATAATATAAGGAGAGCTAATATGTCATTCTTAGCGGTAGATGGACAAAAGAACTTATTGATTTTACAAAGAAACCAAATTCAGTTTGAGCAAACTTTAATTATGAGTCAAGCTAACTGGGTTTCTAAAGAAATGGGTTATTATGCAAACGAAATGGGTTCTGATGCGGATTTAGACAATGACCCTTATTACATTGAACTTCAACAAACTGAAGAGTATTTGGAATCACAACAAGATACTTTAGAATCTCAAATTACGTTGTTAGATTCTGAAATCAACAGTTTGAAATCTATGGTTAACAATAATATTAAAAACAGCTGTGGTCTTAACCTAATCGGCGGCTAGTGCCTGAGGCACGGCACCATATTGTCACAATATTGGTGGTTACGCTTTACACGGTTTTGCACATTCTATTTCAATATTCGTTGTAACGCTTTTGACAACACTGACTGTAGTTTTGCCAAAAACACAATATTGGATTACAGCTCAAAAAGTTCTACGGTGTTAAGCATTAATGATGTAATTGTCATTGGGCCAACACCTCCTGGAACAGGTGATATGTATGATGCAACTTTAGAGGCGTTTTCAAAGTCAACATCTCCACGAGTTCTACCTGTTGAATCTTTGAAAATACCAACATCAACAATCACACAATCAGATTTTAACATTTTTTCCCCTTCTATTATATTTTTTCCCACTGCAGAAATTACGATATCTGCAGTTTTTGTTATTTCAGAAAGGTTTTCTGTTTTGCTATGACAAACTGTTACTGTTGCATTTTCATTCAACATCATTTGCGAAAGAGGTTTGCCTACTATATTAGAACGACCAATTATAACTATGTGCTTACCTGCAAGTTTAATATTGTATTCTTTTAAAAGGAGTATAATTCCTTTTGGTGTGCAAGGATAAACGTAAGGTTTTTCGCCAGAAAATAGTTTACCAAAATTATACGGTGTAAATCCATCAACATCTTTTTTAGGGGTGATAGCGTTTATTACATTTTCTTTTGAAATATGGTCTGGTAATGGCAACTGAACAAGTATTGCTGTTATGTTGTCATCATTATTAAGTTCATTGATTTTTTCTAAAATTTCTTGTTCTGTTGTGTTTTCAGGATAATTTAAGACTATTGAATTAATCCCAATTTTTTCTGCAGTTTTTTTCTTATTGTTTACGTAAATCTGACTTGCAGGATTTTCGCCAACCAAAATAACTACAAGTGTTGGTTTCTTTTCAAAATTGTCGATTTTTTCTTTTAATTCTTCTAGAATTTTATCTCTTAACTTTTTCCCATCTAATATTATTGCCATTTTACACCTTCACTTGTGGTAAATTAAGTCTAAAATAAAATTGTTTGATTGCTTCTTTTACAACTTCGGATTCTTTTTCTACAGTATTTCTTTCTAATGAACTATCAAAAGGAATTACCCCTAAGACATCTAAATCATATTTTCTTAATAATGCATAAACTTCTGTCAAATCATTGTTTTCAACTTTGTTTATTACTACACCAAGTTGGTTTCCCGCTGCGTATTTAGAACTGAATTCTTCAATGCGTTTTGCTAAATGTGCGCTAGCTTCACTTGGATTTGCAACAATGATTGTGGTATCAATATCAGTATCAACAAGTTGATTTAGGTATTTTAAATCAAATTCGCAGTCAAAAATTACAATGTCGTAGCGTTCAATTAATTTTAAAATGGCATCATTTATTTGACCTGTTATAGGGCAACGACAATCTTTTGAGCCTACAAACCACGAAACAATTATGTCTACATTATCTTCTAAGGATACTACAATATCTTCCATTGCCCATTCAATAAATTCTTGTTTGGACATATCTTCTGGAATTCCAGTTTTGTATTCGTGTTTACCGCTTCTGATACCATAAATGGTGTTTCTGATATCTAAACCATAGCTATGACCTAGTTCGCCAGTTAAATCATTGTCAAATAACAAAATTGATTTTTCTGGAAACATTTCTTTTATAATGTTTAAAAATGCTTTTGTTACGGTTGTTTTTCCGCTTCCGCTTTTACCTGTAATGGCAAGTTTAATTGTCATTATACCTCTCTTTTAAACTATCAGATAACTGTTTTGTTAATTCCATTGCTTTGATTGCAAGTTCTTCTGTTAATGAACCAGCACCACAAGATGGTGATACGTAAGAATTTTCTATAATTAGTTTCTCATTAATTCCTTTTTTAGTCAAATACTTAACAGCTTGGTCAAATTTTTCAAGTATAATTTCTAAAGTAGCATTTTCTAAAGCTTCTTTATCAAGTGTTGGGACAACGCCCCAAGCAATTTTGCCACCGTTGTTTAGAAAGTTTTTAACATCGCTATGAAAAATACTTAGATTTTGTGCATATGAATAAGCATCAAGGCTGATAATATTTATGCCTGTTTGTATTGGAACGCTCCAATCACATTTACCACAACAATGAATTGCTGCCATTGCTCCATTTGCTTTAATTACATCAGAAATTTCTTTTATCATTTCCATAACATCGTTTTGTGATATTGTTAAAAATGCAGAAGTTCCAAGTTGTGAAATTGAAGGTTCATCTATAAAAATTATTGCCTGTGCTCCAGTTGATTTTATTTGTTTAATTTGCCAAAGGGCTTTTAATGTTAGAGTTTTTACGATAATTTCTTTTAAGGTATCATCGTAAATTGCGCAACGTCCATTTTTATCAGTAAGTGTGGTTGCTAAAGTAAATGGACCAACAATTTGACCTTTTGCAAATTTAGATTTTTTTGAAAGCTCTAAAAAATCTTCAAATGTTGAAGAAAAATCCTTGCTTATTGCATATTTTTCTAACAATTCAGAGTTTTCATTTGACACGATATCTTCATAATCGACGAAAAATTGTTCTAGGGCTTCATAGAAAGATTCACTTTCTGTATCGAAACGAAAACCTTCTGAAATAAAAAATGAAGGCATTCCTTCCAAAAATTGAAAAGTCATGTCTTCATTTTTACTTACTTTTGATAATTGTGGCCAAAACGGAATTGTTTCGAAATATTTTTCAACCACTTTTATAGCGTCTTGAGGATTGTTATAAGGCAAAGATCCGATTGCTAAGCATTCCATTAAGCCTTAATCCTCCAGTTAACTATTCTTCAACTGTTTCTTCAGCAACTTCTTCTTCGATAGATTCTTTAACAACTTCAGAAGCAGTAACTACAACAGCTAATTCACATTTAACTTTAGAAGTTAATTTAATAAGCATTGTGTATTCGCCAACTTTGTTGATCGGAGCATTTAAAGAAACATTTTTTCTATCAACTTCGATACCAGCTTTAGCTTGTAATTCTTCAGTTAATTTTTTAGTTGTGATAGTACCGAACAATTTGCCTGATTCACCAGCTTTAGCTGACAATTCAAGTTTGCCAAATTTTTCGATTTGTTCAGCTTTAGCAATGGCTTCAGCGTGTAATTTTTCTTGTTTAGCTTTGATTCTAGCTAAGTTTTTTTCGCGGTTTTCTAAAGCACCAGCTGTAGCAACTTCTGCAACACCTTGTGGTAATAAGAAGTTTCTAGCATAACCGTCTTTAACGCTGATTACGTCACCAGCTTCGCCAAGGTTTTGTACGTCTTTTTTTAATATAACTTGCATAATAAAATTCTCCTTTACTAATTATTAATGCGTTTAAGCAAATGCTATAACAAACAAAATCAATTGTCGAGAGTTTTTTGCAGATTGTTACAGAGGTTATTTAATATCAGGGAATAAATATTTTATGCCATCGTCACTTCTCCAGCGAATATAGCCTGTTTTTGGAGATTTGTCTATGTCTAGAACGCTGACTAGTGCCCAGTTTCCTCGAATTATGTTTAAATTTATTTTAATTGGCATATTTATAGTTGAAACAAATTGAGAATTTTCATCAGCTCCACTTTTTATATCATTAATTGTTTTTGGTGCGCCTTTTAAAGTATATAGGCCGTATTTTCTGCCGTACATATTATAAAAATTTATCCATGTTGCAAATCTGTATGGATCATCTTTTTTTAACCAAGCTTTGTCACCTGTAGATTTGTTATAGATGACTTCAACCCAATCTTCGGTTTCATCTGTTACAGTGAGTAATCCAAGATCTTTTTTTTCAATGAATACTAAAAATAGGTCTTGATGTTTTATGCTACTAGGGAAAATTTCGCCACCAGACCATTTTATGTTATAAACTACATCTGCTTTTTCATCGGGTTGTTTATACAATGTAATTGTTTTAGGTGCTTGGTAAACTCCTAAAGTGAACATTATATTTTTATCTATTTCATAAGGCATTACATTTGCCGAAAAGCTCGACAAATGTAATGTTAAAAATAGAGTTAAAGTTATAATTATTTTCCTCATTAATTATTCTCTAAATGCGATATCAGCATAAGTTTTTTGTAATTTTTCTCTAACTGATTGCATTTGTTTTTCAATGATTTCATCAGTTAAAGTGGCATTTTCATCTTGCATTTTTATACGGAAAGCAAGACTTTTGTAGCCCTTATCAACGTGTTCACCTTGGTAAACATCGAATACTTCGCTTCCTTTAAAGATGTTTTGCTGAACTGCACCTTTAATAACTTTTTGAATTTCTTCAAATGAAACTTTTTCATCAATTATGAATGCTAAATCTCTACGCACTTCAGGGAATTGAGGAAGATGTTTAAATCTTGGAACAGTTTCTTTTACGGTTGAAATTATTGCATCTAAGTTTAGTTCAAAAATAAATGCATCTTGGTTTAGTTTTAATTTATCTTTTAACGATGGGTGAATTTGACCAAAGTAGCCAATTGGCTCTGGGGTTTTACCTAGCAATAGAATTTGTGCGGTTCTATATGGATGCATATAATCTATGTTATCGCAAGTTGAAAGTTTAATTCTTCTTTCAACACCCAATTCAGCAAATAAGTGTTCAAAGATACCTTTTACAGTATAAAAATCAAGTTCTGCTGTTTGTTGCCATTTTGAGTTTTCGACACTACCTGTTAGAATACCAGCTAATGTTTTTGACTCTTTTACGCCTGAAGATTTTTCGTCAGCTTCGGCTACTATTTTGTATGTTTTCCCAACTTCATACCCCCAGAAAGTTTTTTGTCCGTTGTCATAATTTGATTTCATTACGTTTAAAACGCTTGCTGAAAGTGTTTGTCTTAGCATTGAGTATTCTTCACTTGCCGCATTTTCAACATAAACAGCCGTTTCAGGATTAAATGCAACCATGTATTTGTCTAGCAATGATTTGCCAATTAATGAGCTTGTAATAATTTCGTTCAAGCCAGCAGCTCTCATTAAATCATTGATTTTAGTAACAACTTTTTCTTCTAATGAAATCACAGGCATTTGAGATTTGCTTGGAAGAGTTGGTGCGATTTTATCGTATCCGTTTATACGTGCAATTTCTTCAATTAAATCGATTTCGCGAGTTACGTCGTAAGCTCTAAAAGATGGAACACGGAATTTTGCAGCAGCATCGTTTCCGCCAAGTTTTTCAAACCCTAAGTTTTCTAAGATGTTGATACATCTTGCTGAATCAATAGAGCATCCTAAAATTCTTTGCACTTGTGCAAATCTTAAAGTGATTTCAGTAGGTTCAAGTTTGTTTTCGCCAGTTTCAACAACACCTGTAACTTTAGCGTCAGCATATTCAACCAATAGTTGCATAGCTCTCATTAAGGCAGGTTTTACTGCTTCAATATCGATACCTCGTTCAAATCTTGCGCAAGCATCACTTCTGTAACCTACGCTGTGAGCAGATTTTCTGTTTGCTGATGGTGTGAAATATGCAGCTTCAAGAGCAATATTTTTTGTGTTGTTATCGATTTCAGAATTTTCACCACCGAAAACACCACCTAAACAAACTCCGCACTCTTTTGTTGCAATTAAAACCGTATCAGTAGTTAATGTTCTTTCAACACTGTCAAGAGTAACAAGTTTTTCACCTTCTTCAGCTCTTCTTACGCATAAATAACCGTTTAATTTATCCAAATCAAATGCGTGTAATGGAGTACCATATTCTAACATTACATAGTTTGTAATATCTACAACGTTGTTAATTGCACGAACACCTGACGCCAATAATCTTTTTTGCATCCAATCAGGTGACGGTTTAATTTTAATATCTTTTAAAACACCAATTGAATAGTATTTGCAAACATCTGTATCTTTAATTTCAACTTCAAATTCATTTGTTGTTAAGTCTTTTGTACATTCAATTCTGTTAAATTTCAAAGGTGTATTAAAAATAGCGCTTAATTCTCTTGCAACACCCAAAACTGACATTTGGTCACCTCTGTTTGCAGTTGGGGCAACATCAATTACAACATCTTTTTCAAAGCCTAAAACATCTTTAACATCTTCTCCGATTTTTACGTCAGGGAAAATTCTGTTAAGTATCAAAATGCCATCTTCTTCTTGATAGTTACGTTCAGAAACACCAAGTTCATCGGCAGAACATAACATACCTTGAGATTCAACACCGCGAATTACAGCCGGTGTAAGTGTGAACATTTCACCAGATTTTCTATCTAAAACTTGGCTACCAACTGTTGCGTATGGAATAATTTGTCCTACTGCAATATTTTGAGCTCCGCAAACTACTGTTTTTAATTCAGCACCTGTGCTAACAGTTACAAGGTGTAATTTTTCTGAATTTGGGTGGTTGTCAATTTTTTCAATTTTAACAGTTTTTATATTAGTAAATTTTGGTTTAACTTCTTCAATAGATTCTACTTCTAAACCACTCATAGTCAATTCATGAGCTATTTGTTTTTCATCTACGTTTGATAAATCTACGAATTCGTTTAACCAATTTAATGATACTTGCATCTTCTTCCCTCTTTTGTCTTTTTAACTATATTTGAAGTTTACAACAAAAATATTTACTCGACAATAATAAAGATTTTACAAAGTTTTGTAACAAGATTTTTGATATTGAGCAATAAATTATCTTGAGGATAATTATAGAACTCGTAGAAACTTAATCTAGAAAGGAATGTAAATATGCAAGTGAACAACAACTACTCCCCAAATTTTGGTATGGCTTTAAGAATACACCCTAAGGCAAAAGCCAAATTGCAACAAGAATCATTGGAATATTTATCAAAAGTAAGAGCCGCTGGTGAAGAACTAAGAGAACACAAATATGTTGATTTAGATCTAGGCGAGTCTTTAACTCCAGTTGTAAATCGTAGAGGTTGTGCAAACGCATATAAAGATTATTTTAAACCGCTTAATATTAGCAATAGGGGCGTTGAAGTAGAAACTCGTTGGGCTGGTAATAATGTTTCTGGAATACAATATGGTGATACATATAAAGTATATTTAAAATTTGCCTCAGATGAAGAAGCACAATCAGCTTATAATGCATTACAAGATGCACGCTCACAAGGCACTCTTGATTCAGCTTTAGAATTCACTAAACTAGTAGAAAAATCTGAAATTTATAAAGCTGAAGTTGAGGCAGAAAAAGCTGCACATCAAGCTAAAATTAATGCAGAAGTAGACAAATTATTAAGTGATTTCCCAAATGTTGATGCATAAAAACTAAATTTAATACAAGCTGGTGAGAATACTCACAATTAAAAAGAGCCCCGAAAGGGGCTTTTTTATGTTCCTTTTTTAATTGTTACAAAAATTGCGTAGGATTTACACTTTTTCTTGAAAAAAATCTTGTTTATGGGATAATTTTTTTGTAGCTGAAATAGCAAAACGTACGATACATTAAAATAAAAAAGGAAAAACAAAATGGCAAGAAAAGTTGCATTAGAAAAAATCAGAAACTTTGGTATTGCTGCTCACATCGATGCAGGTAAAACCACAACTACTGAACGTATTTTGTTTTACACAGGTAAAACTCACAAACTTGGTGAAACTCACGATGGTGCGTCAGTAACTGACTTTATGGAACAAGAAAAAGAACGTGGTATCACAATCCAATCAGCTGCTGTAACTGCTGAATGGAAAGGTCACCAAGTTAACATTATCGACACCCCTGGTCACGTTGACTTCACTATCGAAGTAGAACGTTCACTTCGTGTATTAGACGGTGTTGTTGCTGTATTCTGTGCTGTTGGTGGTGTTCAATCACAATCAGAAACAGTTTGGAGACAAGCTAACCGTTACGAAGTTCCACGTATGGTATTCGTTAACAAAATGGACAGAACAGGTGCTGATTTCTACAGAGTTGTAGATCAAATTAAAAACCGTTTAGGTGCTAACGCTGTTCCTATCCAATTACCAATCGGTTCTGAAGATAACTTCACTGGTCTTGTTGACTTGATGAGTATGAGAGCTGAAATCTATACTAACGACTTAGGTACAGATATCAGAGATGAAGAAATCCCTGCAGAATTGTTAGAAAAAGCTCAACAATACAGAGCAGATATGGTAGAAAAAATTTCTGAAACTGATGACGATTTAATGATGAAATTCTTAGAAGGTGAAGAACCAACTGTTGAAGAATTAAAAGCAGCTATGAGAAAAGCTGTTTGCACAAACCAAATCGTTCCAGTTTGCTGTGGTACAGCATTTAAAAACAAAGGTGTTCAATTGATGTTGGATGCTGTTATTGATTACTTACCATCTCCATTAGATGTAAAAGCTATCGAAGGTGAATTAGAAGATGGTACAAGAACAGAAAGACACTCTGATGATAACGAGCCCTTCGCAGCTCTTGCGTTCAAAGTTATGACTGACCCATTCGTAGGTAGATTAACTTTCTTAAGAGTTTATTCTGGTAAATTAACTTCTGGTTCATATGTTCTTAACGCTACAAACGGTAAAAAAGAACGTATTTCAAGATTAGTTCAAATGTATGCTGATCAAAGAAACGAAATCCAAGAAGTTCACGCAGGTGATATCTGTGCAGCTGTTGGTTTGAAAGACACAACAACTGGTGATACATTATGTGATGAAAAAGCTCCAATTATCTTGGAAAGAATGGAATTCCCAGAACCAGTTATCTCTGTTGCTATTGAACCAAAAACAAAAGCTGACCAAGATAAAATGGGTATTGCTCTTCAAAAACTTGCTGAAGAAGATCCATCTTTCAGAGTTAAATCTGATACAGAAACTGGTCAAACAATCATTTCTGGTATGGGCGAACTTCACTTAGACATCATCGTTGACCGTCTATTACGTGAATTCAAAGTTGACGCTAACGTAGGTAAACCACAAGTTGCTTACCGTGAAACTATCCTTGGTAATGCAGATCAAGATTCTAAATTCGCTCGTCAATCAGGTGGTAAAGGTCAATACGGTCACGTTAAAATTAGAATTTCTCCAGCTGAAGAAAATGCTGGTTTCGTATTCGAAAACAAAATCGTTGGTGGTGCTATTCCTAAAGAATACATCGAACCTGCTAGAAAAGGTATGGAAGAAGCTCTTGAAGGTGGTATCCTAGCTGGCTATCCAATGATCGACGTTAAAGTTGAACTTTATGATGGTTCTTATCACGAAGTTGACTCTTCTGAAATGGCGTTCAAAATTGCTGGTTCTATGGCTATCAAAGAAGGTTGCCGTAAAGCTAGACCATGTATTCTTGAACCTATGATGAAAGTTGAAATCGAAATTCCAGATGAATTCACAGGTACTATTATCGGTGATATCTCTAGAAGACGTGGTAGAGTTGAAGGTCAAGAACCTGTTGGTAACACAGGTAACGTAATTGTTAGATCTACAGTGCCTTTGGCTAACATGTTCGGTTATGCAACTGACTTGAGATCAAACACTCAAGGTCGTGGTACATTCTCTATGGAATTCAAATGCTACGAACAAGTTCCTGCTAACGTTGAAAAAGAAATTATTGAAAAAGCAGGCGCTTCTAAATAGTTTCTGAAAAGATAATTAAAAGAGGTGGTTTATACCACCTCTTTTTTGTGTGTAAATTTAATCTGTAATGGAATTTTAATCATCATACGACTTCCAATTGGTATATAGAAAGAATATAGAACATAAAACAAGGAGGGCATTCACCCTCCTGTTTTGTTATACCAAATAACCGAATCTATTAAATATCAATTACTCTACGCAAACTGCTAGGACATAGGAGGTGTTGGGGCCGTTTACATACTCCCAAGTACGGGCAGATTCGAAAGTGCGAGTGATCACACTGTAAGGACTTTTCTGCTCACCAGTCCAAAGGGTGAAGAAATTAGGTAAACCTAATTCTGATGCTTTGTTTGTATCAAGGGTTATACCAGATGTTACAGCTTCATGTGTCGGGGATACACTATCTGTGTTGTAAAGATAGTTTGCTATTTTTACTAGGTCGCTTCCCGTTGCCATTTTACTTGTACCACCACATAGTTTTACTGCACCTGCCCAGTAGTCGCTTGCCCAGGCACATTCTTGTATTCCATATGTAGATTTCATTGCTTCACATTCTTCTTGTTTTACAACAGTTGGTGCTTGTGGTGCCATGGTAATGCATACTCCATTAATTTCTGCAAAGCAACCTGCGCCTAGTTTTGCTACATTAATTGAACGTAAATCCTTACCACTATTGTTTGGTGATTTAGCACCATTGGTATCATAAAGAATTGCTAGAGCATTAGTTCCTAAACTAACAGAACCTGATTTGCCATTAGAACTTCCAGATATTGATACTACTTGGTTAGAATAAGGATCTTGAGTCGCATCTTTGTTATAAGCAATCAAAGCCGTTACACCACTAGCAAATTGAACTCCAACAACATTAGTTTGTTGCCAATCTTTTTGTCCAAAGTTTTTAGAAGTTTTAATAGTATTCATATCAACAGTTTCAGGAGTTGCAGTACCAGAACCCCAAGATACTTCTTCTTCAAAACAATCCATTAGTTTATCATTAGAACAAGTTTTAGAGATTTTAAAATGTTTAGATAATTCTTCAACAAAATCTTCAGTAGAATTAAATCCCGCTAAAGTTTGTTGAGAGTTCATAACTTTTAAAGCTTCGCCAAGTTTTCTTTCAAAAGTAGTAGCCGCAGTGTCATAAGTTCTTTTTTGATAATCCGCAACTAATGTCGGTATAGTCATCGCTGCAACAACACCGATTATACCTAATGTAATCAATACTTCAGCAAGTGTAAAACCCTGAAAACCCTGTCTAGGAGAGCGTTCTACCCCCCCCCAGCACTAAACATTGTCTAATCTTTTCTTTTGACATTTTCTCTCCTTTGTTTTATTTCAATAGTGTCAATGATGTGAATATTGAGAGTTAATTATAAGAACTTTACTCACACACTTATACTACCATTTTTTTGTTGTTTTGACAATATTTATCGAATACTAAATTCACAACCGCAATAATTTTGTCTATACAAATTCAATTCTTTTGATATCTTATTCGTTTTTAAAAAGCCGTCTTGTTTTTTAAAGTCTATTGCTTTAAATATTAAACCGTTTTCTTTTGCTATTATTTCTCCAATTTCTGAAAGTTTTGCAAAATTTTTGTGTGGACTTATTACAATAGATGTCGTAAATTCGGTTATTCCTAATTCTTTTGCAAGTTTAGCTGTTTTTGTTAGTCTTAGTTCAAAACATTTATCGCAACGTTTTCCTTTTTCGGGTTCGTTTTCTAATCCTTTAACGGATGTGTAAAATTCATCCGTATCGTATTCCCCTTCAATTAATTCGCAGTTAAGATGTTGACAAAGTTTCTTTTGAGCTTCTAATCTTTTTTGATATTCGTCTGTTGGATAAATATTTGGATTGTAAAAATATACAATAACTTGATATCCCATATCTTTTAATAAAGTTATGGGATATCCTGAACATATTGCACAACAAGAGTGCAGTAAAATTTTATTTTTTAATTCCGCCTTCATTGATTACCCATTGTTTCATATCAGAGTAAGATTTCATTCCAACGTGTGATTTACCGTTGATAACAGTGCTAGGAGTTCCGTTAATTTTGTAGCTATAAGCTGAATCAATATCAGATTGGATTTCTTTAAGAACTTCTAAACTGTTTGCGTCATCTACAAGTTTTTGAATGTCTAATTTTAATTTATCTGCAAGAACTAAAATTTCTTTTGTTGAAGTAGGTTGTTTTTCAAATAAAACATTGTTCATATCCCAGAATTTGTTTTGTTTCCCTGCAGCTATTGCATATTTTGCCATTGTACAAGCTCCTGGATGCATTTCCTTGCGAATATATTTGTTACAGTTTGTATCAAGAGGCATGTTTCGGTGAACTACTTGAACATTTTTGAATTCTTTCGCAAGTTTGTGAATCATAATATCATAAGCTCTGCACATTGGACATTGGTAATCTGTGTATGTGTAAATTATAACATCAGCTTTTTCTGCTCCTAATATATTACCAGAAACGGCATATTTATTTGTTTTTGCTTGTGTAAATTCTTTGAATTCTTTTATTCTTTTAACTTGTGGCGCAAAAACATATGATGTACTTGTATAAGTTAAAAATGCAGTTGCAATTAGAGCAACAATGCCAAATGCGATGGCGTAAGGTTTGATTTTTAAAGCATCAAGTAAATCTTTTACGCTATCTTTGAAAATTTGAACAAAGCCTATTCCTTGTGCAGCAATAATTGCGATGAATAAATTCAACATATAAGTAAATGCGCAAAGAATACAAAGTTTTTTGATTTCAAATAAGCTCACACACAATAAAAGCATTGAAATCGCAAATGAAATTACACCAAGGGCTGCAATATATGAGAATGGATTTTTGAAAACTTCTAAGAATTTTAGCAATTTATAATTTTTAAGTTTATCAACAAATAACAATAATCCCATAAATGCGTACAAAAACATTCCCCAAAAAGCTAAAGGTACGCCAAAAAATTGTGATTCTGTTGTTTTTGCAATACCGTCACAGTCAATGAAGTCATTTACTGAGCAAAAACTTGATAATGCATAGGGATTAAAGTTTGCATTATAATATATTATACCAAGTTTTACGGTTGTGATTAAACCGATTAAAATAATAAAACCGATTGCAAATTTTTTATTTTTTAATAAATTCATCTTTTTCTCCCCTTATTCTATGTTTATATTTTACAATGGCTATGTGGATAAATCAATAGAGTAAAGTTGATAAAATAATTAAACCTTAGGGTAATAAAAAAGCTCCCTTCAGGGAGCTTTTTGTTATATAGCTTGTTTACATTCTTCACAAATACCGTCGGCATTAAGTTGTCTGTATTTCCAGCAACGTTCGCATTTTTCTCCTTCAGCTTTTGTTACCCATACAGTGTAACCTTCTTCGGTATATTCATTTAGTACATCGCTAGGCGCTTCTTCTGTCACATAAGCTTGAGATGTGATGAAGATGTTCGCTAATTCTTCAGAATTTGCTTTTAAAACATTGTTTTCACTAGCTTTTATGTAAACAGCAACTTCTAGAGAGCTACCAACTTGTTTTTCTGCTCTTAATGGTTCTATTGCTCGAGTCACAACTTCACGAGTTTTAAGAATTTTTATAAAAGCTTCTTCAAGTTGTGGATTGTTCCATTGAGTATTTGAAGTTGGCCAATCAGCAAGTAAGATACTTTCTAAGCCTGCTCGTTGTGTCTCAGGAACGTTTTGCCAAATATCTTCTGCTTGGTGAGGCATTACTGGTACTAATACTTTTACCAAAGCTTGAGAGATTTCATACAAAACAGTTTGGCAAGCACGTCTAGAAAGTGATTTTTTACCAGCTGTGTATAATCTATCTTTTACTATGTCGAGATAAAGTGCGCTTAATTCAACAGCTGCAAAGTTTTGTAAGCTTTGGAAATATTTATAAAATTCATAATTTTCAAAAGCTTCTGTAACTTGTTCAACTAATTGATTTAATTTGTGTAGTGCAAATTTATCAAGGGCTTTTAAGTCATTATATTCAACGTAATCAACCGCAGGGTCGAAATCAAACAAGTTTCCGAGCAAGAATCTTGCAGTATTTCTTGTCTTTTTGAAGATTTCAACAAGTTGTTTAATGATGTTGTCACCGATTTTGGTATCATTTCTGTAATCAACTGAAGCGGCCCAAAGTCTTAAAATATCTGCACCATAAACATTAATTACTTCTTGAGGAGTAACAACGTTTCCGATAGATTTAGACATCTTTTTGCCTTCTCCATCCATTACAAAGCCGTGAGTTAACACTGATTTATATGGAGAAACACCTTTTGTTGCAATTGCAGTTAATAATGAAGATTGGAACCATCCTCTGTGTTGGTCTGAGCCTTCAAGGTACATTTCTACAGGAGTCGTGCCAAGTTGTTCTGAACGTTTATCAACAACAGCTCTCCAAGTAATACCTGAATCAAACCAAACGTCCATAATGTCGCTTTCTTTATGGAAGTGGTTTTTACCACATTTAGGACAAACAAAACCACTTGGTAGCAATTCTTCTGCACTATATTTTACCCAAGCATCAGAAGATTCTTTTTCAAATATATTAGCTACATTTGCAATAGTTTCATCTGTAACAATTGATTCACCACAGTCATCACAATAGAATACAGGAATAGGTACGCCCCAAGCTCTTTGACGTGATATACACCAGTCAGTTCTGCTTGCAACCATGTTGGAAATTCTTGATTCTCCTGATGCTGGAATCCATTTTACATTTTTAATAGCTTCAAGAGTGTCTTCTCTGAATTTATCAACTTTAACAAACCATTGAGGTGTTGCTCTGTAAATTACAGGATTTTTGCATCTCCAGCAGTGTGGATAGCTGTGTTGAATATCTTGTTGAGCTAATAATGCACCACAAGATTTTAATTTTTCTATAACTATCGAGTTGCCTTTGTAGTATGGGACGCCAACTAAATCAGGGTCTTGTACTTGTTCTGTCCAAACACCTTTGGCATCAAGTGGTGAGAATACTTCTATATTATATCTGCAACCAACTTCATAGTCTTCTAGACCGTGTCCAGGAGCCGTGTGAACTGAACCAGTACCAGCATCAAGAGTTACGTGTTCACCTAAGATAATCGGTGATTTTCTATCTACAAGGGGGTGTTTTGTTGCTAGTAATTCTAAATCTTGACCAGAACAAGCACCAATTACATTAATATCTTTTTCTTCCCATTGAACATCAGCTAAGAATGCACCTAATAATCCTTGAGCTATAACATAAATTTCACCTTTATAATCGAAGAATGTATATTCAAATCTTGGGTGCATACTGATTGCCATATTTGAAGGAATTGTCCAAGGAGTTGTTGTCCAAATAACTGCGTAAACTTTTTTGCCTTCGGTGTTAACAAAATTGTTGATTTTATTAACTGATTCTTCATCAAATGCAAATCTTACATAAATAGATGTTGATGTATGATCAGCGTATTCAACCTCAGCTTCAGCCAGAGCTGTTTCGCAAGAAGCACACCAATATACAGGTTTTAAGCCTTTTTCAACATATCCTTTTTTAAACATTTCACCGAATACACGAATTTGTTCAGCTTCAAATTCTGGCGCAATAGTTAAATAAGGATGATCCCAATCACCCCATACGCCCAAACGTTTAAATTCTTTTTCTTGACCTTTAAGGTTTTTAGCTGCAAATTCTCTGCATTTTTGTCTTAATTCAAGAGGTGTTAAAGCTTCACGACCGCCTTTGATATTTTTGACTACGGCGTTTTCAATTGGTAAACCGTGAGCATCATATCCAGGAACATATGGTGCATAAAATCCTTTCATAGATTTGTATCTAATCAAGATATCTTTAAGAATTTTATTTAATGCGTGTCCAATATGAATTTTATCAGAACTCAAATATGGAGGGCCATCGTGTAAAACAAATTTATTTGTTTTGTCACGTTGCTCAATATTTTTTTCATATACTTGAATGTCTTCCCAGAATTTTTGGGTTTGGACTTCTTTAACTGCTGCATTTGCTCTCATTTCTAAAGTTGTTTGAGGCAAATTTAATGTATTTTTGTAATCAGTTTTTGTTTGTTCGCTCATTCTATTCCTCTATTCGTAACTTTTTCGTATATATTTTTTATTCCTGAAAAATCCCAATCAGCTTTTTCATTGTCGGATTCTTCAATAAATTTGTTCATTTTGTCGTAATCAAACTCATTTTCCCAACGAGCAATTACAACAGTGGCAACACAGTTTCCAATTAAATTTACTGTTGTTCTACCCATATCTAAAATTTGATCAATACCTAATAAAATCGCAACCCCAATAATGGGGATATTGAAGCTTGCAAGAGTTCCCGCTAGTACAATCAAAGAAGCCCTTGGAACGCCTGCTACGCCTTTGCTTGTCAACATCAAAGCAAGCATTAAGATAATTTGTTGGTTTAAGTCTAAGTGAATACCGACGATTTGTGATGAGAAAATTACAGCCATTGCCAAATATAATGTGCTCCCATCAAGGTTGAAAGTATACCCTGTTGGCATTACAAAACTTACAATATTTTTAGGTACACCGAATTTTTCCATTATTTCAATTGCTTTTGGAAAAGCAGCTTCAGAGCTTGCAGTTGTAAATGTCAAAATTGCTGGTTCTTGTATTGCTTTAATTAAGCTTCTAAATGATATTCTTGCGTATTTGCAAGCTATAAATAACACAACCAAAACAAATACTGCAAGTGCTGTGTATAATGAAAAGATTATTTTTGCATAGTTTTTAAGTATTGCTAATCCGTTTGTCCCGACAGTTGCCGCTATTGCACCAAAAATACCTAAGGGGGCAAAATACATTACGTATTCTGTGAATTTAAACATTATTTGCGATACAGAATTAAGAACTGTCATCACAGGTTTTGCGGCTTTGCCAACAGCAATCATAGCTAAAGCAAAGAATATTGAAAATACTACTATTTGAAGTAAATTCCCTTCTGCCATTGATTGAACAATGCTTGTTGGGAATATATTCATAACCATTCCAGATAGTGATGTATGTGCGTGGGTTGCAGCCATCATCCCTGCTTGGTCTAATAAGTTAGAATTATTTGTTAATATATCAGAACCAAAGCCCATACCAGGTTTAAATATATTTGCCATTGTTAAGCCAACAACAAGAGCTAAAGTTGTTACAACTTCAAAATAAATAAGAGTTTTTAAACCAATTTTCCCAAGGCTTTTGGTATCACCGTGTCCAGCAATTCCAACAACTAATGTTGCAAACAACAACGGTGCAATAATCATTTTAACCATTCTTAAGAAAATTACAGCAAAAGGTCGCATTTTAACCGCAAATTCAGGGGCAAAATGTCCAACTACTACACCTAAAATTAGTGCTAAAAATATTAAGGCTGTAAGTCTAGAATGTTTCAAAGAAATTTCCTCTCCCTACATTATATTATAAACATAGTAAAAGGGTAATTTTTACTTTAAGAAATGTTTAATCTTCTAGTTTTATTATCTCTTCTTCTGAAATAATATTTTTACCAACTGCTTTTTCAAGTCCAGCTTTAGCAGAGTTGTATTCGTATAATGCTGCATAATAAGTTAATTGAGCATTTTCATACATTATTTGTGAGTCTTTTAACTCAGTAGGACTTGCTTCTCCAACTCTATATCTGCCATATGAAAGTTCGTAGTTTTCTTTTGCTTGTTTTACTTGTAGCAAGGCAACTGGCATTTGATTTTTCTTTTCTTCTAGTTTTAGAAATGCATTTTGAATTTCTAGGTAAATTTGGTTTTGTGTGTTTTGAGCGTTAGCCAATTCTTTATCATATAAGTATCTAGCTTCTTTAATTTCGTTTCTGATAAGCATACCGTTAACAGTTGGGAAATTTAAGTATCCACCTACATTGTAGCCGTGGTTTGAAGCCCAAGATTTACCACCGATTTGAAGTTGACCTTCAAGTGATAATGTTGGATAAAAAGATTTTTTAACCAATTTAAGAGTTTGGTTTGCAGTTTCAACTTTTATTTCTGCTAATTTTAATTCAGGTCGTGCCTCTCTTGCGATATCAACAGCGCCATTAAATGTTAAATTTAATGGTTGATATTGTAATTTATCCATTACATTGTATTTGTCAATAAATGGGACACCCATAACATTGTTTAATTTCGCAATTGCTAAATTAACTGCGTTATCAGCTTGGATTAATTTTAGTTTAGCGCTGCTTAAATTAGATTCAGCGATAGTAACATCGACTTTTGGATTCATCCCAATTTCATAAAAAGCTTTTGCTTGTTCATAAAATAGTTGAAATTTGTCTACAGTATCTTCAGCAACGCGTTTATTTTCATAGGCATATAAAAGCCCGTAATAAGCATCTTTTGTTTGGTATATTACGTCATTTATAACCGCGGTTAATGTTGTTTTATAACCTTCGTAGTCTAAGCGTTTGATTGTTGCTTGGTTTTGAGTAACACCAAAGTCATATAACATTTGTTGTAGTGTTACCTGGCCCAAAACATAGTAGTTGAAGATCAAGTTTCTGCCCAAAGCGTCTGACAATTGAAGTTGTCTAATTCTTGTATAACCAGTTTGCCAACTTAATTGAGGAAAATAATTTGACCAAACTTGTTTGATTCTAGCGTCAGATGCTAAAATATCTTGAAAAGCAGCATTGATTTGTGGGTTATTACCCAGAGCTAATTCAATACAATTTTCTAGTGTTAGATCAATGTTTTTTTCAACCGATCCAGCAATAACATATTCAGAATTTTTTTCTTCTGTTTTAGGTAAAACCTGCTCAGATTGTGGAAATTCTTGTTCGTTAATATCGTTACCAATATTTTCAACAGCTGAAGCTGGAATTAATGTCATATATAAAATCAAATTAGTTATTAATAATTTTTTAAGCATTATTTTTCCTTTTTAAATTTTTGGCTTAATTTTTTGCCCAAATTAACTTTCATTTCTTCAATCATTACGTAGAATGCTGGTACTAAGAAAGTCCCGATAAATGCAACTGCCATCATACCGCCAAATACTGTCATACCAACAGAATTACGGCTAGCTGCACCTGCACCGTGAGCAAATACTAATGGTAATAAACCTAAGATAAATGCAATGTTGGTCATCATTACTGCTCTAAATCTTAGTTTTGCAGCTTGAATTGCAGCCTCTCGAATTGCCATACCTGTTTCGTGTGCATCTTTTGCAAACTCAATAATCAAAATTGCTTGCTTAGTACTCAAACCTAACAACATAACAAGACCGATTTGTGAATATAAGTCAAGTGAATATCCTGAAACATATTGGAAGAATAGTGCACCAAGCAATGCGATAGGTGATACTAGCAATACTGCAATTGGTAGTAGCCAACTTTCATATAATCCAACCAAGAATAAGTAAACAAACACAATAGACATAGCCAAAATTGGTCCGATTTGTCCTGAAGATTCGTGTTCTTGTAAAGAACTTCCAGACCAAGAGTAGCCCATATCTTTTGGTAAAATTTCATTTGACAAGTCTTCCATTACTTGCATCGCTTGCCCTGATGAAATACCTTGACGAGCAGAACCATTGATAGTAATTGCTGGATACATATTGAAACGAGTTCTACTGTATGGGCCAACAACGTTTTCAACTTTTAATACAGATGAAATCGGAACCATTTTGCCAAAAGAGTTTTTTACAAATATTTTATCGATGTCGCTAGGGTTTGCTCTGAACTCTCCATCAGCTTGCATATAAACACGATAAACACGACCATATTTATTGAAGTCATTAATATAAGATTTACCGAAATATGCGGCTAATGAATTATAAATTTCAGAAACTGGAACATTTTGTGCCATAGCTTTTGCAACATCAACATTTAATAATAACTGTGGCATGTTAGGTGTGAATGATGTGTATACAAGTGAGAATTCTGGTCGTTTGTTAGCTGCAGCGAGAAGTTTTAAGGCTTCATCGTAAAGTTCTTGTGATGTTCTGTTACCTTTGTCTAGCAATTGATATTCAAAACCACCAAACATACCCAAGCCTGTAATGGCAGGAGGTGAGAATGATGCGATTGTTGCAGATGGATAATTGCCAAAGTCTTTTCTCATTATTGCTAATATTCCGTCAGCAGATTCTGATTTTTTCTTCCGTTTAGACCAAGGTTCTAATTGGGCAACAATCAAAGCAGTATTTTCACCAGAAAATCCAACCAAGCAAAGAGTTGTTTCAACCCCTTTGATTTGTAAAATTCTTTCTTCGATTTCTTTTGCGACGATATCAGTTCTTGAGGCTGAAGAACCATCAGGTAGTTGAATTTGAGTGAATATTGCACCTCTGTCTTCAGATGGTAAAAATCCAGTTGGAGTTATTTTGAACATGAATAATACAAATAGTGTTATACCAGCTAAAACTATAAGTGTTAGCTTAGCAGAATTAATAAATGTCGCCGCACCATCTAGATATTTATCTCTTACTTTGTTAAACCATACGTCGAATTTGTGGATGAATTCAAAATCAGCCTTTTCTTCGCCAGATTTTAAAATCATAGAGCATAATGCAGGTGAAAGTGTCAATGCAACAAGTGTTGATAAACCGATTGATGTTGCAATACACAGTGCAAACTGTCTGAACATTTGTCCAGTAATCCCTGCCATAAATGATACAGGAACAAATACTGCCATCAATACAAGAGAAGTTGCAAGTACGGCACCAAAAACTTCTTGCATTGTTACTTCAGTTGCTGTAACTTTATCTTTTCCTTCTTGAATGTGGCGTTGAGTGTTTTCCAATACAACGATAGCATCGTCAACTACAAGCCCAACGGCTAGTACTAATCCAAATAAAATTAATAGATTTATTGAAAAGCCAAGTATATTCATGAAAATAAATACACCAATCAAAGAAACAGGAATTGCGCAGAAAGGAATCAAGGCTGCTCTAAAGCTTCCTAAGAATAAATAAGTTACTAAACCGACAAGTAAAATAGCAAGTCCAATTGCGTTAATAACTTCGTGAATTGATTCTCTAACAAATTCTGTATCGTCATGTTGAATTGCATATTCAATACCTTGAGGGAATCCTTTGCTTAATTCTTTCATTTTCTTTTGAATTTTATTTGACAAATCAATAGCGTTAGCTTCAGGTAATTGGCTTACAGAAATGATTGCAGAATTTTTACCGCCAATTCTAGAAAAGAATGAGTAGCTTTCTGCACCTAGTTCTACTCTTGCAATGTCTTTTAATTTAATTTGAGAACCATCAGCTTTTGAACGGACAACGATTTCTTCAAATTGTTTTGGGTCTTGAAGACGTCCTTGGGTTCTCATGGTAAGTTTTATTAATTGCTTATCTTTCATTGGTTCAACACCCAAGTCGCCAGCTGGTGCTTGAATGTTTTGTGATTGAACAGCGGTTGCAACTTCGCTTGTTGAAACTCCTAAATTAGCCATTTTATTTGCGTCAAGCCATATTCTCATAGAATAATCGGTCGAGCCAAATACTGAAACTTGACCAACACCTTTGATACGAGCAAGCTCATCTTTAATAAAGATTGATGCATAGTTTGCGATGTATAAGTTGTCGTATGTGCCGTTTGGCGAGTTTACTGATATCATCAGAATCCCAGGGCCACCAGTTGATTTTTTTACCATCAATCCGTATCGTTTAACTTCTTCAGGTAGTCGTGGTGTGACTAATTGTAATTGGTTTTGAACGTTTACAACAGCTATATCTGGGTCGGAACCAATATTGAAGTATAAAGTTAATTTGTAAGAACCGTTTTGAGAAGTTGAGGACATATAAATCATATCTTCAACACCGTTCAATTGTGCTTCTACTGGAGCTGCAATTGTTGATTCAATTACGTCAGAGCTTGCACCCGCATAAGTAGCTGTTACAACAACTTGCGGTGGTGTAATTGAGGGGTATTCTTCAAGTGGTAATGTGTTAATCATTAGCATACCGGCCAAAATGATTGCTAAAGAAATTACAATTGCCAATTTTGGTCGTTTTATAAATAAATTTCCTGATTTTTCTGACATTTTATATCCCTATTTATTTTCTTGTTCTTTATTTTTTAATTTGGCCATTTCTTCTGGAGTTAAAATTGTGACCGCGAGACCTGGCATAACTTTTTGTAGGCCATCAGTTACAATTCTATCTCCGACGCTTAAGCCCTCTGTGATAGTCCAGAAATCCCCTGATTGTTCACCAGTTTTGATATATGTTAATTGTGGAATATCGTTCTCGTCTAATTTATAAACATATTTGCCAGCTTGGTTTTCCATTACGGCTGATTGGTGTACGACAGGAACATTGACTTCGTTATTTGCATATAATTTAACTGTAACAAATTCGCCGTGTAATAATTGATCATTTGGGTTTTTAAAAGTGGCACGTAGTGTTACAGTACCGGTAGATTGATCAATTTTATTATCTTGGAAGTCTTGAACGCCTTCGTATTCATATTTTTCTCCGTTGTTAAAGTATAATTCTACTTTTCTGTTTTTATTGTTTGTCTTATCAGCTTCAGATAAAGTATTAAAGTCATTTGAATCCAATGGGAATGTTACGTAAATTGGTTCAGTACTATTGATTGTAGTCAAAGCACCTGAAGATGGTGAAACATAATTTCCAATAGTAACGCTGATAATACCAACCTTACCGTCTACTGGTGATTTAACCATTGTGTAACCTAAATTTCTTTGGCTATCATCATAAGCTGCTTGAGCAGAAGCTAATTGCGCTTTGTATGAATCACGTTGAGCTAAGATTTCATCGTATTTTGATTTAGCAATGTAATCTTTTTCCACAAGTTCAGTAGCACGAGCAAGTTGTTTTTCTGCGTATTCAAGTTGAGCTTTTATATTTTTTACGTTTGCTTGCGCTACGTTTGAAGTGTTTTTGAATTCTGTAGGTTCAATTTGGAATAAAACTTGTCCTTGTTTTACGTAATCACCTTCTTTAAAGTAACTTTTTTGTAAGTATCCTGCAATACGTGCTAACACGTTTACTTGGTATTTAGAAGTTACTCTTCCAGGAGCATTAAATGTCCTGATGATACTTTTTTCGCCAACAGTTTCAACCTGAACGCTAGGAGCCGGTTTCTTTTTGTTAGCTCTATCTTGCATAAATTGGTTTATTGATCCTGATGTATAGCGTAGTGCTATTGCAGCAAGGATTACTGCTATTATTATCATTATAGTTTTCTTCATTTGCTCTCCCCTGTGTTGTTTTAGCAGCATAATCGTAACAAAAAAGACATTATATTGCAAGAAAAATTTTATATAAATTTACGATAATGTTTTTATGAAAGAAAGCATATCAGTCAAGGCTTTTGCACGATGTGAAATCTTGTTTTTGTCATCTTCAGACATTTCAGCCATTGTTAAATTGGTTCCTTCTACAACAAAGACCGGATCATATCCAAAACCGTTTTTACCAGATTGAGATTTTGCAATTTCTCCGTGGCATTCACCCCTAGAAACATGCAATATTTCACCATTTTTATTTAGTAATGTCATTACACAAACAAATTTCGCTTTACGGTTTGAAAATGGTTCTAATTCTTTTAATATTTTATGGATTTTTTCCTGTTGGGTACCGGCGTATCTAGCAGAATATAAACCTGGCGCGCCGTTTAAGGCCTCAACACATAGACCTGAATCATCAGCTAAGCACATCATTTTTGATACTCTAAAGGCTTCTCTTGCTTTTATCAAAGAGTTTTCTTCGTAAGAAGAACCATTTTCTTCAGGAGCAAAACCTTCATTTGGTAGTATAAATTCTATTCCGCTACCTTTAGAAATTTCATTTATTTCTTGTAATTTGTGAGGATTTCCTGTTGCAAAAACTATTTTCATTATTTACCGTACCGTCTTTGTCTATTACCAAATTCCTCAATAGCTTTAGCTAAAGAGTTTTCGTTAAAATCGGGCCAATATTCTTTTGTTACTAAAAATTCAGAATAAGCAATTTGCCATAAAAGATAATTTGAAATTCTCATCTCTCCACCAGTTCTTATTAATAAGTCAGGGTCTGGAATATTGCTTGTATATAACTCTTTAGAAATTAAATCTGCGGTTATATATTCGGCTTTTACACCTTTTTTAACTATTTGTTTTACGGCATTTACAATTTCATCTCTAGACCCGTAATTGAATGCTATTTGAAGTTTAACGCCTGAATTATTTTTTGTGTGTTCTATTGCGTTATACAAAATTTCTTGTAGTTTAGGATTTAATTTAGTTAAATCACCAATGAAATTTATTACGACTCCATTTTCGTGAAGTTCGTTTAATTCATTTTTGATTGTATTTGCCAATAATTCCATCAAAAATTCAACTTCTTCTGGTTTTCTATTCCAGTTTTCTGTTGAAAAAGCATAAACGGTTAAATATTTAACACCAAATTTATGGCAAGCTTTTAAAATTGTTTTTAGCGAATCTACGCCCCTTTTATGCCCCATAGCTGAAGGTAATTTTTTTTCTTTCGCCCAGCGACGGTTACCATCCATAATTATTGCAATGTGTTCTAAATTAGTTGTTTTAACTATTTCGCTTGTTGTTAAAGTTTTTGTTATCATATTCCCTCTCGTGCTTGATTATAACATAAATTAAATTATTCAGTTGTTTTACTAAATTGTAACAAACTTAATCCATCCAAAGATGTATCTTTATTGACAATCTCATGAAAAATATTTCTTGTAAAATCTACACTATATCTAAGTTTCAGCCGGCAAACTTGATTAAGAATTGTAAAAATTACTACTCGTGTAGCACTATGGGTTGATGAAAACATGTAAAAAAGTGGTATAATAATAGTAGAGGAGATAAAAAAGAATAAACAAGCCGAGCTCTGTGTTGACGGAGCAGAAAGGCAAGAATATATGACAAATCTACAATTTCAAAACGACTTAGAAAAATTAATCGTGATCTTACCCGAAAAGGTCCGAAAGCACATCACCTATGAGAATATGGCAGATGTTATAGAAATCGTTTTGGACATCGGGCGAATTCCAGAGATACGACATTCTTCGGGTAAGATTGAGTATTTAGACACTAGTGAGGTGACAGACGAAGATATTTCGTACATAACTCAAAGAGTTCAAGAATTCACATCAGATAATCGTTCAGGTATCCCCGGAACACTCCACAGAATCAGTGCAATAAGAAACCGCCAAGGCAAAGTCGTAGGTCTTACTTGCAGAATTGGTAGGGTTGTTACGGGGACAATTGCATGTATAAAAGATTTTTGTATGCAAAATAAAAGCATACTTTTCCTTGGACGTCCAGGGGTTGGTAAAACTACTAAATTAAGAGAAATTTCAAGACTTGTTGCTGACGAACTAGGGAAGCGTGTTGTTGTTGTTGATACGTCAAATGAAATTGCTGGTGATGGAGATACTCCACACCCAGCTATTGGGCACGCGCGTCGTATGCAAGTTAGACAACCAGAATTTCAAAAAGATATAATGATCGAAGCTGTTGAAAACCATACACCAGAAGTTATTGTAGTTGATGAAATTGGTACTGAGGCAGAGGCTCAAGCTGCAAGAACAATCGCTGAACGTGGTGTAATGCTTATTGCTACTGCTCATGGTAATACGCTTGAAAACTTAATTAAGAACCCAACTTTATCAGACTTGGTGGGTGGAATTCAATCCGTAACCTTAGGTGATGATGAAGCTAAACGTAGAGCTTCTCAAAAAACAGTTCTGGAACGTGAAAAACAACCAACATTTGATATTGTTATTGAAATTCTAGATAGAAATACTTTAGCTGTATATAAAGATACTTCCGAAGCTGTTGATTATATTTTAAGAGGTTGGCCAATCAGACCAGAAATAAGAAAAGTTGACCAAGTTATTGAAAAACCACAAGCTGGTACTATATCAGCTGAAATCAACAAGCTTGAACAGAAAATTTTGCCAGAACATACTGATAGTTTGAAATTCAGTTTTTCGAGAAAAGAGTATGTTGAAAGTGCAAAAGGATTTAAGAAAATTTATTTGTATGCGGTGTCAAGAAGCATTGTCGAAAAAGTTATTGAAAGACTTGACTTGAATGCTGAAATTACGCGCAGTATAGAAGATGCTGATATTGTAATCGCTCATAAAAACTTTGCAAAAGGCGGAGCAAAAGTTCTTTCTACTGCAAATGATTATAGATTACAAATATTCTATGTAAAAACAAACTCAATGGCACAAATACAAAAAGTATTAAAAGAAGCTCTTGATATTCAAGAAACATCCGAAACCTTAAGAGGTTATTATGATGATGCGGAAAGAGCGCTTGATGAAGCAAAAGCTGCAATTAATAAAATTCTTGCAGGTGCAGAAAAAGTAGAACTTCAACCGCAAAATCAACAAATTCGTAAACTTCAACACGAACTTGTAGAACAACATAATCTAGAAAGCCAATCAGTTGGTGAAGGTGAACAACGTCACTTGAGAATTGTTGGCGGACGAGATGTTGAAGATAAACGAGCTTAATATGTAACGTTTTGTACCAATTTAGGCTATTTACTAACAAAAAATTCTTTGTTTAGACTTATTATGTACATAAAACAAAGGAGGGTTGGTAATGGAAGTAAAACCAGTAAGACAACTAGAAGGTAACAGAACAGAATTAGCAATTACGACAGGCAGAAAAAAACGTACATTTACTAGACATTTTTCAGTTCCAACTGATAAAGTAGATGAATTTACTGCTGATTACAAAAAACAACAACGCAAAAGCTCAATTTTGGCATCAGCAGCTATGATAGCAGGTGCTGGTTTAGGTGGTGTACTTGGTGGCAAAGTTATTAAAAAATTCTTCATTGGAAGTATTTTAGGTGGTTTAGCCTTTGCTATGGGTGGTACAGCATTGGCTCTTAAACGTATTGTTAAAAATGACAAAGCTATTTTAGATAAACACAATGCAGAAGAAATTTATTATCTAAAAGAAGAAAATACAAATTTAGTTAAACAAGCTACAGAGAAGTAAGTTCTCTCAATATAGCTTTAGCAGGTGCATAATTCGGCAGAACTTCTAAACAAGTTTCTGCCGATTTTTTACTAAGTTCATAATCGCCATCTTCTTTGTAAATGCTTGCTAAAATATAATGAAGTTCTGGGTCGTGATAAAAGTTATCTTTTGCGCGTTTCAAGAAAAACATTGCTTGAGGTTTCATTCCACTATTTAAAAAAGCTCTGCCAATGAATTTATGTGTTTCAGGATTGATAGTAAACATAAAATCTGCATATCGTATCAATTTTTCAACATAATTACCTTTGCTGTATGTAATCAAAATATTCAAGTCAATTTCTAAAAAATTTCTAAGTTCAAAATATGTGGGATATCGAGTAATAGATCCTTTTATACAATCTAATAGTACCAGTCCCCAATGAGCTCGAATGTCTTGGTTTTCCAATTCTTGAAACAATTGTTTTGCTTTTGCTAAATTATCAAAAATGATTTCGCAATATGCTTGTTCTAATTTATAATTGTTGAATTCAAAAAACTTCCTGCAGCCTTGTATTCTGGCGGCAAGGAAGTCTTTTTTTGCTTTTTTATAATTTAAAACCATGTTATTTTTTATTGTTATCTGTGAATGTAATATCAGTAAGCATTGAATTCATCATCATAGATTGGATGATTTGAGGATCAATTTTTTGTCCATTGTTTGCTTGACCCATCAAGTAAGGAAGCATATTCATCATTGAGTTGTTATTGTTATTATTATTGTTACCTAATAACATACTTAATTGACTATACTCATCATTCATTGGCATTGATTGATAAGGGTTTACTGATACTGTAACTCCAGCTTTTTTAAGAGTTTCAATTGCTGCTAAAACATCTTCATTTGTTACATTAGCAATTTTATCTTCTTTTGGTGATTCAGATTTGCTATCAAATTTTTTAATTCTGTCGATATCATCTTTTTCTAAATTATTTTTTTGATTTATTGTTTCTTGGATTTTGTCTAACTCTTTTTGACGAATTTCTTCGTTGATTTGGTCAGAGAATCCATTACCATAAGGTGCGTTAACAAATTCTTCCAATTGTTCATCAGTTGCATTTTCTTCAGACTCGGCGCCTGTAGAACAAGTAGGACCATCAACCAAACAATCTCGACCTCTAAGTGCATATTGAGTAATTGTTTTTTCTGAATTTAATTTTATAACATATTCGTATGCTTTAACTGCTTGGTCTTTGTTTCCAACTTGAGTGTATGCCATGCCCATGTAGTAATATACAATTGGGTTCATTGGGTCAATTTTAGTTAATGAAATCATTTCTTGCAAGCATCCAGAATAATTTCCTGCTTGATATTTACCAACAGCATCTTTTAATGTTGCGTTTGGATAATAATTCAAATTAGGATTTTCCCATTCAGCTTCTGTTTCTTCGCCATAAAACTGAATTTCTGTACTAGCTGTAGAATTTTTATTTGATGTAGATGTTGCTTTTGGTTTTGCTAGGGTAGTTGCATCTTTAGCTTCTTTATTTTTGGCAGGACGATTTATGTCGTCATATAAGTTGTAACCGAAAGGTCCAGATCCTTTTTTAGCAGGTTCAGCACCCATTACAACGCTGTTAACCAATATCAATGATAATAATAAAAGTACTGTCTTTTTCATTAACTTTATCCTTTTTCTTGTATTTAATGATTTATATTTATAAATCAATTATATAACATTTTTTTGATTATTTACTAGTATAAATATATGAAATTATTTTAAAAGGTGTCTTTTTTTGTATAAAAATATAAAAAATGAAATTATTAAAACGGTTATTGCAATGATTACAAGCTCAATATATTGTTTTATAGCCTCTCCAAAAAACATTAACACCAAGCTTACAATAAAGAATCTCAACCCCCTTCCTAAAAAGCTTGCAACAAAAAATTTGGGAAAGTTCATTTTTAAAATTCCGCTAGCAATAGTGAAAACTTTGTATGGAATTGGAGTGAATGCTGAGAAAAATACTGCAAATGAGCCATATTTATTGTACATTTTTTCAACATTATTAAATTGTTCTTGTTTGTTTTTGAATAAAAAATTAAAGACAGGACGTCCACCCCATAGTCCTATTAAATAACCCATTACACCACCTAATGCTGAAAAAATTGTGCAGATAAGCGCATAATATAAAGCTTTTTCAGGTTTTGCTAAGTCCATTGATATTAACAAAATATCCGGTGGAGGAACTAAGAAAAAGCTTTCAATAAAAGAATTTAAAGCTAAGCCTTGAATCCCCATATTTTGAAAAAAGTTATTCATTTGAACTAAAATCTCGTGCATATAAAAATTATACTATAAAAATTACACACCCCAAAAAAAAGACTCCGTTAATACGGAGTCTTTTTTATTTTTATTTTTAATTATTTTTTAACGTTAGCTTGTCCAAATGCACCAACTAATTCATCATACCAATCAAGATAAGAATTGCCAGATGGGCGTTTTGAAGAAAGCTTTTCTGTAAGTTCACCGATTGCTTTTCCTCTAATTTTTTCTGATTCAGCACTCATACCTTTGCTAAAAATTGTTTGAGGTTTCACATCGCTAGCTGCTGCACCTTTTTTCATGCCTTTGAATATATCAACTACAACTTTTGATTTTTCTTTAAACCATTCGCCCAATGTTGAACTTTTCTTTTGGAATTCAGGAAATGGAATTTCTAATTGAACAGCCTCAGGTTTTTTCTTTTTGAAAAGTTTATCAACTACTTTGCCAACAAATGTTTTAACTTTTTCCCAAACTTTGCCAGCGAATTCTGCAACCTTGTTATACAAACCTTTAATTTTTTCGCCTAATTTTTGAGCTCTGTCACCAAGTTTTTCTTTAACAAATTCAGTACCTTTGTTTACTTTACCCTTAAGGCTGTCAACTGCAGCACCAAAATTTTCTTTGTTAAATGATTTTAGACTAATACCTTTTTTGCGTAGCGCAACTGCTGCAAACGCAACGGCACCAACTACTACTAAACCTGTTGCAACTTTTTTGGCGGTTGATTTTTCTTCTTTTACAGGTACTCCATAAGTATTGGCTAATTGTTTAACCTGTTCTTTATTTAGTAAAACTGCGCCCATATTGCCATTATTAACAGCAACTGCGTATTTATCTTTGCCAACTTTAGAGATGTTATAACCTGGGATTGATGCAATTTTTGTCATATTCTTCCTTTCAAATTGTATATTATATCTACATTAAGACTAAACATGAAAATTTTTGCTACTGTTTTTAAATCTTTGTTACATATATTAATATTAAAAAAGGGAGTGCATTTTGCACTCCCTTAACTCTCAATTCTATTTAACCGAATAGGTTTATGAACATCCAGAATATCCGCAATTTAAGCAGATAAAGCAACCTTCAGCCATTTCAATTGAATTACCGCATTCAGGGCAAGTAACTGTTTTGATTTCGCCTGTTGGTTCTTCAGAAACAACTTCAACTATTTCTTCAACCTTTTCTTCTGTTTTCTTTTTGTCATCCAAATTCATAGGTTGGAATTGTCTTGAGTTATTTCTATAAACTGTGATACCTTTCAAATTGTTTTCATAAGCTAATACATAAGCTTCTTCAATATCTTTGCGAGTGGCATGTTCTTCGAAGTTTACTGTTTTTGATACAGCGTTATCAGTGTGAAGTTGGAATGCTGCTTGCATTTTTACGTGCCAGTAAGGTGAAACGTCATGCGCTGTAGCAAAGATATGTTTAATTTCGTCAGAAACACCCGCAACATGAGCTACAGAACCTTCTTTCGCAATTTGTTGCATTAATTCTTCTGAATACAAGCCACGAGATACCATATAATCTTTGAAAATTGGGTTGATTTCTAACATTTCAGTACCATCCATAATTAATCTTGAGAATACAAGACCAAATAATGGTTCAACACCACCTGAAGCACTTGCAATCATTGAAATTGTACCAGTTGGAGCTATACAAGTTGTTGTAGCGTTTCTGATACCGAATTTTTTAATTTGTTCATCCAATTCTTTCCATTGTGAATCTGAAATTTTACCAGCAGATTTGCCTTGATATTTGTTGTATAAGAAATCTTTTCCATCATAGATACTTCCAACAAAGTTGTTAAATCTTCCACGTTCTTTTGAAAGTTCGATTGATTCACATTTAGAAATATAGTCAATAAATTCCATAACTTGACCAGCAAGTCTTGTACCCGCTTCTGAGTTGTATGACAAGCCTAATTTCATAAGCATATCAGCCCAACCCATAACGCCTAAACCAATTTTACGGTTGTTTGTAACCATTTCATTGATTTGAGGTAATGGATAATTGTTAACAGCAATTACGTTATCCAAGAATCTGATTGCAGTTCTTGTAGTTTCTGCTAATAAGTCCCAATCAACTTCCAAACCTGCAGATGTTTCTTTCAACATCAAACCTAAGTTGATTGAACCTAAGTTACAAGCTTCATAAGAAAGTAATGGAACTTCACCACAAGGGTTTGTTGATTCGATTTGACCAACATGTGGAGTTGGGTTATCAGCATTCATTTTGTCAATAAATACGATACCAGGTTCACCGTTTCTCCAAGCACCATCAACAATCATATCGAATACTTTTTTAGCGCTCATTTTACCAGTAACTTCACCATTTTGTGGATTGATTAGTTCGTAATCAGTACCTGCAATATAAGCATCCATGAATTTATCAGTAATAGCAACAGAAATATTGAAGTTGTTTAATTTGTTGTTATCAGATTTGCATTCAATGAAGTCTAAAATATCAGGGTGGTCAACTCTCAAGATACCCATGTTAGCGCCACGTCTTGTACCGCCTTGCTTAACAGCTTCAGTAGCTGCGTTGAATACTTCCATAAATGATACAGGACCTGATGAAACGCCCATTGTTGATCTAACTACGCTGTTACGTGGTCTTAGATTAGAGAATGAAAAACCTGTACCACCACCAGATTTGTGGATTAAAGCTGTATTTTTAACTGTTTCAAAAATACCTTCTAATGAGTCTTCAACAGGTAATACAAAGCAAGCTGCTAATTGTCCTAATTCACGACCAGCATTCATCAATGTTGGTGAGTTAGGCATAAAATAACGGTTTGTAATAGCTCTGTAAAATCTTTCTGTCAATTTGTCAATATCTGATTGAGAAGCGCCGAATTTTAAATCGCCTTCTGCAATAGCACGAGCAACACGTCTGAACATATCAGCCGGTTTTTCAGTGCAATTTCCATCTTTGTCACGTTTTAAGTATCTTTTTTCAAGAACTTTAATCGCGTTTTCCGATAAACATACATCTTCAATACACGTAGAATCTGTCACTTTAGCCTCCATAGTTTATTTAAATTTAATGATACTACCCCTAGCATGCCCGAAAGCATGGTTATTATTACTCAATGATACACCAGTTTTTAATCTCTTGCAAGAACATGCCAAAAATGTAACAAGTCGTAATTATTTGTAAATTATTGCCAGCGCTTTCGGAATATGCTATACTTTGAGAGGTTTAGTAAGTAATGATTGATTAGAAATATAGATAATTTTAAAAGAGGTTAGATTTGTATATCTAACCTCTTTAGTAATTAATTTTTTGTGCTAAAATATTTTTGCAAAGGAGAATTATGCAATTACCTGAAAATTGTGGATTAGCTTTAATATTAACTCTAATTGCTGGTTTGGCAACTGCAATCGGTGCAGGGCTTGCGTTTATAGTTAAAAGAAATAATATGCAGGCTTTATCTGTTGGGTTGGGTTTTTCTGCAGGTGTAATGATTTTTCTTTCATTTAATGAAATAATTCCAGAGGCGGGACATCTTTTACAACCTTATTTCCCAAATGATTTTAACTGGGTTGTTTATGCAAGTTTTATTATTGGTATTGTAGTAGCGATTTTAATAGACTTTTTTATTCCAGATCACATTGATACGGAAGAATTAAAAGACCCAGATGCTCCTTGTTTGCATCGCCATAAATTAAAAAGGGCAGGATTGTTTACGGCAATTGCAATTTGTGTTCACAACTTTCCAGAAGGGCTTGCTACATTTTTAACTGCAACACAAGATGTTGCGTTAGGTGTATCAGTTGCTTTAGCTATTGCAATCCACAACATTCCTGAAGGTATCGCTGTAGCATTGCCAATTTATCACGTGACTGGTAAAAAACGTTATGCAATGCTTTATGCTGCGTTATCTGGTTTGTCCGAACCTGTTGGGGCATTAGTTGGATTATTAATCTTTAGTTTCTTATTGCCACAAATGTTAATAGGTGCAATTATGGCTGCTGTGGCTGGTATTATGATATATTTGGCGTTTGATACATTGTTACCGTTAGCTAAAGAATATGGTGATTGGCACTTATCTTTAACTGGTATTATTTCAGGAATTTTATTTATTTGGTTTGGTCTTATCATGATTGGCTAAGCATGCTTTCTACGTTAAAAGTTGTCAAAATATGCGTTTTGACTTTGGCTTGTAACGCCTTCTATTACAGTGTTTGCTCCACTTGTTGCATCCGTAAAATTACTTAGGTAATTTTACCTAAGTAGAAATACGGAATTGTTTTTTATTTAAAAACCGCTATACTTAGAATATACAGAACGGTTAAGGCTCACACCCTAGATGGTAAAGCTGTTTACCGATACACAGAAAGGGAGTACTATGGGGTATATTCACTGCTGTGGAGGTCTGAGAAAAACTAGAAGTTTCAGACTTTCTCCTCAGGGGAATTTTGTGTTGTGTGAAGTTGATTATCTAAAAAAGTGTCCAGTATGTGCTCATACCGTAGTTCAGATAACTAGACTGGATGAAGATAACAATATTTCAGTAATTAGAAAAGTAAATGAAAAAGCAAGAGAGCTTTTTGAAAAAATAAAAGATAAAATTTTGTACGAGTATGAAAATACAAAATATTCACAGGTCCCTTATAGTACCTTTTATTTGTACTACAACGAGTATGGAATAAAGAAAAAATGTTATTCAAATTTTAAAAATTTAAAGCTTGGTCTTAGAACTCTTATATAATCCTTCAATTATTTACTCTTTGGGAGGGATTACCCCTCCCTATTTATTTAAAGGAAATATTATTAAAGTAAACAAAAAATGTTGAGATAAAATTGAGAAACCAATTAAATCAGAAGGAATTAAGATGAAACTAACACCAAGGGAACGCGAAGTTATAGCTTTGGTTGCAGAGGGTTTTGTTGATAAGGAAATAGCTAGTCGATTAAGTATATCATCAAGAACGGTTCAAACCCATTTGAATACTGTGATTTATAAGTTATCAGCTCGTAACAGAACAAATGCAGCAGCAATTTATACTAAGTTGAAATACAAAAGAAGCAAATTATGAAAAAAATTATAATCCATTGGACTGCAGGTATTTATTATCCAACAGAATATGAAAAAAAATATTATCATTATTTGGTTGATAAAGATGGGAAAATTCATATTGGATATTTTAAACCTGAAGATAATCTTAAGTGTGTAAAAAATAATTATGCTATGCACACTGGCGGTGGTAATACAGGCTCTATAGGTGTTGCAATGTGTGCAATGTACGGGTTTGAAAATCGTAATTCAGTTGGGAATTACCCCATAACATCGAAACAATTTGAAGCAACAATGAGTTTTTGTGCTGAGTTATCCCAAAGATATGAAATAGAAATTACACCTAAAACTATAATGACTCATTATGAATTTGGGCAAGCGCATCCTCAAACTTCTAGTGCAAATAAGATAGATGTAATTTATTTGCCACCGTATTCTTGGGTTGATCAAAAAGATATAGGGTCTTTTATTAGGTCAAAAATAAAATGGTATAAATTAAAAGGAGAATAATAATGGAAATTGCATATTATGATTTGTCCGGTGGTATTAATCAGGCTTCAACCAAGACAGAACTTGGTTTAAATACAAAAAAGATTTATTGGTCCGATGCTATTAATGTTGAGATTTTACAAAATAAAGGTATTAAAAAACAAAAAGGGAATACTTTATTTTTAGAATTGCCAGAGCCTGATGAGATTACAGGGTTACATGAATTAATCGCAGATGATATTTATAGGCTTATTATAACAACAATTAGTGGAAAAATTTATATTTATAATGATCAAACCACTGAATTTTTATTGGTTGAAAAAACTTTAAAAGGCAAATCTCCTTTTTTTACAAATTTTTTGAGAGGGGTCGTTGTTGCAACAGAAGAAGATACTCCTTTTTATTTAAATTTAAGCTTGCAAGTTGAAGAATGTAATTTAAAAAATAATGGTGTTGATGTAATTGTAAAGTGTTCGGCTACTTTTAGGGGTAGGGTATGGTTTGCAGCTGATTCAACCCTTTATTATTCGGCATTAGGAAGATATGATGATTTTACAACTGAAAATGATGCTGGTTACATAAGTGATTTTCATACAGATACTTCGGATATCGTTGCGATTAAACCATACAAAGACTATCTTGCAATTTACAAAAAAAATGCAGTTTATTTATTGAGTGGAACAAGTCCAAGTAATTTTGCGATAACACCATTTGCTAGTAAAGGTTGTATTGCTCCAAATTCTATTGTCAATGTTGAAAATAAACAATATTTTTTGAGTAATGGGATTTTTGCTTTAGAACAAGTTGGTGAGCTGAATCAAATTCAGTTAGGTTTTGAAATTTCGCAAAAAATAAAAACCGAATTCGAAAGTTTCGTTCAAAATGATTTAGAAAATACATTTTGTGTGCATTATGAAAGTAAGAGTCAAATGTGGTTTTTCTTTCCATATGCTTCGGATAATTATTATCATACAGTTTGGATAAATGATTATTTAAATAAAGCTTGGTATAAAAGAGAAATTCCTCAGAATATAACAACAGCTTGTATATTTAAACAGGGTGTTTTATCTGGGGATAAAAATGGGAAAATTTACAAGGAAGATTATGGAACAACCTTTGATGGCCAACCAATAAAATTCTTGTGGAAATCTCCATTCTTAGCTGTCGGGTCTGCTCATCATCGAAAAATTATTGAAGAATTTTATTTCATTTTAGATGAATCTTACGATAATAATTTTGATTTTCTTGTTTATAAAGATTATGATAGCCAAACGGCAGATGATCCAGAAAAAATATATTCAGTTCATTTTGAACATATGATTTGGGCGGATGAAAATACAAATGATAATTTGCCTTGCCATTGGGCTTTAGATGAGGAAAATATTCCGATTTGGACAATAAATAGAAATTCCTTAGAAAAAGCAGAGATTTCCGAATCGAATTATTCAATTCAGCTTTGTATTCAAGGTGAAAATTTTGAACAATCTTGTGCGATTATAGGTCTGCAATTTAGAGAAGTTTATAACGATGATTAGCACCACTCAAATGGTATATACATATTAAAAACAGAAAGGGAAAAACAATGTCAGAAACAAACGAAACTTTTACTACTTCTTATGGTGCATTTATTCCAGAAGTGTGGAGTAAAAAATTAAACACAATGTTAGAAAAAGATTGTGTAATGCTTCAATGTGTTAATAGAAACTATGAAGGTGAAATTAAAAATCAAGGTGACAAGGTAAAAATTATCACTCCAGCTGCCGTTTCAATTTCAACTTTGGGTTCTAATAATATTACATATGATGCATTAGAACCAACTGCAACAAGTTTGGTGATTGATCAGAAAAAATTCTTTGCATTCAAAATTGACGATGTTGCACAAGTTCAATCCAATGCCGATATTATGGAAGCTCATTTAAAAAATGCTAAAAAAGCAATTGAAGAAGTTCAAGATTCTTATTTATTAGCTCAACACGCTTATGCATCTTCTGATAATATTGTTGGTACAGAAGAAGCACCTGTTTCATTGAATAAAACAACTATTTATGAACAATTCGTAAATCTAGCACTTTGTTTAAAAAATTCAGATGCGGTATCTGTTGATAAGCGTCCTTGGGTAGTTATTAACCCTAAAATCGAATCTTATTTATTGCAAAGTACAGAATTTATTAATGCTCACAATGTTGCTGATGAAACTTTACGAGAAGGTGCAATTGGTAGAATTGCAGGCATGGATGTTCTTGTAAGTACAAATTTAACCGAAGTTGATGGCAAGTTCTATGTCTTAGCAGGTACTAATGACGCGATTACATTTGCATCTCAATTAGCAAAAATCGAAAGTTTGAGAGATAAAGATAGTTTCTCTGATTTGGTAAGAGGCTTATATTTATACGGTGCTAAAACAGTGCAGCCAAAAGCGTTGGCAAAAATGATTGTTAGTGCAGCATAACCCCACAATAGGCTGTACCTAAATGGTACAGCCTCTTTATAGGAGAATAAAATGTTTAAAAATTTAAAAGCAAAGATTAAAGAAATTGCTATGATTGCAGTTCAAAAAGCGGAAGATGCATTAGGTAGCAATAAAGGTAAAGAAAAAAAGCAGATGGCAATTTCTTATATTGTATCCCATATCCCTCTTTTACCGCCTTTTCAACAATTAATAGCAATGTTGTTATCAAGTTTTATTGATGATGCTGTAGAATTTGCGGTTCAGTATATGAATGAAGGAGGTTTTGATGGAAGAAATTAATAACTATGAGAATTTTTCATCGACTGCCGATCAACAATTATTCGAAAATGATAATTTATCGGATGATATCACTAGGATAGGTGATCTTGTTAAGTCTGGTGTACTCACTTCACAACAAGGGCAATATTGTATGAGTCAATTGGCAAAAAAGACTATGGAAAGACTTGTTAAGGAACAAAAACCTGATTCTTTCCCGACATCTAACCACCCATCAGCTTTAGAAATTTTTTCAAAAGAAAACCCAGATTTCTTTAAGGTGGAAGGTAGAAATGATATCTACGATTATTTGCAAAATTCAAGTTTTGTTGTTGATAAAGATGAAATTGATAAGATTTCTCAAATGGTGGAAAAATTAGAAAAATCTGCTATTGATAGATATCTTAAACAACAAGCTCATGAAAAAATTCTAAATGACGGTAATGAAGCGGCAAAAAGAAAATTAACGGCTAATGCCCAAAATACTGCGTCTTTTAATACTACCAAAAACGGAGTTTTTACACGTGAGCAAATAGGCAGAATGAGTGGTGCAGAATTTACTAAAAATGAACCTCTTATTATGGAGCAATTGAGAAAAGGGCTTATAAAGTAAATTCTATTCTGTGTTGTGGGCGACAAAGTCGCCTACTTCACGGATGAAAAGGAGAATAAATGAATTACTTAGAATTGATTAATAAATGCTTAGTAGAGCTTAACTATAAACAAGTAAACGCATTTAGTGAGCTTGTAAAAAATGATCATAAAAAAATTAAAAATATTTTGAATTTGGTGAATACTGAAGTTTGTCGAATGGATAAGTGGAATTTCTTATTGAAGAAAAACACATTCAAACTTCCTAAAAATACAGGTGAAATTGAAAATAATATTCGAGGGCGAATAACTTTACTACTTGTTGATGGTGTTAAATATGAATACTATGAGGATTTTAAAAAGTTTTTAACTAATACTCAGCCGTTGTACACATATTCAGAGTTTAATGATAAATTGTTATTTCCAATATTCAATGAAGAAAAGACAGTAGAGGTTGTTTATTATACGAGTGATAGTGCTTTAGATAAAGAGGGTAACTATAAATTATCTTTGACAACAGAAGAAGATATGTCATTAATTCCGGAATCTTTTGTGGAACCTATTCTTGTGTATGGTACTTGTATGCGTCTTAAAGCTAATCCTCAGCATGTAAAGTTTAGTTATTGGTTGAGTATGTACAAAGATGCTCTTGCTAATTTGCGCGCCAAAAACAGTGTAAGTGTAGATGTATCTCCACAAATTAAATTATCTAGGAATTAAGTGGGTAAAAAAAACAGGAGTTGAACCCCCTGTTAAGATTTACACTAGCCGAAATATAAATAGCATGACTATTATACAATTTTTTTTCAAAAAACACAAATTATACTAAGAAATGTAAAAATGAAACAGTTAACACAACAGCAAAAAAAGTTTGTCTCCGAATATATAAAATGCCTTGACGGCGAGGTTTCAGCCCGAAAAGCCGGCTATAAATCTAAAGATTTAAAAGAAGTTTCAAATAATCTTTTATCTAAAGATTTCGTAATAAATGAAATAAAACTTCAACTTAAAAAACAAATATCTTCGCTTTGTGTGAATAAAGGTTATGTAATCCAAAAATTATTACAAATAGCTGAGTTTTCACTGGAAGAAGAAGATATTTTAGATAAAGAAGGTTATCCGACAGGCAAAAGAAAACTTCGAGATACCTCTGCAGGACTGAAAGCTCTAGAAAGTTTATGCAAATATCTAGGATTTCAAAAAGAAGATGATGAATATAAAGAGGCAAAAATAATTACAATTTCAAATTTAGATGATAGCAAAATTTAGAAAGGAATTTTTATGAAAGATATGGAACAAGTGTTGTTAAACAATGCTTCTCTTGATGAGCTTATAAAGATGAAGATAGAAAAAGAGTTTAAATCAAATTTGGCAAAGCAGAAACAAAAAAAAGCGACTAAAGTTATATTTGATTTAAAAATGGTACCCAAAGATATGATTTTTACTAAAAAATCTGTATTTAGAGTCTATAACCGTATAAATAAAACAGAATCTCTGATAAATGGAATGCAAGCTGATGCAATGATAGGGATACAATCAGGAGTTAGGGAAAAGTTTTTAGCTGGAGAATTAACTGCATTTTCTACGGATGATGCATATGTAAAATTTGAAAAAGTAATTTTGTATGTGTAGATTTATCCCAATAAAAGAAGAATATATGGCATTCGTTAGTTGTCTTTATAACAAATTTAAAAAATATCTGGAAGATGACTACAATGAAGATACCCTAGCCGGTTTGATAAAACGAACAAGTCCTTTCTTTTGGGTAATACTCTCCGACACCTCGCCAGCCGGCTTTGTGTATCTTGAAAATTTTATTGGCGATTGTAAAAAATTGCATAGTGCTGAAGTTACAACTTGTATCCACCCTAAATTTTGGGGAAGTTTTTCAAAATATTGTGCCAAAATTTTTTTCAAAAAATGTTTTGATGAATTTGGTTTTCAAAAAATTAAAGCATTAGTTTATCCCCAAAATTACAGAGTAAAAACACTACTTAAAACCAGTGGTTTTATTAAAGAAGCAGAACTTTTAGGAGAAACTATGCGATGTGATAGATTACAAAATGTAGAAATATATTCACTATTTAGAACATATTATGAGGTAAATGAAAATGAAAATTGAGATAGAAGATTTAACAAAAAAAATAAAACAAGAGGAAGAACATATTTTAGTTGGTAGTATTGTTGCAAAGTACGATAAGTATGAAGACTCTAGAAATTCGCAATTGAGTGATATAAAAGCTATTAGAAGTTCTATTTACGATGCAACAATTCCTAGTGTTAATGCTTGGGGAAGTAAAATGCAATTGCCTGAGATTTATGAATTAGCCCAAACTTTAAAATCGCATTTGAGCCAGAATTTATATTCTCATCCAGAAGCAATGTTTGATGTGTCAGGAACAAATCCGCAGACTCAAGCTTATGCAAATAGGCAAAAAGCAATGTTGGTAAATACTTTTGAGAATATGAAATTAGAAGATGAATTTGAAAAAGTTATTGATAGTGTTGTAGAAACTGGAGAGGCGACTTTATTTGTTGGATGGGAAACCAAAGTAAAACAAATTCGTAGAGCTCAAACACTAGAAGAACAAATTTTAAATCCTACAGAGCAGGGCTTTGTTGTTGAAGAAAAAATCGTTTACGATAATGCCAAAATCAGACATATAAAATCGGAAGATTTTGTGTTTGATAAAACAAATCGAGAAAAATGGGATAGTTGTGCAAAAATTTATAGGACTTATTCTACTATCGACGAAATAATTTCAGATAAGTCTAATAATTTGATTACAGATGATAAGTTGGAAGTTTTAAAAGGAGTGGTGGCAAGTAAAAAGAATAAACAAGATGACAGATCTATTGATGGTAAAAAATTAGAAATTTTAGAATATTGGGGGGATGTAGAACTTCCTGATGGAACTGTTCTTAAAAACTGGTTAATAGCTGTTGCAGGTCGTCGGGAGATTATTAGATTTGAAGCAAATCCGTTTGTAATTAATCCATTTGTACATGCAAATATAATTGAGTGTCCGACAACTGGTAGAGGTATTTCTCCATTAAGAGTTGCGCTAATTTTGAATAACATTTCTTCAACGATACTTAACAAACAGATAGATGCTTTAGCGTTAATGATGAATCCTCCATATTTAGCCCCAAAAGGTTGTTTTAAAGGGGCACAAGATGTTAGACCTGGCAAAATTATCGAATACGATGCAGCATTAATGCCAAACCAGCCAATACCTTTGAGTTTTGATAAAGCAATGCAAGGTTGGGAATTTTTAAACTATTTTAAAGGAACAATAGAAAGCGCAACTGGTATTTTTAAAAATATGGCTGGAAATATTCAATCAGCAGAACGTACTGCTACAGAATTGAACTATTCTGTAAGTGGTCAAGAAGCAAGATTGAATATGATGCTTGACGCTGTAAATCGTAAGGTGATTGTCCCTATGGTCGAAAAAACTGCAGAAATCATCGCTAATTTTAAACTTGGGCGTGAAGTTATTGGTTTGAATGATCATGGGAAATCAATGTTTTTAGAAATTGACGATAATATCAGAAACGCAAATTATATCTACCGTTATGGTGATAGAAAAGCAACTTTTGAACGCAAAGCAAAGTTGAAAGAATTGTTTGAAGTTGTTAAATCATTTGCGCAAGTTCCAGAAGTTGAAGAAAAAATTGATTGGATGGAATGTTTTAAATTTGCATTGGAACAGTATGGTATAGAAAATTCAAATAATTTTTTGATTGAGAAGTAAATATTAGTTTATGGCATATCAATTATTAAAAGCACAGAGGGAATTTTTAGAAATTCCCCATAAATATACTCTTGATGTTGCAGTTTATCAAGGTGGGTATGGTTCAGGGAAAACCTTTGCGGGATCTTTGTTGGGCATTTTATTATGTTTGAAATTCCCTGGGGTGAGAGGTTTGGTTGGTGCTCAAACTTACACACTTGTACGTGATACTACATTGCAAACATATTTTGAACATTTTGATAACATGGGTTTTGTCGATGGTGTTGATTACGAGTGGTCAAGCACGTTACAAAAACTCACTTTTAAAAATGGGTCGGAAATTTTGTTTAGACATTTTGATGAACCAAATAAACTCAAATCGTTAAATCTGGGGTTTGTTGAGATTGAAGAAATGTCAGATGTTCCGTATGATACATTTAAAATGCTTTTAGGGCGTATGAGGCAAAAACCTCGCAAATGTTGGAAAAATTTTACGTATAGAATTTTTGGTCATACTAACCCTGAAATGCAAAGAGGATGGGTCTATAAAACATTTATGGAAAATTCTCCACCGAATTATAGACTAATTACAGCTCCAACAACTCAAAATGTTTTTTTGCCGCAAGGGTTTTGTGATGAGCTTAAGAAGCTCTATGACGAAGAATATTATAATATTTTTGTACTGGCGCAAAATGGTAACTATAACAATGGGCTTGTAATCAAAGATTTTGCGGATGCAAACATAAAAGACATTGCGTATCAACCTGAAATGGATTTACACATAAGTTGTGATTTCAACGTTGATCCAATGTGTTGGGTTCTGGCACACAAAACCGAAGATAAAGTTTTTTACTTTGATGAAATAGTTTTGGAAAACACGACGACAGCCAAAACGTGTGAAGAATTTTGTCATAGATATCCAAATCATAAGGGTAAAATTATTATTAATGGTGACGCCTCTGGTGACAATCGTAGTTGTACAAGCGAATACACAAATTACGTGATTATAAAGAAAAAACTTGCACAATTTGGTTATGATGTTGATATTAAAATCAAAGCTTTTAATCCTCCTATCAAAAATAGAATTATGGCATTCAATGCAAAAGTAAAAAATGCAGATGGTGAAGTTTGCGTTTATGTAGATAAAAAATGTGAAAAACTTTTATACAATATCTATAATTTGCGCTATCGAGAAGGAAGCTCGAGAATTGATATTCCAACTTATACACAAATCAAACAAAGCAAAGAATTGAAATTTTTGTCGCATCCAATGGATGCAGCATCATATTTAATAGATTTTTATTGGCCAATAACTCTTTGAGTCTACACTTACGTCATCCCGCACTTGTTGCGGGATCTTATAAAAGGAAATTTTATGGAAAATTTATTACATTATTCTCCAATCTTAATTGCAGTAATGATATTTTTAATTCAACAAAGAATTGTTGTAACTCCAGAACAGATGGAAAAGAAACATCGTGAGATTTTGCATGATGTCGAAGAAAAGTTTGTGACATTACACAGCTTTAACGATTTAAAGGAGCAATTCAGCGAAATGAAAGAAAAAATTGATAAAATTTATGATTGTATAATTGCAGTTAAATGAATTGTTAACAATTGTTACAAACATTGAAGTTATTGCTAAAGTTTAGCGTTTAAAGTGCCGATATACTACATGAACGATTTTGTTACTAAGTAAACTGAAAGGAAAAGCAATGGGACTGGCGGCATCACAAGCAAGATTTTTAGCCATAACATCTCGAAAAGCTAATTGTGAATTCCGATCAATGGAAATAGCACAAGATAAACTTTCAGTTACTCGTGAATTGGCAGAAGTTTCACAGAATTATCAAAATGCTTTAAACCAAACATCATTGGTATGGGATTTTGATGGTTCTGGACAAGATCTTTATAACTTGTCTTATGGTGTTTTAATGACTCCAACTATGTTGAATAATTTTACACCGTATTTAATAACAAATAGAGCTGGTGCAGTTGTGTTGAATGGTCAAATGGCGAAAGCTGCAGCAGCAATTAGTGCAGATGGTGCTCCTGCTGTATCTTCAGCTACGGGATTTGCTGCGTTTATGGATGCATTGGGTGTTGCCGGTGTGATTCCAGAATCTATGGTAAGAGATATTAGATCGATTACAGATCACCACTATAAATACAAAGATGCAGCAGGCAATGACATTTCATTATTGAATCCGACTCCACAAGAGATTGCTGATACTGGAGCATATTTAGATGGCGCTTACACCAATGGTTACAATAAAGGTGCTGGTTATGGTGCAGAACCATTGAACAAAAATGGTGCTTGTGCAAGTAACGTGTTAGGTTTGGCATATAAGATAGAAGAAGCAAATTTAGGCGTTATAACAGATTATTTAACAAACTGTGATGCGATTTATGTTAACGGTACTAAAGCAAGTGATATTACGAAAAGTAAATTAACATTAGATCAAATTCTAACAAATGAAGTTATTGCAGTTCAAACTTATGAAGATGGTCATCATGCATTAAATGATACTTATAAGTTTGTTGATCGAAATGGTGATAAGGATTTTGATGATGTAGGGGAGAAAGAAACTGTTGGTTTAATGAACGGTCTTGGTTTAGGCCCAGATGACACCGCTGGTTTATATGGAGCTTTAGTAGGCGCATTCAAAGAGCTTTTGGTTACAGATGCTGTTACAGCTGCTGCATTTAATGCTGCTGATATCGCAACAAGAGACCAATATAGATGTTCGAAAGAAGATTATAAAACATTGTCAGGTGATCAAAAATCTGAATCTAGTGTAATAAGTTCATTAAAATCAACTTCAAGTGAATATAACCAACTTATATTTTATGAAAACGAAGGTGGTAAATACAATTCAGGTATTGGTGTTAACTTAACACATATGTTGGGTTATTTATTAACTCAATTTGAAAACTGCTTGAATGGTTATGATACTTATTTTGCTGGTCCAACATATTCTGGTTCATCTTTTGTAACGGATGATATGGGTTATGGATTTGTAATGAAAGATAAAGAGGCTGTAACAAGTGAAGTTGTATTAAAAGCAGACTTCTATATGCAACTATACAATAACATTTGTGCTAGTGGTTGGACAGAAAGTGATAAAATTGATATTGATAGTGAGTATCTTGAACAAATGTTGAAAAATGGTAATTATTTTATTTCATCATTGAATCAAGATGGTTATTTCTATCAAGGACGTTATAATGAAGCAGATTGTGTTGTTGAAGTTAAAGACCAAGATGCGATAGCTCAGGCTGAAGCTGAATTTACAACATTAAAAGCAAAATTAACATACAAAGAAGATAAACTTGATTTAGAAATGAAAAATTTGGATGCTGAAATTTCAGCACTTACTACTGAATATGATTCAGTTAAGGGCTTGATTAGCAAAAACGTTGAAAAAATCTTCCAAATGTTCCAATAGGTTTTTAGCGAATTATTAATTCTTCCTTAAGAAATGCCAATAATATTATGTTTATGGTACTATTTAAGCATAATAGAATTTGGAGAGGAAAGAATGTTAAGTTTGCTATTCAAGATGTTAGGTGACCCTAACGAGAAAAAAGTTAAACATATGATGGGCATTGTAGAGCATATCAATGCTTTAGAACCTCAATTTGAGGCAATGTCTGATGATGAATTAAGAGCTAAAACGGCTGAATTTAAAGAGATTTTGGCTAAACGTCCAACATCAAAAGATTTTAAAACGGATAGAAAACTTGAAAAAGAAGCGCTAGATAAAATTTTGCCAGAAGCATTTGCTACAGTTCGTGAAGCAGGTAAACGTGTTTTAAATATGCGTCACTTTGATGTTCAATTGGTTGGTGGTTACTTCTTGCATAATGGTCACATTGCAGAAATGAGAACAGGTGAGGGGAAAACACTTGTTGCAACATTACCGGCATATTTAAATGCTCTAACTGGTAAAGGTGTCCATGTAATTACAGTAAACGATTATTTGGCAAAACGTGATAGTGAATGGATGGGTAAAATCTACCGTTTTTTAGGTTTGACGGTTGGTGTAATTCTTTCTGGTGGCAGAGATGCTGAAGATTTTATAGCTAAAAAAGCTGCTTATAGTTGTGATATTACTTATGGTACAAATAATGAATTTGGTTTTGATTATTTGCGCGATAATATGGCTGGTAGTCAAGAAATGTTGGTGCAAAGACCATATAATTATGCAATTATTGACGAAGTTGATAGTATCTTAATTGACGAGGCTAGAACCCCACTTATTATTAGTGGAAGATTGGAAAAGTCGGCTGAAACTTATCAGTTGATGGCTAAAGTTGCGCCTTTAATGGAAAAAATTAAAGATTATGAAGTTGATGAGAAAAATAAAAATATTATTTTAACAGAAGTGGGTATTGATCACGCTCAAGAACTTATTGGGGTTCAAGATTTGTTTGATATTAATACACAGTATGCTCATCATTTATTGCAAGCGTTGAAAGCTAAAGAATTATTTATTAAAGATACCGATTATGTTGTAAAAGACGGCGAAGTAATGATTGTTGATGAATTCACAGGTAGATTGATGGAAGGTCGTCGTTGGTCTGATGGACTTCATCAAGCTGTAGAGGCAAAAGAGGGTGTCCAAATTCAAGATGAAACACAAACTTTGGCAAGTATTACATTCCAAAATTTATTTAGATTGTATCCTAAATTATCTGGTATGACAGGTACTGCGATGACTGAAGAGGCTGAATTTGGTAAAATTTACAATCTAGAAGTTACAACTATTCCAACCAACAAACCAGATATTAGAATAAATTATCCAGATGTAATCTATAAAAACGAGCGTGCAAAATATAATGCAGTTGTAGAGGATATTATTCAAATGCATAAAATTGGACGACCTGTTTTGGTTGGTACAATTAGTATTGAAAAATCAGAATATGTTTCACATTTGTTGAAACAGCGTGGAATTCCTCATAATGTATTGAACGCAAAACATCACGAAAGAGAAGCATACATTATTGCTCAAGCAGGTCGTGTAGGAGCTGTAACTATTGCAACTAATATGGCTGGTCGTGGTACAGATATTTTATTAGGTGGTAATGCGGAATTTTTAGCAAAAGAAAATTTAGATAATAAAGGTATAACTCCAGAACATCCTAATTATCAGGAAGAAAAAGAACAAGCTTTATTAGAAGCTAGAGAATTAACAGAAGTTGAACACAACAAGGTAGTTGAGGTAGGAGGACTTCATGTAATAGGTACTGAACGACACGAATCTCGTCGTATTGATAACCAATTGAGAGGTCGTGCAGCTCGTCAGGGTGACCCAGGTTCAACAAGATTTTTCTTGTCTTTAGAAGATAATTTGATGAGAATATTTGGTGGCGATAAGATTACAGCGTTGATGAATATGCTTAATGTTGATGAAAATATGGCAATTGAATCGGCTTTAATTACCAATCAAATTCAATCTGCACAAAAAAAAGTGGAAACTTATCACTTTGATATAAGGAAAAGCGTCCTTGAATATGATGACGTTATGAATATTCAACGTGAAAAATTCTATGCTCAGCGTAGAAAAGTTATTGCAGGTAAAAACTTAAATGAAGATCTTCAATATATGATTGAAAGAGAAGTAGATAGAATTTTAAGAAGTTATATCGCTCCTGATATGCATGTGGAAGATTATATTTACGAAGATTTGGTTACTATGATTAAAGAACTTCATTCATATATTCCACAACTATCTCATTTTGAAGTTTCTGATATCCAAAATATGAGATTTGAGCCAATGTATGAAAAGGTTAAGGATTTTGCACTTCAGGCGTACAGAGATCATGAAACTGAAATTATTAAATTCTACAACAATGTAGTTGCTCAATATGATCCAAACTATATTCCTCAAGAACCTTTTGCGGCTGAAAATGTTGTTAGAGATTTGGAAAAAGATATTCTGTTAAGAGTTGTTGATAATAAATGGATTGATCACTTACACAATATTGATATGCTTCGAGAAGGTATTGGGCTTAGAGCTTATGGACAAAAAGATCCATTAATTGAGTACAAGCGCGAAGCTTATGATTTGTTCAATAATATGATGTTTGAAATTCAAAAAGATACGGTAAGACACTTATTTAGAACAAAATTTGGAGTTCAAATTATAAATCGTCCAGAAGAACAAGAAAATGAATAAATTTTAAAAAGAGAAGTTGAAGGCTTCTCTTTTTTATTTCGTGGTAATATTTTATTATGAAAGAATTTGATTTTTATATAGTCCCAACACCCATTGGAAATTTAGGTGACATTACAAGTAGAGCGATTGAAGTTTTAAAATCGGTTGATATTATTGCTTGTGAAGATATGCGTGTAACGCAAAAACTTCTGAATTATTTTGAAATCTATACAAAATGTATTTCGTATCATAAATTTAATGAAAAAGAACGTATAAATTTATTTTTAAATTACTTAAATGAGGGTAAAAAAATAGCGTTAGTATCCGATGCCGGTACTCCGTTAATTTGTGATCCTGGGGCTGTAATTGTTGAAGAATTAAGAAAAAATAATATAAAAATTACATCCTTGCCAGGAGCAAATGCTGTTGTAACTTTTCTTTCTCAACTTTCAAGAGAAGATGAAGAATTTACATTTGTTGGTTTTTTGCCAAAAACTGAAAATCAAATTAAAGAACTATTCAAAAAACACAAATATTCTGACACGGTTTTTTATGATTCGCCAAACAGAATTATGAAAACGTTAGAGCTTATTCAAAAAAGTCGTCCTGATGCTAAAGTTGCAATTGGACGAGAATTAACAAAAATGTTTGAAGAAGTTGTAGTGGATAAAGTTTCTGCAATTATAGATTATTTCCAATCAAATGTTTTAAAAGGCGAGATTGTCGGGATGGTTTATAGAGAAAATGTTAAAAACTGTGACGTTGATTTAATTGAAAAAATAAAAATTCTAAAAAGTAAAAATTTTAAAGCAAAAGAGATTTCTATCATATTATCAGAGCTTTATGGCGTTAACAAAAATGATGTCTATAAGCAAGTTTTAGAGGTTTAAATTTACCCCTGCAAATGTATGATTTTTATTTGTCTTTTCTTTGTTTTGTGATATAATTTGAGTAAGGATAGATAAGAAGTTTTAAGGGATCGGAATTCTTGATTTTATATAAAAAAATTTATAAATCTGTTATAACACTATTTTTGATGTTAGTGTTTCCTTTGAATGCTTTGGCTATAGGCGATTTATGGGGTGATAAAAGTATTGATCCTGATGTGCAAGAAAGTGCTACGCAAGCAAAAGAATTGCATGCCGATGTAGATCCTGAACAGGCTATAAATAAAGAAGAAAAAATAGTTAAAGATATAGAGTTCTACGGTGTTAACGCACTTGATCCTGTAGATATTTTGCAGAAAATGATTTTACAAAAGGGTTCTGCGTATAAAAGAGATATTGTGCAAACTGACTTAAAAGCTATTTATCAATTGGGATATTTTTCTGAAAATATGAAAGCTATTCCGGTTAATAATCCTGACGGAACAGTGACTTTGAAAATTATTTTAGAAGAAAACTTGCCTGTAAAAGATTTTACAATTGAAGGCAATACAGTTGTTTCTACAGAGGAGATTTTGAATTGTTTGTTGCCTATGAAGGGTAAGCCTCAAAACGTAGCTCAAATTAATCAAGCTATTTATGATATTCAAGATATTTATGCATCTAAAGGATACATTCTTTCTCGTGTAGATTCAGTTACTGACGATCCTGACGGAACGATTAATGTAAGCCTTAAAGAGGGTAAAATTAATAAAATCATGATTCAGGGTAATGAAAAAACAAAAGATTATGTAATTGAGCGTAATGTTTTAACAGAACCTGGTATGATTTACAATGAAAATGTTTTAAAAGAAGATATTATAAGATTATACGCAACTCAAGCATTTAAAGATGTGACTCGAGAGATCGAGCCAACATCAGATGATCCTGATATGTATGATGTTACAATTAGAGTTGAAGAACAAAGAACAGCCAGCGTTTCTGTTGGTGGTGGTGTTGATACTGTAACAGGTGTATTTGGATCTTTAGGAATTTCTGATAATAACTTCAGAGGTAGAAACCAAAGACTTGCTTTGAATGGTTTGGTTGGTACAGGTATGATGTTGAATGATGCTTCTGTAAAAGACCATATGAATATTCAAGCTGAATTAAGTTTCTTCGAACCATATTTCTTTAATGCGGATAATTCATTGATGTCAAAGATATTCTTTAGAGATTTTGGTAGTTACCAAGTTCCTTTGGCTATAGAACGTCGTTTGGGCGCTGAAGTTACTGTGGCTCATAGATTGAAAAAGAATAAACGAGCAAATGCGACTTTCTCTCTTGGTATAGAAAATGTTGACGTTAAAGAAGGTGCTTATGATAGAATTGCCAACATGTATAGCCGTTACAATATTCCAATAAGTGAACGTGCTAAACAACTTGAAGGCGGTTTATTTATGTCAATGAGTCCAGCGTTAATTTATGATACAAGAGATTCTGCTACAGTAACAAGACGTGGTACATTAGCTAGTATTAGATTTACAGAAGAACTGGGTTTGGATGATTTAAATAAAACTCACGGTAAATTAACAGGTATGGTAAAACAATATATACCTGTAGCAAAGAAATCTTCATTGTCATTCACAGCTAAAGCTGGCGGTAAAATTCACGGGGATCATATGCCTGAAGTTATGGCTTATCGTTTAGGTGGTCCTTACACCGTTAGAGGTTTTAGAATGAGTGGTGTAGGTACAGGTAACGCCTTTGTGATGGGTTCTGCAGAGTTTGCAACACCAATTCCTTTTGTTGATAGAACAAGAATTAAATTTCTTAATAATATAAGATTAACTGCATTCGTAGATGCAGGTAAAGTTTTTGATGAAACTATTTCAGATAAATTATATGACAGACCTATGTATGCGGTATCTGCCGGTGTAGGTTTGAAATTGTATGTTCCAGGTATGGGGCCTTTATCAATCGATTACGGTATCCCACTTACAAATCCTGGACGTAACGGTTCTGAAAATGGTTACTTTACGTTTGGTGTAGGCGATATAATGTACTAAGGAGGGTTACTCATATGAAAAATTTTAAAATGACAATGCTTACTGCAACTTTGGCTATTTTTGCAGCATTATCATTAAAAGCTGACGCTGCAGGTGTTGGTTTTATTAATTACCAAAAAGTTCAAGAAAATTATTCATTTGCAATTCAAGCGGTAAAAGAAGTTGATGCAAAAGGTTTGGAACTTCAACAGTATATGGTCGATAAAGAAAAACAATATAAAGCTTTGGATACTCCATTGAAAAAGAAAAACTTTGAAGATACAACCGCTCGTGAATTCAAAGCTAAAGAAGAAGCTTATATAAAACTAAAAATGACTAAAGAAGAACAAATTTATAACAAAATTCAAGCTGCAACAAAAGATGTTATGGTAGATCAAAAATTAGATGCAATTTTAGACTATAGAGTTATTTTTGTTGGTGGTTTAGATGTTACTGATTTGGTAATTCAAAAACTTAAAAACGGTAAATACTAAGGAGAAAATATGAAATATTCTGCAGATGGAACTCAATACCACGTTGGTTTAAAAGCTGGAGATGTAGGTGAATACGTACTTTTACCTGGCGATCCAAAACGTTGTGCTAAAATTGCCGAATACTTTGATGATGCAAAATTGGTGGCGGATCGAAGAGAGTATGTTACTTATACGGGTTATCTTAACGGTGTAAAAGTTAGTGTAACATCGACTGGTATTGGTGGTGCATCTGCAGCTATTGCAATGGAAGAATTGGTAAAGGTAGGAGCAAAAACATTTATCCGTGTTGGCACTTGTGGTGGTATTGATATTAATGTAAAAGGTGGCGATGTAGTTGTTGCAACAGGTGCTATCCGTATGGAAGGTACTAGTAAAGAGTATGCTCCAATTGAGTTCCCAGCTGTTGCTGATTTTGAGGTTATGAATGCTTTGGTTGAAGCTTCAAAAAAACTTGGGTATAACTATCATACGGGTGTTGTTCAGTGCAAAGATTCTTTCTATGGTCAACATGATCCAGATAGAATGCCAGTAAGTTACGAATTAACGAATAAATGGGAAGCTTGGAAACGTCTTGGTTGTTTGGCTTCCGAAATGGAATCAGCAGCGTTGTTTGTAGTTTCAAACTTTTTAAGAGTAAAAACTGGTTCTGTATTTTTAGCGGTTGCAAACCAAGAAAGAGAAAAACTGAATCTGGAAAATCCTATTGTTCATGATACAGATGGTGCAATTAAAACAGCAATAGAAGCTATTAAAATTCTTATTTCTAAAGAGAAAAAATAAGGAGCAAATATGTATAACAAAAATAAAATGCAATATGTTGTAAAAACTTGTTCAGGTGAAGACGTTAATGAATTACAAGATTTGCTGAATGAAATGTCCAATAATGGTTGGGAATTGTATAGTATGCAAGAAGTTGAATCTGATGAAGGGTTTGTTTACAATTGTATTTTTATGGCTCCTGCAAAATCTGTTTCAGAATCTGGAACAGCAGATGAGATAAATATTTCAACATTCAAAAGTCAAATGGAAAAAATGTTATCTCCAGAGTTGACTCCTTATGAAAGTTGTTTGGAAATCCAATCTAAAATCAGAACACAAAAAGAAAAAATTGCAAAAATTAAGTTGGCTCTAGATGGTGCTGATCCTTCATCAAGAAAAAAACTTAATGATAAAATTTCTGCAGGTTTGAAAGAATTAGAAGAATTAAAAGTGAAATTAGCAAAAGCGACATCTCCAGATGTTATGTTTGCAAAATTAAAAGAAGAAAAACTTTCTATCAACTTAAGTGAAGAATTATTAGGTTTTGTAGATGCAGACCGAGATTCTCAAGAGGAAGAATTGGTTGCTGAAACTGTAAAATCTCGCCTTAAATTAACAGAAGAACTTGGTTATGTGATCCCTAAAATTATTTTCAAGGATGATGTATATTTGAATCCTTTTGAATTTTCTATAAAAATTAGAGGTATGGAAGTTTTCAAATCTTTGATTTATCCAAATCATTTAATGTTTTACGCTGATGATTTGAAATTAGAAAAGAAAATAAAAAATTCAATCTATGATATTGATAAAATTACTGGTAAAAAAGTAGTTTGGATAGAAAAAGACAAAACAAAAGATTTTTGGTATCAAGGTATTATGGGTTCAGAATATATTGCTAAGGCTCTTGAATATGTTGCAGTTAAATATGTTGATGAACTTTTAGATTATGAAGATTTAGATAAATATATTGACGTGGTAAATGAATACAATCCATTCTTGGTTGAAAATATTATTCCAGATTTGATTTCTCTTGCTGATTTGAGATTTATTTTAGCTAGTTTAATAAGAGAAAAAGTTTCTATAAAAGATATTATTTATATTTTTGAAAAAATTAATGATTATGCAGAAGATAGTGTAAAAGCGGATATTTTAAAGAAAATTAGATTGTCACTATCTCGTCAAATTTGCAAAAAATATGATAACGGAGATGAAACAATTAGTGTATTTGATTTATCAGAAGAAACGTTTGAAGAAATTCTTATAAGTTGTGAAGATGGTGAAGATTCTGTTGTTAAAATCGATGGTGAGTTCGCTGAAAACATTGCGGATAAAATTCTTAAAATGTGTAAAAAACAAGGAATTGAGTGCCCAAAATTGTTAGTTCCAATGGATTATCGACAATTATTCTATGGATTATTATCTTTATACATTAATAACATAGTTGTTTTAGCTCACGAAGAAATTGGTTGCAATTACAAGTTGGAAATTTTAGGAGAAGTTTAGCAAAAAATATTTTGTTCGGGCTTTAAAAGAACATGCGCATTTTAGGGATAAATAGTGTAATAAATTTCCAAAGAAAACCAACCAAGGCGGAAGAGCCAGAATTGCAGTCTACTGTTAATAAGGCTTACGATTTGATTGGAGTAGAAGAACGTGCTGTTATCACACATGGTTCTTGTTTCCCAGCTGTTGGGCGAGATACGTATGTCGGTTCCCCTTACGGAGAATCGGCTCGTGAATATATTAAATTTCTTGCTTTGTATGGTTTTAATAACAACCAATTAGGACCTGGAGGGTTGTTGCAAACAGATGTAAACTCTCCGTATAAATCTTCAGCTTTTGCTCAAAATCGTTTATTTATTGATTTGGGTGAATTAACAACAGATAAGTATGGAAATATTTTATCAAGGCAGACGTATGAAAAAATAACTTCTGAGCCTGTTAGAGGTGGTAAAAATTACGTGATGTCTGATTTTAAAAAGTCTAAAAGAGTGTATGATATAGCATTGAAAGAAGCTTACAATAATTTTAAAGCAAGTGTGAAAACACAGCAACCAGAGCTTATTAAATTACGAGTTGAATATGGGGAATTTTTGAAAAAGCATAATCAACGCTTGTTAGAAGAAGGTGTATTTCAAGTCTTAGCAAAAGAAAATGGTACAGATGATTATACAACATGGTTGAATCCTAAAGATGCGACGTTGATAACTGATTTGCGCAAAGGTGATGTTGAAGCTGATGAAAGATTTAGTGAAATTTATCATTCTAATATTGATGAAATTAATCAATATAAATTTGAGCAATTTTTGATTACAAAACAAATAAAAGAACATAAAGAATGGCGTGACGAACAAGGATTTAAATATATAAATGACTTGCTTGTTGGTTGTTCAAAGATGGATGCTTGGCGTTATGAAGATGCTTTTTTAGATGATTGGGAAATGGGTGCGTTTGAAGGTAACGGCATTTCACAAAGATGGCACATTCCAGTTATTGACCCTAAAAAAATCTTTTTAAATGGTGATTATGATTTAAATATCGGTGGAGAATTTTTAAAAGAAAAAATTGATTCAGCATTGGAATTTTGTGAAAATCTAAGGGTTGACCATGTTATGGGTTTGGTTGAGCCTTATTTAATGTCGAAATATGCTCAAGATGGTGATTTTATTACAAATCCGGCTTATATAAAAAATAAAAACATAGAAAAATATATTTCTGAATTAAGAGATCCTCAAAACCCTAATCAAGAATATGATTTATATTGGGATTATCCAAAATTGATTGAAAAGTTGGTGTTACCTGCATTTAAAGAACGTGGTTTGGATAAAAATTCTGCAGTATGGGAAGATATTTGTAGCTGGCCAGATAGATTTAAACAAGTTTATGCTGAGCAACAATTGCCTAAAATTACAAATCTTGATTGGGCAAAAGCTAGTGATATGGTTAGAATAGAACCAGAAAACTGGTTTATGATGGGTAATCACGATAATATCCCTGTAATGAATTATTTGAAACGTACTGCAAAGTTGAATAATGGTGAGATTGTTGAATATACGAGAAGACAACAACCTTGGAATGGAAGGTATTTGGCAGAATATTTAAACCAAGATGATACCAGAGAAAATATTTCAGAAATTCGTCAAGCATTAGAAAATTTATATAACAAAGATGACAAGGCTGTTGTTAGGGCGAAATTTGCGGAATTAATGACTACTCCAAAATTCCAAATCTCTTTTGATGATTTGCTGGGGATTACCGATGTTGTTTACAATGTCCCAGGAAAAACATTGGATTCTAACTGGAAAGCTAGAATATCTTCGGATTTCTTAGATAAGTATTATGAAAATCTTTCTGGAGATGATCCAACTGCTTTAAATATTCCTGAATTATTGCACGATGCACTTCAAGCCAAAATTGATATGCAAGTTAGAGAACATAATTTTGATGAGGGTTTTAAGTCCCAAATATATGGTGAGTGTCAGCCAGTATTGGACAAGTTAGAATATTTTGCAGAAATGTTGAAAGAAAAATAGAGAGCCACATTATATAATGTAGTTCAAATCAAGTAAAGAAAAACAAGAGAGAGAAAATAATTAGTTGTTTAAACAGACAACTAGCAGGTTTCCGTTACTACGACTACTTACACTATAATCAGTTAAGGTAGAATAGAAGTTTCGAATATATGCATAACCAATTGTGCTTTCCTCATTTGACCAAAGCGAAAGTGAAGAAGAAAAAATACCCAATTCTGCGGCTTTGGTGGGATTTAAAGTTAAACTTGAGAGGTCTTCATTTGTGCCAATGCTATCTTTATTGTATACATACGCAGCAATTTCCCCCAGTTCAGCCATGCTTGCCATCTTAGAAACCCCACCACATTCTTTTACCGCACCAGCCCAATAATCATAATTTGAAGAACATTCTTTTATTCCATGTGTTAATTTTAAATTTTCACATTCTGTTTTTGTTATAGGAGTTGGATTAAATGGAGCTCCTGTTAAGCAAATATCATTTATTTCAGCAAAACAACCACTACCTAATTGCGTGATGTTAATTGAACGCAAATCTTTAGAACTTTGATTAGGAGATTTAGCTCCATTTGTATCGTATAAAATAGCTAAAGCATCTGTTCCTAAATTAACAGAACCTGATTTACTATTAGAATTTCCAGATATTTTTACTATTTGGTTAGATACTGGGTCTTGCTTTGCATCTTTATTGTATGCAATTAAAGCACTTACACCATTAGCAAATTGAACACCAATAACATTAGTTTGTGGCCAATCAATTTGCCCAAAGTGTTTAGCAGTTTTAATTTTATTAATATTAACAGTTTCTGAAGTTGTAATACTACTTCCCCAAGATACTTCCTTTTCGAAACAATTCACAAGCTCATTATTTTTACAAACTTTAGTTATTTTAAGATGTTTAGATAATTCTTGAACAAAATCTTCAGTTGTATCAAAACCAGCTAAAGTAGATTGAGAATTCATAACTTTAAGAACCTCACCCAGTTTTCTTTCAAAAACACTAGCAGCGGTATTAAAACTACGACTTTGATAATCGACAACAAGTGTCGGAATAGTCATCGCAGCGACTACACCAATTATACCTAAAGTAATTAAAACTTCAGACAAAGTGAAACCAAATCTTTTAGTCATTATAATATCCTCCAATGTGAATTTTAGCAAAAAGGAATGGGGGAGAAATTTGTTAGGTTTTGTTAAGTTGTATTGGTTCATAATTTTGTTAAATTTCACCAAACTTACTAATTACCTACACACAACACATTATAGATGTTTAGACCTTTATAGTCGGGGCCTTTCTGTCCAGTGTCAAAGACGAATACCATAGCATCGTAGATATTACCAGGTTCTGTTGCAGACCAGTAGTTTCCTGAAGTAGGAATACCTCCTTCACCCTTTTTGGTATAAAGTTCTTGTAATTCTTCTATGGTAGGTAAGTGCATTCCTGCATCTGCGCATGCTTTCTTAGCGCCAGCCCAGTAATTACTTGTAATTGCTAATTCTATGTCGTCAGCTGTGCAATATTCATAACCATCACTTGTTGAATCTATACAGTTGACAGGTGTAGAAACTGTGCCTAGATTTACTATACTCGCTCCTGTATTAATTGAAGCATTAATCCCTCTAATGTCTTTTCCTGTTGCGTATTCGTTAGGTGACTTGTTTCCTGATACATCATAAAGAATAGCAATAGCATCAGTGTCTAAATTCACACTCTTACCAGAACCTGTAACTCTGACTACCTGATTAGAATATGGATCTTGAGTTGCATTGGGATTGTATGCAATTAAAGCACTTACACCATCTGCAAATTGAACACCGATAGTTTCGGTTCCGTAGTCACCAGTTGAGTTAAGATTTTTAGCCATTTTTAATGTCGTTGTGTCAATAGTGTCACCAGTTGTGAAAATTTCATTAGAGAAACAATTGGTTAATTCATCACTATCACAAATTTTAGTAATTTTAATATGTTTAGATAATTCATTTACAAAATCTTTAGTAGATGCAAAGCCAGCTAAAGAAGACTGTGTATTCATAAATCCCAAAGCTTCACCAAGTTTTCTATTAAAAACGGTTGCTCCAGTGTCCCAAGCTCTTTGGTTATAATTTGTTATCAATGTTGGAATAGTCATTGAGGCAACGACACCAATGATACCCAAAGTAATCAATACTTCTGCAAGGGTGAAGGCTCTTTTTGTCTGCACATCTGTAAGATTGCTAGACTGCAAGATTTTACCCTTTTTGTTTTGGTGTAAATCCTGAAAACCCTGTCTAGGAGAGCGTTTTACCCCCCCCCATATAGATGCTAAGCATTGTCTAGTTTTTGTTCTTAACATATTTTCTCTCCTTTATTTATACGTTACTAAGGCACTAAGTCCTATTAATGTCTTAGTGACCTTATCATCTTACCATTTTTTACTAAAATGTGCAAGAATATGAGAGGTATGTTTAAACTGGTTCTTGTGCTTTTCCAACTTGATAACCAGGAACTGTCAAAAATAAAGGAACACTTCTTGTAATTGAATTAGCGACGATAGAATCTTTCGCGCCCATAAGCGTAATTGCTAAGCATAAATCATCAACGTGAGGAGCAAAGTCACTTGCTTTAATATCTCTGTGTTTCTTTTGACCAAAAAGTTTTTCATTAATAAAGTTTGTAACGGCACTACCAGCTTTAATTCCTACGGCAAGAGCAACACCTGTCATTGCAACTGCTGGAAGACTTTTTGATGCTTTATTCAAAAATTTCAATGATTTTTTACCGTGTGTTTCAACTTGAGGCATTACAGATTTTATTTGTTTTTCATATTTATTATAAAGTCTAGCTGTTGCACCAACGCAGGCCACAGGGACTGCAACGTTTCCTGCAATTTGTGTAAGAGCTTCTCTGCATTTGGCCTTCATATTTTTGCTGTCGGTTGTTGCTCCAGCGAGCCATCCACCTGCAACTGAGCCTGTTGCAAGTTCTAAAATCTCTTTTTCTTCAATATTTAAAGGTGCTTTGCCATTGCTAGGTTTCATTTTAAAAATAGCCCAATCTTTAATTGGAGTTTTAATAATTACTTTAGGATTAAGCGAATAGCCTTGTCTTTTTGCAATATGTGCAAGAGCTACACTCATCCCAATAAAAGAACCTATTGCAGCAGCTCGTTTAATTTTTTTAGAAGGCCCTTGATTTTGCGAATTTGGCATGCCTAAACTGTCAACCGATTGAAATTGGTTGAAACGTTGAGGAGTATTGAAATTTACAGCTGTTATACTCATAGGACTACTTACACTTTCACGTTCAATATATCAAAAACACGTAAAAAAAACTATTGCTACCAAATCTTGTTAATAACTGTAAAATTTAACAATACTTAATTAATTGTTTATGCTACACTACTCTTGTAACAATTTATTAAAGAAATGTGAATTCTGGGCAAAAAAAATACTTGATGTATTTTAAAGGATTATCAGATTAGTATGTGTGTAATATGAGTATTTCCCCAATAGATTTAAGACTTCCAAAACAAAATATAAGTAATTTTACTCCAGCACAAAGATTTGTGAGAGGAATGGAGATTAAAGGTTTAGCTCCAGTTATTCTGCTGGAATGTTTTGTTACTGGTGGAAGAACCATAAACGCACAAAAAAGAGGCGGCTTTATTGAAGCAAGGGAAAGATTTACAGAAGAGATTATTGGTGCATTATTCTGGTTTGGTGGTGTAAAAGCGTTAAACAAAATTAATGATTTTGCATTAAGTAAATTGATGGGAATAAAAGATACTGATTTTGATGTTGTTAAAGATTCGATCCGTGATCCTTTAGCAAATTACATGAAGAAAACTAAAGAAGCAGGTAAACAAATTTCTAAAGGTAAAATTGCTGCATTTAAATTTACTAAAGTTGCTGCAAGTGTTGTTATAGCAAACGCTCTTGTAGGTTTTGTTGTACCAAAACTTAACCAAGCTATAACAAGGATGTATCAAACAAAACAAGAAAATGGAAATAATCCAAATGTTCAAAATACTCAAAATAATACACAGAATCCACAAAAAGAAGAGAGAAATTTCTTGTTGAGCCCTGTGCAACCAAAAATGGAAGATTTTGCAAACAAAAAAGACAAAGATGTATCGTTCACTGGTGCTGAGAAGTTCTTATGGTTTGCAAATAAACTAGAAAATGATAGTTATTGGCAATTGTTATCTACCGATATTGGTGTAACTGGTGGTCGTGCAATTAGTGCAAGAAATACTCCAGAAAGAATTGAAGTTTTATGGCGTGATATCGTTTCAATAATCTTCTATGTATTCAGTATGCCATTTATAAATGGTGTAATGAATAAACTCCAAATTGGTCATAAAGATAGATTAAATCCAGTTGGTGCAAGACAAACTACTGATTATATGCAACATGTAATGGAAAAAATGGGACACAAAGATGGTGCGGTTTCTGTTACTGATTTTGAAGATATGATGTTCGGTAATAAAGATATTACGGCTCGTATGTCCAAAGTTCAACCAGAAATTAAAGATGGTGCGATTACTCTTGATAAATTCTTAGAAACAATCAGAAGAGAATTTAGTAGAGAAGATTATGATAAATATGCTGAACTTGCTAAGAGAATGTCACAACTTCAACCACAAAAAGAAGGTGTTTCAATGCTTGCTGAAAGCCAGGTTAAAGCTATGTTTGAAGGTGGCGCATTGAATAATCCTGATTTCTGGGATAATGTATTTACGGTTGCTAAAGGCACAGAAACAAGAACAGAAGTTATCAATGGTGTAAGAACAAAAGTAGAAATACCTAACCACAAAAACCCAATGAGATTTATTGCTCAAAGTGAGTTAGATGGTACTATTGATACAATAAAAGCATACGTAAGAGATTTGATTAAACAAGCAAAAGATGGAAATATTGATACAACAATGTTAGAAAAAGCTTGCAAGAAAAACATGCGAATGAATGTATTGAACTGGGGTACTGGTTTTGCAATTTCTGCGTTGTTCTTATCTACTATTATTCCAAAAGTTCAATATTGGATTACAAAAGTTACAACAGGATCAGATGCATTCCCTGGGGTTTCAGAGTATGACAATAAAACTGCAAAAAAATAATTATTTTAACCATTTGAAGCTTTTTACATAGTTTTCGCCGTTGATATCGCCATAAATTTCAGCTTTGAACATTCTGGCAGAATCTTCGTTGTTCGGAATTTTTTTAATATCATCTGTAATGATTGAAGGTGCTTCAGAAATGTTTATCCCTGGGATTGTGTTGAATAATGTATTTAACGACGCATTTGCAATTTTACCAAAAAGTGTAGAGAAGTTTTTGCTTAAAGCTCCAAAAATCTGCATGTTAGCAATAAGGTTTGTAAAATTATAAGAACCTTTCATATACATATTTAATTCTTTGCCACTTGAATATATTTGTATATCATCTGCAATTCCTTCAGCTATATGGAAGTGGCCAGTAATGCTGTCAAAATCACCTGTTTTATGCGGTGTAATTAAATCAATAATTCCGTTAATTGAAAGTCCTGTAATACCACTTTTTACAAGGTTTCCTGCTTTTAGAAGATATTCTAATGAACCAAGTTTTGGCATTTTGCCGTTAATTACTGTAAAATTACCGTTACCTCCAAGTGTTTGAGTGCAAAGGTCTTGTGATTTTCCGTTACAGTATAAATTTACGTCCCCTGTTACTGTCCCAAAAATTTGACCTTTTAAATCGAATAAAGTTTCAGCAATGATTTGAGCATTGGCATCTTTTACAGACATTGAGAAGCTTACAAGGTTGTTTAGTAAATTGTATTTTATGTTTCCATTAACTGCGCCTTCTGCAACTTTAAATTGGAAGTCTTTGACATCAAGTTGCATTTTGTCATTCAATATAGTGTGTGCTAAAAAGTCATTTGCATTAAGATTTTTGATGCGTATATTATTTGCTGAAATTTCAGAATTTAAAATTAGTATTTGACTTAAATCTACAAAATTGTTTGCCAATGAAAGAGAAAGATTTCTTGAACTATCAACGTCATAATCTCGAATGCTTTCAGTTATTTTATTTAAATCTAAATCTTCAATATCTACTTTTATGTTTTCAAAAACTAAAGGAAGTGTTGGAGAATTTTTTATAATTGCAGAAATATTTAAGTTGTTTGTTAAAACAATACCTTTTGAGTTAAGTGAAATGATATCTTTTTTAAAGTCAAAGTCAATGTCATTGATTATTGCATCAAAAAGCGGCATATCAATGCTTGTGATGTGAAGTTTTCCTAAAATTATGGGAGCTGAAGCTTTGCCATTTAATGTTATGTCTGATGTAAAAATCCCTTGCTTCATAAATGGTTTTCGGAAAATAATATTAAATATTTTAGCATCAGTCGCTTCTTCTGTTTTAATCCTAAAATTATTGAATTTGACATCATTATTTTCTAAAAATCCAATATAACCAGATGCTATTAATTGGGTGTTTTTGTGTGGGATATTATTTTGTGATGGAATTAGTTTATCATATACGAAGTTGTTTAGTTTTATTCCAGAAGGGTAAATAATATTATCAGCAGATATTAAAGAAGATTGTTTATCTGAAACACTTCCTAATGTTGCACCCATATAGTATATACTTGCGTTTTCAGCTAACTTTAATTGGGTTTTGTTGTGAATAGCGTCTAGCGTTCCTGTTATGTTAGAAGAACAATTAATATCACCTTTTAACTTTATTGGATAAACAGTTTTGTTATTAAAATATTGATCCATAAAGTTTTGAGTTGGTTTTGCGTTCACATACAGCTTTAATGAAGGTTTCTTGTCGATATTTAATATAGAACCATCAATAAAAACCGGCATTTCGCCAAGTGTTGAATTTAATTTATTTAAGAGCAAAGATTCTTTTTTAAGTTGAATTTTGCCGCTTGAAATTTTTACAGGAAGATTTTCTGGAGTATACAAAAATCCTACATTTTCAAGAATTGTATCTGCAAATATTTGATTGTTGTGGATTTGACCAGACAAAGCTATATAGCCTGAATGGTTTTGTATATTTTTTATTCCAAAATGTTCTAAAGCTTCTTTTAAATATTCAAATTTTAGTTTATTGAAATTAAAGTTGCCGTTTATGTTTTGTGTTGGTGATAATATATTTGAAGCTGTAAGGTTTATTAGAAAAGGAACATTTCTAAAGCTTCCTTTGATATTGGTATTTTTCAAATAACCTTGTGAAATTTCAAAAGGCGTATTTTCAATAGCCAAATTAGAACTTTTTAACTGGTGGATTTTGCCTTTTGCATTGAAGCCTTTTGGGTTTAACTCTTGGATTCCGCCTTTATAATTTGCAGTAAAATCTGTTTGAATCTTTCCTAAATCTTTTTTATAAGGAATATTTAAATTCAAGATTTTTATGCCATCTTCTAATATAAAATTATTTGAACTTAGTTTTAAATCAGCATCTTTTTCATTCAACAGCCCTGTTATTGTAATGATGGATTGATTTAATTTTGAAATTAAATTCAGGTTAATATCTGTATTTGAGAAATCTATTTGCCCATTTACTTTTGTTATAGGGATATTTTGAACTGAAATGAAATTATCTAGAAGTTTTATAGAACCTTTTGCAAATAAATTTTTATTAAAAACAATATTATTTATGTCGGAAATATTGCCTGTTAAGTTTAAATTTAAATCAATGTAGCCTTTAGCATTGGTTAGAGGTGTGATTAAATTTTGGATGTCAATTAACATTGGAGATGTCTTAATAACTTTTATAAGTTTATTTAAATCTTGTTGTTTTGATGTAACTTTAACATCCAAATCGCCTTTTAAAGATGCATTACCATCAATTGATACAGGACGATTGTTAATTATTGCTCCAGTTGTTGAAAATTCAACTTTTTGATTATTAAAGGTTACTTTCCCATTAATATTTTGAGCGAATAGATTGTTGATATCGTTAAATGTCGCAGTTGCATTTGCAAAATTAATTACACCCCAAATTTGTGGAAGTTTTCGATTTCCTTCAACTTTAAGTTCAACATTTCCAGTCCCATTAACTGTCATAATAGGAAGAGGACCAAGATCAAATTTTAGAATTTGATGTAAAGGATTTAAGACGTTTTGTGCTGTTTTTAAGTCAATTTTAGGAGTTGTTTTAATATCAATACTTGCAAGTTTGTTATTGTATAATTCTTGATATCCAATAACCGAAACATTTTGACCAAATGGTGCTGGAACATTTGCATCAAAAAAAACTTTGTCTGATGTAAATTCTAAATCAATTTGCCCTTTTGGTGTGTTGTATGGTAACGGTTTTACTAAATAAACATTGCTAATTTTGATGTTACCATTAATCTCAGGTGTGAGAGCTTTGCCTTTTAGTTGCAGTTTGCCGTTGACATTACCGTAGAGAGGGTATTTTTTTAGAGCAAAAAAGTCAATTTCTTCTAAAATATCTCTTTCTGCTGGAAGTAACGGGATGAAATTTTCCGCTTTAGAATTCTTTATTTCGATATTTGTATTTACAAAAGGTATTTTTGAATCAAAGTTTGTTACATCACCTTTTATGTTGATATCAATTCCAGAAGAAGAGATGTCCATGTTTTGGATATTAAGTCCGTTCTTGATGGTATCAATGTCGGTTTTGATACTTAGAATTTTGTTGCAATAGATGGATTTTGCAGGTTCTTCATTAATTATTCCAAGGTCTTCGATGGTTAATTGGGAAAAAATATTTTTATGCTCATTACTTTTTGAAGTAGTATCAGCAACAAGATTGACCCTACCAGATAGAGATTTGATTTTGCTATTAGGTAAAGCTTTTGCGTAATCGGAAAAATCTGCCAAATCTAAGTTACTAATTCTGCCAGTTACTTTAAATTGATTTTCAGTAATTTTGGTTAAAGGTAATTTTATATCAACATCGGCCATTATATCGGAGGCTTTTTTGTTCACGAATAATTTAGCAAATGTTGCGAGTTTGATGCGTTTGTTATTTTTGAATTCGTCAAGAGTTAAAAAGCTTCCGTCTAACAAAATCTTTTTATTTTGTTTTTGGTCGTCAAGTTTAATTTTATAATTGCCAAGTCTAAAATAAGCTTTAGTTAGAGTTAATTTTGTTTTAGGGATTTGCGGTAAAGAATATTGTCCGATTTTGAGTTCGCCATTTTTTGTATAGACAAAATTAACATCAATCTTATCACTAGAAAAGTTTCCGATATGAATTTTGCCAGCAAGAAGTGGTAACAGATGGACTTTAATTGCGGAATGTTCAAGATTGATAGCTTTAGAATTATCATTGTTTAATATAGATATATTTTCGGCCATAAACCATATAGCGGGTGTATGGCCCATTTTTACATATGGTTGTTCAATCGCAACTTTAATACCGGTATTTTTTGAGATTTGTTCTTCTATAAAATCAATTCTTTTTTCGATGTTTATAAAAGCTGGAATTCCCCAATAATAAAGCCCATAAACAAAGGTTAAAGCAGTTATTAAAATTAACGATTTTTTTCTAGTATCCATCCTTTTATATTATATATAATGAGCATGGATATGGCAACTAAAAATTTTCACATAAAACTTGGAAATAAGCTTGCTCGTGTTGGCAATTTGGGCATTTGTTCGGCGCGCATTTATTGTCGCATAAATATCCACATTTTCTGCACATCCAAGTGACTTCTTTGTCTTTTTCAAAAATAGTTTTTTCTTTTAAATTCCCAAGTAATTTTTGGTAACGGTTTTTGTGATGTTTTTCAGAATTGATAATATGTTTAAATGACTCTGCAATTTCGTCAAAGCCTTCTTCTTTTGCAATTTGTACAGCTTCTTTATATAGAATATTGGCTTCTTCGTCTTCGCCTGCTATAGCACTTTCAAGGTTTTCTTCTGTTGTCCCAAGTTTGAATGGATAAACGGCATTTACTTTCCCCATTGTGTCACCAATGTATTCATATAAAATTTCTGCATGTTCTTTTTCGTTATCTGCAGTCAGGCAAAAAATTTCTGCAATTTGTTCGTAGCCTTCTTCTTTAGCAATTGATGCGAAAAACGTATAACGATTTCTTGCCATTGATTCTCCTGCAAATGCGTTTATAAGATTTTGTTCGGTTCTTGTTCCTTTAAGTTTAGTTTTCATTATCTAATCTCCTTTTTTTATAAGATAAAATTAGCTTGTGTGGTTTGCAATTGCTTGAGTGTATTATCCAACTTGACTAATTAGATAAGTAAAATCACTACTTTGTGGGGATTAATCGAGGGGTTATAGCATAAATAATGTATGTAATAGTCGGGAGGCTAATCTATGAAAAAACTATTTGAATATACCAAAAGATTATCCGAACAAATTGCATACTATGATGCCATAGCAAAAGGGGAGTTTCTAAATTCACGCATAACAAATCCCTTCGCTCAGCCCATTAATGTTACTATTATTTGGATTGAAGACAATGAAGATTAAAATCTGATTAAAAATTAAGAAACTCGGATAACGTCATATTGAAACTTTTGGCAATTTTATTTAATTTTGTGAATGTTAAATCATTCTTGGCTGTTTCTATATTCCCAAGTGTAGAACGAGAAATGCCAGAATAATATGAAAGATCATCTTGAGTATAGTTATGAATCTTTCGTAATTCTTTTATTCTTTTTGCAAGTTTTCTTAACAAATCATTGTCCATTTATCAATTGTCCGCTATAATGACAAAATAAACAAACAGTCAGGCGGACAAAATTATGATAGAATATAAAAGATTAATATTAATAGATATGGATCCTGTGTATAAAAAAGAGCTTGAAAACGGGGTTGTAGGCAAGCTTCCTCCAGCAAAACCTGATACAAAAAAGTTTTTGAAAAAATTATCTAAAATTGGTTATGTAAAATTTTGTTCAAGTTTAAACTACAAAGGAGTTATTGAATGGTTAGAATTAAATAACTTGGATACATACAACGTTGTAGATACTATCTATTGTGGTTCATATTTGGTTTTAGATGGCAAATGTATTTGTTATGAAGGTGATTTTAGTGAAACTTATGAAAAAATTACCAGATTTAAAGATTTTTATGACCTTTAAATACGTTTCCCGTCTGAATTAAATTTATACAAATCTTTTTCGTGAATACTAAGTTCAAGTGTTTTGTCAAAATTATAGTCAGCAGAAAGTTTTACACTACATTTTTTGTCGCCAATACTAAAATATGCAATTTTTTCGCTACCTAATAATTCAGTAATTTCAACGTCAACTGTCTTTCTAATTTCGCCACCGCAAATCATTTTTTCTGGACGAATTCCGTATAATATATTTTCATCAAGTCCTAAATCTTTGCCGTTTATAAAATTCATTTGAGGCGAACCTATAAAGCCACCTACAAAAGTATTTGCTGGGTTGTTGTAAATTTCTTCAGGAGTGTCTGCTTGTTGAATTACACCTTTATCCAATACAACAATTCTGTCACCCATTGTAAGTGCTTCGGTTTGGTCGTGAGTCACGTAAATAAATGTTGTTTGTAATTTTTCGTGTAATTTTTTAATTTCAGAGCGCATTTGAACACGTAATTTTGCGTCTAGATTTGATAATGGCTCATCCATTAAGAAAACTTTTGGATTTCTTACTATAGCTCGTCCTAAAGCAACACGTTGTCTTTGTCCACCTGAAAGTTGTTTAGGTTTTCTATCTAAATATTCTGTCAAATCAAGGATTTCAGCGGCTTCTTGAACTTTTTGTTCAATTGTTGCTTTATCAACTTTACGCATTTTAAGCCCAAAAGCAATATTTTCTCTAACAGTCATGTGTGGGTATAGCGCGTAACTTTGAAAAACAAAAGCAATATCTCTGTCTTTTGGATGAATATCATTGACTTTTTTGTCGCCAATAAAGATTTCACCATCAGTAATTTCTTCAAGACCCGCAATCATTCTTAGTATTGTAGATTTTCCACAACCAGATGCGCCAACAAGAACTACAAATTCTTTGTCTTTGATTTCTAAGTCTATGTCGTCTATAACAACTTTTTTGTCATAGATTTTTTTTACATTTTTTAGAATAACATTACTCATGCTTTAGATGAAAATCCTTTTCAATCGGTATAATAAGATTGAATGTTGTGCCTTTCATAACTTCTGATTCTGCCCAAACAAGCCCTTGCAAACGTTTAGCAAGAATGTTTGAAGTTCCTAAACTGATAGAACGAACCATATTCTTTTTGTTTTGTCTATCAAGTTGAGTGTAAGGTTCAAATAAGCCGTCCATTTCAGTTTCTTGCAACCCAATACCAGTATCAGAAATAGAAATTTGAATTAGAGATTCAGGCTTGATATTTTCAAATACTCTTAAGCTTTTTATCAATTCTTCTGATGGATAGAAAGCTTTGAAAGAAATTGAACCTGTATCAGTTAATTTAATAGAAGTTTCTAATAAGTTTTGTAATATTGTTTTTAAAGATTTTTCATCAGAATATATTGCTCTTTTAACAACTTCTTCAAAATCAAAGTTTACTGTTAACCCTTTAGCTGAAGTTGCTAAATCATTACTTCTGATTACGTTTTGAATAGCGTTCACAACATCAAATGTTTGAAAATCGTATTCATATAAAGTGGATTCAGCGTATGCAAATTCAATGAATTTTTCCATAAAATACAATAAATCATTAGAGTTTTTATTGATAATTCTAACGTATTTATCTTGTTTTTCGTTAATTTCTCCGCCAATACCGTCAAGTAAAGCTTGAGAAAATCCTACAACAGAATTGATAGGAGATTTGATTTCGTTAGCAAGTTTTACAAGCATAGCGTTCTTTTCTTTGTTAAATTGGCTTGTTTGCTCAGCATTTGTAAGGATGTTTGTCATTGCTGTGATATCACGAATTGTAACAATGTAACTTCCGTGATATTTTTTAGCATTCAATTCAATAAAAAATTCCCTAGCAGTTGAGGTAAATGCTCCTGCGATAATAGGAGTTCTTGTGGCAACAGATTTTTCAATTTTTTCTTTGCCATTATCTACTAAATCATCAATATGGTAGCTCTTTAAAAGTCTTTTCCCGCCTTCAAAAACTGTTGTTGCTTTGTCGTTTACCCAGGAAATTCTACCGTCTGTTTCAACTATAAAAACTGCGTCGGGTAAGTTCTTAATAACTCTTCTAAGGTTACATCCATATACAAAATCTCTAAAAAAATTACCTAAATTCATAATTTGCATTACTTCCTTTGTTGTTATATAATATATGATAGCATAAAAAAAATAATATTAACTTTTGTAATTTTTTTTAGTGCAAAGTAGCAAAAAATTTTTTTTTCGAGTTTTAGAATGTAAGATGACGCGATAAAAGAAAATTAAAATCGGTTATGGCAATCGATTTAGAAATGGTAAGGTGAACTTATGAGAGAAGTAAACAACACATCAAACTCCAAAAACATTAATTTCCAAGGAATTCAGCCGAGAAAAGATGCTCAGCAAGCCCCAGCTGTAGAAACACGCGAAGTTACTGATTTAGGCAAAATGCCGGCAGAGGTTATCGGCCGTTCTCAAGTAGCGAAAAGTTCATTAGAAAAAGATCTTGCATTTTTGAGCAACAATCCTGACAAAGTAGAAGATCTTGACAGATATTGTGAATATTTGATGAGCAATGGATATTCGTACGAACAAGCTTGTGCATTAGCTGGTACAGCAGCTGAAGAATTTTACGGAATGTAATTCTCAAACAAGATTATTTATTTTCTTTGTTGGTTAAGTAATTAACCAACCCTTTGAGACCCAATTTATAACTATCGTTCTTAAACCCTGATATTTGCCCCACGCAGACAGGTGCAATTAGTGATTTGTGTCTAAACTCTTCTCTCTTATAAATATTTGACATATGCACCTCGACCGTAGGCATTGATGCTGCTGTGATAGCGTCTCGGATTGCAATGCTTGTGTGAGTGTAAGCGCCAGCATTTAGTACAATGCCATCAAAGTGTTCTTTAGCTTGTTGGATGCGTTCGACAATTTCGCCTTCGATATTACTTTGGAAGGTTTCTATGTCAATACCCAAGTGAAAGGAATATGCGTGAAGTTCTTTTTCTAACTCTTTAAGAGTTGTTGTCCCGTACTGATCAGGTTCTCTAAACCCAAGCATATTAAGGTTCACGCCATTAATTATTAGAATTCGCATGCTTTTTCTCATGCATATATTATACCCCAAAATCAAGAAAATGTAAAGTTTTATTAATTTTTTCTCCTACTCATGTAACAATTTTGGCATGCTTGAATTATCATGCATGTACAACTATCCCCAAATCTCCTCCCAAGATTATTGTTCAAAGTCACACACAAAGATGTGACTTTTTTTTGTCATTCATAGAGGGGTAAATGCACTCCGCAAAGTTATACTTTTATTCACTTATTTTAGAAGAGACTTCTGCTAAGATTCTTGCAACATCAGCTCCGCCAACACAAACTTCTAAAATTAAAGGTGCGTGGATTAAAATTGTTTCGCTGTATTCCATCGTATCAACATCAACAATGTTGAATTCAATAAAATCATCACCAGCATAAACAAGTTTTCCGTATTCTCCACCTGTTGCCCATCTGATAAACATGTAATTATTTTCAAGCTCTTTTAGTTTTTCTATTAAACGCATACCTACAATCCCTATACCAATATATTAGTTATTTTTTTGAGAATGTCAATTTTTTAAATATTAAATTTCTTTCTTGCACCTTCTTCGTGGTAGAAACCGCCTCCACAAATAGTTTCAACAACTTTGAGAACAAATTCTCTTGGAGCATCAAGTTGATTTAAGTAGAATTCTCTATTAGATAAATGTTTTATTTTTAGAATTGAATTTTGGTTAGTTTCGGCAGGAATAAATAATGATGCTATTTCATTTTCTAGCAATCTGCCCATTTCGTCGTCGTGGTCTTTAACCCCTTGCATTAATTCATTATAGTTTCCTCTAACAGCCATTATACGTCCAGAGAATAAGTGTTCACCACTTTCTCTGTACAAAGCTTGTGGCTGGTGATTACAACGAGTTGTAAAGCTAATTTTGTGCCATAAAATGTTTATAATGGCAACGGATTTTTGAGGATCTGTATCAACATAAATATTTTGTGTCGTAATTCCGCGAGAAGAGAATGATTGTTTAAGGTTTTCAGAAACCGCTTGTAAATTATCAATCATTCTTATAAAAATTTCGTTTGTATTTACGTTAGCGTGTTGATAATCCAAGAATTGTTTATACATGTGAGTTGAAACAAGGTTAACTCTCTCTTGGATTAAAGAAGACTTTCTTGCAGAAGTTTCTGAGTTATCAAAATTTTCGAAGTTGTTTAACAATATCGTTTACCTCTATAATCATATTTTAATAATAAACATGATTTTATGTAAAGATTATAATATTTTTTTTTACAATTTGGAATAGGTGCAAAGATGGATTTAATTATTATTTGTTATTTTATTTTGGCAATAATTATAATTGGATTATATGTCAATTTTACAGCATCATATTTTTTGAGATAATTTTCGCAAAAATCCTTAACTTCTTTTACTGTCCAAGTTTTTGAGGTTAATGAGTTTACACCTGTATTTTTCATATGAGCCAACAATTCAAGTGGAGTATTGAAGTTGAGTGTATATTTATATTCTTCAATGTGCAGAATTTCAAAATTTTGTTTTAAAATGTTTGCAATTGCTTCTTTGTTTAAATAATTAAGTGATAATCCAGAAATATCTTTTATTTCGGCAAAATTTTCTGTTCCAAAAGTCGAAAATGCTAAAATTCCGTCTTTGTTTAATAAAGATTTGCAATGGTTAATGATGCCCTCAAGATTAAAAAACCATTGGAACATGGCATTAGATATTATTAAATCTACATTGTTTTGAGGTCTTATTTTTATAGCATTGCCGTGTAAAAAAGTATTATTGGGAATGATATTTGAAATATAATTTTTTGATTTTTCAACTATATCATTTGCATAGTAGTTTGTGAAGGAAAAATTTTGTTGAATTTGCTTTGTTAGAACACCAGTTCCGCAACCAAGTTCAAGGATGTTTTTAAAGTTAAAGTTGAATTGTAATAAAGAAGTTGCGAGTCGTTCAGCCAAATCAATTTGGACAATTGCGTTTTCGTCGTATTTGTCCATACTTTTTTCAAAATGACTTTTTATAGATTTAGTGTTTAATTGCATAATTCGTCCCAACTTTTGTAATTATAGAATGGAAAATGTCCACAATCAACAGTTTCGACGATATTGCCCCAAAATGTTAATTGATTTTTGGTTGGAATTATTTTATCGGATAATCCGACAATTGCCTTATTATAAAAATTGTTGTCGTATTCGATTTGGGTATTTTTAATAAGTTCGTTCAAAAAAACAAGTTCAGATACTCTGTTTTCTATAGAACGTTCGATTGGATTTTCAAGGTATTTAGCTAAAAAATTCTCATTTGAAAATACGTTTTGATAGAATTTACCTTGCAAGCCAGATTCAGCATATTTTAATGTCAAATCAAAAGTTTTTTGAGGAATTCCGTATTCATTATGTATAGGGAAAGGTGTTCCGTTAATTGCAATTTTTTTGTCAAAAATAGGTAATTTGTTTTTTAGTGTATACGCAACAAACACACCCATTGACCAAGTTAAAAGAATTTTTTCTTCATAATTGTTTTTAATTTCAGGAAGCGTCATTGTATTATAGTCATATATTGCTAAAACGTCGTATTCGTATGATGGTATGCATTCAAAAGGTTTATGGTCAAAGCTCCAACCTGCAAAGAATACTATTAATTTTTTATTATTTTGTTTGTTTAGCCAATGATATTGCATAATTTTTCCAAATCGTTTTCTGTAATTTCGGTTGTTAAAGATATACGTAATCTTGATGTGCCTTCAGGAACTGTAGGAGGCCTAATAGGTAGTGTAAAATAACCATTTTGGTAAAGAATATCGCATATTTCAATTGTTTTTTCGTTTGAGCCAATTATTTTAGGGATAATGTGACTTTGACTCCCTAATTTTCTACCAAGTTCTAACATTTTTTTACGTTTTTCATAGGTTTCAGGTAATTTGTTTTCAATTATCCATTTCGAAAATGCAATATTAATTGGCGGAAGAGCTGTTGAAAAAATAAATGAACGAGCTTTGTTAATTAAAAAATCAATTAATGTTTTGTCGCCTGTTACAAAAGCTCCCATAGAGCCAATTGCTTTGCCAAATGTCCCGATAATTAAATCGACATCTTTTATAATATTTAATTCTTCACAAACTCCTAGACCTTTTTTGCCAAAAACTCCAAAAGCGTGTGCTTCGTCAACAACTAAAATGCAGTTGTATTTTTTCTTGAGTTCGACAAGTCTTTTTAAATTTGCTATATCTCCATCCATACTGAAAACACTTTCAGTTATTATAATGGCATTACTAAAGTTGTTACGTTCTCTTTCTAAAAGATTTTCTAAGCTAGTCATGTCATTATGTTGATAACGGAAAAATTTACCTTGTGAAAGTTGCATTCCGTCAATTATGCTGGCATGATTAAGTTTGTCAGAAAAAATAACATCACCTTTTTGTGCAATAGCACTTGTTATGCCAACATTTGCGTGGTAGCCACTATTGAATAGAAGAGTTTTGTCTTTATTAAATAGCTTTGAAATAGTGTCTTCAAGTTCGTTGTATATCGGCAAATTGCCTGTCAAAAGTCTTGCTGAAGCACTACCAAAAGAATATTTACCTCCGATAAATTTCATAAATTCTTCGGTTATTTTTCTGTTGTCTGCAAAATTTAAATAATTATTTGAAGACAAATTTAAAAGGCGGGTTTCGCCAAAACAAATATATTTCCCATCTTTTTTAGAGAAGTTTTTTATGGTTCTCAAATGCGAATTATTTTCTAAATTTTGTAAAATCTCAGAGTATGTTTTATACATACACATATTTTATCATGAAAAATAAGCTGATTTAGACACACACCAATTCTGGAGCTTCTGTTTCAACGAAAAATTTATTTAATAATATTGGTACATATTTTGCGTGTAATGCGCTAAAGTCAAATACAAACTCATTTACGCCAGCGTCAGATAGTTCTTTTACGCAATCAAAGTCTTGCAAAATACTATCTTCAAACATATGCATTCTGCAAAATCCGTCGCAAGTGAAAGGATACATTTTCTTTAATGAAGGATCTTTCAATGCAAATCCGCCTTGGTGACAAGGTGCTTTGCAAGATAATCGTGATGTAACAGCACTATCGTTATTTAAAGGACATAATCCCATACTTGGAACTTTTTTATTACCTGCAATTGTATATTTTTTAGTTGGAATATCGTTTTTGATCTTTTTAATAGTTTTGATTGCACTTTCCATGTCTTTAAAAGATGTGAAATCAATAGTTTCAACAGGTGCAAGATTGTTTAAACATTTGATAGATAAACTGTTTAATAAATTTATGCCCTGACCAATTTCAATAGGAATGTGATTGATATCGCTATCATTAATAAAAGCCCAGAAGTATCCTATATTATTTATTATTAATGAATCTGGTGCAGGTTCTGTTAATAAAAGTTGTTTTACATATTCATAAACTCTGTCAAAATCTCTTTCGATTAAGATTTTAGGAGTGGATAGTTGGAATTTTATATCGTATTTGTAGCAGAATTTTCTTACCTTGGTAATAAGTTCGCTAAAGCTGCTTGTTGCTAAGTCACAAGTAGATAAAATTTCACCGTATTCAATTGAATGTATAGGATTGTAGCCAATTTTTTTGATAAACTTTTCAAGCTCTTTGACTTGAGCAAGTTCAGATAATCTCAAGTTGATTTTATAATCGCTATGATAGTTGATTTCTTTTGGTGTTCTAGTTCGTTTTACATCCCATTCAAATTTGTGAATATTACGGCTGAATTTGAAATCTTTCCCTTCTGCGCTAACCATTTCTCCAGAAAAATGGTTTGTTTGATAAATACTTTTTCTAACATGTTTAAACGGAAGTTTTTGGTTTTTGAAAAGTTTAGGCTTTTCTAGAATTTTTTCAACAAGTTCAATACCTTCTAAAATTTCTTCAGATGTCGCAAATTTCCCTTTAATAACAATATTATCAATTGCTTTTAATTTTTTTATATCTTCTGCGCACCACGGCAAATTATCTGAATCAATCGCCAATGGTAGTTTTGTATATTTTTTGATTTTAGCGATATTTTTCATATAAATTTCTTCGGTAATAATTATTCCATCAACTTTGTGGAAACTTCCTATAAAATCAATTCCGTTTAAGTTGTGAATGTCAAAATATGAATCAACTATAACTTTGAATGGAAGTTTGAAAACTTTGATTGCTTCAAGAATTGCAAAACTGTTTATGAAAATGCCGTCAATGCCAACTGTTTTTAAGAACTTTAGCATTTTTTTGATTTCAGGTAAATTTTCTTCAGTAATGTCGTGTTTGAAGTTTATATAAATACTGCATTTACAACGTTTTGCAGTTTCTACAAATTCTTTTACGTATTCAAAGTTATTGTCTAAAAACTTTTTGTAATAAACATAGTAGTCACGACAATTGGTTTGTTTACTGAAAACTTCAATATCTTCAGGTTTTTTTACAGGTGCAGTAATAGTAATTCCATTCATATGGTTATTATAACATAAATTTTTAATAATCACGGAATTTCTAATTGATATATAGAAAGAATATAGAACATAAAACAAGGAGGGTAAGCCACCCTCCTTGTTTGTTATATATTATTGTAGAATTTCAATCTGCACACTAATTAGCTATGCACACCACGCTGAAGTTGTTAAACTTGGAGTTGAAGTCCACGTAGCCACTGCTAAAGCGCACGTAGTATGCGCTGTAAGCACTGTATACTGACGAAGACCAGAACCCGTCAGAAGTCGGTTTATCAGCCCAAGTTGTGTCATTGTATAAAGCTTTTAGTTCATCTTCAGTAGGCAGCTTCATCCCTTGTTGGTCGCAAGCTTTTTGAGCACCTGCCCAATAATCTTCAGCATAACCTGACGGTGTTCCACAGTATTTTGTGTAATCATTACTGCCACTATTAGCACTAGAACAATCCACTGCTGAATAATTTGTCCCAAGAACTAAAATATCTGCACCAACCTTAATCGAAACATTCAAGCCTCTAATATCTTTTAACTTACCGTTGCTATCTGCACCATAAGTATTTGGATTACCAGTCCCTGAAACATCATAAAGAATAGCTAACGCATTGGTAGATAAACCAATAGATAAATCTTTACCAGCACCAGAAGATGTTACATTAACAACCTGATTAGAAAATGGATCTTGAGTTGCATTAGGGTTATAAGCGATTAAAGCTGTTACACCATCTGCAAAAACAGCACCGATGGTTTCTGTTCCATAGTTACCATCTTTATTCAAGTTTTTAGCTTGTTTTAACTCTTCAACTTTAAAAGTATTATCATTAGTAGAAAATTCACTAGCAAAACAAATATCTAATTCATTACTATCACAAGTTTTAATTATTTTAATATGTTTGGATAATTCATCAACAAAAGCTCTAGTTGTTGTGAACCCTGCTAAAGAAGATTGTGAGTTCATAACTTTTAATGCTTCACCAAGCTTTCTATTAAACACATTCGCAGCAGTATCCATCGAACGTTGTTGATTGTTTGTAACTAACGTTGGAATTGTCATAGCAGCAACTACACCGATGATACCTAATGTAATTAATACTTCTGCAAGTGTAAAACCCGCTCTAGGAGAGTGTTCTACCCCCCCCCTAATGGCTTAAAGCCTTGTGTAACAATATTTTTAAACATAGTAGAATTCTCCTATATACCTAACTATTTATTAACTTTCTTATCTTACCATTTTTTCTAAATCTTGGCAAGATAAAGAAAATTGTTAAGCTTTGTTAACCAATTTTTGTAGGAAAAAGCAATTTTTTGGGCAAGATATACTTATTATATATATAGGATATTAAAGGATTATTTTTTCTTAGGAAAAGGACAATTAAATAGGGAGGAATCTTATGGCAATAGGTGCTGAAGATTACATTGACCAGCTGCTAGTCAAAAAATATGCAGAAGAAAAAGTTGATAATCATGATAGTATGGAATCAATGATCGACCCTCAAAAAATGTTGGGCGCAATGAACGATTATGCAAGTATGCACAAGAATATGATGTTGTTGAAACAACGATTGAATATTGCTTGTTATGCGATTAATGCAAGATCGGCCAGATATCAAAAATCGCAAGCGTTGCGATAATAAAAAGTTTTTTGTTCTGTTTTGTGATAAAATGTAATGGGCAAGTCGCCTGAGTACAAAACAAAAGGAACAAGGAATGGGAAAAATGATCCTGGCATCTTCATCTCCCAGAAGAGCCGAAATTTTGAAGGATTACAAATTGGAAATTATTCCGTCTCCGTACGTTGAACAACACACGAAGACGGCTTTTTCTTACTCATACGTTGAGGATTTGGCTTATAACAAAGCATTGGCCGTAGTTCCACTAGTCCAAGAAGAAGCCTTGATTATTGGTGCAGATACGGTTGTAATTTTGGGAGAAGAAATTCTTGAAAAGCCAGAAGATGAGCAAGATGCATTCACAATGTTAAAAAAACTTTCAGGGAAAACTCATTCAGTTGTTACATCTATTGCGATAATTAATTCAAAAACCAAAGAGTACAAAATTAATTCAACGACAAGTAATGTAACGTTTAAAAATTTGTCTGATGAATTGATAAAAAACTATATTAGCGATTTTAAGCCTTTAGACAAAGCTGGTTCTTATGGAATACAAGAACTCCCTGACGGTTTTATAGAAAGTGTCGAGGGAGATCTTGAAAATATTATTGGTATTTCATCAAAAGCTTTTGAAAATCTTTTGAATGAATTTTAATGTCGTACCTCAGGTAAAAACCTTTATCAAACATTGTTTGCCTCAGGCACCGCAGCATTTTTTGAATTTTTTGCCACTACCGCAAGGGCAAGGATCATTTCTGCCAATCTTGCTTGTGTCAATATCTTCCAGTTGTGGTTTATTTTCTTCTTCTTCGATAATACCAAGAGTATTAGAAAACGCTAATGAACGATACAATACTGTTGTAGAAGAAACAATTTTATTTTCTAAATAACGAGATTTGTATTTTTCTAACATTTCGTCAAGAGTAAGGCTTGTTCCCATAACTTCATTAACAACTTTTTCAAAGTTTTTGTGTTTATTAGCAACTCTTTTAATTATGTTTGCAGAGAATTTATCGTTTGTAAGGAAATATTCAATACATTTGTCGTAATTTGTGATTTTTGTATAATCTTTGTTTTCAAATATTTGATTGAATGTTCCGTAGAATGGAACGGCATACATACCTAGTTCTTCATCAAAAATAACACCAACGTCGTATTCATCATTGTGTGAAGAAAATCCGCCTAATGAATTTTCAAGGAAGTTGTCGTAAGAGTTGTTAAATTCACTTACGTTAAAATATTTGTATTCCTCAGGTAGGTGAACAAATTCTGAGTAATCAGCTTTTTCTCCACCTTCTGCAAAATCATTAAAGATCCCAATTAAGCCATCTGCATATTTATTGGTTGTGACAACTTCTTCTGCGCCGAAATATTCAACAAATTTGGCGTGAATATTTTCGATATCTTTTTCGATTTCTTTAAGTTTTTCAGGGTTATCAAGATAAACTAATTCAGGGTTCTCTATGATTTTAGCAACAGCAAAACGCAAAGCGTCATCTTGTCTTGAAGCCGAAAGAACACCAGAAATCTCTAGTAAGAAGTATTCTTTTTTGTATTCAAAAATACGTGCGATAACATATTGACCGCCGCCTACACCTCTAAATGATGTCATTTTAACTAAAGACGTTACTTCATAAGTTTTTTCGTTGATAATGTTGTATAGGCTGAAACCGTTTTTTAAAATTCTTTTAACTTCAAAAACTGAAGAAATTGATTTTGAAAGAGCTTCTGCAATTTTTTTAGAGCTAGCAGATAATTTTTTGGAATTTTCAACAAAAAGTTGAGGCATATTTTTTGAGTTTAAATTTCTTTCAAAAATATAATTAAAGTAAGCGGCTTGTGGATTCATCGATCCACTAACTGTTTTGATGTATTCTTCAAAATCTGGTTTAACAGTTTCATCTTCTTGAATAAAAGTTGCAATACTTTTTATGACTTCGTTAATTTCTTGTAATTCTTCTTGCATAAATTCTCCCCTTCTCTTATTCAACGATATATTAAAAATATAAAAAACTCAATACCTACCAGTCAGGTGAAATTCTTGCTATTTTTTTGTAATAGTAGTATAATAGGCTTGTAAATAATGATAGAATTAAGAGGTTAATGATTTATGAAACTGCACATGCAAATCCTTATTGCGTTAGGACTAGGTATCAAACGTAACTGGCATATCTTTTTTGGTATTATTGCCGGTATTTTTGTAGGTATTTATTTGCACGATCACTCTAGTGCATTGATTGCGAATGTTTTGACTTTTGTTGGTCAAGTATTTATTAGATTAATTCAAATGGTTGTAATTCCGTTAGTTGTTTCAGCAATTATTATTGGTATTACAAGCATTGGAGATAACAAACAACTTGGTAAATTCGGAACTAAAATGGTTGTTTATTACGGTATATTGACTTCAATTGCAGTAACTATTGGTGCCGCGTTAGCATTATTAGTAAAACCAGGTTTAGGTGCTGCAAAATACATAGCTGAAAATACCGCATCAGAAGTTCAAGCAACTGTAACAACAGCAATGGAACAACAAGGTAACGTATTGAATATGTTCCTAGATTTTATTCCAAGCAATCCACTAGAAGCTTTTGCTTCAGGTCATATGGTTGCAATCATTGTATTTATTTTGATGTTTGCGGTTGCACTAGCTAAGGTTGGTGATGTAAACAGACCTATCGTAGCATTCTTTGAATCTGTGTTTGCGGCAACAATGAAAATTACAGATTGGATTATGTTCTTTGCAGCTCCTGGTGTGTTTGCGTTAACAGCTTCTGCAGTTTCAAGTTTTGGTATTGATATATTTATGAGTATTTCAAAATACTTAGGTGTATTGTTAGTTGGTTTTGCAATTCAAATGTTTATTGTATATCCATTATTCTTGAAAACATTCTCAAAAGTTTCAGCGCCTATGTTGTTCTCAGCTATTGCTGAAGCAATGATGGTTGCTTTTGGTACTGCAAGTTCTTCTGCAACATTGCCTTTGACAATCGCTTGTTGTGAAAAACGCGGCATTTCTCATAAAATTTCAAGCTTTGTATTACCGTTGGGTGCGACACTTAACTTTGATGGTACAGCGTTATTACAAACCGTTGCGGTATTGTTCTTAATTCAAGCATATGGTGTTGCAATTTCACCATTCTTGGTTGTTCAAATTGCATTGTTGGCTATTATTGCATCAAGTACTTGTGCAGGTATCCCTGGTGCAGGTTTGATTACAATTGCGCTAATTCTTAATGGTATGGGATTGAGCCCAGAACAATTAGTTGCAGGTTTTGCATTCTTATTTACTATTGAAAGAATTACAGATATGTTCAGAACTACTTTGAACGTGACTTCCGACGCTGTTGTAGCAGCAACTATTGCGGATAATGAAAATGAAATCAACTATGACTTGCTAAATAATCCAGCAGCTTATGAGGATATTGCATAAGCAGATGAAAACAGATGAATTAGCATCAAGACATTTAGGTAAAAGATCAAACGGCAGTGAGGAATACGATCCCTCACTGCTTGTTGCTATTCCCAGAATTGAAAATAGAAAGCAATATAATTTAGATTCAAATAAATTGCCGTTTGATGGTTGGGATGTTTGGCACGCATATGAATTTTCAGTTATGACTGAAAATGGGTTGCCTGTTACTCGTCTTATGAAAATAAAATATAATTGCGAAAGCGAATTTCTTGTAGAATCTAAATCGTTAAAGCTTTACTTGAATTCGTTTAATATGTCTAAGTTTGGGAAAAATATTTTAGATTGTTTAAATATTTGTAAGCAAAAAATAGAAAAAGACTTAAGTGAAAAACTTCAAACAAATGTTCAGGTTAATTTCTTAGAAAATTCAGTAGAAAGAGTTGAGATTTTTCAAAATTTTGAAAATATTATGAACTTAGTTGATGATTCTTTATTGTCTGTTGAAAAATTTAAAGAAGCTCCTGAGTTGTTGGAAGTTGAACAAGGGACACAAACTCAAGGTTATTACTTAACATTTGATTCATTAAGGTCAAATTGTCGTGTTACTCATCAACCTGATTTTGGAGACGCTTTTATCTATTATAATTCTGCAAAGCATATTAAAGAAGATAGTTTAATAAAATATTTAAGTTCGTTTAGATCGGAATTTCATTTTCACGAAGAATGTTGTGAGATGATTTTTAAGCGTCTATATGACTTGTTAGATGAAAACGAGGAATTGTTTGTTTGTGCTTTATACACAAGGCGTGGTGGTATTGATATATGTCCTGCTCGTTGGTCAAAAAATTGCAATGTTTCTGACGTTTTAGATTTAATTAATTTGGAAAAATTCGCAAGGTGTGGAATTAAGCAATAATGAACAATAGACAATTTGGTGATATGGGCGAAGAAATTGCTTGTAAGTATTTGATTGACAACGGTTATAAAATACTTGATAGAAATATTCATTATTCGAGATTTTGTGAGTTAGATATTGTTGCTCAGTACAAAAAAACTTTAGTTTTTGTAGAGGTTAAAACACGTAAGACCGATACGTTTGGAACTCCGATGGAAGCCATTACAAAAACCAAGTATGAAAATATTAAAAAAGGTGCGTTGAATTATTTGATGGAGCATCCTAGTAAAGATTACAGAATTGATGTTATTGGGATAACTTTAAATCCCGAATTAAAAATAGAACATTTACAAAATGTTTAAAATTAAATTATTAATAGAAAGAATAAAAAACAAGGAGGGTATTCACCCTCCTTGTTTGCTTTATGTATAAATCCTTACAGTATGCATACAGCTTGAATATCAGGAATGTCACGATAATAAGTTCCAGTCTCTGGATATGAAGCGCCAGGACCAAATCCTCTCCAAGACGCTCCTAAGCTGCTATAATCTTCATTAGACCAAACGTCAAATGCTTCTTCCCCTGAAGAATCTGCAAATCCTAAATTCGCTTCGATTCTACAATTGGTATCATTTGGACATTCAAATGGGGTATCAGTACCAATTCCAGTTGTTCCATATAGATAGTTTGCAAGTTCTGCCAATTGCGCCATAGATGGCATTTTGCTTTTGCCGCCGCACGCAGCTACTGCACCAGCCCAATAATCTTCTGTACCATAATCTGGACTCATACAATAATCTATACCATGTTTCCTCATAAATTCTATATCTTCAGCATTTTCAGATGTCCCATTTGTTGTACATGCGATCCATGTGTGAGCAGTTGGATAAAATGGTACCCCGTATCCAACCCCATTAATTTCAAACGCTGCGCCAGAGCTTCCTAATTTTGATACATTACCATTAGCTCTCAAATCTTTACTACTGGTATTTGGATTTTTAGCGCCTGATGTATCATACAAAATCGCCAAACAATCTCCTCCTGTAACACGGTTAGAATAAGGATCTTGTGTACAACTAATAGGGTTATATGCAATCATTGCAGATACCCCATTTGCAAATTGAACACCTACAATATTTGTATTCCAATCATCTTGACCAAAATCTTTAGCTACTTTAATTTTAGACATATCAACTTCTTCCGGAGTTGCATCACCACCACCCCAGTATACTGTTTCAGAGAAACAATCTAGTAATTTGTCATTAGAACAAATTTTATTGGTTTTAAAATGCTTAGATAACTCTTCAACAAAGCTTTCAGTAGTAGCATGGCCTGCAAGTGTTGATTGAGTATTCATAGTTTTAAGAGCTTCTTCAAGTTTTCTATCAAAAACAGTAGCTGCAGTATTCCAAGATTTAGTGTTATAATTCGCAACTAATGTAGGAATAGTCATAGCAGCAACTACACCAATGATACCTAAAGTAATTAAAACCTCAGCTAAAGTAAACGCCGAAAGTCTTGCTAGGAGAGTGTTTCTACCCCCCCCCTAACGGCTTAAAGCCTTGTGTAGCAATGTTTTTGAGCATAATACAATTCTCCTATATATTTATCTATTTAATAACGTTTTTATCTTATCATTTTTTCTAAATCTTGGCAACTGGTATATATAAAAAAGCCCTCTTTCGAGGGCTTTAATTTTTAGTTATCTCTTTTCTTCAATGTTGGGAATGCAATTACGTCTCTGATTGATGGAGAGTTTGTTAAAAGCATTACCAAGCGGTCAATGCCAAGGCCTAAGCCACCCATTGGAGGGACACCGTGTTCAAGAGCACAGATGTAATCTTCGTCGATTGGCATTGCTTCTTCGTCGCCTGCAGCTTTAGCCTGCATTTGAGCTTCAAATCTCATTCTTTGGTCGATTGGGTCTGTAAGTTCAGAGAACGCATTTGCGATTTCCCAACCGTTAACACGAGTTTCGAAACGTTCAGTTAATCTATCGTTATCTCTGTGAACTTTTGCCAATGGAGATATATCACGTGGGTAATCGATAATGTGAACTGGTTGGATTAGAGATGGTTCGATTTTTTCTTCGAATACTCTTTCAACAACTTGTCCCCAGTTGTCGCAATCGTCAGCGTGAACGTTGATAGAATCTGCTGCTGCTTTTGCTTCTTCAACTGTGAAAATACTGTTGAAATCTATTCCTGTAACTTCTTTGATAGAACCTAGCATAGTTTTTCTATCCCAAGGAGGAGTTAAATCGATTTCATTTTCTCCGTATTGAATTTTCATAGTTCCAAGAACTTCTTGAGCAATTGATGCTACCATATTTTCAGTTAACGCCATCATTTCGTTATAGTCAACGTATGCTTGGTAAAGTTCCATCATTGTAAATTCAGGGTTGTGACGTGTGTCGATACCTTCGTTTCTGAAAGATCTGTTGATTTCAAAGATTTTTTCAGAAACGCCACCAACCATCAAACGTTTTAAATAAAGTTCCGGAGCAATTCTCAAGAACATATCCATATCAAGTGTGTTGTGGTGAGTTACGAATGGTCTTGCGTTTGCACCACCAGCTTGAGGGTGAAGCATTGGAGTTTCAACTTCCAAGAAACCTTGAGATGTTAAATATTCTCTAATTTTTTGGATGATTAAGCTTCTTGTTCTGAAAGTTTTTCTAACATCTTCGTTAATAATCATATCAACGTATCTTTGACGGTATCTAGTTTCAACGTCAGTAAGACCGTGGAATTTTTCAGGTAAAGGCAACAATGATTTAGAAAGAAGTTTCAATTTTGTAGATTTAATTGAAAGTTCGCCACGTGGAGTTCTTCTAACTGAACCATAGAAACCAACGATATCACCGATATCGATAAGTTTTAAAATTTTCATCTGGTCTTCTGATAAATTTTCTTTGTGTGAGAATACTTGAATCTTGCCAGAAGAGTCCATCAAGTCGATGAACATACCAGTGTTACGGATAGCCATAACACGACCAGCAACAGCGTAACAATCTTCTGTTTCTTCACCAGCTGGCAAATCAGCATATTTAGCTTGTAAATCAGCAGCATCAATGTCTTTGTCAAAGACATAAGGATAAGGATTAACGCCTTTATCTGCTAAATCTGCAAGTTTTTGAATTCTTGTTTGTCTTATTTGACCACCTGCTGTAACAGGTTCTTGAGTTTGTTGTGTCATAATTTCTCCTATAATTTCCTCTATACCAAAATATTAACACAAAAACAAAGTAAAGTATTGCTAAAAGGCTAATACTTTACATAATAACTATTACGGGAAGCTTTTAGTATTTTCTTTCTCTTTTATTGCGAAAGAAAAGAGAAAGAAAACGCTAGCAAAAGAAAGAGAAAACACGCGACCGAATTGAACGAGTATGCAGGGGACACCCCCGCACCCCCGTTAGAGCAGCAAAGTTGCTGCGTGCCGTAGTTTTAGGCACGCAAAACAATTTACCACATTTTGCTTTTTATAGATTCTGAAACGAGTTCAGCATGACAAAATGTGGTAAACGGCACGAAGTGCACCTGAAGGGGCTTGCAATGCGTAGCATTGCCCAAAACTTTTGCGAGTTTTTCTTTTCTTTCGTCTGTTTCTTTTCTTTTTTCTTCGCAATAAAAAAGAAAAGAAATAGACAAACAAGATGTGATAATAGTTATTATGTATAAAAAAAAGAGGCTTTTGCCTCTTTTTTATCCTTGAAGTTGTCGTTTTAATTCATCAGGTCTTGATGATCTTGCAAGAGCATCTTCAAGCGTAACTAATTTATTCTTGAACAATTTTGCCAATGCCATTTCTAGTGTTTCCATACCCATACCTTGGCTAGTTTGGATTGTTGAGTAAATTTGTGCAGCTTTTGCTTCACGAATAAGGTTTGCAATCGCAGGAGTTACAACCATGATTTCTTGAGCCATTACACGGCCTTTTTTAGTTCCATCAGGTTGAAGTTTTTGCAATAGAGTTTGTGAGAATACTGCAACAAGTGAGTTTGCAAGTTGTGTACGAATTTGTTGTTGTTGACCTTCAGGGAATACGTCGATAATACGGTCAATTGTTTGTGCTGCAGAAGACGTGTGAAGGGTTCCAAACACCAAGTGACCTGTTTCGGCAGCTGTCAACGCCAATGAAATAGTTTCGTGGTCACGCATCTCACCTACTAGAATAATATCTGGGTCTTCACGAAGTGCCGATTTTAGTGCGTTTGCAAATGATCTTGTATCAGCACCTAATTCTCTTTGGTGAATAATACTTTTTTTAGATGTGTGAACAAATTCGACCGGGTCTTCAATTGTTAAAATGTGTTCAGATCTTGTTCTATTAATATAGTCAATCATCGCAGCCAATGTTGTAGACTTACCAGAACCTGTAGGTCCTGTTACAAGAACCAACCCACGTGGTTTTTCTGCGATTTTTCTAACAATTTCAGGCAAGCCTAAATCTTCTAGTTGTGGAGCATTAGAACTAATCGTTCTGAATGCTGCTGCGTAGCAACCTTTGTCTTTATATATGTTAACCCTGAAACGACCAATTCCGTCAACACCATAAGAAAAGTCTAGTTCCCATTCTTGTTCAAGACGACGTCTTTGTTCGTTTGAAAGCATTGGAAATAATAATAATTCTACCGCTTCGGGATTCAATACTTCAGATTCGTGTCTTACAAGTTGTCCATCAATACGCATAACAGGTGGTAATAAGTTAGAAACGTGTAAGTCACTTCCGCCTCTTTTTACTAACTCTTTTAATAAATCTTCAATAATCATATCATTTCCTTATTCTACAAAGTTCATTAATTCTTCATTTTCTTTCATCGCCAACTCGATTAAAAGATATGTCATATATGCACCAAGTGCAACAGCTTTAGGATCCAAATCAGTTTTATTCGCAGCTTCAATAATAGAAGTGTTGATTTCAGGATTTTCTTCTTTTAAATAGTGAATCATTTTTTTACGCCAAGCTGGCATATCTTCAAATATTTCGCTAAAAGCTTTTGTTGCAATCTCTTCGGATATAATAGGTAACATAATTTTTCCTTACGTTATGGGAATCTCTCTATATTATATACGAAATTTTAACAATAGTCTATACTTTACATAGAAATACTGTATTTGTAGTATAATTGCTCTATGAAACTTGTGGGATTGGACTTAAAGGATTATAGAAATTGTAGCGAATTAAAACTTGATTTTAATTCGGCCAAAGTGTTAATTATTGGTAAAAATGCACAAGGTAAAACTAATATTCTAGAAAGTATTTATTTTTTGTCGGCTCTAAAAAGTCCACGAGCTTCTAGTAATCTTGAGTTGATTAATTTTGGCGCAGAAAAGTTCGAAATTGAAGCAGATGTTATAAAATCCAACACAGATGTTTCATTGTTTTATTCTTATGATAAAGATAAGGCTAAAGAAATTAAAATTAATGGAGTTAAATCAAAATCAAAAGATTTTAAATCCGTTTTGAAAACAGTTTTATTTTCGACAACTGATTTGTTGCTATTAAGAGGAAATCCACAAGATAGACGTGATTGGTTAGATAGAGCTATTTCGCAAGTGTATCCAGCTTATGATGATAGACTTTCAAAATATGATAAAATTCGCATACAAAAAAATAATTTTTTGAAAGATGTTGCCAAAACAGGTAATTTTAATGAAACTCTTTTAGATGTATACAATGAGCAACTTGTAATAACAGGTAGTAACATAATTTATTTGCGGAAAAAATTTTTAAAAGAGATAGAAAAAATTGCAATTGAAAAACATCGTACAATAAGTGAAACAGAAGCTTTAAAAATAGATTATGATTGTTCGTTTTTGACTGGTGAGGAAACTGAAGTCGATGAAATTGCACAAAAATTCGCTGAAGTTTTGCAAGAACGTAAGATAGAAGAGGTCCGTCGTTGTCAGGCTTGTGTCGGCCCACATAGAGATGATGTAATTTTTTACATTAATGGTAATGAGGCTGTAAAATTTGCATCTCAAGGTCAGCAAAGAACTATTGTTTTGGCGTTAAAATTGTCTGAGTTGGATATTATTACTGAAAAAACTGGAGATGAGCCAATATTATTATTAGATGATGTTTTGGCCGAATTGGATGATATCAGGCAGAATTATCTTTTGAAATCTATTAATCCTAATACGCAAACAATTATCACATCTGTTGATACAATCCTTTTTGAAGACGAGTTTTTAAAAGATGTAAAAATCTATAAAATAGAAAACGGGGAATTGAAAATATAAGGAGGGTATTCACCCTCCTGTTGTTGTTATGCATATTTTTTTGCTAAATGATCAAATGATTAAATAATCAATCACCAAGGCAAACCGCCAGTAGAAGGCTATTGCTGCGGTTGCCGCTGTACCAGTCTGTATCGGTAGAGTAGTAGCCCCTGGCGTACGCGCCGATCGTGGCGTTCTCCTTACCTGACCAAAGGTAGAAGCTAGGAGAAAGAAGACCAAGTTCCGTTGCCTTGGTTGGATCTAAGGTTAAACTAGATGTTGTACCTGTTGCTGTTACACTATCTGTATTATATACATAGTTTGCTATTTTTACTAAGTCTGATTGACTTGCCATCTTACTTGTTCCACCACATAGTTCTGCAGCACCTGCCCAGTAGTCTCCATAATATGTGTTTTTACAATTTGATGAATCACAACATTGATTTATCCCATAATCAGACATGAATTTTTGATCTTCTGGGTCAGTAGAAGTTCCACCAGAACATGCATTCCATATATGTGCTGTAGGTTTTTGTGGAGCCATAGCTAAACACACCCCATTAACCTCAGCAAAACAACCTTTACCAAGTTTTTTAACATTTATCCCTCTTAAATCTTTAGCTGATTTATTAGGTGATTTAAACCCATTAGTATCATAAAGAATAGCAAGAGCAGTAGTACCTAAAGAAACAGAACCTTTTTTACCATTAGTACTGCCTGAGATATTAACAATCTGATTAGAATAAGGATCTTGTTTTGCATCTTTGTTATATGCGATTAATGCAGAAACACCATTAGCAAATTGAACACCGATTACATTAGAATCTTGCCAATCTTTTTGACCAAAGTTTTTAGCTTTAGTAACTGTAGTCATATCAACAGCTTCAGCATTATCACCCCAGAAAACTTCTTTTTCAAAACAATCCATTAATTTATCATTAGCACAAGTTTTAGTAATTTTAATATGTTTCTTTAATTCATCAACAAAACTTTCAGTAGAAGTATGCCCTGCTAAAGTCTGTTGAGTATTCATAACTTTTAAAGCTTCACCAAGCTTTCTTTCAAAAGTAGTAGCAACAGTATTGTAACTTCTTTCTTGATAATCAGCAACAAGCGTAGGAATAGTCATCGCAGCAACTACACCAATAATACCTAGTGTAATTAAAACTTCTGCCAAAGTAAACGCAACTAGTTTGTCATTACGAGTAAACAAGAGGCCTTGTTTACGAAGTAATCCAGCTTTTACATCAATCTTTTTCTGGATTGCCACACAATGCTTATAATGACATGTGTTTGATGAACCCTCACCCGAATTTCTAATACTCGTTCCTCGTATTGAAATTCTACCCTCTCTCAAAGGTAGAGGGGTGTTACTGAAAGTCTCTGAAATGCGGTCTAGGAGAGCGTTTCTACCCCCCCCCCCAATGGCTTAAAGCCTTGTGTAACAATGTTTTTAAACATGGTAAAATTCTCCTATATATTTAACTATTTAATAACTCTTTTATCTTACCATTTTTTTTTAGTATTGGCAAGACACTAATTAAGTTTAAATCTTACAATAGCGTTTTCGCCTTGTGAAGATACAAACAACGTATTGTTAGATATATGTAGTCCGTAAGGTTTCATTACGCTTTCTAAAATTACTGTGACAAATCCTGTTTTGTCGATTTTTAAAATATTATTCGCGTTGTAATTTGAAACGTAAATATTCCCAGAATTATCGCTAATTAAATCAATTGGACCATTCAATCTGTTATCTTTTAAAAATATTACCTTATCACCAGATGGTGTAATTCTGTATATTACGTTATCAGAATAACCTGCAACGTAAAGATTCCCTAAATTATCGGTTGTTATGCCTGTTGGACTTGCAATGTTTTCATAAATCCCGTTATTAGATGGTTGTTTTGGCGGTTCTAAAATTTGTTGTTCGTGTTTTATCGTTTGCAAATCAGTATTTAAAGATTTTGCAAGTTGTTGTGCTTTGTAATTAACATAAGAGCTAGATGGAATTAGTGCAAGGTAAGACTTTGCTTTGTCTATTTGCCCTAATTTAGTACTTAAATTGGCTGCTTTATAAACTGCATCATAATCATTTGGCTTTCTTACAACAATTTGTTTAAAAACGGTCAATGCTGCTTCGTCTTGTTCTAAATATTCAAGAATAGAGCCTAAGTTATAGTAAGCATCAATGTATTCAGGATCTAAATCAATAGCTTTTCTGAATGAATCCATTGATTTGTCGTATTGGCCAATCTTATAAAAATCAATACCTTTATTATAATAAAGCTTTGCTTCTGTCACATTATTTGCGAAAGCAGGTGTAACAGAAAGCAAAGTCATTATACTTAATATTGTTAGAAGTTTTCTATACTTCACTTAATTCCTCAATAAGTTTTTCGTTCTCTTTAGCGAACTCACTACCTCTTGATATTATAGCTTGTTTTAAAATTTCAGGCAAGTCTATTGGAGTTAATTCCTTATAGTTATCAGGAATTCTCAAGCTCCAGTTAGCATCGCCAGCTGTTCCAGGTCTGTTGTAAACATCTTCGATTTGGAAGAAGTCTGTAAAGAACATTTGAATGTTTTCAGCTTTAGATGCGAACAATTCAACGAGTTTTGTGAACTTTAAGAACTCAACATCTTTAGTTAATCGAGTTATTAATTCATCTTTGTTTTCTGTTTCTGCATATAAATCTTCTACAAGGTTTTTAACGTGAAGATAACCATCGTGAGTGTTAACCATTGATTTAGCCCACATAGCAATTGGTTCGTTATCGTGAGTACCAACCATAGCCCAAGTGCAAGGATCAATGTTGCAACAACGATATGGGTGATCAGCTTCTTCAGGAACTACAAACTGAGTTAATCTCATACCTTGAAGTTGATATTTTTTCATAACTGCAGCAACAGGATTTGTCAAAGTTCCTAAATCTTCGCAAACGATAGCGTTTTTGTCTAAGCCTTCTTCTTCAGCAGCAGCGATAACGATTTTTTCAATCAAACGACCGTAAAGCTCAATTTGTTTATCAGTTAATGTTTTAACACGTTTTTCTTTATCAGCTTCTAAGGTTGTATCTAAATCTTCCATTGTTGCGATAGCAAATTTATTTAAGAACGGATGTTCTGGAGATGAATATAATCTACCAGCACCTTCTTCGATTTTAGGTTTTTTACCTGCTTTATAAACCCAAGGATCAATCAACCCTACAATGTGGTCAATTCTTACACCACCTGGGTTTTCACGGAACATTTTTTTATAAAGGTTTTTCAATAACATACCACCTTTATCTAAAGAACCATCTTCTTTGTACATTTTTTCAGGATCCATAACTGGGAATCCCCATGCTTGACCGTCTTTAGAGAAGTAATCAGGAGGACAACCTAGCATCCAACCGTCAAGGAATAGAGATTTGTATGCCCAAATATCACGGTCAGAGAATGCAACTTGTCTATCTGCAATCATTTTGATATCTTTAGATTTTGCATATTCTCTTGTAGATTCACTTTGTTTGTTTAGAACGAATTGAATAAATTTGTATTTTTCAATCTCGTATTCGTATTTTTTAGAAATTTCAACTAATCTTTCTCCATTAGCAAGTCTTTCTTCAATTGTTGCAGGTGAGAATAAATTTTTGTCTGTATCGGAAGTCCAAAGTGGCCAGTAGTCATTACCATTTTCGATGCTTAAAGCTTCGTAAAGGCTGTCTTTGTCTAGCCAACGATTATTAACAGCTTTGTATTCTTCAAATTCCTGTACAAGTTTTTTATCATTTTTAGCTTGGAAGCTTTTGAATGCTTCATCAAGAGCATCTTCATATTTTTTATAAGCGTATGAATAAGCTGTTTTGTTTGTATCTTTTTTAGGATTATTTTCAACGATTTCGTTGAAAGTTTCAACTGAAAGAATGTTATTCCATTTTGAAGTTGTTAATTCTTTCAAGTCTACAAATAAAGGATTTGTAGAAAAGATTGTGCCTGTGTAAGGTGAAGAATCGCAACCTTTTGTTTTACCAGCAGGTCCAAGTTGAATAGCATTGAATAAACCTGACGCGTAGTCAATTAATTCTTTTCCGCCTTTAGTGTTTACAGAGCCAAATCCTGTATTTTCGCCTTCTGCAGCAGGAAAACTTGCATTATGTACAATTAATGCGAAATTCTTTTTGCCTAATACTTTAAGTGCTTTTTGAATTGTTTCAATAGTTTTTTTGTCAAAGCTCATTTTATACCCCTTATATAACTGTTAAAAAAAACTAGGCCCGGTGGGACTCGAACCCACGACCAATTGATTAAGAGTCAACTGCTCTACCAACTGAGCTACGAACCCGTTAATTTTATTATATCAAGTCAAATTTTTTTTACAATAAAATTGCATAAACTTATTTATCATGTAAAATATTTTTATGGTTGATGTTATTTCAAAAGCAATGGTTATGTCTGCAGGGATGGGTTCAAGGTTAGAGCCACTTACATTACAGGTTCCTAAACCTCTAGTGCCTGTTTGTAATCGTCCAGTTATGGATATTCTATTTGAAAGTCTTGTAGATATTGGTATAAAAGACGTTGTTTGTAATACGTATTATTTGGCTGATCAAATTATTGAACGATATAAAACTAATAATTTAGGTGTCAATTTTAATTACATCACAGAAGAAACATTGTCAGGAACTGCTGGTGGTTTGAAAAAATGTCAGTTTTTCTTCGATGAGGGTGAAGATTTCGTTGTCCTTTCTGCTGATGGTTTAACAAATGCCGATATTAAAAAAGGCATTGATATCCATAAAAAATCCGGCGCAATTGCAACAATTGGAGTAAAACGAATTCCGAATGAGGAAGTTTCTCATTTTGGTGTTGTTGTAACGGATAAAGACGGGTTTATAACAGAATTTCAAGAAAAACCATCTATTGAAGAAGCTAAAAGCAATTGTATTAATACAGGAATTTACATCTTTAATTACAGAATTTTTGATTATATCCCTGAGAATACATTTTATGATTTTGCGAAAAATGTGTTCCCTAAATTATTATTAGAACGTGAAATTAATACATTTGAAATTGAAGGTTATTGGAGTGATATTGGGACATTAGAGCAGTATAAAATTTCTACTCAAGATGTATTTGCGCGAAATTGTGATTTCGAGCATGGGGAAATAGTTAAAACTGAAAATGGTGCATATATTTCAAATAGTGAAATTCCAAGCGATACAAAAATTGTTGGGAATTCTACTATAGGCGCGGATTGTTTAATAGGAAAGAATGTAGTTATAGAAAATAGCATAATTTGGGATAATGTTAAAATCGCAGATTGTGTTAAAATTGAAAACAGTATAATCGCCTCAAATGAAGTTATCACTTGTGATTTGGTGAATAAGGTTGTAGGTTGTAATAAATTGATTTCAGTTTAATCTTGATTTTTTATTAGATTAATGCTACATTAAGAAACGTGGCGACGTTGGTTATAACTGAAGGCCATGATAAAATTAAATAAGAGTTGTACCAGCAACTTAAAAAATCTGGGCCTGTGGCACTCTGCCGACGAGAACGATTGAGTATCGTTCGAGGAGAGGGAAGGTAGCGCAGCTACCGCAAGCCATAACAATTAAATAAAGTTGACCAGCAACTTAAAAATCTGGGCCTGTGGCGCAGCGGTAGCGCAGAGGACTCATAATCCTTTGGTCGTGGGTTCGAATCCCTCCGGGCCCATTTTTTGTGCCTTGATTATTTTTCTATTGATACTACAATAATCAATTTTTTAATCAAGAGAGATTGGTTCTTCTTTAATTGTAATATTTTTAGTGCTTAATTTGTTATAAACATCCACGTCACGGTATTTAAGAATTTTGGCAGGATTCCCTCCTACAACAGCACAAGGAGGAACATCTTTTGTAACTACAGAGCACATCCCTATAACGGCTCCTTCACCGATGGTAACCCCAGGAATTATTGATGCCCTTGCGCCAATCCAAACATTGTCGTTTATTGTGACAGGACGTAAGATCTCTTTATGGTCATAAGGAAGTTTTTCAGGGGCGTAATAATTATGATACGACGTCCATATCAAAACGTGAGGACCAATTTTTACATTGTTTCCAAGAGTTAAGCCACCTTTTGCGTGTATATATGCTCGTTCTCCAATGCGGACATCATTTCCAACGATAGTATGCTTTGCTCCATGAAATTTTACTCCAGAGCAACAAACAAAGTTTTTGCCGCAACTTTTTAAAATTTGTTTCCAATATAATTGTCTGCAAAATCGTATAAGATTAATTATAGATTGAATAATGTTCATATATAAACCCCTGCTATTTTACAATTGAAACCTAATTCCGCTACTTATCATATCATAAAAAATTATAAATATTTGCAATTTGGAGAGTTTGTTTATAACAATTTTTTAATAAATAGTTTAAGTTTATCAATTATTTTAAGTAAAAAATGTTTATATATATGTAGGTGTATTGTGTTAAATAAATTAGGTGCAAAAACTCTAAGAGGTTTATATGATGCGGTTGCAGAAAAGGTTTCGACGAATCCGTTTCGTGGTCGCTTGAATAATGCTTTAGAACGTACACCAGCTGCTGATGTCGTCGATATTGATATTGCTCAGGCTCTAAGACGCCAAAAAGAAGCCTTTATTGATAGTTCACCGTTATTAAGTGCATATAGAAAAGAAACTCAAAAAGAAATCTATACATATCGTGGTGATAATATAAATGTTTTGGATGAACTCGATATTGATGGCTTAAAAGAATTGGAAAAAGTTTGCGAAGAAATTTATCAAAATACTCCTCATTGGAGTGATGAACGAGTAAATCCACATGCGTTGAAAAATTTTGTTGATTTATATTGTAGAGATCCAGAAACATACAGATATTGTTTGGATTCAGAAGTGATTAATAAAATTTTTATGGAAGACTTTAGGTCTCACGGTTGTATTCCTTATATGAATATGGCGATGGCTAGAGAAATTGAAAAAGGGCGTGCTGATGATATAATAATGCAATTTGTTCAAAATTCGGATGACTTTTATCTTAGAGGTGATAAAAGTGACGAATTGAGTGCAATATTAAGAACAAACAAAACGACAGGTAAAATTATTGCACATCGTGGTGAACGCCACGTTGGACAATTTGCAGATATTCCAGTAGGTGAATTTATAACTAAAAAGATTAAATTTGCGAACTTTATAAATCGTTTTAGTACTAAAAAAGCTGATTTTACAGGGTTTGATAAAAGATATTCTTTAAGAGCTCAAGGAAATATTTATGATTACATAAAAAGTAAAGATGAATTAAGCTTGGCAGATGCAATGCTTATGATGAAATATGTTGACAAAACAACGCAAAAAGAAATTCTAGAACTCATTAAGAAAGTTCAGATAAAACCTGATGGGAGGTTTAAATCAACAACATTCTCTCGTGATTTTGCCGAGGAGTGGATTGGAGGTTGTTCAAATTTTGCAGCCAAGGATCAGCCCAAAATATTGGCTAAATTGAATTTGGATGAAGGTTGTGAGGGGTACTTTGTTCAGGCGAGTTCTGGCCCTGTAACAGGTGGTAATGGCCAGTGTGAATTTATTTTGAACAATATTCCAACTCGAATGGTAGTAAAAGATGTATCATTTGATCCAGAAAAGAATATTTTTAACATTGAGTATGATGTATTTCAATAGTTTATAAGGTGCGTTTATACGCACCCTATATTACTTTCATAATTGATATTAATACAATAATCGTTTATTGTTGCATTAGTCTACACAGAATGCATAAACTTTGCTGTTACTACGTTTGCTTCGTTGGCTCCAACTTGTATTTGTTTCGTAGGAGTCTCTTGTTGCAGCATACTGATCTGAAACTTCTTGGTTAGACCAAATGTAAAATACGCCAGAAGTCAAGGTTAGATTCATAGCAGAGAATTTCCCTGGATCTAGGGATAAACCGCTCTTGTATGAAGTTCCGATACCACTTGTATTATATAGATAGTCAGCAATTTCTCCGACTTGTGCAGGTGTTGGAAGTTTGTCTACACCCCCGCAATGTTTTACAGCACCAGCCCAACGATCATTGTCGAAGTTGCACGCTTCAATGCCGTATCCTTCGGCAATTAGTTGTTCACATTCAGTTTTAGTTACCAGATCTGGCTTAAATCCCATTGTGGTTAAACAAGTGCCACCAATTTCTAATGCACAGCTAGAGCCTAATTTAAGGACATTTTTGTTTGCTCTTAAATCTTTACCGCTTTCATTAGGGTTTTTAGCTCCTGTTGTATCGTAAAGGATTGCTAAGCAATTACTAGTGTCAACTTGGTTAGAGTATGGATCTTGTTGGCAACCAGTAGTACCTTCTGTTATTGGGTTGTAAGCAATTAATGCGCTAACACCACTTGCAAATTGAACCCCTACAATGTTAGTGCCCCAATCATTTTGACCAAAGTTTTTAGCGTTTTTAATTTTTTTCATATCAACTTCTGTAGGAGCAACATCTCCGCCACCATACAATACAACATCGCTAAAGCAATCTAATAATTTGTCATTAGAACAAATTTTATTGGTTTTGAAATGCTTACTTAACTCTTCAACAAAACTTTCAGTTGTTTCGTGTCCTGCAAGTGTTGATTGTGTATTCATAGTTTTTAATGATTCATTTAATTTTTGTTCGAAAACCCTCGCAGCTGTGCTATATTGCTTAGAGTTAATGTTCATCATTAGTGTTGGTACAGTTAATGCCGCTACAACTCCAATGATACCTAGAGTTATTAAAACTTCTGCAAGTGTAAAACCTTTAAAATCCTTTCTAGGGGGGTGTTCCACCCTATCCCATACAGGTGTGAAATCTTGTAAATACTGTTTCATAAAATATCCTCCTATTTTTGTTATATCCAAATTTAGTAAAAGTTTAAAATTGTTTGATTAAGTTAATCTACTAGACACACTGCTTGCATACCATCATAGTATCGATTAACAGTTGCATGACTTGCGCCTGAATTATAAAAATCTTTAATAAACGCATTGTCCACAGTATCTTCTTCATTTGACCAAATATAAAGAGTATTAGATGAATCAAGTACGAACCCTAAAGATGCTACTTTGTTTTGGTACGAAGAAGCTCCATCATAAACATAATTAGCTATTTTCTCTAATTGTGCTAGAGATGGCATTTTAGATATTCCACCGCAATATTTTACAGCTCCTGCCCAGTAATCATCTTCACCATACATACATTCATTTATACCTAAAGATGATTTTAGTTGTTCACATTCATCAGTTGCTATTGGTAATGGACTAAATGGAATTCCAAAACAAAGTCCTTCAATTTCAAAAGCACAGGTTGAGCTACCTAATTTATTAATTATGCCAAAATTCCCCAAATCTTTACCCGAAGTATTAGGATTTTTATCGCCTGATACATCGTATAACATTGAAATACATTCAGCCCCTTTAAATTGATTAGAATAAGGATCACCAGAACATTTTGGATTATATGCAACAAGTCCAGTTACACCATTTGCAAATTGTACACCAATCAATTCTGTTCCCCAGTCTTCTAATCCAAAATGAGAAGCTTGTTTGATTGTTGACATATCAACTTCTTCTGGTGTAGCAGTTCCACCACCCCACCAAACTGTATTAGAAAAACAAGATTGTAAATCATCGTTTTTGCAAATTTTATTTATTTTAAAATGTTTTCCTAATTCATTAACAAAAGACAAAGTATCAGGGTGTCCAGAAATAACTTGAGCAGTATTCATATTTTTCATTGCTTCATTTAATTTCTTGTCAAAGACATCTTTGGCTGTTGCCCATTGTTTAGTATTAATATCTACCATCAATGTTGGTATTGTCATAGCTGCAACAACACCAATAATACCTAGAGTAATTAAAACTTCAGCAAGGGTGAAAGCTCTTTTCTTCTGTAAGAACTTTACTCTTTTATTTACGCCTAAAACCTGAAAACCCTGTCTAGGAGAGCGTTCTACCCCCCCCCTATATGTGATGAATGTTGTAAATTTTGCATTGTAGTCGTCTCCTGTTTTTTGATAATATTTTACTTACTTTTAAATCTTATCATTATTTTTATTTTTTGGCAATAAAATCCTAAACAATGAGTGGACATTGTGATAAAAATACTTTATAATCAGTGTATGTTCATAACAAATGAAATTTTATTGATCGTATCCATACTGTTGATTAGTGCAATTTTATTCAATAAAATTGGCGGCAAATTTGGTGTTCCATCTTTGATACTGTTTATTTTTGTTGGTATTTTAGCAGGTTCTGATGGTATCGGTGGAATTTATTTTGAAGATTATCATTTGTCTCAATTTATAGGAATTGTTGCAATTTCATACATCCTTTTTATGGGTGGATTGAGTGTTGATACAGAAGAATTAAAACCTGTATTTAAAGAAGGAACTGTGCTGGCAACAATTGGAGTGTTAGTTACGGCTGTTGTTACAGGGCTTTGTGCTTATTTGTTTTTAAGTTTAGGTTTATTGGAATGTTTGTTGTTAGGTGCAATAGTTTCTTCAACAGATGCAGCTGCTGTATTTAGTGTATTGAGATCTAAAAGCATAAGTTTGGGGAATCATCTTAAGCCATTGTTAGAATTTGAATCTGGTAGTAACGATCCGATGGCGGTATTTTTAACACTTGGATGTATAGGGTTAATTACTGCACAATTGGATTTACCGTCTTTGGTTTTTGATTTCTTCAAACAAATGATTTTGGGGATTGTATTTGGTTATTTGATTGCTAGAGCGATTGTATGTGGTATTAATAGAATTAAGCTTGAATATGACAGTTTATATGTTGTTATAACTCTGGCAGGCGTGTTGTTCACATATTCATTTATTTCACTAGTTGGTGGGAATGGATTTATTGGTGTTTATGTTTGCGGATTGGCAATGGCAGGTATGAACTTTGTGAATAAAAAGACATTAACAAAATTTCATGATGCGGTTGCTTGGTTGATGCAGATAGTAATGTTCTTGATTCTTGGTTTATTGGTTAACTTTAAATCAGGGTTTGCTTTTACTGGTCAAGCTTTATTAATTGCATTGATTTTAACTTTTATCGCAAGACCTGTGGCCGTATTTTTAACTACAATCCCATTTAAACGCTCAATAAATGAAAAACTGATGGTTTCTTGGGTTGGATTACGTGGTGCTGCTCCAATTGTATTGGCAACCTTTCCTTTAACTGCGGAAGTTCCTCATGCAATGGAAATTTTTAATATAGTATTCTTTGTCGTAATTATTTCAGTATTATTACAAGGGACTACAATTCCATATTTAGCTCAAAAACTAGGAGTGGATGCTCCATTGGAAGCAGAGCCTAAAGATATATTTGGTTATGACGGTTCAAACACAAATACAAAAATGATTGAATTTAAGGTGCCAGAAAATTCTCAAATTGTTGGAAAACAAATATTCGAACTTAATTTACCTAAAGGTTCCTTGGTGAATTTAATATACAAAAATGGGGATTATATAATCCCGACTGGTAGCACCGGAGTTGACGCTAACGATATATTATTTGTCTTGTTGGATTATAGAAATGAACAGACAATAAGAGAAATTATCTGCACGCCTAAGATTTAAGATTTCTTTCTTTGAATTGTTTTACTTGGTTGTTGTCAAACTTTTTCAAGCCCGGATCAATAAATTTTTCTATAATTATATGTTCAACAAATTTGTCTATTGGTTGTATCAATGCTGCTAGTGCAACAAATCCACCAATAGTTTTTATTAATTTAAGTTTAAAGATTTTGTTTTTCTCAATAGCTTTAACCGTGTCTTTAGCCGCTTTTTCAGCAAAATCGTGTAAGTGAGATGGATCTGCTTTATATTGAACTTTTAAATCTTGGAATTTATCAAACATTTTTTGAGAGATATTTTGTGGCATTTCTCCCGCAATTAATTGTCGTCTTGTCTCAAAAACTTGGTCGATACGTTCGTTCATAAACTCGTGTATTTTGGCACGTTGAACTGGATTAGCCATATTATCTCTATGTTTGCTACCAAAGATAGCATTAAGTACTATTTTAATCGGGTTTTTAGTCTGGCGTTGACGCATAGTTTCATCAATATAGTTGTCTAGTGATTCTGCGTAGCGTTGTTTGTAAACGTCAGGTGTTTGATTTCTTAGCTTGTAATTTCTCATGTATTCAGCATGGTGGTCAATAATTTCTTCTCGAGTTTGAAGAGATAAACCAGTTTTTCCCATTTTACTTGCTATAGAAAATGTTTTTTGGCCTAAATGAACGGCCGCAATAGGGAAAAGAATACTTGCAAATGCTTGGAAAGCTGCCTGTTTCATACCACGTTTTGCGCTTGGATCGTAAGAGGCTTTATCATTTCTGTATTTGTCATAAATATCGGCACCAAAATACATTAGTGCGGGAACCCAGAACATCATCCCAGCTTTGGGAGCTATGTCCATAATGGCAGCACCAATGTCGTTTGTAAATGCCATACCGCGAACTGGCCATTTCATTAGTGGGTCATTGTATTCTCTTTTCTTTGGAAGTTTTTCAAATGATTCAGCCGGTTTATAATCGGTGTTTATAGAAAAACCTGCAAAGTCTTTCACTGGGGTTATTTTGCTCAAATTAATCTTCTCCTACTGCCCAATATTTTAATTCCGTGAGTTTTTTCATTTTAGCATAAACATAAAAAGAGGGCAAGATAGTCTTTTCCTCTTTTTATTGAATTATTATGCGTTTTGTGCTTTTGCAGCTTCAGCTGCTTTAGCCATTTTTTCAGCTTGACGTTTTTCAACAATTCCATCTCGGACTTTGTTAGCTATACTTGCTGCATATCCAGTAACTAAAGCTACACCGATATATGTCATAGCACCTAAAATATTAGTTTTTGCAACTTGTTTAAGTTGATTTTTATCTAACATGCCTTTTGCAAGTTTCATACCTTTATGAGATGCCATAAGTTCTTCAATAATTGTTGGTACGAAAGTTAATGTTGTTAATTTACCAACGTTATTTTTTACGAAATTTGTTGTTTTTTGCCAGAAGTTTTGTGGTTTATTTTCTTCTGTACGTTTGTTTGTCAAAAGAGCTGTTGTTAAAAGAACTCCAGGGATATATGACATTGGTACACGCATTTTTTGTAATGTTCTACCTAATTTAGAAAAGTTTTTGTTTAGTGAATGACCAATTTCATGGAAAGCTGCATAGCCAATTTTTTCTGAATTTAAAAGAATTTTGTTAGTATTCATTAATACACATGCGTTATTACCAGCACCCATCATTTTTGCATTTTGGTGAAGAATTTTTTCATGTTTTGGCTTTGTTACAGGGTTGTTAAGAAGGAACTTCCCTAGTTTATCAGCATTATATTCTGTGCGAAGAGCCTGTTCAGCAATTTTTGTTGCTTCTTCTGTATTGGCCGCTTTCGCCAAGTCAATAAATTCCACTCCTTTTTTATCTAGGTGTGTATATTTGATTGCATTGGTAATAACTTCACCTAAGTTTTCAGTTGTTTGTTGTTTACATCCTGTATAAATAGCATTGCCGATTGAAACATCGTATCCAGCTTTTACAAGAAAATCAGCGAGTGAACCACCAGCATATGCTAGAGCCATTGTTTTCATATCAACTTTGTTGGGGTTGTTTTTCTTTTTGCCTTGAAAATTTACGTTATTAAAACTATTAATATTACTAGTAATTTGCATGTTTACACACTTTTCCTTTCACGTTTATTTCAAGGATGGTGAACCAAATAACTTGCTAATTTTACTTAAAAATGTTACAAATGTTTATTTTCGGATGCTACATCTTTCAAGTCTGCGAACAAATCTTACAAGTTTTGATTCTGTATTAGCAGTAATTGAATCAACAAGAATAGTTTTACAACCCAAAATTTTGCCACAAAGAATATCTGTCAATGGTCTATCGCCAACAATAACGCAATCTTTTGCGTTTACATTATGTTGTTTTAAAAATTCTCTAACAGGTCCTGTTTTAGGTTTGCAAGCTCCAAATAAAAGCGGAAAATCTGAAATAGCACGAACTTTTGCAATATATTCTTCATTATTGTTGTTAGAAACTACAGCCATAAAGAAATTTTCTTTAACGATATTCAACCATTGGCGCATTTCATCTGTATAATGAGCAGATTTTGAAGCCATAATTGTACTATCTAAGTCAAAAAGCATTGCTTTGACACCATTTTGTTTGAGTTCTTCTAAATTGATGTCATAAATGCTTTTTAAGTTTTTATCTGGTTTGAGAAACATATTCTTTCACTCCTATTGTGCGAGCTAGCGCATATTTGTATTCAATCGGAGCTCTGTCAAATTTTAAGTACACATCATCGTTTGTGTTGCCTAAAGGTTGCTCTTCTCCGTCTTTATTTTTAATTTCCAAAATTCTTGTTGTAAATTGTTCTGATGGTGTGATAATTTCAACTTCGTCATTTAGTAAAACTTTATTTTTAATTTTTACTAGATAACTGACATCTCGCTTATCGTGGAATTCAAATAAGAAGTCAGCACCTGCAAGACCTTTTGAAATATCATAACTATAACTATCAGGTTTGTTTTCCCCTAAAGCAAATCCTGTTGTGTAACCTCTGTTGCCAACTTTTTGAAGTTCAATGAAATATTTTTCCATATCAGCGTTTGGATTTTTCATTAATTCATCAATGGCATTTCTATAAGTTTTTGAAACGGCAGAAACGTAGTACAAACTTTTTGTTCTACCTTCAACTTTTAGTGAATCTACACCAGCATCAATTAGTTCTCTTAAGTGTTTTACAAGACATAAATCTTTTGGGCTTAAAATATGAGAGCCTCTTTCATCTTGATTGATTTCATAATATTGATCAGGTCTAGTGCTTTCAACAAGTTTGTAGCTCCAACGGCAAGGTTGTGAACAGTTGCCGTGGTTTGCTTTTCTTTCGCCGTTAGTGAAATAATCGCTCAATAAACATCTACCAGAGAATGATACACATTGTGAACCGTGAATAAAGCTTTCCAATTCAACATCAGGAACTTTATTTCTGATTTCAGCGATATCTTTAATCGGTAATTCTCGTGCCAAAATTACACGTTCAGCACCGAAATCTCGCCAGAATTTTACACTTTCATAATTTAAGGTGTTTGTTTGTGTGCTTATGTGAATTGGGGTGTTTGGCATATATTTTTTAACCATATTAATTACGCCAAAATCACTAACAATAACCGCATCAGGGTTTGCATCTTTAAGTCTATCAATGCATCCTTCTAAAAGTTTGATATCGTTGTTGAAAGCAAAAATATTTAATGTTAAATATGCCTTAGCACCTAAACTGTGAGCTAAATCAACGGCATGTTTTAAGTTATCAAGGGTAATGATTTCCCCTTTTCTCATTGCACGTAAGCTAAAGTCCACGATGCCTAAATATACTGCATTTGCACCGTATCTTACTGCGTATTCTAATTTTTCCAAATTGCCCGCAGGCATCAAAAGTTCTACATCTCGCATACTAGAATGATACTCAAAAGGTGATAAATAATCAACCGATTAGGTGATGTTGTTTTTCGATTTATGTAGAAAATAGAATATATAAAGATTTTATTGGAGAGAGTTTTATATGCAAACTATTGAAAACGCTGCAACTACAATCAAAGAAATTTGGCAATACCAACATCCAGTTATGCATACTTGGTTTGTTCTTAGTGCAGCTTCACTATGCTCAATGTTTGCTGTTTTATATTTTGTGATTTGATCGTGATATAATTACTCTATGAAGAATTTAAGAGTAGTTTTCGGTTATTTGACGTTAATTTTGATTGCAATAAGTATGTTGTATCCGTTTTTTGCAATGATTAATTTGTCTTTTGTTTCTAATGATGAAATTTTTTCTAATGCAGGTAGGATTTTTCATTCTCCGTTGACTGCTGAAAATTATAAAAATGTTTTTGAAGAGATACCTTTGAGTACATATTTCATGAATAGTTTGATTGTTGCTGTTATAACAACGATTGGACAAGTTATTATTGCATCAATGGCTGGTTACGCCTTTGCAAGATTAAATTTTAAATATAGAGATACTTTGTTTTTAATAATTTTAATTACAATGTTAATCCCACCACAAGTAAATATTATTCCACTTTTCTTTTTAATGAGAGAATTACATCTGATTGATACTTATCAAGCGTTGATTTTACCAGGGTTGTTTGGTGGATTTGGCGTATTTATGATGAGGCAATATTTTTTAGGATTGCCAAAAGATTTGGAAGAATCTGCCAAGATTGATGGGTGTAATTTATTTGAAACGTTCTTCAAAATAGCTTTACCATTAGCAATACCTGTTGTTGCAACTCTTGCTATTTTTACCTTTGTATCAACTTGGAACAGTTTTATGTGGCCATTAATCGTGACAAATTCCGAAGGAATGAGAACTCTGCCTGTTGGTCTGGCAATTTTCAAAGGAAGTTTTAGAGAAATCACATTGTGGGGTGAACTTCTTGCCTGTTCTGTGATTTGTACATTGCCAGTTGTTGGAGTGTTTTTGTTAGGTAAAAAATATTTTATAAATGATATTTTGCAAGGTGGTGTAAAAGAATAAAAGGGGTCTTTCGACCCCTGAATTTTTAAGCGTTGTTGCTTCTACCTAGTAAGAAATTACCAACTGCTAATACACCTGCAGCGATTAAACCATATTTACCAGCTTTTTGCCATTTGAAGTTTTTAAGTGCTGCGTTAAATGTTCCTTTTTGGGTTAATGCGCCTTTAACGTTTTTGCCGAATGCTCCGTTTTTAAAACCAGAAGCCCATTTGCCGCCGTTAGCTTTTAAATCTTTACCAATTTGAGAAGCAATTGCTTTAGTTTCTTTCGCCGTTAATGCTGTAGGAATTTTTACTTTGCTAATTGCTTTTTCTGCAGCTTTAAGAGCTTTTTCAGCGGATTTTGCATCTTTTACTGTTGCAGGTAATGCATCTTTTACAGCTTTTGGTAAACCTTTTAATTTGCATCCGTTTTCAACGTATGCTCTTACTGCATTGTATTGTTTGAAACTTTTGATTGAGCCTTTGTAGCCCTTTGCTGTTAATGCTCCATTGATTGCTTTTGTTTGTTTCTCTAGTAATTTTGCTGCTTCTAGTTCTTGAGTTGCAGTTTTTGAATATGATTTGACAAAAGAGTCAGTTAGTTTGCCGTCTTTAACTGGGTTTGCTAAAAAATAACCACCAGCCGCAGCAGCACCACCGCCTAGAAGAATTCCACCAAGTCCGATACCACCGCCACCTGCTTGTTGACCAGCTGCAGCTGTTTCGTCAACTGGATAACCTTGACCACCAGTAAAACCTTGAGCGGCACCTGGATAATTGCCATAGTTATAGCCGCCATAATAGTTGTTGTAACCGCCCATTGTAGCATTGTACATAAAATCATTTCCAAATCCTGACATCTTAACCTACCTTTTCCCTAAATAAAAATAAAACCTAACCTTACATTTATATAAACAATTTTTATCTCTCAGAATTGCCTTTTATGTAAAGTTATGTTAACAAAGCAGTACAAAAAGCCTGAAAACGCGCTTCAGGCTTGTTAGGTTAGGGGGTTGGTTAAGTTATAAGGATATTTATGCTTTTGGAATAAATTGCATTATATTTTCAGGTACTGGTAATGGATTACCTTGAACACGTTGTCCACCCCATATTACGGTATTATCAATGTGATGTTTGCCTAAATGCTCTGCAATTTTTCTTGGGTCTGTAACAACACCGTTTGCTACCAATTCGCCTGTTTTCTTTTGTTGAAATCTTTCAATTTTCACAATTTTACCATCTTTATAGTGATAGATGTTATTATTTGTGTGTCTAATTGGCCCATCAGGAATTACTTTCCCTGCTTGGACATTATTATGGGCAGCCACTCTTAAATTTTCTAATTGTAAGCCCTGCTTGCTTTTTGTAATTTCAGCACTATTATTTGCAATTGAATTTATTTCTGCTCGTTGTGTAGCATTAGTTTGTTCTAATTGAGCAAGAGCTTTTCGTTGTTTTTTAGTTAATCTTTCTCCGCGAAGTGATTTTCTATGTTGCCTAATCATTTCGTCTGTGACAACTTCTTGTTGTGCCTTATTATATGCGGTAGTAACACTAACTTTTTGAGGTCTTTTATACGTTTTTTCCGCTTGAACTTTATTTGCTCTAGCTTTAGCTCTTTTAGCTTGTTTTGACAATTTTTCTGTTGTATTGGTTGTTGTTTGTTTTGTATTTTTGCCAAATTTTTTGATAATGTCATCAACATATTTTGTTACTTGCTTCCAGTTTCTTTTTAATAGAACTGCGCCACCAACAGCAGCTGCAAGTAATAACAATTTACCGAAGACACCTTTCTTTTCTTGTTTTCTTCCTGTAAATTGTGGGGTGAACGTATCTTGTTCTAAGCCTTGTGTAACACCTTTAAACGCAACATAATTATTGGATTTGTTTACACCAATATTGTTTTGATAGCCATGCAAAGCACTAGCTGGAATGTTTTGAACCATACAAACCTACCTTTATTAATATAACCTTCTATTCCTATAAAGAAATTTTGATAATAAAAATTGCTTCATGTGTAAAGTTATATTAATAATGTAGTGAAAAGGCTTTCAAATTCAGGGAAAGAGATGTTTACCCAATCAAATTCTTTAATTAAAATTTCGTGTTTGCAAATTAATCCAGCGATATATAAACTCATGGCTAAGCGGTGGTCGTGGTATGTTTCAACTATTGTGTCACCTTTTAAAGTTGTTTGGCCGTTTATAATCATTCCGTCAGTTGTTTCTTCTATGTTTGCCCCAAGTTTTTTGAGTTCAGTAACAACTGCTTTAATTCTATCGGATTCTTTGTTTCTTAAATCTGGAGCGTCTTTGATAATAGTTGTTCCATCGGCTTGGGTTGCTAAAACGGCTATAACAGGGATTTCGTCGATTAATCGAGGGATTAAATCTCCGCTAATTTCGCAGGCTTTAAGTTCGGAGGTTTCTATTTTGATATCACCAACAAGTTCGTTAGAAATGAGTTCTTGATTAAGTATTTCAACGTTTCCACCCATTAATTTAACAACGTCAAGGATGCCAGTTCTAGTTGGATTTAGTCCAACATTTTTCAAAATTATTTTAGAATTAGGAACAACAAGCCCTGCTACTATGAAATAAGCTGCGCTTGAAATATCACCACAAATATTTATGGTTTTAGGTTCAAGTGTGGACTTTTGAATTGTTGTTGTGGTGTTGTTAGTTTGAATGTTTGCTCCCATATAAGAAAGCATTAATTCTGTGTGATTTCTGGATAAAGATGGCTCTGTAACTTCGGTCTTGCCATTTGCAAATAATCCAGCCAAAAGAATTGCGGATTTTACTTGGGCTGAGGCAATAGGTGTTTTGTAATTTATTCCATTTAAAGCTTGCCCAAAAATTTCTAAAGGAGCGTTGTTTTTATTCGATTTTATATTGGCACCCATAAGAGTTAAAGGCTCAATAATTCTTTTCATCGGACGTTTTGAAAGGCTTTCGTCGCCTGTCAAAGTAGAGTTAAATTTTTGACCAGCTAGAATTCCTGACATAAGACGCATTGTGGTCCCTGAATTATCGCAATTAAGTGGTGAAGTTGGTGCGATTAATTTGCCATTAGAGCTAACTTCTAAATAGTCGTTTTTGAGGTTAAATTCAATGCCAAGGTTTTTAAAAATTTTTAAAGTTGATTGAGGATCTGCACCATTAGAGAAGTTTTTAATTATTGATTTGCCATTTGCAAGAGTTGAGAACATAATGGCTCTGTGCGAAATTGATTTGTCAGCAGGTATGGTTACAGTGCCTTGAAGACCATTTTGAACTTTAGAAATTTTTTTGTCCATAGGTTTATATTAACACAAATTATGCTAAAGTGGTATTTTTGTGATATGCTGAAGGTACATAGAGGGATGTCCGAGTGGTTGATGGTGCGATCTTGGAAGGGTCGTGTGGGAGCAATTCCACCGTGGGTTCGAATCCCATTCCCTCTGAATAAAGACGGTTTAGAGAAATCTAGGCCGTTTTTTTTATGGGAATGAGGATATAATTCCTTGTAGCTAGCAAAAAATTTTTTCCACGTTTTTTATAACTAAAAAGGAGAAAATCAGGTGCAAATTTCCGCAATAAGACCTAGTTATACAAACAATTACAAAACATACAATAAGAAACAAGCAAAACCAGTAACTCAACCTACTTTCAAAAGTCGTGAAGATGATGAATGGAACGCAGGATTAAAATATCTTCGTTCAAATACAACGGCTGTTTATCAAGGATTTAACATCAAGACTTTGAAGTCAACGGTTAATGAGTTAGTTATAAAATATCATTGTATGGGGCTTCATGGTGTTGGAATGATGCAAATTGCAAATAAAGATTTGCCAATGCTATTAGGTGAAAAAGTTGCTCAGAAATGCGATTTAAAAGATAAAATTGGTTTGTGTGTTGTTATGGGTGAACCTGTTGGCGAAGTTGCTGATATGGATGAAATTTATGAGGTAAAAGTGTTCTTAGACACCCCAGAACGTATTGATAGAGTTTTCCAAGTTGGAGATTATACAAATTTAAATTAGTTAAGGATAAACATAGCGAGAGCACACTTTTATAAGTGTGCCCTCGTATAATTAATAGCGTATTCCCCTTTAGGTTAATTGACATGATATCGTTTTTATTCTAAGTTGGGTGTTATTTAGTGGGGTTTTTGATATGTGGAATAGAAAAAGATTTGATTTCCGTAGATTGTGGTTGAGAATATGGGGAAATGAGGTTCCTCCTGCAGAAGATTTATTTCCTGATGATTTGTATGCATATTCAAATCCTGAATATTTAAAAATGGTTAGAAAACAAAATTTTCGCAGATTTTTTGTGATTTTAGTAATCTGTATTTTAGGTATAAATTTAATTACAACAATAAAAAATACACCTTTTATAGCCTGTATGGGAAAAGAGGTTTGCATCACACGAGGTCCAAAACTAAATTATCCCACTTATTGGGTCAGTGCCACATATTTAGATAATGGCAGGGTTTTGCTTCGTGGAGGTGAAAAAGGGTATAATTATACTTATCATAAATATACGAGGTTTCTGCCACGTACATTTTTAAGAATATTCGTAACTAATGCTACTAATAATAAAATACATATGGAGCGTATAATAAATTCATTCGATAAGATAGTTTCAAAATTATTCGGAGGCCCTTATGGAAGGACGGTTGAATTATATATTCCCAAATTGAACAAATTTGTAAAAATAACAGAACATCCTGAATTTTGGAAGAATTATATTTTTTATAAAGTTGGTAATAACATATTGATATACCCTGAATACAATGATAAATTACCGATACTTTTTGATTCAGAGACAAAAACTTTTGAGCAATTAGATGGAGGATTAGGTAGGGATAACGTTTGGCAACAATTAAAAAGAGAATTAAACACAGTTGTACCACTTCGAGTGAATTACCCTGGGGATAAATTGTTATTATTGACGCAATATAATGATGTGGGTTGGATGTCTTCTCGAAATGATATTAAACTAAAAGAGAAATTAGTGCTTTTAGATTTAAAAACATTGAAATATGAAATTTTACCTGATTTTGCTATAAAGCCTAAATATTATCCACATTATCAAGATTTCAACATATTAGATAATGGTAAGATAATATTACCAATAAGAGATGTATATTGTGAACAAACTGGCATATTTTCCGAACGCTGTACAAAAAAATATGACCATACTGAAATCTATGATCCAATAAGTAAGAAATTTTCTGTAGAGACAGCAAATGTATTAGAAGATAATATATTTGTCGTGGATTTGCCAGATGGGAATATTTTGTTCATAAATGAAAAAACAAGTTATGTTTTTAACAATAAAACAAACCAATTTGAAAATGTAACAAATGAAGAAGAAAAAAAATATAAAAATGTTGTTGCTGAAATTAAAAAATTATTCCAGACTCAATTTGGTGCCAATCTTTATACTAGAAGCAAGAAAAAAAATTATAAGCTTCTAAAATTAGACAAAGATAAATTTTTAATTACTTGTCCTAATGGATATGGTTGGGAGATGTCAATAGCATGTAAAAATACAATTTATTATAATCACACAAGTGGGGTTGTGAGAAAGGGACCCAAATTTCTGTATCCTCATACCTATTCTGCTATTGGAAATATAGATGAGGATAAATTCATGGTAATAGGCGGAAAGATGCGCCACCCATGGTACGCTGATGAAGGATACTATAGAAAAAAGTTGCCTAATGAATATACACAAATAATAAGAGTGAAAAAATAAAAGGAGGTAAAAATGGCTTTAACTCATCAAATTTTCTATGAAATGATATGTGATAATGAAGAAAACAGGATTAAGTTTATTTAAGTAGGTATTTACAATGGAAAAAAGAAAAAGATTTAAGTTGAAAAAAGTATTATTATGT
>JAZUAO010000040.1:0-72090 GCA_045638025.1 Candidatus Gastranaerophilaceae bacterium
GGTAAAAATTAAAAGTTTATAAATAATATTTAAATATTTGAAAAACACCTCTAGAATACAAGTTTTTATTAAGTTTTAGTTATCTTATTCAACTGTTTTATTATTATTTATTTAATTAGGTAAAATTAAGTCTAATTAGATATTGATATGTCAAAACTTGTAAGATACAGATATAATTTGTTGCACTTTGATATATAAAATTAAATTATGTCGAAATGATTCAGTAGTCTAGCAATGACTTGGCATAGGATGGTAAACTGGAACAAATCTGACCTCGAGTTCGGACCTCCTAATCTCCACCATTAAAAACAAGAGACCGATTAAGGTCTCTTTTTTTATGCAAAAATCCCGCACCACGTGGGCTTTAGCCGTTCAGTAAAATTCTCTAAAATTCATTTTCTAGAGAAATTCTCTGTTATTTGGGGCGAATTCTCTTTTGCTATTTTAAAAGAGTCCTTTAGTATTTTAGTTTGTTTTAAAAGGAGCAAAATACATATTTATATTACCGTTATATAAATCGTCAGAAATTTCAATTTCTTTATTTACTATTGCTTGTTTTATTTCTGGTAATGAACTTAACACCAACCTAATAAGTCTTACAGATCTATATGCTGCATCTAATATTTTTCTGTATTCAAAAACAAATTTAGGATCATAAATATCATCAACAAAAGAATGTGATAATCTGTTTCTATTGTCATGTATTTTACCTTGCCATATAGAAAGTATTTCTTTCCCTGTATCTGTTCCATTAAAAGACTTAAAACCTATGCTGAATAAATTTTTCAACGCTTTTAATGCACGCATATCTTCAAAATCTTGAATATATATATTTAGTTTTAAAGCTATTTTTTTTATTGTTTCTACATCCAGTTGATCAGCAAACATTCGATAAAGAGTTCTACAAAAATTACAATACATGGTTTTTGTTGGTATTAAAAACGGATGAAAATATTCAGGGCGATTTTTTTCAAGATTAAATTCTTTTTTAAACAAAGCCTTTCCACATAAAATATTGGTCATTTTATTTATTATTTGTAATTCTTCATTAAATGCTGAAAAAATTGAAATCCCTTCAGAAACTTCACCCATAACATTTTTCCAATATGCAACATCAGGAGCATATGGAGTTTGATCTTCATACATATGAGAGTAAAAATGATATTGATGTTTCGGTGATAATTTCGCAAGATCACAAGGAAATACAGTTATTACATTTTCATTAGTTTTTTTGTTATAAGCAATTCCAAAATGCTTTAAATATAAATTGTTTTCATCTAAATCAACAGAATCTTCTTCAGGTAGATAATATATAGATCCTGTGTAATCCAAATGTGAAACAATATATCTTGGATCATAAAGAAACCTGTTTAGAACATCAATCCTAAAATACAAAAAATTGAGACGAGGCATACCATCAAGCATCATTTTTTCAAAAGGAGGTAATTCATGATACTTTACCTTGTCTTTTATAACCTCTTTAATTTGTATCGAGGTTGGGAATAATGAAATTGGAGGCAAATCAGATGAGCCTATTTGTATATAATTCCCGTTTTCCATTATAATTTCATCAAAGATATCAAATGATTGTTCTTCAGTAAGTTCTTCGATCAGTTTAATTTGTGTTTGTAATGGTATATTTAATTTGAAATTTTTTACAAAATGATTTGTTTTACAATAATAAACTTCTATTTTCTCTTCTGTAATTAATTCAATTAAATTTAATTTTAAATTAACAACATCATCAAATTTTTCATATAGAGTTGAAATTGCACTACCACTATAATCCCCATCATTTAAGTATTTATCAAGTATAAATTTTAAAATTTTATCTTTCATAAATTCATTATTACATAAATATTTTATAGATAATTAATAAGTTAATACTAAAATTATTTATGTTTTAATCTTTCACATACTTATTTGCAATTGCAATGAGTTTTTTCACATTTAATTCAGGATCTTGAGTTCCGTTTATTATGGCTTCAATTATTTCTGGTGGTAAGAATCTTAATTTACGTAAACGTTTGTTATTACCATTACGAGCTTCTTTTGGCAATTTTCTTTCTGCACCAAGTTTGTTATACCAAAAACTTTTTATCAATGCCTGTATTATATTCATATCGTAATTTCTTTCACCTTGAAGAATAATTTTATTCTGTCGCTGCGGAGCTTGAAGTAATCTTACTTTTTGCTCTCGCTGAATAATTTCAGCATCTTTCTGGTTATATTCGAGTTCTGAATAATTAGTTATGGCTTCAGGAGTATTTTATAAAGGTAATTTCTTCACAGGTTTAACAGCAAACATTGGTGCAAGTATTGCGGATGCTAGCACGATGTATGGTTCGGAAGATATCAGTATGTTAATGACAGGGATTGCTTCAAAATCTGGTTACAATTGGGAGCTCGCAAATAGTAAACTTATTATTCAGCCAAGCTGGTTAATGTCATATTCTTTTGTGAATACATTTAAATATCATAATGCTGCAGGAGTTGGTATAAATGCAGATCCATTACACGCTATACAATTAGTTCCAGGCTTGAAATTTATTGGTAATTTGGATAATGGATGGCAACCTTATGCAACAATACAAATGGTATGGAATTTAATGGACAATACAAAATTCCAAGCTAATGATGTTGCGCTACCACAAATGAGTGTTGATCCATATGTGCAATATGGTGTAGGTCTTCAAAAGCGTTGGGGAGATAGATTTACAAGTTTCGGCCAAACTTTAATAAGAAATGGTGGAAGAAATGGTGTTGCCTTATCTTTTGGGTTTAGATGGGCAATAGGTAAAAATTAGATATTCCGCAGAATATAATTAGAGCCTTTTGAAAGAAAGGCTTTTTTTATGCAAAACTATTATTGGGTATTTTGTTATAGATGAATTTTGTTTTGAAAATATGTTTGTGTTACTTTAAAAACAGGAGTAGTGTAGAATGGAATTACCTGAAAACAGAAAGAAAGCGTTAATTGTAGCACTATATTTATCAAAATTTGATACAGTTGCATATAAAAATTTAGGGATTGGTACGCAAGCACAAACTCATAAATATATTGGTGAAATTTTAGATGTTAAACCTAATGCATTGAAAAACATGAGGGATGATTTTGATCCTTGGGAAAATAATTCAAGGGTTGGTTGGTATCAAAGGCCTTTATCTCCAAGTCGAGCAAAAGTTAAAAAAGATTTTGATAATCTTGAAGAAAATTTATTTCAAAGAATTATCGATGATATTTTATTTGGTGGAGAAGATCTTAAGTACAATGACATTGTATCCCTTATCAAATCCTATGAAGATGAGAAATTTAATAAAGAAAATATAAATAATTTTGTTTTATATGAAGGTTTAGCTAAAGAAGTAACCTTTTTACAAAAAGAAAGAAATCAAGAAATAATAAAACTAGTAAAAAAGCGAGATAATTATACTTGTCAAGCATGTGGTTTTCACTATAAAAATAAAATCGTCGAAGCTCATCACTTAATACCAATTTCTAGCAAATCTGAAGAATATTTAGTGACATCAGATCATCTAGTTATATTGTGTCCTAATTGCCACGCTTTAGCTCATCTTTTGCTAGGGAAGAACGATAAATATCAAGATAAGGCAATGCTTATTGCTGAAATTAAATCTATATTAGTTAATTCTTAATTAATACTTTTGTATTATTTGTTCGTGCATAAGTCAATAATTTGCTTGCTTAATAAAACTGGAAATATTATTAATAATTTTAAAAATCTTTCTGCTTTAATAATCATGCAGTAACTGCATTTTAGGCAAATGTGTGTTTGTCTGAAGTAATTGAAGTAAGAATTTACCTTCAAAAAATATTAGGTATTTGCCCAATATTTTTTTAAAGGCGTAATTCCTATGATAAGTTTATGGAATCAGATGAAAAGGTTTCAATTAATAGTTATAAAGTTAAAAAGCTTTTGACTAATAGAGAATTAGAATATTTAGCACTGGTAGCATTAGGCACTCCAAATCAAGAAATTGCAGATATTTTATTTGTAACTTTAAGTACAGTAAAAAAGACTTTGGAAAATATTTTTAAAAAGCTTGATGCTAGGGATAGGGCTAATGCAGTTTCGATTGGCTATACGCATGAACTTCTTACAACCCGTATAGTCACCGATTTTGAAACTAAATTTGGTTTGAAAAGAAAACGTAATAATTTATAAAATTTTGTATAAAAATATTATTTGTACAGTTGAAGTTGTTTAAAACATACGTTATAATAATAGTAGCAGTTAAAAATATTGCTTTTTAGTTCATTTAGAATGGAAAGGGCCGAAGAGGCCCTTTCTATTTTGTTTTATTCTTAATTTGAAATTATAGTATTTTGAGTTTTTAAAAATGTTAGACAAAGGGCTAATATTACGGTTGAAATTTCCTAAAGCAAGAGTTATAATATGAGTGGTCTAAAAAGTGTAAAGGGGTTATTATGAGCGTTTGTGAATTCGATACTTTCGAAGATGAAGCGGAATTATCTATGTTAATTAAAAAATTACAGGAGCAAAATAAGGAATTTTTGCAAGAAAAAGATCCTTTGGATTTGCCACCTTTGCTTAAATAAATCTAATTTAGGCGAATAATTTCAAAATTTAAATATGCGGCAAAGATTAACCATAAAAAATATGGGATAAGTAGGTATGCTGCAGTTTTTGATGTTTTGTGAAATAAAACTATTGTCCATAAAACAAAGATTAAAATAAATAAAATTACCACAAAAGCTAAATATACATTATGCGAAATAAAAAATATTGGTGACCAAAGTAGGTTGAGAATTAATTGGACTGCAAAAACCACTAGAGCAAAAGGTTTTTCGCGTGTTGAATTACTTTTGATATAAAGGTAAACAGATATAGCCATTAAAATATAAAGTATTGGCCAGACAATTGAAAAAACAATGCTAGGTGGTGTTAAAGCTGATTTGTTTAGTGTTTGATACCATAATGTGTTATACATAATGGTATTTTAAAAGGTCATCAAAGTTTTTGCATTAGATAACTATACAATAAATTTAGCCAATATTTATTTTGTCAATTTTTTAAAAGTTTTTCATATTCTGTTATTGTTTGGCAGAGTCTTTTAGGGATAAATTCAACATTGTACTTTTCGGCTAATTTTTCAATAACAGGACTTGCAGAAATTATAACAATTCTTGTATTTTTGTATTCAGGATAAAATTGTGCCTGTTTAATAACCCATTCACCTGCATTCAATGGCAAAAAATCTGTTTCCATTTGCATATCCGTAAAAATAAAATCAAATGGTTCATCAATATTTGCAGATAGAATTTGATCAGCTTCTCTTGCAGAATATGCCATAAAAATTTCAACATTATCTTCGCCTAAAATATGTCTTATATTAAAGGCGTGATGTCTTACCCAGCTAGGAGAATCATCTACTACTAAAAACTTTTGCATATGTAAATTCTAACATGAAATACAGACTTTGTGCTAAAATTTACATATGCTAGAGTTATTTGTTTCGGGTTCAGAAAAAAATAGTGGAAAAACATTTGTTACTGCAGGTCTTGCTGCAACGATGCAAAGTTTAGGCTATTCTACTTGTGTTTATAAACCTGTTCAAACGGGCGCAATTGAGCGTCAAGGATTTGTTCAAGCTCCAGATTTGACTTTAATCAAATTTGTTGATCCATACATAAAAACATATTTTTCGTACCTTTTGAAAGACTCTTCAATCCCTGCTATTGCAGCCGAACTTGAAAATGTCAAAATAGATAAAAATATTATTGTAGAAGATTATAAAAGTCTTGAAAAAGAATTTGAATGTGCTATAACGGATGGCACTCAAGGCTTATCAACACCTTTGTCAGATGATTTTTTAGAACAAGATTTAGTAAAAACATTAAATCTTCCTGTACTTTTAATCGTTTCACCAAGTGAAAATTCGGTAAACAACACTCTTGCCAATATTAATCAAGCAACCGCAAATGGTGTCAAAATTCGCGGAGTAATCATTAATGATTGTCCTGAAATCATTCAAGATGTGAACATAAAGTCTATGCCAAAGTTAATTGAAAAGCATACGGATACAAAAATCTTAGGTGTTATGCCTCATTTTGAAGACCTGAAATCCGTCAATCCAAATGATTTGATTTCAAATGTATTGACTGGTGTTGATTTAGAAAGCGTTTTTGATATAAAAATAGCAAAACTCAACTCTTAAAATAAATCAGTCACTTCAAATTTTTTGGCATCAATTAGACCTTTATCAGTGATTTTGATTTCTGGAATTACTGATAATGATAAAAATGCCATACTCATAAATGGATCTTTGATAGTACATCCGATTTTTTCTGAAGCTTTTGATAAATCATCCAATCTTTCAAGAACTCTTTCGTGTGGCAAATCAGACATCAAGCCTGCTATCGGTAGTGGTAAGTGGCATAAAGTTTTTCCATTTTCGACTATAATTTTGCCACCTTGAGATTTAACAAGTTCTACAGCTGCATAATACATGTCTTCGTCATTTGTACCAATTACAATCATATTATGACTATCGTGAGCTACAGTTGAAGCGATTGCACCAGATTTAAGTCCAAAACCTTTTACAAAACCTAGACCAATATTTCCAGTTGCTTTATGACGTTCGATTACGGCTATTTTTAACACGTCGTTTTCAATATCTGAAACAGCAAAACCGTTTTCGTTTTTGATAGGTTCATAAGACATTTTTGTAATAAGTTGTTTCGGTACAACATTAATAACCTTCATTTCACTACGATTGTTTGGAACTTTTATTTGAAGATTTTCTCTGTATAAATATTGAATGTTTACTGTACCCCTAAGTTGTGGGGGTTTAAATTCAGACATATCTATTGAAGTTTTGCCATTTTCTGCGACTTTAATACCATTTTTGAAAACCATTTTAGGTTCAAAAGTTTCTAAATTATCCAATATAACAAAATCTGCTTTATATCCAGGAGCGACAGCACCAACATTTGAAAGCCCAAAGTATTCTGCTGTGTTTAAGCTTGCCATTTGGATTGCTTTAATCGGTTCAACGCCCAATGAAACTGCAGTTTTAACCATTCCAGAGATGTGTTTTATCAAGTGTTTTGCATTTCTATCATCGGTTACAAACATACATTTTCTTGTATTATATTTCTTTAATACTGGGATTAATTGTTCCAAATCACGCGCGGCTGTTCCTTCGCGGACCATTATATACATTCCTGAACGGATTTTTTCGATAGCTTCTTGAGGGTTTGTGCATTCGTGATCTGAGGAAATTCCTGATGCAACATATGCATCTAATTCTTTTCCTGTTAAATGTGGTGCGTGGCCATCAATTCTTTTCTTTTTATCAAGTCCTAATTGAATTTTGCTCAATACATTGCTTTCACAGTTTACGACACCGTTAAAATTCATCATTTCAGCAACCCCAAGAACCCAAGGTGCATCTATTAAAAGAGCTAAATCATAACTATTTAACTCAACACCTGAAGTTTCTAAACTTGTTGCTGGTACGCAAGATGGAAGCATAAAATATACGTCAAGCGGAAGATTTTTTGTTGCTTCTCTCATAAAGCTTATACCTTGCAATCCCATAACGTTTGAAATTTCGTGTGGGTCAGAAATTACGGTTGTTGTTCCTGATGCTAAAACCATTTTTGCAAATTCTGATGGCATAAGCATTGAACTTTCAATGTGAACGTGACCATCAATAAATGAAGGTGTAACGTAAGCACCTTTTGCATCAATTTCTTGCTTACCTTTGTAGCCTTTGGAAATCCCAGCGATTTTGTCACCGATAATTGCAATATCAGTTTCATAAATTTCTTCTGATAAAACATTTACCAATTTGGCATTTTTTATTACCAAATCTGCTAACTCTTCACCTTTGCTCACTCTTATAATATCTTCTAAAGTATTTGCCATTTGAAATTCCTTTTATTTGTTAACGTAGAAAGAATAAATAATTTCTCTATTATATTCTTCGCCTGCTTTTAGTATTCCTTTTTCTTTAAAATTTTCTGTATTTATCGCATTTGGATAAAATTGTGGTTCAACACAAAATGCGGAACGTTTTTCATATCTTGCTCCGTGTTTCCCATTTGGTTGAGCTGATTTACCTAAATGATTTGCTGTATAGAATTGGAACCCAGGTAAATTTGTTGATACTTTTAACTCAATTCCTGTTTTTTGAGATTTTACTTCTGCAACTTCAATTAAAGATTTGCCATCATAATTATCTATGCAATAATTCTGGTCAAATCCTGAACCAATTTTAATTTGGTCGTCATCTGAGTTTATTACATCACCAATACGTTTTGGTGTTTTGAAATCAAACGGCGTGTTTTCAACATTAATAATTTCCCCAGTGGGAATTGCTAGTTGACTGTTTTCTGTGAATGTTGAAGAATTTGGTAATGTTACTATATGATCTAAAACAGAACCTTCTTGAGTATTTTCTACGCCATCGAGGTTAAAATATGTGTGGTTTGTCATATTAACCAAAGTATCTTTGTCAGTAGAGGCTTTGTATTGAATATGCAAATTATTGTTGTTATCAAATTTGTAAATTACGCTTGCTTGAACATTCCCAGGGTATCCGCTTTCCATATCTTTTTTTAGATAAGTAAATTCAATACCGTCTTTTAAAACATTAGCTTTCCAGTTTTTAACGTCGAATCCTTGTGTTCCGCCATGAGAGTGTGATTTCCCGTTATCTTTGTTGCATTCAAGAGTATATTCTGTATTGTTAATTGTGAATTTACCATCACTAATTTTGTTTGCACAAGGTCCTATTGTTCCGCCGGCATGACCTACTGGAGATTTTTCATATGGTGTTACACTGTCATATCCTTGTGTTACATCAATCAAGTTCCCGTCTTTATCGGGAACTTTTATCCCTGTAATTGTTGCACCAAAAGTAGAAAGATTTACACTTGCACCGTTTTTATTCGTAATTGTGTAAAGAGTAGCTTCTTCTCCAGTTTTTTCGATTTTGCCAAAAGATTTTTTATCTATTTTTATTCCATCAAAATTCACATCAACGCTTTTGATAAAAGTATCTTGAATTGGTTGATTTTGAACTGTATATTGTGGATTTACAATATGTTGACGGATGCTGTTTGTAAAAATATGCACATTATTAAAATCAATTGGCATAAAAAAACTCCTTTTCGTATATTTTAACACATAAAAATAAAAATATTTGCGCTAAATATTATTATTTTGTCGAATGAAAAATTTTAAAATATAAGGTTCAATAATGTTAGAAAGGAGAATGTTATGTTTTATAATGTTTTGAAGGCTAAGGATTTAGTCGATTTAGATCATGCAACCAAGTTTGACAAAAATGTTTTGTTAGAAAAAGATGGTTGTGGTCTTGTTGCAATCGCAATAAAAAAAGAAGAAATTATAGATACTCATACTTCAACTGAAGATACAGCTATCTATGTTATTGATGGCGAAATTGAAATTCATTTTGATGCCGAAAAATTTAAAGTCGATAAGGGTGAAATCTTAATGTTTAAAAAAGATGCTCAACATAAGGTTTTAGCTTTAAAGGATAGCAAGTTTTTGATTTTTAAGGTCTAAAAAAAACCGGCTTATGCCGGTTTTTTAAATGATCTTTATTAAAACATTTTTTAATTGTCAATATAAAACTTTTTAATTTTAAAATTTATGTTATACTTAAATCTATGGAAAGTAAGAAAATTAAAATAGGATTAATCGGTTTAGGAACAGTTGGTTCAGGAGTTTTCAAGACTTTATCAGATTTTGAAAATATTGAAGTTGTTAAAATTGCGGTAAAAAACAAGAATAAACAACGTAACATTCCAGATCTTGATGAAAGCATTGTAACCGACAATGCATATGAAGTTGTTAATCATCCTGAAATAGATATTGTTGTGGAACTTATTGGAGGCACAAATCCAGCTTTTGATTTGATAAAAACAGCAATTCAAAATGGCAAACATATTGTAACAGCCAACAAAGAGCTTCTTGCAAAATGCGGAGAGGAATTATTTAATTTTGCTGAGGAACACAATAAAGTCGTTTTATACGAAGCTGCAATTGCTGGCGGTATTCCAATTATTATGCCAATTAAAACAATTTTGGCAGGGAATAAAATTAACAAAATTGAAGCTATTTTAAATGGAACAACGAATTATATTTTAACAAAAATGGATGTTCAACATGCATCATATTCTGATGTATTGAAAGAAGCGCAAGAACTTGGTTATGCTGAAACTGATCCAACAGGTGATGTTGAAGGTTTTGATGCTGCATATAAAATTACAACGCTTGCAACTTTAGCATTCAAAAAACGTGTTAAAATTGAAAATGTTTACAAAGAAGGTATCACCAAAGTTCGTGCAGAAGATATGAAAGCTGCAAACGATTTGGGATATAAAATCAAGCTTATTGCATCTGCAAAACTTGACGAATTAGGCAGAGCTGATGTTAGAGTTCATCCAATGTTGATTTCTAAAAAATCAACTCTTGCGCATATAGATTATGTAACAAATGCTGTAAGTCTATCAGGTCATCCAATTGGTAATGTAGTTCTTTCAGGCCCTGGAGCTGGAGAATTTCCAACCGCAAGTTCTGTTGTTGGTGATATTTTGGCAATAGTAAAAGAACTTGGCACAACAGATTATTTATTACCAATGATGAGATGTGATCACCATGAAAAAGCAGATGTTATTCCTGTTTCAGAAACAGAAAACAAATATTATTTATCTCTTGATGCAAAAAATAACAAAGGTGTTATTGGTAATATCGGAAATATTTGTGCTGAATACAACATCAGCTTAGAAAGCATCGTTCAAAAGAATGTTTCTAAAGATAATACTGCGCAAATTACTGTTATTACAGAAGTTTGTAAAGAAAAAGATATGCAAAATGCAGTCAAAGCATTTGAATCAAGTGAATTTATTAATAAAGTAAATAGTTTAATTAGAGTTCAAGGATAAAAATATGTACTATCAAGGATTAATTAACAAATATAGAGAATATTTACCGGTAACTGAATCAACTCCGGTGGTTACACTTAATGAAGGTAACACTCCACTTATTAAAGCTGACAATTTAGCTAAAAAAATCGGTGTAGATGCTGAAATTTATTTGAAATTTGAAGGTTGCAACCCAACAGGCAGTTTCAAAGATCGTGGTATGACAATGGCCGTAACAAAAGCAAAAGAAGCAGGCTCAGGCGCAATTATTTGTGCTTCAACAGGTAACACTTCAGCTTCAGCTGCAGCATACGGGGCGAAAGCAGGATTAAAAACATATGTTTTAATTCCTGATGGTTACATTGCATTAGGTAAACTTTCTCAAGCTATGATGTATGGTGCTGAAATTATTGCTATTCAAGGTAATTTTGATAAAGCTCTAGAAATGGTTCGTGAAATTTCAGAAAAACATCCAATTACTTTGGTAAACTCAGTTAACCCATACAGAATCGAAGGTCAAAAAACAGGTGCGTTTGAAATTGTTGAAGCACTTGGTCAGGCTCCTGATTATCATTTTATTCCTGTGGGCAATGCTGGTAATATTACAGCTTACTGGAAAGGGTACAAAGAATGGCACGCATTAGGTAAGATTAAAGAATTACCAAAAATGATGGGTTTTGAGGCTGAAGGTGCTGCAGCAATTGTTAAAGGTGAAAGAATTATGTATCCTGAAACACTAGCAACAGCAATTAGAATTGGTAATCCTGCAAGTTGGAAACAAGCTGAAGCTGCTCGTGATGAAAGTAATGGAATGATTAATTTTGTAACTGATGAAGAAATCGTTGCAGCGTACAAACTTATTGCATCTTGCGAAGGCGTTTTGGCAGAACCGGCTTCGGCTGCTTCAGTTGCGGGCTTAATCAAGGTTAAAGACCAAGTTAAATCTGGCTCAAAAATCGTTTGTATTTTGACCGGTAATGGCTTGAAAGACCCTGATAATGCAATCAAATATGGTAATGCAGATGTTAAAAAGACTTCTGCTGAATTAAATGATATTCTAAGAGTAATGAATATTTAATTCGTAAACTATTTTATGTTATAATCCTGCTATGAAAAGATTTCTTTTAGCAGGATTATTGTTTATATCTTTAGGTGCTCAGGCAAATGAGATTACTGAAGATTATTTTGATATAGCAACTAATTACTGTGTTGAGGGTAATTACAGACAAGCAGTTGTCTATCTTGATAAAATTCTTATGATTGAACCAGAAAATAAAAGTGTTGTAGATTTAAGAAATGGTTTGAACCAAATAATTAAAGGCTATAATACTTCTTTTGTTGTGGCTAAAAGTGATGCTGTTAAGCAGGCTGTTGAGGCTAAAAAAAATGGAGATAAACAAAAAGAATTAAATGCTCTTTCTGCTGGAACAGATTATTGGGCATATTATTTTTTAGGTGAATATTATAAACAGAATAAAGATTATGATAAAGCAATAAATTATTTTATAAAATCTGTAAACGAAAAACCAACATTTACTCAATGTTATTTGCAAATAGCGATTTGTTATTACGAGCTTAAAAATTATATGCAGACAATTACATATATAAATCAATATCTAAAAGTTAATTCAAAGGATGATTTTGCATACGCTCTAAGAGCAAAAGCGCACTCAAGCTTGAATGTCCATGATACGGCTTTGAGTGATATTTTGACTGCTATTGCGTTAGAAAATTCTCTTGAATACAGATATTTAGAAGGCAAAATTTTATTTAATATGAAAAGATATGAACAAGCAAAAAACAAGTTAGAACAATTAACAAGCGAAATTCATACATCAGAAATTTATAAATATATAGGATTGGCTCAAGCTGAACTTGGTAATTATAACGATGCTATAATCAATTTGGAAAAATCTCTCATACTATCTGATGACGACAAAACAGTTATTGCGAAGTATAATGAGATAAAATTACGAATTGAGAAGTAAATGCGACGTAAAAAAGAAACATTTTTAACCAAGGTGAAAAATGCAATGACAACGTTATTGCTGACTTGTGTTATGCTCTTTTTTGTCCAAGGGTATACTAATGCATCCAATTTAAGATTTGTCCAAATCAGTGATGTTCATTTCTTGAATAATGGCGCAAATACAACATTCAAGATGATTGCAGAATCGCCAAAGCTTTTAGATGATGCAATTGAGCAAGTAAATGTAACTCCAAATGTTGATTTTCTGATGTTTACTGGAGATTTGATTGATAAACCTTATGAGATTGAGCTTCAAGCGGTTTTGCCTCATGTTAAAAAATTAAAATATCCTTGGTATTTTGCATTTGGAAACCACGATACTTGTGTTGGTGGGTATTTGACAAAAAGTTTATACTTAAATATTTTGAGAAAAAACAATTCCAATTTTACGTTTACAACTCCATATTATTCTTTTATTCCAAAACAAGGTTTCAAAGTTATAGTATTAGATAGTATCATTGATGATGAAATAACTTCAAATGGTTTTATTGACAAAGAACAAGTGGCTTGGTTAGATGCGGAACTAAAAAAATCACAAAAAGAGGTTGTTTTAATTTTTATGCACGTCCCACTAATTGAGCCATTTGCAAGTAGTGGTCATATGATGCGTAATGCAGATGAAGTTAGAAAAGTTATTGAAAAATATAAAAATCCAATAGGTGTTTTTACAGGGCATTATCACGCAACAAAAGTTACTCAAGTGAATAATGTTTTGTATGTAAGTTCACCGTCACTTGTATCATATCCGAATGCGTTTAGAGTTATTGATATTACTGCAAAGAAAAATAAAGTTATATTTGATTTAAAATTTAAAGAAACAAGTTTGACAAATATACAAAAGCTTGCAAAATTAATGGTTTTTGCATCATCTTTATATAGTGGTGAAGAAAAAGACCAAACAGCAATTTATGAAATAAAAAGATAAAGAGGAAATTATGAGCGAATTTAGTTTAAAATTCAGAGGTGTTAGAGGAAGTTATCCACTCCCAAATAAAGATTTTTTAAGATATGGTGGTAACACTGCCTGTGTTGAGGTTAATGTAGGTGGGCATTTAATTATTTTAGATGCAGGTACTGGCATGATAAATATAGGTGATGAACTTGTAGAACGTCACATCACTTCTGGTTTTACACCTGAAGAAAGAGCCCCTATTTATGCAACAGTTCTTCTTTCTCATATTCATCAAGATCATATTCAAGGATTTACTTTCTTTAGACCGTTGCACTTGAAATCAACAAGTGTGAATGTTTTTGGACAAGTTGCTGAAGAAGAAAATCTTTCTAATGAATTGTCAAATATTTTGTTCGGGAAATCATTCCCGCTTGATTTAAAAGATATTGCAGGAAACCTAAATATTAGAAACTTGCAAAATGATGAGGTAGTTGTTTTAAGACACGGTCAAGAACCTATAATCACAAAAAAATATGAAAATGGTCAGTGGGATGACGTTGTAATTGAGTGTTACAAATCATATGCCCACCCTCAAGATGGTGTCGCCATTTATAAAATTTCTTACAAAGGAAAATCTTTAGTTTATGCTACTGATAAAGAAAGCTATCTTGGCGGAGATAAAAAGCTTATTGATTTTGCTCGTAATTGTTCTGTGTTAATTCACGATGCGCAATATACAACAGAGGATTACCTAAATCAATTCGCACCAAAACAAGGTTATGGTCATTCTACATTCGATGGCGCATTAGAAGTTAAAAGACAAGCAAATGCAGAAAAACTTGTGTTCTTCCATTTTGATCCGTCATACAACGATGATAAGTTAGATAGAATTAAGGAACATTATACAAATCAATTCCCTGAAAATGTGTATATGGCTCAAGAAAATTGGGAACTTGAAATTTTGTAGAAATAAATTAAATACATAGAGATGAAAAAGTTTTTATTAATACCTTTAATATTATTGACTTTTCTCACATCTGGATATAAAAAGCCTGATGTGTATGTTATTGATGCACAAAAAAATGCGCGTGTTCATAACAATCTTGGCCTAATTTATGTTGATGAAAAATGTTATTATGCTGCAATCCAAGAGTTTAAAATTGCGATTAGTTTAAATCCAAACACTCAAGCAACTGCGGTTTATTATAATAATTTAGGTGAGGTTTATTTAACAATTGGTTATCCAGATTACGCTCTTGATTGTTTTGAAAGAGCCTTAACGCAGTTTAGTTTGAATTTTAAGTATTATCAAAACCTAGCTAAAACGTACAAATTACTAAATCTTGTTGATGAAAAAATTGCAAAATATTCAGATGACTCAAATCCATTAAATAGAATTATGTTGGGACTTTTGTATGAACAAAATGGTGATGTAAAAAGAGCCATCACAATTTTAGATGAATTTTCAATGACGGAACCTGATTTGATGATTACACCATCTGTTAGACAATATATAAAAGAATTGATAAAAAACAAATGAGAAATAAGCTTTTTGAATTAAAAGATGAAAAATATAGAGAATTTAACTCGAAACTTTTACCAAATATAGATAATGTTTTGGGTGTTAGAGTTCCTGATTTAAGAAAATTAGCTAAAGAATTAGCAAAAGGTGATTGGAAAAATTACAAAGATGATTTTTATTATGAAGAAATTATGCTGCAAGGTCTTGTTATAGGTTATGCAAAACTTGAGCCTCAAAAACGACTAGATTTATTAATAGAATTTGTCCCTAAGATTAATAACTGGGGAATTTGTGATATTGTTTGTTCTAATTTAAAATTTATAAAAGAAAATAAAGAACTTGTTTGGGAATTTATTCAACAGTATTTGAATTCAGATAAAGAATTTGAAATTCGCTTTGGGGTTGTAATTTTGCTAAATTATTTTATCGAAGATGAATATATTGATAGAGTTTTAAAGATTCTAGATAAAATTAAAAATGATGGATATTATGCTAAAATGGCGGTTGCGTGGGCTTTATCAATATGTTTTGTAAAATATTGGGACAAAACTTTTGAATATTTAAAAAGTTGCAATCTCGATAAATGGACTTATAACAAAGCTATACAAAAAACTTGTGAGTCATACAGGATAAGAGATACACAAAAAGAAATTATCAAAAATTTGAAGATTTAATCAAAGAATTCTTTAGGTGATATTTCAAAAACTTCTGATAAAACAAAAAGCATTTTCAAGCTAACTTTTTCGCGATTGTTTTCAACTCTGCTCACAAATTCTCTTGAACAACCAAGTTTTTCAGCTAACTCTTCTTGGGAAAGTTTTGCTTCCTTCCTCAACTTTTTTATGGTTCTTGAGATTTTGTGATACATTACTTCATATTTTTGCATATCTTTATTCTTATGGATTATAATGATTTAAGCTATGAAGTAATACATCACAAAATTGGATAGGAGGTAATATGAAAAAAGGTTTTACTCTAGCAGAGGTGCTAATAACACTAGGTATTATTGGTGTTGTTGCAGCTATGACTATTCCAACATTAGTTGCGGATTATCAAAAAAGAACATATGACACTGCGGCTACTACTTTTGAAAGAAAACTTGGAGAAGCTTTGAAGGTTATGAATTCACAATCTTCTTTAGCTGGGTTTTCTTCTACTGAAGATTTTGTAGATGAATTATCTAAACATTTTAAAATAACTAAAACTTGTTCTAATGATAAACTAATGGATTGTTTTGAAGAAGAAGTTTTCTGGGGAAGTGGTGATGCTACTCCTGAAGCCGTTGACATGACCATAATTAAAACAACTAAAAACTTTGGTCAAAAAGAATGGCAACAAACCAATGTTGTTGGTGTTCAATTTGCAAGTGGTGTAACCGCATTGGTTGCCTATAATAAAGATGCTAGTCAAGATCCTTATTCTAATGAAATTATTACAATGTCTTGGACTTCAAATGACAAAAATGGCACAGTTAATTTAGGTACTGATGCTTTGGCTATACTATATGATACAAATGGGTTTAAATCTCCAAATAGTAGTGCTAAGGATTTAAGAAGTATAAACGTAACAAAACTTGGTAGTGGTTGTTTTGCAGAAGTTAATGGTGTCTGTTTGGTTATGGTGCCACAAAAGCCAAAACCTCGTGTATGGAATGCTTGTGATTCAAGTGGTAATACAACAGATCCTGATGATTTAAAGTTTATGAACAAGTATGGAATATCAAAATGCATGAGTTCAGATATTGGTAAAAGTGACTATTGGGCAGGTGCTGCAGAATTATGTGGTGGTACGAGCAAAATGGCAAGTTTGGCACATTTAGCTAAAATAGCTGATTATGTCTATAGTACAAGTGGCATAGGTGCAAAGCAAAATGTATCAAATTTAACCATTGATGAAATCAAAGCTTCGGAAGTGGGGTTTGCTACATCTAGTTTATCCATTTGGGCAAGTGAGGAACCAGCCGTGAAAGGCGCTTCAGGCAGGCTATTTAATGCTACCAGTACAACTTCGCAAAGTGGCATATATCGCAGCAGTAGTACGCGATTTGTAGTTTGTGTAGATTAAATTAGTTTTAATAGTAAAAATATAAAAGCTTTTAATTTTTCAAACTTTTCAATATATGCTATAATTGTTTTATGAACGACAAATTAAAAGAAAGTTTAAAACTGCTTCCGTCGCTTCCTGGGTGTTATCTTTATTACAATAAAGATAATGAAGTTATTTATGTCGGTAAAGCCAAAATTCTTAAACGACGAGTGAAAAGTTATTTTAATAAAACTCACGATAGTGTTAAGGTTCAAGTTCTTGTGTCCCAAATTGATAGGCTTGAATATATTATTACTAATACAGAAGTTGAAGCACTTATTTTAGAAAGTCATTTAATTAAAAAACATAAACCTCGTTATAATATCTTGTTAAAAGATGATAAAAAATATCCATATTTTTTAATCACAGAAGAAGATTTTCCGAGAATTTCGATAGTTCGCAAGAAGAATTTGAACCCTGAAAAAGGTCATTATTATGGTCCATATACCGATATTAGAGCAATGTATTCAACGTTAGATTTTCTAAAAAAAATTTTCCCACTTAAGCAATGTAAAACACCAAAATTTAAAGATAGACCGTGCTTGTATTATCACATTGGTAGATGTCTTGCACCTTGCCAGAACAAAGTTACAAGTGACGAATACAAAGCTATTGTTCGTCAAGCGGAATTGTTTTTGTCTGGGAAACAATCTGAACTGATGAAGCAACTTATGGGGCAAATCCAAAAATATTCAGATAGTTTGCAGTTTGAAAAGGCAGCAAGGCTTCGTGATAGTTATTTAGATTTGAAAAAAACTTTAGAGAAACAAAAGGTTGTATATGAAAATACAAAATTGAATGAAGATGTAATTTCTTTAGTTGCTGATGATGGAATTTTTGTAATAGTAATTTTGATGATTAGAGAAGGTCGCCTGATTGATAAAAAAGATTTTGTTTATGATGTCGAAGAAGCTGACAGAACAGAATTTTTTGAAACTTTCTTTAAAGAATATTATGCAACTTTGACGCTAGGTTATCCAGATAAAATAGTTTCCAATGAGTTGGAAGCTGTTGGGAATAAAGCACTGTTCGAAGAGTGGTTGGGAATTTTGGCACAGAAAAAAGTCAAAATTAGTTATGGGAAATCAACTCAAGGCAAAGAATTACAAATGCTTGCGGATAAAAATGCCAATGTTGTTTTGCAAAATGCTAAAATCACTAAAATGGCAAAAATCAGAGATGATTTTAATGAGATTGGTGCATATTTAGCTGAAAAACTGGAGCTTAAAAATTTCCCACACAGAATGGAATGTTATGATATTTCGCATATTCAAGGGACAAATACAGTTGCATCTATGGTAACGTTTATTAATGGGGTTAAAAAAGGTTCTGAGTATAAAAAATTTAAAGTTAAATCTACCGAAGGTAAACCAGACGATTTTCTTTCTATGAAAGAAGTTTTAACTCGCAGACTTTCTAATCTCGGCAAAGAACATTGGGATAAGCCTGATTTGATAATTATTGATGGTGGTAAAGGTCAATTATCAAGCGTTATGGAAATTATAAAAGAGCTTGGAATTGAAGGAATTGATGTTGTGAGCTTGGCAAAACGCAATGAAGAGGTATTTTTACCAAACAAATCTGAACCTGTAATTTTGCCAAGAAATTCTAGTGCATTATTCTTGTTTCAGCGAATAAGAGACGAGGCGCATCGTTTTGCAATTACATATCATAGACAGTTAAGAACAAAATCTATGAAAAATCAGAAAGTAGAAGATTAAAAAAGAGTCCCTTTTGGGACTCTTTTTAGTTAAATTTAAAATCAAAACTTATTCTTCAGTTTCTTCTTCAACTTCTTCAGCAAGAGCTTCAGTTCTGATAGATGCTTTGTCTGAACCTAAAGTTTTGTCTTTGTGTTTTTGTACTTGTCTTGCAAGTTTGTCAGCCAATAAGTCAATGCTTGCATACATTGATTCAGCTGCTTCTTCGCAACGGATAACGCCTGAAGCTAGTTTGCAAGAAACTTCTGCGATGTGTTTGCCTGATGCAGCAGGATTTTTAACTACTGATAATACAACTTCAATACCTTGAATTTGATCGTAGTGAGCTGCAACTTTGCCCATTTTTTCTTTTACATAAGCTTTAATAGCGTCAGTAATTTCGATGTTTCTACCGTTTACGTAAATATGCATTTAAACCCTCCTTATACTGTGTTATTTATACAGTATAACATACTATTCTCAATTTTTAAAGGGGGTAACCCATTAATCTTCAATAATGAATTGTTGTAATTCAATATCTGGAGTACCGATTACTCTAACCAATTCCAATACAGATGCTTTCATTTGGCATTTTTGTGAAGATCCACTAAAAAAATCTTTGTAAAAACAACCTTCGCAATTGCATCCTCTTTTATAACACTCAAGTGCCGTTGGCGTCCATCTTCTTACGGCTACTGCTCTACCCATATCTCTACTTCTAAACAATTTATATAATCTCCAAATTATCTACTTTACCCATGGACGATATACGACAGTATAACTGTCGTCCTCCACCCCTAAGGTCGCTTGTATCAACTATCTTCGACCTGTTTATACTAACATTATAGGAAATCCGTTTTATTTTTCAAGTAGCAAACATGTTGTTATTAAGAATTGTAACAACACGACCAAATCCAGCTATATAGGGCGTTTCGGCTTGTCAATCTCATGGTAAATCAAGCTATACCATGGTCTTGCCAATTTGAACCATGGAAACCCATGATACGACATGGTTTTACATGGTTTTGTTGTATATTAAGAATTGTAAAATATTCAGTAATATCGCCCTATTCGGCTATATAAAGGCATGGTCAAGACTTAAATTAGGATTGATTTTAGGGCTAGAAAAATTAAAATCATGCCTCCAGAAATTTCCAAAAATTTTGAGGGGAATTTTTTGCCAAAATTCCCAAGCCAAAAACCTATTAATGACATTATAAATGATACCAAACCTATTATTATTGCAGTTGAAGCAAGTGGTGTTGAGGTTAAATTTATGCTAGCACCTGCAACTAACGCATCGATGCTTGTAGCAACTCCAAGACTTATAAGGCATTTGATACCAATGCAACAAATCTCTTCTTCTTTTTCTTTAAAAGCTTCAAGAATAAATTTTAGACCTAGCACGAAAAATATAGCAAAAACTAACCATTTGCTATATGGTGCAATAAAATCATGGATGTAATTTGCGCCTACATAGCCAATTATAGGCATTGTTCCTTGAAATCCACCCATAGAAACGGCTAATGCAATTGAATTTTTAATTCTGTTTTGTGTAAAAATTAGTCCTTGAGCGAATGATACAACTAAACAATCGACTCCAAGAGCTATAGCAAGTAATAAAATATCAATTAAATTCAATTTCTACCTCAAATAATCTGTTCCAAGGGGACTTATAATTTATATTATAATCGTTATGGATTAATTGGGCTACTTTGTTTTCATAAAATTTCATTTTAGTGTTTAATTCATCCTGATTAGGTTTTGTTTGTCTAACATTAGCTTGATAAGCCCAGTCATCTAAAAACCTTGTTATTTGTAACTTTTTAAACGCATTGTCATTATATTTTTGTGCGAGAAATTTTATTTTTAGTGCGCAAATTAGGCTTCCTAAAGTATTTGCAGAAGTATTCCACGCGGAATATCCATAGAAGTTTTCGTCGAATGTTTCAAATTGACATACCAAATTGTTATCAGAACCATTGGCAAATCTAACATCTGCGATTGCGTATGGTTTGTTAGGTGTTTGCCATTTTTTATCGAAAGGTTTTGTGTCGATATTCATAACGATTTCACCTTGTTTTTCGATGAAGTTATTTATGTATAACAAAATATCTGCATCGTCAGGTTCTGTGATTGCGCAATTAGCAAGTTCGAGTTGACCTAGGACACTTTTTTCAATAGAAATATCTTCGTAATTTGAAATTAGATTTTTATATTCGGGTTCTAAAAATATTGGTGCTATTTTAATTTCACCTTGAATTGCTCTTGATAACAAAGATAGAGGGATTTCGTCTGCGCCTGTTTTTATGTAACCACCGAGTTGTTCTAGGGTTTTAGCTTCTTGAACATTAAAGCCAAATTCTGCACAGTCGTCTTTTGAGAAAATTAATGTTTCAAAAAAGCCTTCTTTTTGCCATTCAAGATATAGTTTGTTAATTTCAAAGTTTCGTTTGCGCGTATTTAGGTAGTCATCCAAAATATCGTCTGGAACTTCTTTTTTGCACATAGCTCCAAACTTATCCATACAGAACGAGTAATTAAAAATTTTTTTGCCGTATTGTGCCCAATATTCTTTTTCTTCTTCATTAATATTGTTATTTGAAATTCTCATAATGCTTGAGAATGCATAAATTTTGGCATCTTTTGTTGAAAGAATGTTTTTTAAATTTTCAATCCTTGCTTTAATTTCTTCAAATGAGGAATTACTTCTTCTTGATGAAATTAATCCTCCATAGGCAATTGTATCAAGTGAGATTATTATAGCATCCAATTTGGGAAGGTCTTGTAACCATTTGAAAAGTTCTTCAGTATTTGCATATTTTGTTAAATCACCAAGCCATTCACGGTTTGGTAAAAGCAATTCGATATTTTTGTCAATTTCTGCTATCAACTTTGGTAAAGTGTAGCAGACAGGACGATTATCTATTGGTACAAATCCTATTCTCATATTCTAATTATATGTTAATATTTAATTGACGCAAAAAGGTAACAATTTATGAATGTTGATAAAACTCCAGAAATAATCAAGAATATGTTCGATAATATCGCAAAATATTATGACAGAATGAATAATATTATTTCATTTGGAACAGATAAAATTATAAAAAGAAAATGTATAAAATTATTGAATATTGCTGAGGAATCTTCTGTTTTGGACTTGTGTACAGGAACAGGTGACTTGGTAAAAATTATCCAAAAATTGCGTCCAAAATCTAATATTACAGCTGTTGATTTTAGCAAAAACATGTTGGAAATTGCACGTAATCAAATTAAAAACGCTGAGTTTGTCGAGGCTGATGCGACGAATTTGCCTTTTGAAGATGAAGTTTTTGATTTTATTACGGTTAGTTATGGCTTACGGAACATTCAAGATAGAGCAAAGGCTATAAATGAGATGTATAGGGTTTTAAAAACTGGTGGAAAAGTTTTGCATTTGGATTTTGGTGAAAAGAATTTCGCAGGGCAAGTTTTTGAAAAAGTAGTTCCAATGTTTGCCAAGCTTTTAAAAAAAAATTACAAATCGTACGAATACTTGGTCAAATCAAAACAAACATTTCCACAACCTGCTGAATTGATGAAAGAATTTGAAACTGTCGGTTTTGATTTGTATTCACGCAAAGATTTTTTGTTCAAATCAATTTCAGCACAAGTGTTTAAAAAAGTCGTTAAATAATTTTTCATAAATATTTACTCGTTATTATTCATTTTTTGTAAAATTTGTTCTCTTAGTTTAATCGCTTTTGTATAATTTGGATCTATACTAATAGCTATATCAAAATCTTGAATAGCCTCGGCATATTGACCTAAATCATATTTAGAAGTTCCTCGATTAAAATAAGCATAAGTATAGCTTGGATCAATACTAATGGCTTTGTCAAAATCTAAAATAGCCTCTGAGTTTTGTTCTAAATTATATTTAGAAATTCCTCGATTATAATAAACTTCAGCATCATTAGGATCAAGACTAATAGCTTTGTCAAAATCTAAAATAGCCTCTGCATATTGCCCTAAATCACATTTAGTATTTCCTCGATTAATATAAGCAGTTGCATAATTTGGATTTAATCTAATAATATTATCGTAATCTAAAATAGCCTCGGTATATTGTTCTAAATCATATTTAGCATTTCCTCGATTAAAATAAACTTCAGCATCATTAGGATCAAGACTAATGGCTTTGTCAAAATCTTGAATAGCCTCGGCGTATTGTTCGAGTTTTTTCTTAGCATTTCCTCGATTATAATAAGCAGCTGCATTATTTGGATTTAATCTAATAGCATTATCGTAATCTAAAATAGCCTCGGTATATTGTTCTAAATCATATTTAGTATTTCCTTGATTATAATAAGCAGCTGCATAATTTGGATTTAATCTAATAGCATTATCGTAATCTAAAATAGCCTCGGTATATTGCTCTAAATTATATTTAGCATTTCCTCGATTAAAATAAACTTCAGCATCATTAGGATCAAGACTAATAGCTTTATTGTAATCTTGAATAGCCTCGGCGTATTGTTCGAGTTTTTTCTTAGCATCTCCTCGATAGTTATAAGCCATAGCACAATTTAGACCAAGACTAATGGCTTTGTTAAAATCTAAAACAGCTTCTGAGTATTGCCCTAAATCATATTTAGCATTCCCTCGATTAAAATAAGCTCTAACATCGTTCGGGTTTAAACTAATAGCTTTATCGTAGTCCTTAATAGCCTCAGAGTATTGTTCTAATTCTCTTTTGGCAATACCACGATTATTATAAGCTTCGGTATAGTTTGGATTTAAACGAATAGCCTTATTGTAGTCTTTAATAGCTTCCAAATGTTTTCCAGAGAGGTGTTTTTCTTTGCCTTGTTTGAAGTATGCATTCGCATCTTTACGAGGCTTGAACACTAAAATTATTGCGATAAGTGACAATGATGTGAGGATATATAACATGTTATACCTTCTTTCTTTAAGCTGATAGCTATTTCTGTAATTCTACTGATTTGTTGTAATCTTTTGCAGTTTCGTCATATTTGCCTAATTTGTTTTTCGCATACGCACGTTGATAATAAGCTTTTGCATCATTTGGATTTAGATTTATAGCGTTATCACAAGCTTTTATAGTTTCAGGATATTTTTTATCTTTAAAGCTTGCATAGGCTCTATACATATAAAAATCGTAATTATTAGCAATCTCTGTTTATACAGGGACTGTAAACGCCAATAATAACAATGCCGTACATAAATATCTTTTTAACATTTAACCTTCTCTCTTAAAATAGATATTTCTCTATACGGCATATTTTTTTATTTCTTTAGTTATTTAACAAAATATTTACATTAATTAATTTAAATAATTCTGTTTTTGCTACCACCATTGATACAATCTTTTATGCTATCAAAAGTCGTTTCTAGAATAAAATCAATCGCATCTTGTGATTCGTATGCCATGTGCGGTGTAATTATTACATTTGGCATTTTAATTAATTCTTTTATAATTTCGGATTCTCTCAAGCATTCTAGAGAAGAAACTTCTAAGTTCTTTGCCATTTTTATACAAGCATCACAAGGGGCTTCGCACGCTACAACATCTAATGCGGCACCTGCCAATTTGCCACTTTCAAGATTTTCTTTTAGATATAAATTATCCACAAGTTCACCACGAGAAACATTTACGAAATAAGAATTTTTCTTCATTAAATCAAATTGATGTTTAGAAAACATATGATAATTATTACCCGTGTATGGTAAATGCAAAGTAATTATATCGGAATTCATTATCATAGCTTCTAGAGTTGTATATTTAACATTATATTTTTCAGAAAGTTCTTTTCTTGGTGTTAAATCGTAAGCAAGAATTTTCATACCAAATGCGTTTGCAAGTTTGCAAACAGAAGTTCCTATAGCTCCAGTTCCAACAACGCCAAGAGTGAGTGCGTTCAAATCTCGACCGACAAAACTTTTGCCTGTAAAGTTGCCTTCTCTAACGCTCAAAAATCCTTGTGGAAGTTTTCTTACTAATGAAATTATTAATCCTAAAGTGAATTCTGCAACTGCAGTTTCACCGTATTTTTGAACATTTACAACAGAAATATTTCTATTCATGCAAGCTTTAGAATTAATGTTGTCATATCCTGTCGAACGGGTCGCTATAATGCGTAAGTTTTTGAACTTATCCAATACTTTTTGAGTTAATATTGAATTTATAAAAATACTTATAACAGAAGCTTGTTCAAAATCTTCTTCTTCAATCTTAGAAAGAGTTTCTTCTGTTAAACTAAAATCAAAAAATTTTATATCAAAATTTTCAAAATTATTATGCTCAAAGTATTTATATTCTGTTGGTCTATAATCAAAAACAAGCATTTTTACTGTCATAATAGTTCTCCTTTTAGAGTTATTATTTAATAAATAAAGATAAAATCTATTGTACAAACGCGTAATAAAAAATTGTTATAAAGTCTAATGAAATGTAGTGGGAAAAAAGTTATTCTAATATTGTAGGTGTCAATGCTGACTCGCTTCTCGGAGTAACTGGGACATGCAAATACAGCGGCGACTACAGGCATGATGACGACTCGTCAAGCTTTGTACAAAGAGGTGATGACCATTTTGTTTGTAGTTTATTTGAAGACACCAAAGGTTGTGGGATGCTGCATGAAATCCCAATTCACAACCAAAAAAGGTGGGTTTTAAAAGACCCACCTTTTTGTATATTAAATTTATGTTTTTAACTTTCAATCAATAAGCTTGCACCGATTACGCCAGCGGTATTTCCAAGTTTAGCTGGAACAATTTCTACCGCAGAACCTGCAACTACCATTGCACGTTTTCTTATGGTTTCTCTGATTGGGTCAAGTAAAATATCGCCAGCATCAGCCACACCACCACCGATAATAATTTTTTCTGGGTTAAGCAAGTTTACTACACTTGTTAGACCGTGCCCGATATATTCGCCCATAATTGTGAAAATTCTTCTTGCAACTGGGTCACCTTGTTTTGCTGCTTCTGCAACGATAAATGGAGTGATTGGGCCACCATTAGCCATTTCACGGAATTTAGTAGATTTGCCACCCATAATATATTCTTCAGCCATTTTAACAATTGATGGGCCTGATGCGTATGCTTCTAAGCATCCGAAATCCCCGCAACCACAAAGTGGGCCACCATTCATTTCTAATTTAATGTGACCAAGTTCACCAGCAGCGTTTGATGCGCCACGTACAAGCTTACCATTAATTACGATACCTGAGCCGATACCTGTTCCAACTGTCATGCAAATAAAGTTTTCACAATCTCTACCTGCGCCGAATTTCAATTCGCCCAATGCTGCGCAGTGAACGTCATTATCAATTCTTGTCGGAATTTTGAATTCATCTTCAATAATTTGTGCAATAGGAATATTTACCCAGCCTGGGATGTTTGGTGCTAATCTTACTACACCGTTTTTATAATCAATTTGCCCAGGGAAGTCAAAACCAATACCTTCGATATCTGTACATTTTGATTCATTCATTAAATCTCTAATTGCTTGTTTAATGTTATTTACTGTGTATTCATAACCCATTTCAGAGTGTGTTGGAACAGAATTTGAATACAAAATATTACCCTTGTCATCTACAAGTGCAATTTTTACATTAGTACCGCCAACATCAATTCCTATTCTTTGCATAATTTTTCTCTCCTATTTCCTACAGAAATTATAACACAAAGTTGAAGAAGGTTAAATTGAGTTTTATTTGAAAAAGAATTTTAATTGTTACAAGTTTGTAACAAAACCTGATTATTTTTTAAAGTTTTTATAAAACAACTCCGTATAGATAAGTACAGAGTTACGATTTTTGAAAGGAACGTTAAAACTTTATGGGAATGGCAGCAGGACAAGCTAGATTGCTCAGCATTACTGCAAGACTCACAGACAACGAAAATATGGGTCAATCCCTTTCGTTTGCGAAACAACGTCTTGCGGATGAAACAGAGCAAGTGAACGCAAAATATAATGCGGCGCTTAGTGCTACAAAATTGACCGTTCTAACAGGTTTTAACGGTTCCGTTGCAAATTATTCAGATATTTCTTATGGCTTAATGACAGGTTACAACACTGTTGGTTGTGGTAAACAATATGTTGTTGCCAATGCTAAGGGTGAAACTCTTGTAACTAAAAAATTAGCTGAAGCGTTTGAAGCAGGTAATGGTGATTTGAATGTGTTCTTAGAAAAATTGGGTTATTCAATTTCTGACATTGATGTAAACGCTGAAGATGCAGGTCAAAAAGTGCACGAAGCATGGGATAAATATTTGAAATCAGTGGGCAAATCTTTTGAAGATGAAGAACACGGTGATGGAACTGTAGCTCCTGAAATAACATATAATGCTGGTAATACTACATTTATTGGTAGTTATGCAACATATTCTTATGGTGGAATGCAACATATAATAAACTACGAAGGTACAACAAAAGAACAAAGAGAACTTTATGATTATGCTATGGCAATAACTGCAAATCTTGCTAAAGGTGACGCATTTGGTTTGCAAACTGTTCAAGATGATCCAGAAAATGCTGGTTTAGTCCAATATTATAGAAACATTTTCAACGAAATGTCTCAACATGGATATTATACAGAAGCTAATGAGGTTGATACTCTTGCAAATACTAAATCTTCTTATAAAGGTAAAGTAATGAAAGCTTCTTGGTTTGAACAACAATTAAAAGAAGGCAAATTATTCTTAAAGGCTTATTCGGCTACAGAGAGAGATTTCATTCAAACAACTTTGAGTGATGATGATGCAATTCAAGAAGTTGAAGATGAACGTATGATTGCTTTGGTTGAATCTGAGTATAATCAAGACATTGCGGCTCTTGAAAAGAAAGATCAAAGAATTGATTTAGAATTGAAAAAATTAGATACTGAACATAATGCACTACAATCTGAGTATGACTCTGTTAAAGGAGTAGTTGACAAGAACGTAGAAAAAACATTCAGTATGTTCAGTTAGAGAGTTTAAAAAATTTCCTTTCCCTTTTTTCCTACTAATTTTCGTAACGCCACTTTTTCAAGGTGGTTTTTTTTGTTAAAAAAACAAGGTCTTTATCTGACCTTGTTTTCTTCTCCTTTGATTAATCTTTGAATGTTTTCTCTATGTAAATATATAATATAAACTGCGCCGACTGCACAATATATTATATAAGCCAAAGGTTCTTTGAACGCCCACATTAAAAATGGTGAAATCGCTAATGCAATAATTGAACCTAAAGAAACATATTTAGATATATAAGTAATTGTTGCCCAAATCGCAGCAATAATTAAACCAACCATCCAGTTTAATGCTAAAATTGTTCCAACTCCTGATGCAACTGATTTCCCGCCAGTAAATTTTAAGAAAATTGATTTGCTGTGACCTAAAATAACAGCAACTGCTGCTAAAACTGGCAACAAACCAATTCCAGCAAATGCTGTTGTTAGAACTTTTGCCAAAACAACTGGTAATGCACCCTTTATCGCATCTAAAATCATTACGGTAAAGAACCATTTTTTACCCATTACACGTTTAACATTTGTTGCTCCAGTTGAGCCTGAACCAATTGTTCTAATATCTTGACCTGTGAACAACTTTACAATTATATAACCTGTTGGAATAGAACCAATAACGTATGCAATAACAAGAACTAACAATAATTCTAACATCTTTTTCTCTCCTTCTTATGTAATGTATTATACCATAAATGTAACAAAATAGAATGTAAAATTGTCGGGTTTTGATGTTTGTTATAAAATATTGAATATATCTTAGTGAAATTTTAATATGGAGTAGAAGGAGATGAAAAAGATTTTATGTGCTGTAATGGCACTTATGTTAGCTTTTAGCTACACTGGAGTTGCTGCGTTTGCAAATCCTGCAAAAATGTCTCAGGCATTACAAGCGGCACCAAATGCAAGAAGTATTGAGCTTGCTTTCGTATTTGACGGACCGTCAGATAAAAACGTGGAAGTTATGAAAACTTTCCAAAAAACTATCACTAGATCATTATTACCTGATTACAAAGCAGTATTTCCAAATGATTTAGTATTTACAGGTAATTGGACAGAACAAAGCGCTGCAGAAGTTTCAGAAAAAGCGCTTAAATCAAGAGCTACAACAGTTATTTCTCTTGGTTATATGTCTAGTGTGTATTTGTCAGAAAAGAAAAACAAAAACAAATTCGTTATTACAATTGATGAATATGGTTTGAGAGATTTTGGCAGTACAGCGTTCTTTAACCCTGTAAAACAATATGTAAATGATTTCATGATGTTCAAAAAGCTTGTACCTACTGAAGGTAAATCAGCTATTTTGATGAATGAAAATTTCTACAAAACTCAAAAAGATTGGCATTCAATCATTGAAAACAAATTCAAAGAAAAGAAAGTTATTGTTGACTTTGAGGTAATTCCTGTAAGTGCAAAAGACGTAACAGGTTCTTTAAACAAAATTTCTCAAGATGTTGATAATGTGTTTGTAACACCAATGTTCAACTTGAACCATGAACAACGTCAAGAATTATACACTTATTTAAACAATAAAAAATTGCCTACATTCTCATCAATCGGTAAAGAAGATGTTGAATTAGGTGCTTTGTTAGGTACATCTACACCTGATGTTGATAGAAAAATTGCAGAAGCAACTTCTTTCAGTATTCATGGTGTATTACACGGAAAAGCTGTTAAAGATGAAAAAATTCCGTTCTATGATGACAAAGTTATTTTCTATAACAAAGATACAGGTTTAGCATTGGGTTATTCAGCACCTTTGAGATTATTAAATAACTGTCAAGTTATTTCTAAAGCTGAAAAACCTAAATATGACTTAACTTATGTATTCAACAAAATGGAAGAAAGCAACTTAGATATTCAAAGAAAAAGATATCTTGTAGATGCAGCAAGAAGATCAACAACTTCTGCATATTTGAAATATCTACCAACATTGAGATTAGATTTGGGTCACCAAAGCTACAATGATGCGTATGCTTATTCTTATTCAAACGTTCCAACTCGTGCAGGTCAATTCACACTTGGTATTGATCAAATGATTTATGCACCTGATTTGGTAACAAATATCATTGTTAAACACAAAAAATTAAAATTCGACAAAGCTGAAAAAGTTGCAACAGAACAAAGCATGGGCTTACAACTAGGTTTCTTATATGTTGAAACTTTGATGCTTGAAAATATGATTAAAGTTCAAGAAGAAAAATTGAACGAAACTCGTGAAAACTTGGCTATTTCTCGTGTAAGAGAAAAAACAGGTAAATGTGGTTATGAAGAGGTTCTTCGTTGGGCTGGTCAAGTTAGTGAAGAAGAAAAACGTCTTCTTAACATGAAAGCTGACTACAATAACACAAGAATAACAATCAACAAATTGTTATACAAAGATCAAACTGAAGATTACTCATTTGCACCTTTAACAGCAAATGATCCAGCATTCTTCACATCTGATCTTCACGTTATTGACCACGTCAGAACACCAGAAAAATTACGTAAATTTACTGATGAATTAGTAAAAGAAGTAATTTACTTATCACCAGAAACAGTTAAACTTAAAGCAGCTATTGCTATGAAGAAAGCTGAAATGAGCAACTATATGCAAAAATTCATTATGCCAAATGCAAAAATGTCATTTGAATATGGTTCTCAATTCGATAGACACTTGCCTTATGCAACATCTGGTCATCAACAATTACAAGGTGGTGTAATAGGACCTACTCTTGCAGGTGCTCTTGCTCAAGGCGCGGATCCTCAACAAGCTGGTTTGGCTGCAATTCAAGACGGTTTGAGTCAACCATACTTAAATCTTGACAGACATTCTACAAGATTTATGGTAATGGCGCAATGGAAACCTATTGAAGGTGGTACAAAAATTGCTGAAATCGCAAGATGTAAAGCTGAGTTGAATGAACTTAACGCTTATTTAGAACAAGTTAATACTGAGTTAGAAATGAACGTTAGAGAAGTTGTTAACAGAGCGATTGCAAAATACTTTATGATTGAAAAATCATACAAAGCAATGTTTGCAGAAGCAGAAAACTATCAAATGGTTAAAGCTAGATACCTAAGAGGTCAAGCTCCTATTACACAACTTGCTGATGCTCAACAATTATACTTCAGTGCGAAATTAGAAGCTATTAACTCTCAATACAATTTCTTTAAAGAATTGTTCTGGGTACAAAGAGGTTTAGTATCTATTAACTGGACTAAAGCAACTGATGAGGCTAAGAACTTCATTAAGAAAATCCCAGAAATTTTACCGGCAGAAGAAGACTTCACATTATAAAAAAAAGAGGCTCGTAAGAGCCTCTTTTACTAGCAAAAAATATTTTTACGAGTTTTAAATAAATATGCGAGTGCAGAGTATACAATTTACACCCTATATAAAACAACAAAACACGAGCTATCACACAAAGCCTTATGCTATGGATAGTGTGACCTTTAGTGGTAAAGATAATTGTGGCGATGTAGAATATAAAAAGGCTCAACGTTATGCAAATAGAATGAAGCTTGCTAATAAAATTTGGCCTATTGATTTACAAAATTATAATATGGAAAAAATTGAAGGTATTCAAAGAGGGATTTCTATTTTTGAAGGTTTATCTGTACCTGAAATAGCGTTTATGTTCGAAGATTTACATGCAATTGCTGTAAAAAGAGGTTGTTCAAATCAATGTTTACATTGCTATGCTGATGCAAAACCAGCACGTGAAAATCATGACAATTACATATCTAGAATGCCGTTTGAAGATTTTGAAGAAGTTGTTGCGGGCATAAAAGAGTTAAAAAATCGCATAGGATTTTCACCTGTAAAATACCATAGGCAAAATTATACAGATTTATTTTATGATGCTGATTGCATGGAGATTTCATTGTTTGACAAGGAAGGTAAAGAGCATGATTTCACTGAATTAAATGATATGCTTCATGATGCGCTTGATACTACTTCAGTATTTGACACTGCAGGGTGGAATCCTAACAACAAAAAAATGCAGGAAAGAGCTGAAAAATACGTTAAATATTTCAATGATTTAGATGTCCTTGAAAAAATGCATCAAATTAATCTTTCTATTAGTCCATTCAATCCGATGTACGTTAAAGCAATTGATTTAGGATTTAAACCAAGTGATTATAATGTAAAACATCAACCTTGGCATCCAGAAAATAGCGGTGCAGAATTATCATCAGGCGAAAAGCTTTATAATATTTATATTAACAGAATGGCTAATATGTTAATGACGTTTTCGCCATTATTAGGTGAGAAAAAATTTAGTGTGATTGCTCGTCCTGTTGAGAATTTTGAAAAAAATATGAAATATCATACAAAAGATGATTATTTTATTATTAAAAATCAAATTCTTGAAACTTTGAATGAAAAACTAATTATGGATTTTAAAGGCGAACAAAAATATGTCAAGAATGCAACTTACATACAATCTTGTTTGTTTTCTTATTCTGAACTGTTAAATACGGTTGACACGGATTTGATTATGAGTGGTCGATTTGAACAACTGTACAAAGCTAAAAATCCTAATGTGACACAAGATTTTATTGATGAAGTGTTTGATCCTATATCTGAGTATAGAGAAAATTTTGTTGATTTGAAAATTACAGGTAATTTAAAAGAATTGGATAAAAAATTTTTGAAAATGATTGATGCAAATGGGAAGTTGTATTTATATGATGGATTTAGAACAATTCCCACAGAAATTGCATTGAATATTCCATCTAAAGACAAAGACACACCACTTTTATCATCTTCAATGGAAGATTTTGTTGTTACAACAGAGATGGTAAAAGATTATTATAAAAAATAGGAGGGAATGTTACTCCTATTTTTTGAATATTTTGTTAGGTACATCCTGATGGTGTTAGTGTTTAATTAACTATGCATACACCTTGTCTGGCACTGTTGTCGCGATCCATAGTGCTATGACCACAACCACTATTTCCACAATTTATGTCATATGACCATTCATCATTTATTTCTTCTCCAGACCAAACGTAGAATTGGCTATTATCAGGGTGGTTGAAAAGTTTGAAACCAAGAGCAATAACTTTATCGGTATCAAGGTCATCACGAGAAGTGCCATTAAAAACATAATCAGCAATTTCATCTAATTGAGCTTTTGTAGGCATTTTATCAACTCCACCACATTTCTTTACTGCACCCGCCCAGTAATCATTTGAATAATAACAATAATTTATACCTAAATCATCTTTTAGAGATTCACATTCGTCTTTTGTTATAGCAATGGTGTCAAATGGTGCACCATAACAAGTCCCACCAATTTCAAATGCGCAACCTGAGTTACCAAGTTTATTTATAGTTCCATAATTACCAAGGTCTTTGCCAGAAGTATTCGGATTTTTAGAGCCAGATACATCGTATAACATGGAAATACATTCAGTTCCAATAAACTGATTTGAATAAGGATCACCTGAACACTTCGGATTATAGGCAACGAGACCTGTTACACCGTTTGCAAATTGAACCCCAATTAATTCTGTGCCATACTCAAGCCCAAAATGAGAGGCATCCTTGATTGTTGTCATATCAACTTCTTCTGGTGTAGTTTCACCAGCTCCCCACCAAACCGTATCAGAAAAACAAGATTGTAAGTCGTTATTTTTACAAATTTTATTTATTTTATAATGTTTCCCTAGTTCTTGAACAAAAGATAGGGTAGTAGTGTGACCTGAAATAACTTGAGCTGTATTCATATTTTTCATAGCTTCATTTAATTTCTTGTCAAATACATCTTTAGCAGTTGCCCATTGTTTAGTATTAATATCTATCATTAATGTAGGAATAGTTACAGCTGCAACAACACCAATTATACCCAAAGTAATCAACGCTTCAGCCAAAGTAAATGCCAATTTTCTAGTCATATAATTCCTCCTAAATTTATTATATCAATCTTTTATTAAAATCAAAATTATTAATAAAAGATTACAGACATTAAAAAAGACAGGTTTTGAAACCTGCCTTTTTTATAATTGGCTATTAAAATTAAGCCATAGCTTTTTCGATTGCAACAGCAACTGCAACAGTAGCACCTACCATTGGGTTGTTGCCCATACCGATAACGCCCATCATTTCAACGTGAGCAGGAACTGAAGATGAACCTGCGAATTGAGCATCACCGTGCATTCTACCCATAGTATCTGTCATACCATAAGAAGCAGGACCAGCTGCAACGTTATCTGGGTGAAGTGTTCTACCTGTACCACCACCTGATGCTACTGAGAAATATTTTCTGTCGTTTTCATAGCACCATTTTTTGTAAGTACCAGCTACAGGGTGTTGGAAACGAGTTGGGTTAGTTGAGTTACCAGTGATTGATACATCAACACCTTCTTTAATCATAATAGCAACACCTTCTGAAACATCGTCAGCACCGTAGCAACGAACTTTTGATCTTTCACCGTCAGAGAACGGAATTTCTTTTTTGATTTTTAATTCGCCAGTTTTGAAATCGTATTCAGTTTCAACAGCTGTGAAACCATTGATTCTAGCGATGATGTATGCCGCATCTTTACCAAGACCGTTCAAGATAACGCGTAGAGGTTCTTTTCTAACTTTGTTAGCGTTTCTAGCGATACCGATAGCACCTTCAGCAGCAGCGAATGATTCGTGACCAGCTAAGAAACAGAAACATTTTGTTTCTTCTCTTAATAACATAGCTGCTAAGTTACCGTGACCGATACCAACTTGTCTTCTGTCACCTACTGAACCAGGGATTGCAAATGCTTGTAAACCTAAGCCAATTGCTTCAGCTGCTTCAGCTGCAGTTTTAATACCTTTTTTAATTGCGATAGCGCAGCCTAGAGTGTATGCCCAAGATGCGTTATCGAATGCGATTGGCTGAATGCCTTTAACGATCGCATCAACGTCAATTCCTTTTGATAAGCATAGATCACGAGCTTCTTCTAAGTTTTTGAAACCATATTCTGGTAAAACTTTTTTCAAAGTAGCTTCACGTCTATCTTGTCCTTCAAATTTTATTGCCATAATTTTTATTTCCTTTACTTTTTTAAATTACATTAATAACCGTTATCTACTATTCTTCACGAGGATCGATGTATTTAACAGCATCAGCAAATCTGCCATAAGTACCGATATTTTTTTCGTAAGCTTCTTTTGGATCTACGCCTTTTTTAATTGCATCCATAACTTTGCCAAGGTTAACAAATTGGTAACCAATAACTTCATTATTTTTGTCTAAGCCCATTTTAAGAATATAACCTTCAGTTAATGAAAGATATCTTACACCCTTTTGTTTTGTTGAGTGGATAGTACCAGTCATTGAGCAAAGACCTTTACCCAAATCTTCAAGACCTGCACCAACTGGAAGACCGTTTTCAGAGAACGCAGATTGTGTTCTACCGTAAACGATTTGTAAGAATAATTCTCTCATTGCAACGTTGATAGCGTCACAAACAAGGTCAGTATTTAAAGCTTCAAGTAATGTTTTACCAGGAAGGATTTCACCAGCCATAGCTGCTGAGTGTGTCATACCTGAACATCCGATTGTTTCAACTAAAGCTTCTTGAATAACACCTTCTTTAACGTTCAAAGTCAATTTACAAGTACCTTGTTGAGGTGCACAGCATCCGCAACCGTGAGTTAAACCTGAAATGTCTTTGATTTCTTTACATTTTGTCCATTCACCTTCTTGAGGGATTGGAGCTGGCACGCCTTTTACACCGCGACATACACAGCATTGATTTTCAATTTCGTGTGTGATTTCTATTTTGCCCATTTGGCCTCCTTTATACTTAGAATAATTAATTCTATATAAAAATTATACTATAAACATTTTTATTGTATAATGTTTCCATGAACAAAAAATTATATGTAATTTCAGGTTCTTCTGGTGTGGGTAAAGGCACCGTTATAAAAGGATTTTTAGAAGCAAATCCTCATTTTACTTTGTCGATTTCATGCACAACTAGAAACCCTCGTCCTGGTGAAGTTGATGGTGTTAATTATTTCTTCTTAACTAAAGATGAATTTCAAGAATGTATTGACCAAGATAAATTTTTAGAATGGGCTCAGTTTGCTGGTAATTTTTATGGGACAAAACAAAAATATATTCATCAATGTTTAGAAGAAGGCAAAAATTTGATTCTTGAAATTGATACTCAAGGAGCTTTACAAGTTAAGAAAAGATGGCCTGAGGCTGTTTTGATTTTTATTTGTCCACCTTCGTTTGAAGATTTAGAAAAAAGACTTCGTGGTCGTCATACTGAAGATGAAGCAACTATTCAAAAACGTCTTAGTGAAGCCAAAATTGAGCTTGAAAGAGCTGAACATTTTGATTACAAAATTGTTAATGATGATTTAGAAAAAGCAATTAAAACCCTTGAAGATGTTATCAACAAGGAGATGGAAAATGCTTAGTGGTAAAAACATTTTGATTGGTATCACAGGCGGAATTGCGGCTTATAAAATTTGTGAACTTATTAGAATGTATAAGCGTCAAAATGCTAATGTAAAAGTTGTTTGCACTCCAAATGCTTTGAATTTTGTGACTAAATTAACTTTGCAGAATTTAAGTCAAAATAATGTTGCAGTGGATGAATTTGATATTCCTGATTACAAGCCAGAACATATATCTTATGCTGATGAAGCTGATATTATGGTTATTGCGCCAGCTACAGCTAACACAATTTCCAAAATTGCAAATGGTACTTGTGATAATCTTTTGACATCTATTGTTTGCGCTTTTAAAAAGCCTGTAATCATTGCTCCTGCTATGAATTGCAACATGTGGGAAAATCCAATTTCTGAAGAAAATATGGTTAAACTTTATCGATTGGGTTATGAAATTCTTGAACCAGAAAGTGGTTTTTTGGCTTGTGGTTATGAAGGTAAAGGACGACTTTGTAGTTTAGAAAAAATCTTTGATAGAACTGTTGAAATTTTGCAATCTCAGCACAAATTGTCAGGTAAAAAAATTGTGATTACTGCTGGCGGAACAATTGAAAATATTGATCCTGTTAGATATATTTCAAATTATTCATCTGGCAAAATGGGAATTTCTTTGGCAGACGTTGCAGCATCACAAGGTGCGGAAGTTGTGTTAATTGCTACGGTGGATGTTAATCGCAAATATAATGTTGTGAAAGTTAAGTCTGCACTTGAAATGCAAGAAGCTGTTAATAAAGAATTTGATTCTGCGAGTTGTGTAATTATGGCTGCAGCAGTTGCAGATTATAGAGTTAAAAATGTAGCAGAACAAAAAATGAAAAAAACTTCTGATGATACAATTACTCTCGAATTAGTTAAAAATCCAGATATTTTAAAAGAAATTTCAGCAAAGAAAACATCTCAAGTAGTTGTAGGTTTTTGTGCAGAGAGTGAAAATTTAATTCAAAATGCAAAAGAAAAAATTTCTAAAAAGGGCTGTGATTTCTTGATTGCCAATGATATTTCAAGAAAAGATATTGGATTTTCTAGTGACTTTAATGAGGTTACAATTTTATCTAAAGATGGTTCAATGACAAAACTTGAACGTTCTGATAAACGTGAAATTGCAAAACAAATTTTTGAGGTGATTTATGGACAAAAAGAAACTTGTACAGATAATAGAGAATTTTGCACCTCTAGATCTTGCTGAACCTTGGGATTGTTCGGGTTGGCTTGTTGAAACTAATAAATTAGAAGTTAGTAAAGTCATGCTTTGCTTGACGGTGACTGACGATATTGTAAAACAAGCAAAATCCCAAAATTGTGATATGATAATTTCTCATCATCCTTTATTTTTTGTTCCGATGGCGTATTCTGAAATTGATATTTATTGTGCACATACCAACTTGGATCAAACACAAGGTGGAACGACTGATAAACTTATAGATGTTTTAGGTTTTGAGGTTTCTGGTGTTAACGAGTTTGTGAGATACGTTGACAAGGAAATTTCCGTTCAAGATTTAGCTCAAAAACTTTGCCAGATTTCTAAAAATGTTAGGTTGGTTAATAATAAAAACGTATCAAAACTGAGTAAAATAGCGTTTTGCGCAGGTAGCGGTTCTGAATTTATTAAAGAGGCAACTGAAAATGGTGCAGATGCATATGTTACTGGAGATTTAAAATTCCATACAGCGTTAGATAGTGAGATTGTATTATTCGACATCGGGCATTTTGAAAGCGAAATACCGGTTTTGAAAGTTTTTGAAAAATTATTACAAAACGAAGTTGAAATTATATTTGCAGAAGAAAAAAGTCCATTTGAAACTATTTTTTTGACAAAATAAGTATAATGTCATAAATTTGTTTTAATTTTTGAGTTGAACACTGTGATAATAACGCATTAATGTTTTTTAAGATGTTATCTTGAGTTTTATTTTTCATCAATAGCAATTCCACAGGGGTAATGTTGAAATTTTTGCAAATTTTGTCGATAGTTTCAGCTGTCGGTTGGTAACGATTGCGCTCAATATTAGAAACGCCTTGAATGCTAATGCCTATTTTTTCTGCAAATTCCTCTTGAGTCAAGCCATTTTTAACCCGTAATTCTTTAATGTTTGTGTTTATGAGTTTTTGATAATCCATATTATTAGATTATAATATTTCTCTAATTAGTTTAATAAACTAAATAGATAAATATATGGCTAATTAATTATAAAGAATTGTAACAAATGCAATCAGGGCAAGCATTTTTAAAATAACAAAATTTTTTATTGTACATGTGAGTGCTAATTTTTAACACGAGGTACATGAATTTAAGGAGGAATTTTATGACAGGTCCATTAAAACCGGTTAACGGGCAAACACAAACGCAAAAAGCTGATGCTCCAAAACCACAAGCTCAGCCTGAAAAAATTGAGATTGGCGGGGTATTGGTTAATCCACAACTTATTGATGAAAAAAGGTCTTTTACTTACCAAGAAAATGGTAAAACAATGAATACTATTTTTACTAAAGCCGGTGTAACCATTACTTATCCTGATCAAACAAATCCTGAGAAAAATCCGGAAATTGCTATTTTAGGAATTCGTGATGAATGGTATAATCCGAATGACTCGCATACAATTATTACGGATTTGGAAGATGCAACAATTACGGGAAACCCTGATAAAGCTGACTATATTATATTGCAAGGTCAATCTTCAGATAATACAGTTGTTGTCGATCAAAAAGAAGGATTTTTTGTTGACAAAAGAATGCGAAAAGACCGTGTAGAGATTGGTTACGACACGGAAGGCAATACTGTAAAAATGGATGATAGTGACAGTCTGGAAATCGGGCATCATCAAAGTGCGGTTGAAGTTAATGGGCGAGAAGTTCGTGGATCTCTCGGATATTTAACCATTCAAGGCGCCGGAACCAGCGAACAAGAACCTCAATTAAAGGATGCTCTTGGTGAAAATGGATATAGAACACACAAGTTTTTGCAAAATGATTAAACATAAAAAGGCTGATAATTTTATCAGCCTTTAATTTTTTTTCATACCCTCTTGCATTAAAAAATTTTTGTGCGAGAATTAGTTATGGAGATTAAGTGTAAAAATTACCCCTATTATTATAACCAGATACCATACCAAGGTACGCTACATAAACGTGAGAGTGAAGTGCGTATCTCGAGAGTGGAGAATGGTGCGGATAAATTTGTGAGAAGACCGGATGCGAGTGAAAATGCGTCCGGTCTTCTTGGTTTTATGAACAAAGTAAAAGAAAGGGTTGTTGAACCAGTAAGAACTTATGTTCGTAATTATAAAAAGAATGTTAAACATACATATGAGCATAAACTTGTTTATGCGCTTGTTGAAAAAGAATTGTATGGTCATAATACGTTTGATGCTGTAACTCACGATGCGGATAAAATGATTATGTATCTTTTGGGATTCCCAAAATCATTTGTTTCAAAATTCCATAGAAAACATTCAGAACATCATATGGAAAGTGGCAAGAGAATGAATTTGACAAGTATGTTGGTTGATAATATTGCATCGTCGCCAGAATTTAAACCAGAAAAGAAATATTCGTTGAGAGAATATTATCAGCGTTCTGAAGAATTGCAAGGATTAAGAGGATTTAAAAGATTATTGGATAGGTATAATTTTGGCGAAAATATTGATTTTCAAAAGATTAAAGCGTTGAAAGATTCTCGTTATAAAGGGATGAAGGGTCTTTCTATTGCTACTGCAAAATGCTTATCACTATTATTGCTAATAAAATAAGTATATATATTAAGATATCCTAAGTTTTAGCTTAAATTTATTGAATAAGATTTTTGTTAGATTTAGACTTTTGAAAAAGGAGTTTGAAGATGCAAGTTTTAGGAGTGTCAAATTCGTATTATACAGGGAAAAGCCAAACAAATTTTATGGCAAAACCTGTAAATCCTCAAAAACGTCTGGATGATTTTTCTGCGATTATTTTGAAGCGAATTAATAAAGGCAAAGGTGTTGATGCTGGAACTTTTGCGGATGAGTTGCATCTCGTTGGTGAAAATTTCACAACTCCAGAGGGCAAAAAATTGTTGACAAAAGGTGCAAAAAAACTTGCTGAAAATTTGGTCAACTTGAAAAATGGCAATTTGGCTGGGATTGTATATAGTTTTTTGATTAAGATTAATAAAGGTAATAATCAGGTTGTTGAGGAACTTGCAACAAACGCTTTGGCAATTGCAAAAAGGGTAGATGATCCAATTCACGTTATGGCAAGGGCAAATGATTTGAAAGAAATTTATAAATTTACGGCTCCACGAAGTGAAAAGCATGTGAGAATACTTTATGATGAAAAACGTGCGTTGGTAAGGATTGTGAATGATTATGATAAACTTGCACAACGTCAATCTCGTAGAGGTATGAAACCCAAAGAGGGTTATACTGCAAAATTAGCGGCTGTAAAAATGGAAATAGGACAAGTTCTATTTGAAAGAGATAATAAATTGGCACGTCAGGAACTACAAGAGGCTTTGGATATGTATAAGGTTCTTGGCGAAGGGAAAAATTCTGAAAAAATCCAAAAGCTATTAGAAAAAGAAATCTCTTGACATTAAAGTTTTAGCATTTAGAATAAAAGATGTACCCGATATTGGGGCGTCGCCAAGCGGTAAGGCACCTGGTTTTGGTCCAGGCATTCAGAGGTTCGAATCCTTTCGCCCCAGAATATTAAAAGACTCTCGCAAAAGAGTCTTTTTTTGTTTAATATCTTTGTTGCCAGCAATCTTCATCGTATTGAATTCTTGCAGATATGGCGTCATCCAAACGTTTTGCAACGCTTTCGTCAAATTCTTTTGTCCAGTGCATACGTTGTTTTTGCTCGGGAGTTATTTTTGAGTGAAGTATTTTCATAAAATCTAGTTTGAACATAGGTGTATGTATTGGGATATCAGTGTTTTTAGATTTAGGGTTAAATACTGTATTTAGTAGCATGTAATCATCTGTTTTGTAAGTTCCAAATTCGCATCCGATATAATAGTATCCTTTTTGCATTTCTTCTATATATTGGACAAATCTTTCAGTTGATCTTTTGGAAAGTTTTTCGTGAGTTTGCGCTATTTGTTCCAAGTATTTTTTATTTTTCTCAAAATCTATTGGAGTATAGTATCGAGTTTCCTTGAATATTAATTCGTCAATTTCTTTAAATGTGTCTTCGTCCCAAATCCCAAGTTGACCACATCCAAATTTAGGGGTGTAATATTCTAATCCTGCATCTTGTACATCTTTTTCAAATCCATAATAACCAATGAGGTCAATAATTCTTTCAATCCCAGCTTCCTTTAGGGTTTGAAGAGCTCTTGGTTTGTGGGCTAAAGTTGAGCCTCTATAACATGTTTCAGTCCAATCAACAGACCTAACATTATAGGCATCAATTCCTGTTACCTTATTCCAATCCACAACTTTTGGTTTCTGCATTAAACTGCCTAAAAGTTGCTGCATATCATATTCTGATAAATTACATTCTTTTTTATATAGGCTTTGGTACGGTGTGTAATAAATTTCTTGCCATTCTCGTATGTTGTCACGACGTTGTTTGGAAATACTATCATCATAACCAAGTATTCCATCGTCTTTGTACTCTTGAGATTTAAATGTTAATCTGTTTTGAATTATTGGATAAATTTTCATGGCTATTTTAACGTTCGAGCAAGAAATTTTTTGTTAGCTAAAGCTTAATATGTAGCAAAAATATTATTTACGGGTTTTAAAATTTATATGAATAATGTTTCGTTTACCTCTCTAATTTCTCCTAAATGTTCTTTTGATTTTGATCATTTTGTTTTACCGATGACGGATAAAAGATACGTAAAATATCCGTGGACATTAAAAGAAAGTGTTTTAGATAAAGATGTTTATACCAAAAATGTTTTGGATTGTACCGTTTGTGTAATTTCTGATGGTGAAAAAGCCTTAATGCTACATATAAATCCTAATAGTGAAGATGCTAAAGATTTTTATAAAATTGAAAATTACATAACTGACAAGATTGATTTGTCGAATCCGAATTTACAAGGCTTTCTTTTGGGAGGAAATAATAATACTTCTTCAATTACTAAAAGTTATGATTTATTTAACAACTTTGAAAAGTTTTTAAATAAAGTAAAAATACCATATACATCTCTAAAAGGTACAAAAGGTGAAACAGCTGTTGCATATTCAAGTGTTAAAGATGAATTTGTTATAACAAGTACTGCACGTGTTAATTTTGATAAATATGAGGAAAAAACTCCATTAAGATGGCTTCAAAGTATGTTTGAATCTGTAAAAATAGCATCTCATGACACGCTTGAAAATTAATTTTTGTAAAAAAATATAATAAATTAACAAATTTTTTTTTTATGAGCTTTAGTAAAAGTGTAACACAAGGAGTTTGTTATGAGAATTAGTAGTATTTCTATCGCTTCACCACAGTGCAAAGCACAGATTGGAAAGCAACAAAACTTTGAAGGTTCTGCAGTACCTTTTTCGATTACCTACAAAGTAAAAGAATTAAAAAATCCTGATAGAACAGAAGTTGTTTCACCTTATCAACTAAAAATAAAAGATAATTTTGATGAGCCAACCAAGCATATCAATTCAAAAGATCAGATTGATCCAGTTATGCAAGATTTAATTAAAAAATCTAGATATTATACAGGAACTCTTGGAGATGCTTTAATGAATTATCCTAGCAAAGTGATAAAAGGTACAAATGCATATAAAGAAATTACAAGTCCTGTGCCTGATCAAGATGGATTTGTTTCTAAAACTAAAATAGGTTCGATTTATTATATGAATGATGTCTTTGAAGAAGTTGATTATACAAAATATAATTATATTGTTCGTCAAGGCTGGACATATAAACCATTAGGTGATGAAAATTGGTCTAATCCATTTGATAATTATTAATTATTTTAAATAATAAAAAGGAAGGTAAAAACCTTCCTTTTTATTATTTTTTTTCTGACTTTTGTGGCTATTATTCTTTACATAGAGTATATATACTTTCGTCTTGACGATAACGTGCGTTATATGTAGTTGCTGTATCATAAAAATCTTGTACATATCCATAGCTTACAGAGTGCTCTTCACCCCAAACAGAGAAAAAATTGCTCGAAGTTAATTTAAATCCTAAAGAAAGGGCTTTGTCTGGATCCATTTTAAGGCCTTCAACTGTTACCCAACCAGGAATACTATCGTCGTTGTATATATCTCTAGCGATGTATACCAAACGACCTAATGTTGCCATTTTGCTAACGCCACCACAAGCTTTAACTGCTCCAGCCCAGTAATCATTGTTCATTCCACATTTTTTAATCCCAAGTTCTGATTGTAAACTTGTACATTCAGCTTTAGAGATTGGTTCAGCTTTGAATGGTGTGCTAAAGCAATTACCATTAAGTTCAAATCCACAACCAGATCCTAGTTGAGCAACGTTACCGTTATTTCTCAAATCTTTTCCTGAAGTATTAGGATTCTTTTCTCCTGTTGTGTCATACAAAATTGCAACGCAACTTTGTCCAGTAATTTGGTTTGAGTATGGATCTTGTTTGCAAGTTTCAGTTGGGTTGTATGCAATTAATGCGTTTACACCGTTTGCAAATTGCACCCCAACAATATTTGTTCCCCAGCTTTTCATGCCAAAATTTTTAGCAGTTTTGATAATTTTCATATCAATTTCTTGAGGTTCAGCATCTCCTCCGCCCCAGTAAACAATATCGCTAAAACAATCTAATAATTTATCATTATTGCAAATTTTGTTTGTTTTGAAATGCTTACTCAATTCTTCAACAAAGCTTTCAGTTGTTGTATGTCCAGCCAATGAGGATTGAGTATTCATAGTTTTAAGAGCATCTGTAAATTTTTTATCAAAAACCTCTGCACTTGTGTTCCATTGATGTTTATTAATATTCATTATCAAAGTTGGCATCGATACAGCCGCTACAACACCAATAATACCAAGAGTAATTAAAACTTCTGCTAGAGTAAAAGCTCTGAAACCCAGTCTAGGAGAGCGTTCTACCCCCCCCCCAATGGGAGCAAGGCTGAATATTGTTTTTGTTCATCTGAATATCCTCCAATGTAATTTTAGCATAAATGGGGTTATAAATAAAATGATGTAGTTTTGTTAAGGTAAATTTATTCGATATTATATTCAATATGGTGTTTTTTTAGGATGTTATTAAAGAAATCTTTGTTTTGTAAAACATTTTCTTTTGTTAATACCATATCTATGTTCCAATGCTCAAAAGTTCTATTATCGTAACGCTTGTTTCCGATAACATCATCTAAAAATTCTTTTACTAATTTGTTTGTCTCGGCATAAAATTCAGTAAAATCTTGATCTGGAGGGGTCGATTTTATCATGACTAATTGTGCGGGATCACGATATTCTTTAAATTTCGATTGACTAATTTGATGAAGAACTCTAAGTGCGTCAGCACGATTTGTTATGTGGGGTTCAAATTTATATTTGTGATGAAAAATTACAGCATCTCTAGTGGAAAAAAGTGTAATTCTATTTAATTTATTTTGTAACATTGTCATTATACTTGTTATTCTTGACAATTCTCCTAACGATTGACGTCTATAATTTGCGTGGGTTTTCATATTGATATCATACATTTCTTGAGGATACATGCAGAATCTTTCTTTTGACAGAGCATGTGTACCTGAAGCACTAACTTCTATGTTAAATTCGCCGTGCTTGTTTTTTGTTGTTGTAACATAAAGTTGTTTATATTTTGGATGTTCAACTTCGAATGAACATAATTTTCGAGAGTCAAATAAGGCTGCTCTTTTAAAACGTACTGCTCCTTCAAATTGAACGGGGTAAATATTGTTTGATAAATGTGAATTTACGACTTGCATATAGTGTTTAACTCTCGTAAAAATAATTTTTGCTAAATTATAAATCTTTTGTTACGTTATTTTTAATTAGGACTTTTGAAATATTTATAGCCCAATTCTTCAAAATTCATTTTTGTATTGGTGTCATAATCGAAGAAATCTCTATAAAAATTAATGGCATCTTGAGGTTGTAAAATTCTATTTGCCCAAGCATCAACTACAACGGCATTTGGCCCCCAAGTTTCGGGTTTTGTTACATCAGCATCTGGTGCAAGTCCAATTACGTTAAAGACGTGACTTTGATAGTTTTCCTTTCCTTCAATTTGAATTGTAGCATGGTTTTTAATTCCCATTTTGTTTAGTTTATCGCATAAAATGTATGCACGTTCGCCACAATTTCCGTGATGATGTGTCTTAAATTCTTGAACCACCATATTTATATATTCGCTGAAATGCATATTTTCTTGATCTTTTGGTCTGTTATTGAGGATGTTAATCATTTTTTTGAATAAAAAGTCTGATTGTTCCTTTATTGCAATTGTTTGAGGTGAATTGGGATTGGTTTGTTGAGCTTTCCTTGCTAAAGTATCAGTCATTGTATACGATTCTAGGTTTGGGAATTCCATATTAAACCCATTTAGCAATGTATTGGCTATTGCAAAATTATTCCCTAAAGAATTTGCATAATGAATATTTGGAATATTATTATAACCATTTACATTCTGATACTGCCAATAATTGTTTGCAAAATTATTGTTTGGGTAATAAGCTTGAGTGGGATTCTGCAACATTGGATTAGACACTGGTTGTGCCTGTGGATAATAATGCTGATTGTAGCTAATTGGTGAAAAATTTACCATAAAAACCTTTTCCCTACTTTTATAATAAATATTTTTGCGGCCGAAAATTGCTAGTTTGGTTGCCATATGTTAATATTATTACGGTATGGTTATTAAAAATTTTGAAAATTTAGATATAGAAGATGCATCAAAAGTTGCTCATTTAGTTTGGGGTGATTTATATTCTCACGAAAGTTATGAGTTGCAAAAACTCATTTATGATTTTATGGTGAGTTATTATGATTTAAATCGAGAATTTTCTTTTAGTGTTCGGGATGAAGATTTTAAAGGTTTTTTGTTAGCCTCATTGAAAAATGATACAAATAATAGTCGTAAATTATTTGAAAAAAAAGTATTAGAACTTGCAAGTGAAGAAGAACAAAAAATAGCCCTTGAATTGTTGAATTATTTGGATAGTTGTGGTCAAGAAGTTAAAAATATTATGAAAGAAGATGATGTTGTTTTAAATCTTTTTATTAGTCGACAAAAGGGGTGCGGCAAACTTCTGCTTGCGAAGCTTAATGATGTATGTCAAGCACAGAATATTAAAAATATTTATTTGTGGACTGATACAACTTGCGATTATGATTATTATAAAAAAAATAGTTTTGATATTATTAAAGAAACAAATGTTATTGTTAATTCAAGAAATATCAAAACTATAATTTATAAAAAAGTTGTTTAGTTTTTAGCTACCACCATTACGTTACCTTTAACGTATCCGTTACCTAGGAATTCTTTAAATTCATCTTTGAAGTCAGCATTGAATATTACGTTCTTTTCAATGTTATCATTCGCAGCTTTTTTCAATGATTTTGGCAAGTTAGGAAAACTATCTTCTTTTGCAATGTTTTGAATTGTTTCGTAATAAGAAGAATATTCACCAACATCTGACCAATGAGTGTTTATTGAATCATAGGCAATAACTTTTAAGTCATTTCCTTCTTTGTCTTTTAATTCTCCGCCGTTACTCATTTGAACTAGTTCAGGAATAATTTCTCTATCCCAGAAACTTTCAATCACGCTTAAATACTCTTCTTTGGTCATTGATTTGTCTTCACCCTTGGTTGCCATCAAAACATTATATGAAGTTCTGATTTTGTTTCTGTAAATGTCAGTGATAGTATCTAAAACATCAGGTTTGATAATGTATATAAATGCATTACCTAAAGAGGTATTTCTTCCGTTGCTATCCTTTACGATTTCGTTGTTATGTTTTACGTATCCAACGCCTGTTTCTAATAAGGCTTCAGATGGTTTTGTAATGAATTGGTTAATTTCATTTCTTTCGTTATGTAAAATTAAGCCGCCATAACATCTATAATCAGGAACGGCAACAACCATCATGCCCGCATCTGGTCTTTCTAAAAACGCATCCAAAGCTTTTGATAAATCTACATCAGTAATGTTATCAGATGGCATAATTATAATATTTTTGTTTGGTGGAACAATAGATTTTCCGTCGGGTACTAAATCTAGACCTTCAGGAGTCATTGCAATCTTGTGTCCTAATGTTGTAATGAAACAACCTACTGCACTATTTGCTTCTGTTTGAACACAGAAGTCTACATCTGTATTTTTGTTCATCAAGTTAGCTTGATATAAATTTAAAAGTGTGAAGTTGATAAGATTCCAATTTGGAATAGGAGTTCCTGTTGAGGGTTTATTATCATCTCTAGAATGACTTACCGCTTCTAATCTTGAGCCAAATCCACCAGCTAAGATATATGGGTGAAAGAATTCAGAATAGTCTTTTCCTGCACGTTTTACGTCTTGAAAAATTGGTGAAATTTCGGTCATTTTTATAAAGTCTTTTACGCTTTGGATTGTTTTTTCTGGTTTATAATATGCGTTTACTGTAGCTGTTGAACCCGTAAAGGCAATTTGTGGAGTTGCTTTTTTATTAGCAACAAATAAACCAGAATCTGTTTTTAATTCTGAACCGTTAGGTAAAATTACTACAAAATTTCCTTTATGTGTAGGCACTTCTAATGTTGCATAAAAACCACTTTTACCTACAATGACGCCTGGTTTAATATCTTTGTGTTGAGATTTTTTTGAGATCATAATTTTACCGATATCGTCATTTTCAATAATATAGGTCGGTTCATCAGGATGATTTATTGATTTAACCAATTGTGTGATATGTGTTTTATCCATTGTTTGCTGAAGTTTTTCACTGAAATGTCTGTATTGTCCTGAATACTGACAATTGTTTAGATCTTCAATGAATAAATTTTCAATAACATTTTGACCGCTAAATGTAAATGTATCATTTGACATTTTGTTGGCATTTAACATTTGAGGTTTTGTTGAATGAATACCAAAATTTCGTTCTCTGACTTGAGAACGAGGACTTGTCCACGAGGGACTACTAATTCTAGAGACTTGCATTTTTATACTCCTACTTACCTTTATATCTTTATTTTATGATGAACATAGTATTATTTGCCTTTATTTTAATAAATTGTTACAGACATAATAATTAATTTGTAACATTACATTAAATTTTTGACAAATTATTTTATGTTTATGGTTTATTAGGTACAGGAAAAAGATTTTTTTTATGCAAAATACAATTACAAATAATTTTAAATACAAACCCTCATCCGAAAAGTTCGGTAATTTGGTCCTTTTACAACAAATAGAAAAACAATTAAAACAAATTTTTACAGATGATATGAATTCATCTGAACCTATATTTTTAAAGGTTTCTGACGCGGCTATTCACAAAGCGGCTTTATTTTTGTCGGGTTGTAATACAAGACCTTGTTCAATTGGTATTGCAGGTGAAACTGCTAGTGGCAAATCTACAATTGCATATGATATCATTGATACTTTAGAGGCTTTTGCGGAAGAATACAAAATCTTTGACCTTATTACTCGTATTAATACAGATGATTATTATTACGATCGTTCTGATATGGTAAAAGCTGCAGGTAGTTTTGCTGAATTTGCAAAACATTATGATTTGGATGTTCCTGAAGCTTTAGAATTAGAATTAATGAAAAAGCATATAAAATCTTTGCTTGATGGAAATGAAGTTTATCTTCCAGAATATGATATGTCTGGCACCGCAATTCGTCGTGATGATGTTAAGCTTGCAACACCATCTAAGATTATTATTTCTGAAGGATTATTTACTTTAACACCAAAAGTAGTTGATGCTTTTGATTTTAAAATTTATGTTCATGTTTCACACGAAGCTCAAAAAGAAAGATTTTATAGACGAGCTGAAGAAAGAGGTTTAGGCTCTTCAATGGATGAAGTTTATAATAATGCGGCAAGCAAAGCTAAAATTCATATTCATCCAACAGCTGAATCTGCTGATATTATTCTTTCTGGAGAAGCTGAAAGAACTGCATACAAAGCTTTTGTTAATAAAGTTCTTGAAATGGTTAAAGAAATTCAAGCAGATAAAATTTTGATGTATTCTTAACGATACATAGCATTATGGAATTTATCATAAACTCTTTGAGTGTAAATTCTTGCATCATCATCTGTTCTAAGAACTAAATTCCAGTGCTTTTCGCAATCTGTAAAGCCGTGTTCTGAGCCTAGTTGTATAGTTTGCATCATTACTTGGTGAGTATTAATATATGGACTCATTGGGAAAATATCATTTAGTTGCATAAATGCTGGCAATTTTTCATTATGATATCCAAATAAGCAAGAATTCAATTTTCTTAAACGAGTTTCAAAAGACTGTTCACCATAATCATTGTCATTTGAAACCTCTGGGCCACAAGCATAATTGTAAGAATGTTCTTGTTGTTGTGATTCCCAGAATACACTGTCGATATTATCTGGGTCACTCCAATGAGTTCCAGCGGTGAAGCCCATTTGTTGATATTCAGGGTTTGGATTACATTTTTCACCAATAAAAGCAAGGTCAAATCTTCCCGTTTGTTCTCGGATTTTGTTTAAAATATAAGCCATTTGCTCTTTGTTTGGAACATCTCCAACACCACAGTAACCATCCATATCAATTATGTGTTTTGCGCTATCAAAATAGATAGCATCAAAACCTAATTCAATAGCCCATACGCAGGCATCGATAAAAGCTTTTTCGTCACGTTGCCAAGAAAAATCGCGATTTTGTACTCTTAGCTGCCCTGAAGAAATCGGCATTCTAATTCCGGTTCTAAAACCCATCAGGTGTGCTAATTCATTGAAAGCTTTAACTTGTTCGTCATCACCCATTTTATGATCTAATCCTCTAGCCGTTAAATTTTTGCTAATGCCGGCATGAAGGTTTGCACAATATAGTGATTCGTCGTGGTTTGTTCCGTCACCATAAAAAGATGGATAAAGTTGTGAAAGTATTAAGCAATTTGGCACGTTGTCACTAGATGGTGGAATAGCGGTCATAATTTTCATGGTTTGTAAAAGTCCATCTGAAACTTGGGCATTTTCATATTTTGCAATTAAGCGAGGGTTAATTTCAATGTAGTTTGCGTAGCGGCCCCAACTGTCACCACGAATGTTTGGTGGTTGAACATTTGAGGGAATTCCTTTTTGTCCAGTAATTGTTAAAATGGAATTTATGGTTTCACCAGCACTGCGTTTTAATAATTCGTCGGGATATGCATTTACCCAAGCTTTTGAGCCACATTTCCAGAGTCTATTTTGCGTCCACTCATCTGTATAAGTTCGATTTTGACCTGTTAAATGCCAGTATAATTTTTTGATAGGCTGTTGATCTCCGTAATATCCATTAAACGAGATTAATGCTTTGTTTTGCACTGCTAAAGCATTACTATGACACGCAAAAACTCCCGAGTTAGTTGCCTCGGGTTTATTTTGTGGTCTTGTATGAAATACCACTTTATTTGTCGGCCGAAAACTGTTTATTGTGATATTCATGCTAAATATAAAACACGTGAAAATATTTTTTGCCAATCTTGACAGAATCACCCCAAAAATGATATAATAAACCATTGCCAATTACTCATATGATATTGCCGGAAAGGCAAATTCATATGCAAAATTTTTATGAAACTTATCAACAAATACTTAATGATAAAACATTAAGTAAAGTAGAAAAAACAATTCTTTTGCAACAAGCAAAAGAACAATTTGACAAACAAATTACACACGAACGCAATAAAGAAGTTGCAAAATATGCATTAGGTGCGGCTCTTGAAATTGGTAGTGCAGCAATCCCTGTTGCAAGAGCTGGTAAACTTGGTGCGCAAATTGGGCAAAATATTTTAAAAAGCCAACTTGGCAGAAAAATTTCTCAAGAAATAGGAGCTGGTTTAGCTTCAGGTGCTGCAAGTGGTGCTGTGTTTGGAATAGGCAGAGGGATGCTTGAAAATAAAAATCCGCTTGCAACTTCAATCCAAGATACATTAACCGGTGCATTATCTGGTGGTGTGTTAGCTACAAGTGGGGCTAATATTGCTCGCAATATAAAAGGACAACAATTAAAAAATTATGGAGATATTGACGCTCTTAATGAACCAATGAGAAAACAATTCAACAACGATTCAAGAAAATTTTATCAAGATTATATTCAAGAAAGAGTTATGAACAAAAATGGTAATTTTGAATTTTCTAAACGAGGTATTCAAGAGCAATTACGTTGGAATCCGAAGCAAACACAAAATTATCCGGAGTTAATTAGAGATATTAAACAAGCAAAACGATTGCCGGATGAACCGAATATGAAACCAGAACAAAAACCAAATGTATCACACTATGAAGTTTATAGAGGTAAAAATGGGGACCACTACATTGAAGTAATGAAAGATGGTAGTAAACGGTATTATATAACAAAGGAATCTCCTAGTGGCAGTGACCGAACTACTAGCTCGGGTACCACTAGGAGCCCTAATGCTATCATAAATTACAATACTCAAAGCTTCAAGCTCGTTAGAAAAGATACCCCTAGTGTCGATAACCGGACTACAAGCCCGGTGTACACCAGGGATACCTGGGAAGAACTTAGTAAATCTACTAAGCTTCCTAACACTATTCTACATAATAATTCCTCAAAATACAACCCTCTGGATGGGGAATTGGAACAAATCTTTACAAGAGAAGAAATAAAAGATATGTCTACAGATGAATTTTTAAAAAACGAAAAAGCCATAATGAAACAGATGAAAGAAAAAGGAATTCCGACAAATAGAGAACTTGAACAAAAAAGAACCCGAACAAAATCTAATTCAACATCTGCGAAATCATCAGGTAAGGGACGTTGGGTTACCATAAATGGTAATCATGTATTTATTGAAGAATAAATTAAAGGCGAGGTGTTAACCTCGCCTATTTTTTATTATTTTGAAATTCTTCCAGGGACAACAACTCCGCCTTTCAAATTCTTTTTGTAGTATTCAACGTGTGGTTGAAGAACACTATCAAGAACTTCAGGGAAAGATGTTCCTGTCATAATTTTTTCAACAATTTCTTGGTAAACTGTTGCAAATGCTCTTAATTGAGTCATAGCACCAGCAGCTTCAGGAGTTAATCCCATACCTCTAGCTTCAACTGATTCGTTGAAGAATGCACCCATGCTTTCATAAGACATATTCAATGCGCCAATGTAAGCTTCAGCATTTTCGCTACATACACCACTATCTTTTGGTGTAGTTAAAGCAAAAGCAAATTTGTTAGCTGGGTTAAAGTGAGCTTCAGCACTGTGGTGCATAGCATCAGGAACTTTAGCCACTTGTTTTAATGTGTTTTTAACTGATTCGTTTTGCATTTGAGCGTGCCAGTAAACTGTGTTTTCAAAAATTGCACCCATATATTGGTGAACTGAAGTTGAAATATTGTTTAATGTAGCGTGAGCCCAGAAAATACCTTGTTTCAACGCATCATTCATATCTAAATTACTTGATAATGAAAGTGAAGAAACTTCTTGAGCAGCTTCTAACATTTTAACCATATCAGCTTTAGGCATACCAGCATAAGCAAGTGTAAATAAAGCGTGATCATCAAATGCTGAGAATCTTCCGCCAACATCATCGTGAATGAATAAATCGCCTAACCAGCCTTTTTCGATAGAAGTTCTGCGAAGTTCACTTTTTTCAGCGTTACCGTCAGTTACTGCAATGAAGTGTTTGCTTGCAAGTTCTTCATAATTTGAGTAACCTTTTGCTTGATATTCGTTTTCAAGCATTTTTTGAATTCTTAAGAACCCATCTTTAGTTTCAAATGTAGAGCCAGATTTTGATGCGATCATATAATTTGATTTTGTGATGTCGCCTAATCTATATAAATATCTTTCTAAGCTTGCAGAATCAACATCAGAATAGAATAAGATTCTATCTTGGTTTACGTTCAAACCATTGATGCTAAGCATATGTTCAACAGTATGTTTTGAGCCACCGATACCAAGTACGCTTAATTTTTCTGCACCAGTTTGATTTTTCAAGCTTTCAGCTAATGAATAAAGTTCATCAACTCTTTTTAATTGTTCTTGTGGTAAATTTACCCAGTTTAAAAATTGTCCTTTTTTATTGGCACGTGAAGAGAATTCACTAACAAATTCAGATATTTTAGATGAATATTTGTCAAAATTCATACCTGCAAATGTTGTCGAAATGCCAAGTTTCATAGTTGTATTTTCTGTCATGACGACCTCCTTATAACCCAATTATACATTAAAATATTTTTTGTGGGTATATTAATAAAGTCGTGTTCAGCAATTTTGCTAAACACGACTTGTAATGTTTTAGATTTTTAATAAGGGTTTTATTCTTCTTCTGTTTCGTCTGTTTTAATTTTATCAACAACCATTTTTGCCATTTCTTTTGCAATTAAATGTTGCGTTGCTTCTGGACAATTTTGTAACATATTCATTGCAGTTCTTAGAGTTGTATCGATGTCATACCAACGACCTTTTCTATTATCGTCAAGTCCTGAACCTACAGCATTAATGATGTCTTCCACAGCTTCAAATTTTTCATCTTCAATATTGTGTTCGATGATGATTTTGATTAGGTTTAAAGCAATTCTAATTTGTGTTTGGTCATCACTTTGTTCGAGTGTTCTTACTGCTTGTGATAATACTGGATCTTTGTCATACCAGCGTCTTTGTTGATTACTGTACTCTTCTTTCATTTTCCTACTCCTTTTATCCTTGTTTAAATATAACTCCTTTTGTGCCTTTTGGGTATTCCCATTTTAACCCCCCTTTTGCGCAAGCAATTCTACACGCTCCACATTCAAGGCAGTTTTCAAAATTTACAATCATTTTTTCTTTTTTTTCATCCCATTCGTAAACATTAGCAGGGCAGATGAATGTGCAAGGTTTGTTAGAACATGTTTTGCAAATTTCATTATCAGGATTCAAATGTGAAATCGTATCAGGATTGTATTTAACTGTGTATAATTTATCTTCTAGTACCATTTTAGGATACTCCATACTAATTTAATCAATTGTCCAAAATCACTCAGATGTTCTTTAAATGTGCGACCTTTGAAGAAAGATTTTACAAAACCATAATATTTTTCTCGTTTTGGAATACTATCAACAGATGTAAACATTTCAAAAAATGCATTTATAGTTCTTAAATAGTAATCCAAGAACGCGTCACTTTTTTTATGCGCAATATTCATTAAATCTTTATAAGTTTTTAAATCTTTCATAACAAAAGAATTTTTAAGTTTTTCGTCATAACGTTTTAATGATTCAGCAGAAAAATCTTTTTCTTTTAATGCGCATAATGCTGTTTCGCCAGCTAGTTTACCACTAATCATTGCAAGGTTTGTGCCTTCCCAATGCATGTTGTTGACTAGCATTCCTGCATCTCCAACAATCATTACCCCACCAGATGATAATTGCGGAATACAATTGTATCCGCCTTCTGGAATTAAATGAGCAGAATATTCTTCTAATTTGCCATCTTTAATCAAAGGTGCAATGGTTGGATGTGATTTTAGTTTTTCTAATAGGTCATATGGCTTTAACCCTCGCTCAATAAGTTCACTTAAAGTTATTCCAAGTCCGATTGTTACAGAATTTTTGTTTGTATACATAAAAGCAAGTCCGAGCATTCCAAGCATTGGTCCACCAAAAATCTCATGAATACAACCTTCGCCATCCGAAATATTAAATCTGTCATTGATTTTTTCTTTATCAATTTTGATTACTTCTTTAACGCTCAAAGCAACATCTTTTGGTTGAATATCTTTTCTTAATCCGATTTGTTTTGCAAGTAGTGAATTAACACCATCTGCTAAAACAACAATGTTTGCATAATAATCTTCAAGTTCTGTTTTTACGCCAACAACTTTACCATTTTCTGTTAAAAGTTCTCTAACAACTGTTTTTTCTACAAGATAAACACCTTCTTTTTTTGCTTCTTCAGCCATCCAACGGTCAAATTTCCCACGAATAACAGTGTAACTTCCGTTTTCTTCTTTTTTATTCCTATAAGAAACTATTGTGCTATCTTCTTCACCAAGAATTGCAAATTTATGTTCTACATTTTTACGCTCAAGTGGTGCAGTTTCTTCAAAATTAGGAAAGATTTCCTTAGTTGGTTTAGTATAAATTGCACCACCAAACATATTTTTAGAACCAGCAAAACTCCCACGTTCAATCAGAACAACTTTTTTGCCGCCACGTGCAATTGTTACGGCGCAAGCAATCCCAGCAGGTCCTGCTCCAACAACTATAACATCCGTTTTATTTTTTTTAACCATTTGCTCTTCCCCTATTGTGATTATACACTAAAATTTGTTCGTTGTAAAATAGTTAATATGATTATTACAGCAGGCAAATTTAAAGGACAAAAAATTGTTGCACCGGATGAAAATATTACTCGTCCAACACTTTCAAAAGTTCGTATGAGTGTGTTTAATACCTTGCAATCAATGATAGATTTTGATGGGAAAACATTCCTTGATATGTACGCTGGTTCTGGTGTTATGGGCTTAGAAGCCATTTCTCGAGGCTTTGCAAGTGCTGTAGGTATAGAGAAAAACTTAAAAATTGCCAATGTTATAAAAAATAATTATAAAAAATTCAATCCTGCACCAAAACTTTTGATAGGGGATAGTTTAAAATTAACTCAAAAGATGACTGAGAAATTTGATGTAATTTATATTGATCCCCCATATTTTTCGGGAGTTTATGAACAAAGCTTGGAAGCTATTAAAAATATATCCTCAGACATTATTATCTTAGAACACGTCACAGAAGTTGATTTGTCTGGATTTAAATTGATAAAACAAAAAAAATATGGTGACAAGTTTATTACATTCTTAGAAAATTTTGAACGGATTTAGAATGTTATTAGGGTCAAAAACTTTTTTAATTTCTCTCATATAGCTTAAAGCATTAGAGCTAACAACTTTGGAAATATGTTCACGTTTTTCTCTACCAATTCCGTGTTCACCAGAAATTGTTCCGCCAAGTCTAATTGTTAAATCATAAATTTCAGCTTTAGCAAGTTTATAGTTTTCGTATTCTTTTTTGTTAGAAAAATCAAGTGGAATTTGTGGATGTACACTACCGTCACCAACATGCCCAACCATACAAACAGTCAGTTGGTATTTATTGCAAATTTCTTGAATTCCTTTTACCAATTTAGGTAAATTTTCTCGAGGAACAATTACATCATCAGTTGTTACATTAGGTTTTAATTTAGCGCAAGCTCCCATTGAGGAACGTCTTGCTTGCCAAATTTGTTCAGCTTCTCTTTCTGTTGCTGAAAACTGTATTGCCGAAGAATTGCATCGTTTAAGAGTGTTAATGATAGTGTTTTTTTGTTCTTCAATTGATGATTTAAAACCGTCTATTTCTATAATTAATGCAGCTTCTTTATCTGTTAAAAGTCCAATAGGATTAAAACGTTCTACAGTTTGGATTGCGTTTTTATCCATAAAGTCAAGAGTAGCTGGTGAGATTTGTTGTTCTATTACTGAAGTTACAGCACTAGTTGCATCTTCTAACGAGTCGAAATAAGCCATAATTACTTTTGAGCATTGTGGTTTTGAAATCAATTTTAAGGTAGCTTCAACAACTATACCCAAAGTGCCTTCAGAACCTATAAATAAGCTGCCTAAATTATATCCTGTTGCATTTTTTATAGTATTCGAACCAGTTCTTAAAAGTTCGCCTGATGCTGTAACAACAAGCATATCGATGACATAATCTTTTGTCGAACCATATTTAAAAGTTCTAGCTCCAGCAGAGTTTTGAGCAATACTGCCTCCAATTGTTGAAACAGCTAAGTTTGATGGATCTGGAGGATAATATAATCCTATTTTTTCAACTTGATTTTGAAGATCTCCAACAATCACCCCAGGTTGAACACGTGCTGTCATATTTTCTCGATTGATTTCTAAAATCTTGTTCATTTTAGAAAAGTTGAGAATTATGCCACCGTGTTCTGCGATACATGCACCAACGGTATTTGTACCAGCTCCACGACATATAATTGGAGTGTGATATTTGTTTGCAATTCTAACAACTTCTTGTATTTGTTCAACGGTTTCAGCAAACACCACTACATCAGGCAAGCTGTGTATTTCAGGCGTGTCAGATGCGTCTTGTGAATAGGCATATCTTTCTTCAAGTTCGTGTAGTACGTTTTGAGGTGATAATGCTTTTTCTAATTCAATTATAGCTTTATTCATCAACATATGAAGTTAATTTTTCTATATTATTACTTAATTTTGTTAGTTGTCTATCTAGTTTATCAACTTTTTTGGTCAATTTAGTGTCATCAATATCTTCGATTGCAGAAAGAATTTTTTCAAGTTTCATTTCAATTCTATCTATTCTTTCTTGTTGTTCGTCAAATCTGTCAGACATTAAATTGATTATTTGAGCTTGTTCTAGAAGTTTATCTTGAAGGCTTTCTAAAACTTCTTCAACGTCATCAATTTTATCAGATTGTTCGCACAAGCTTTCAATATTTTCACTTGTAGTATCAATCCATTCGCCCATATACATTAAGGCTTGACGCATTACTTTATCAGAATTTGCAGATTCTGAAACTACGTTCAACGTGTTATCTAATTTCTGTTCAATTCTTTCAGTAATTTCTTTGTTATCAAGATAATTAATTCTTTCTTCTAGTTTGTAAATTACATTGCTAAAATCATTTAAACCATTGTTTAATGCAACATATGATTCATCAGAAGTTAAAAGCAATTTGTTTGTTCTTGAGCTTATACTCAATACATCTTCACTAAGTTTTTCAAAATTATCTTTTAAATAAGAAACTTGTTCTTGTGTTAATGATGTTTGTAAATCTTCAACAGAAGAAACAATTCTATGAATGTTATCAGAAATATCAGAAATTTCTTCCTTAGATGAAGAAGTTGATAAATCACTAATTACAAGGCGAAGTTTTGCAATATCAGATTCAACATCTTGCAATGTGTATGAGTAGCCATCATCATTATTCGCAATTTGTTTTAATTGTTGTTTAACTTCAATCAAGCTTTGATTAATCTCGTCAGTTTTTTCTTCAACGAAATCTTTGATGTCTTCGGATTCTTCTATAAATGATATTTGTTCAAAAACATTTAAAATAGTTGTTAGAACTGATTCACGAACTTCTTTTAAGTCTTTTGTTGAGTCAATAGAATTTATTTTTTCAACAAGTTCTTGTAATCTATTTTCAATAGCATTTGTTTGTTCAGATGTGGCAGATTTTTCTAAGAAAGCTCTTTGAGAAGAAATTAAATTTTTTACGCCTTCAATTTCATCCAAAATCTCAAAATTGATATCGCCATCATCTGTCATAGCAAGAATATCAACTTTTTGATTTAAAGCGTCTAGAAGTTCTGATATTTTAACATTTCCACCAGCAAGGGCTTCTGTTTTTTCAAGAATTTCACCATAGTTATTTCGTTCGTTAAATATTCTTGTCACTTTATCTGTTAAATCAGATTTTAAGTTATCAATTGCCCAAGTAATATCGTCATTATTCATCGCAACAGTTATCATTGATTTTAATTCTTCATTACCTGCTGTGATTTTTTCTGCAACAAATGATTTTACTTCATCTGCAGTTGTATTGATTTTATCAGTAACAACATCAAATGAAATTTCTTTTGAGTTAATAATTATCTTAATTTCATTTATTGCATCTTGAAATTCTTTAATTTGAGCCAGACTAAATTCTTCAAATTTTTCATCGATTTTTTTGTCAATATCTCCGAAAAATTCTAAAGTGTTTTTTAATGGAGCAAGTTCCATCATAATGGCTTCTGATTTAGCAGTAACTGTATCTATAATGTCAGTATTAACTAAGTTAACCTCTTGTTTAACAGCGGTTATTTTGTCTTTTATTTCTTTGAAAACACCTTCAAAATCATAAATTGGTTCATCATCTTTATTTGATAATTCTTCTTTAAAGTTATCAATTAATTCGATAAGTTTATTAATTTGTAATTCAACTGTTTCTGCATTTTTAGTTAGTTCTTGATGAACTCCAGTTTGGACAGAATCTTGAAGTGTGGCAATTGACAAACCGATTTCATCAAGTTCAGAAGAAATCATCCCAACAAGTTTTGAGTCACGATTTTCTTGGTTGAAATTCCAGTCTGTAAATTCTTTAGAAATTTTTTCTACTTCAAGTTTTAAATCAACTATTTCAGAAAGAGAGTTGTTTAATTTGTGTTCTGCGTCGCTTGAAATTCTATCAGTTTTTTCAATAAACTCGTCAAGTTTTTTCTTAAGTGTTGCAAATTTTTCGTCATATGAAGTCATTCCAGAGGTAATCATATTGCGAAGAGCCAATAATTTTTCTGTTAAGCTTGATTCGTTTGCAGCTTGAGAAGATGTAATTGTTTCTTTTAAAAATTCTACACTGTTATTGATAGCTTGGAATTCTTTAGAATCATCTTCGGATAATTTTTCAGTAACATTATCTTGAAAAACTTTTAAATCTTGATTGGTTGATGTGATTTTTTCAACTATATTGTCAAGTTTTTCTTCAATAGATTGTGTAGGGATATTACCAATCTGTTCTGTAACATTGCTGATTTCACCCATAATACGCTCAACGTTATTAGATGAAATTTCTTTTAGTTCATTAATTGAAGTATTATTGGAAGTGAACTTCTCTTGAAAACTTTCTTTTAATTCATCAAATTTTTGAGTCAAATCTTCTGTATGAGTTGAATCAAATTTTGATGATAACATACTGATTTCATTGATTATTTTATCAGAATTATTTTCAGCAGTTGATTTTAAATCGTTTAATGCTGTTGTAATGATATTAATATCTTTATGAATATCTAATTTTTCAACTTCGGTAATTAAATTTTGCAAAGTTTCTTTGTTTATATTTAAATTTTCATTTAAACTTGTAGAGTTATCTATAATCTTTTGAATGAAATCAGCAAGGTCGTGTCTAAACCCGGTAAAATCGTTTTCAGTAACTACGTCAGATAAGACTGTGTTCAACTTGTCTAGTTCTTCTTTAACTGATTTATTAACATCCTCATAGGAAGACGTTAAGCTTGTTTTCAAAGTCTCTAATACGTTAGAAAATTCATTAACTTTGTCAAACAAATCATTTTTTTCGACGATAGTATCAAAGCGACCGTATGCAGTATCTACTTTGCTACTAATTTCGTTTAATCTATTTTGAACTTGCTCAAAATCTTCTTTTGTTAATAAATTATCAAAATGATGGATTATATCATCGCTTTTTTGTTCAACTGTGTGTAACGCAGTCAAAATAGCATTTGCAGAAAGGTAAATATTTTCTAATTCGCGTCTTACAATATCGTTTTGGGCTGTAGGGTCCATTACAATAAGGTTTTTGAATATTGATTGCACGTTTGAATTAATTTCTGCAATCGAATGTTCAAAGCTATGATTAATAGCATCAACATCACTTCTGATAGCAAAAACTGAATTGATTATGTCATTTTTATCAGTTTTGTCAGAAGTGTATTTTGCAAGATTTTCTTCGTATTGTGTAAGAAGATTTCGTTGAGTGAACAGTTCTTGTGCAACACTTTGCATGTTTGTAGTAAAAATCTCAAACATTTCTTTCATCTCAGAAGTTTTCACAAGATTTGCTTGTTCAGATGTAAGGTTATTAAAAGAGTTTTCAATTTTACCGAATTCTTCTACAACTAGAGCGTGTCGTTCTTCTAATGTCTTTTTAAGTTCTGTCAAATAAACCTTAATTAGGTCATCATTTTCAGTATCGTTAGACATAAATTCAAGTTTATTGTTTATATTGTTCAAAATTTTATCGAAACTTTGAGCGTTTCGTTCAGCTTCTAATTTAATACTATCCAGTAATTCAGCAAGTTCTTCTACTGTTTGTGCCATTATTATTCCCTTATAATATCCCTACACTATAATATTAGCAGAATTATGGGCAAAAGCGCAAAAATATTAAGATACTTTATTACAATTGTAAAGATTATCGGGAATTTTACTCTAATTGATGGTACAATATTTTATGCAAAGGGTTAAGAGGGAAAAGATGAGTTATATTGTAATTGATGATTCTAAATGTAAAGCTTGTTACTTGTGTATTAATGAGTGCCCTAAAAAACTTATTCAAAAAAGCGATAAAACAAACAAGCTAGGTGATAGAATAGTTGAGTTTTGCGATCCAAATGGTGAGTGTCTTGGATGTGCAATGTGTGCAACAAGATGCCCTGATATAGCAATAAAAGAAGTTTACAGAGGATAATTAATGACAAAGGTTTTAGAAAGCAAAAAAGTTTTAACCAAAGGTAATTATGCAATTGCAAATGCCGCAGTGATTGCTGGTTGTGATTGTTATTTTGGTTATCCGATTACACCACAAAGTGAAATCGGCGAATTTATGAGTGGCAAAATGCAAGAGCTTGGCAGAGGATATGTTTCTGCAGAAAGTGAACTTGCCGCTATAAATATGTGTATCGGTGCTTGTGCAACAGGCAAAAAGGCTATGACCTCATCTTCATCTTGCGCAATAGCTTTAATGCAAGAAGGCTTGTCATATGCAACAAGTGACGAACTTCCTGTCGTTGTAATTAGTGTTATGCGTGGTGGGCCAGGTCTAGGAAATATTTTCCCATCGCAAGGTGATTACAATCAGGCGACCATTGGTGGCGGTGATGGTGATTACAAAGTTATTGTTCTTTCACCTTCAACTGTACAGGAAGCGGTAGATTTAACTTATAAAACTTTCCACTTGGCTCATAAATACAGAAATCCAGCAATGTTGTTGGCAGATGGATTATTGGGCCAAATGATGGAACCAGTTGAATTCGGTGAATACCCATACGACGATTTTGACCATTCATCTTGGGCTTTGTCTGGAGCTAAGGGCAGAAAACAAAGAATTATTCGTTCATATTCTCCTCTAGAAGGGCCTCAATGCGATCATATTAGACATTTGTTTGATAAATATAAACAAATGGAAGAAAATGAGGTTATGTTTGAAGAACTTTGGACAGAGGATGCTGATTTAGTTGTTACAAGTTTTGGTAGCCTTTCAAGAAATGTTAAAGCTGCTATTAAGCAATTAAGAGCAAAAGGCTTTAAAATTGGTTTCTTTAGGCCAATAACATTGTTCCCGTTCCCTAATAAACGAGTTCAAGAATTAGCTGAACAAACTAAAAAAATCTTGGCTATTGAAGTTAACATGGGACAAATGGTTAGAGATATCAAACTTGCTGTGAATGGTAAGATTCCTGTTGAATTTCATGGTAAGCCTGTTGGTTCTTGGCCAAGCGTTGAAGAGCTTGCAGAAGCAATTGAAAAGGCGGTGAGATAATGGCTACACAAGTTTTTAAAGTTCCTGAATCATTTAATAAAGATTTTAAATATACTTTTTGCCCAGGTTGTGATCACGGTGTTGCAATTAGGCTTGTTGGTGAAGTAATGGACGAGTTAGGTTTTAGAGAAAATGCAATTGCAGCTACGGCAATTGGTTGTTCTGTTACTATATATGATTTTTTAAATATTGATGCAATAGAATCACCTCACGGAAGAGCTTTGGCAGTTGCAACAGGTGTAAAAAGAGCAAATCCTGATAAAACAGTGTTTACATATTCAGGAGATGGCGATTTTGCATCTATTGGTATTGGTGAAAGTTTGCACGCAGCACTTCGTGGTGAAAAGATTACTGCAATTTGTATTAATAACACAACTTATGGTATGACTGGCGGTCAATGTGGACCTACAACACTTGTAAATCAGGTTACAACAACTTCTCCAAAAGGAAGAAGTCTTGATTATTATGGATATCCGATAAAATTGGCAGAACATTTTGCGTTGTGTGACGGTGTTGTGTTTTCAGCAAGAGTCTCATTAGACACAGTTGCAAATATTCGAAAAGCAAAACAAGCAATCAAAAAAGCCTTTCAAGTTCAATTAGAAGGCAAAGGATTTGGTTTTGTTGAAATACTTTCATCTTGTCCTACAAACTGGAGAATGACTCCTGAGAAAGCTCACGACAGAGTAAGAAATGAAATGATGCCAGTATTTGTTCCTGGTATTTATAAAGATTTAACATAACAACCCGTAGGGTACAAACTTATAGGAATTAGAAAATGCAAGAAAAGAATTTTGTTATAGCTGGATTTGGTGGGCAAGGTGTATTGCTAGCAGGAGAAGTGCTGGCAAATGCATTTATGTTAGATGATAAGCAAGTTACTTGGTACCCTTGTTATGGTGCTGAGATGCGTGGTGGTACTGTAAATTGCGAAATTGTTATGAGTGAAGATGAAGTTAGTTCAGTAAACAAGGCTGAAGCTGATTTTATTATCGTTTTAAATCAAGCCTCTTTTGATAAGTTTGAATCAAAAGTTAGGAAAGGTGGCTATTTAATTGTTAATACAACTCTTGCGGAAAAACATCGTAATAGAACAGATATTGAGTACGTTTTTGCTCCAATTTCTCAAATGGCGGAAGATTTGGGAAATGTAAAAATGGCTAATATGCTTGCATTAGGTTTGCTTGCTAACGTAAGTAAACTTTTCACGGTTGATATTCTAGAAAAAGCTCTTGACAATGTGCTTCCAGCTCATAGAAAAAATCTTTTGCCAATGAACAAGTCTGCAATGGAAATGGGCTATAAGTATGATTTATTGCCAATAAATTGCTAAAATCACCTAAAAAGTCGATTTAATATTTAGAGAATAATATTATTCTTTTCATGTCGAAGAGGTTAACTGTGAAAAAAGAAATTTTATTATCAATAAAAGAGAAAGAATTACAGCTGGCAAAACTTAAAGCACATGTCGATAAAAGTATAGTTTGCGCAGATTTGTACAACAAAGTCGTTTTAGAAAAAGCAATCCTAAAAAAAGAATTGGAAGATTCACAAAAAAATAGTTTTGTGGAAGGCTTTAAAAATCTTATACCCCGCAAAAAAACTTTAATCTGCGATTATTTCAGAAAATGATTTTGTTACAAATGTAACGTTTTAGACATAAAATAGCAAATTGTTGAAAAAAAAATACTTTATATAAATGTGTAAAGTGATTTAGGTGTGTAATTATATGTCAAATGTTATATCTTCATTAATATTTTCATATAGAAATGTTGGTAAAACACAAAATGGTGAAATCGGCAGAGCACCTGTTGCTGCTGCACAAGCTATAAATGTTATTAATGAAGTTTCAAAATATAATAAAACAGTTGCTCAAGGAACTGATGCAGCTGTTAGTATATTTACAAATATGGCTAGAACAAGTAGAGCTGCAGATTATGCGGTCAGAGGTGTTTCTTGGGCAACAAAACACGTTAACCCTATGATTGCAGCATCTGGTGTTTTAAAAGTCGCTATGTCTGATGATAAGCTTTCTTCAGCAATAACAGAAACTTCAGCTTTAGGAACAATGTTTGCTGGTGAAAAATTGGCAAATATGGCTTTGAAAGCATTAGCTCAATGTAAAAATCCAAAAGTTGCTAAATTCTTTAATACAAATACAAAACTTGGTGCTATTGTTCACGGTGTATTGTTTGTATGTGCGTCTATTGCTTCTTATGCTATTGGTGAAAAGCTTGGTGATAACTTGGCAAAAGAAGTTAAAACTGAGTTAAATTACGGTAAAAAAGACAAAATCAATCATATGGCTTAAGAAAGACTCTTTTTGCTATGGTATAATGATTTTATGAGAAAGATTGTTATACTCTTTGCTGTGCTTATAATGAGTATGTTTGACCCATCGTATGCCATTAAGATTGGGCTACAAACTAACGTGAATAAAGCTGGTATAGGTGCAAGCGTTGATGCGGTAATAATCGATGCAAATACGCATAAAAGTGTCTGCTCTATTGATGCAATGAAAGGGTATGAGATTCGTCCGTACAAAAATAAAATTGCTATAAAGTATGATGGTAAATATTATAAAATAGATAGTGATAATATTGTTTTGCGTACCTTGGAAGAAGGTTTTGTAAGTGTTAAAAGCAAATGGTACCGTGGAATTTTGATGATTCAAAACAAAAACGGTAAATTAACTGTAATTAATAATGTTGATATTGAAGATTATATAAAAGGAGTATTACCTTCAGAAATGCCATCTGGTTGGCAATCTGAAGCTTTAAAAGCACAAGCAATTGCAGCTAGAAGTTATGCTTTGGCTAATTTAGGTAAACGTGCTAAGTTTGGATATGATTTGAATGACACTCCAGAAGATCAGGCTTATGGTGGTGCATCTTCAGAAACTCACAAAACAAATCAATTAGTCGAAGATACAAAAGGATTGGTTTTGATTTATGACCTTAAAATTATCCCTGCATACTATTCTGCTTCAGCTGGTGGTCAAACAATTAATGCATCATCAGCTTGGGGAAGTGATCTTCCTTATATAAGATCAGTACCTTCTTATGATGGCAATGTTAAAAAGAATGGGCATGGAGTAGGGATGTCACAGCATGGTGCTAATAATTTAGCTAAGCAAGGTTACAATGCTTATCAAATTTTGCAGTATTTTTATAAAAATGTTAAGTTTGCCCGTATAAATCCTGAATACTATAATTAGAGGGTTGAAACTGTTAAACCCCTTGCTATATAGAGCTTTCAAGTGTATATAAGGGCGGATATCCAGTGTATATTTAAAATTTTTTTGTAAAAGTACTTGCCAAAACAATAAAAAATGCTATAATAATCTTGTCGAATACAAATGCATGCACAGAGGAGTGGTTTCTGGGTAGGCAAATAAGGAAGAAGGAGGTTCGTAATGAACAAAGAAGAATTAGTAAAAGAAGTGTCAAAAAAAGCAAAAGTTTCTCAAAAAGCATCTGCTGACGTTATCGCAGCAACTTTAGAAACAATCCAAAAAACAGTTGCTAAAGGTAAAAAAGTAACTTTAGTTGGTTTCGGTACATTTGAACCACGCAAAAGAGCTGCTAGAACTGGTAGAAATCCACAAACTGGTGCAGAATTGAAAATCGCTGCTAAAACAGTTCCTGCATTCTCAGCTGGTAAAAAATTCAAAGAACTTGTAAAATAGTTTTTGAATAATAAATCTGAAACAGGGGTGGTAATTACTACCCCTGTTTTTTTGTTGCATAAAATAAAAAAAAGGAGCCATTAGGCTCCGTTGGAATTAAGAATAGCTGGAAGTATGAAAAAGATTTAATTATATTTAATTAAAAGCATTCTAATTTTCCAATTAATCATCTTGCTATTTTTGTCTCCCAATTGGGGGATATTTAAAATTTTCTTTATTCTAATTTTATATATTTTAATTTTAAGTAATTCCCCTAAAACGCAGGAATAAGTGCATTTTTTACACTTTATGGTAAAACTAGCTAACTACCTTGCTTTTAAGCCTCTTAATAAAAGTTTACAATAGGGGTTGACAAAAAAATCCTAATGGTTTATAGTGAGATTGTTAGGAAGAAGTGTTAAAAAAACACTTAATAACAAAAACCTCGAAAGGAGGAAGCAAATGAAAATAACTCAAGTACAAACTAGAATAACTTCACCGGTATCTTTCGGTGCTAATAATATGAATAATATAACTCCAAACGTAGGTCTATTATCTCTTCAAAATTCTGATAAATTAAGTTTTGAAAAAGATTTAAGACGTACCCAAAATGCAGATGCAGTGCAATCTAATCCATTCAAAGCAATGGGTTATAAATTTGCCAAGGCTTATAATATACTATTTTCACCAAAATCTGCTGATATGGCAGACTCAAAAAATGCTAATATGCCAATCTATTATATGGTATAGATAGTTTATAAATGAACAATTTACCCTAATGAGTAGCAATTTACCCCAATTGCTATTTTTTTTGTTTAAATACTAGCTCCGCCGTCAAGCATTTTCTTTTGAACTTTTTTAGCGCCCTCGGTTCTTTGGGTTAATTCAAGGCAAAAATTTGTTGCTTCTTGGTCTCTGTTTATGGCTTCTTGCAAGCTTAGCATATCTTCTAGAGATAGTGTAGTCATATCTTTATTAATATCTTTTAAGTATTTTTTGAAATTTTGTTGTGATTTATAATCAAATCCAGGTAAATTCATTTTCATGGCATACCATTTGTAAAAATGATGTATTAAAAATAATGGATCAATTGTGCCGTTGCCATTACGTATAATAAATATAGGTTTGCTCTTAAATGAAAATCCTGATTTTGTATAAAGGTTAAGATAAAGAGCTTTCAAGCCGTATAATTCAGGGATAAATCCTTCTTCTTCTCCAATTGTTTGTAAAATTTTATCAGCTAAACTTAACTTCAAAACGTTTGTTCCGGCCGCTTCAACGTATTCAAGCAGTTTAAACGGATTATTTTCACAGTTTTTTAAAATGTCTTCTACATTTTTTCTTACAAGATCTTTATTCTTTTCGGTTTCCGATGTGAGGGTCATATGTTCAGAACCTGCAATGATAGTTTTAGATGTTTTATTTTTATATGAACCTTTTAAAGACTTATCAAGCCTCATTGTGAGAGCTTTTTCTTGTATTGATAAAATAAAATATATAGCTTTTTTAATTAACTCATTCATACAGCTATTATATCAGTTTTTTTTATATAAATCAATTTATATAAAGAAAAAATAAAGATTGTAAGATTTACACTTGCTTTTTTATTTCCGTTGTCTTATAATGTAATTGTGAAAAAAATCACAAAAAGAAAATTTGAATAAAATACAAGTTTTAACGGATTTACAATAAATTTCCAGCAAATAATATATTATTAGAAAAGGAGATAAATAAAATGACAACAAAAAGCGACAAAAATGTTGAAAAACTAGAAAAGGCTTTAAGCAAGTCTACTCTTGTTGACAACGCTGAACAATTAGAATTGCTCATCGAAAGAGTTAAAAAAGCTCAAAAGATTTATGCAACATTTACCCAAGAACAAGTAGATGCTATCTTCAAAGCGGCTGCTACTGCTGCTGACAAAGCTCGTATTCCTTTGGCAAGAATGGCTGCTGAAGAAACTGGTATGGGCGTAATGGAAGATAAAATTATTAAAAACCACTTCGCATCTGAATACATTTACAACAAACACAAAAATGCAAAAACTTGTGGTATTATTAAAGAAGACAAAACAAATGGTATCAAAGTTGTTGCAGAACCTTTGGGTGTTATTGCTGGTGTTATCCCAACAACTAACCCAACTTCAACAGCTATTTTCAAATCATTGATTGCTTTAAAAACAAGAAACGCAATCATTTTCTCACCACACCCAAGAGCTAAAAAATCAACAATTGAAGCTGCAAGAATTGTTCTTGAAGCTGCGGTTAAAGCTGGTGCACCAGAAGATATTATCGGATGGATTGATGTACCATCATTAGAGTTGACAAATATGATTATGACTCACAAACATATCGATTGTATTTTAGCTACAGGTGGTCCTGGTATGGTTAAAGCTGCATACTCATCAGGTAAACCAGCATTAGGCGTAGGCCCTGGTAACGTTCCTGCAGTTATTGATGAAACAGCTGATATTAAAATGGCAGTTTCTTCAATTCTTATGTCAAAAACATTTGATAACGGTATGATTTGTGCTTCTGAACAATCAATCGTTTGTGTGAAAGATGTTTATGAAGCTGTTAAAAAAGAACTTCAAATCCGTGGTGCTTATCTGTTAAGTGACAAAGAAGCTAGCAAAATCGAGAAAGTTATCTTGACTGAAGCTGGTACAGTAAACCCTGCAATCGTAGGTCAACCTGCTTATAAAATTGCTGAGCTTGCTGGTGTAGAAGTTCCAAAATCAGCTAAAGTTTTAGTTGGTGAACAACAAGAAGTTGCAATTGAACATCCATTTGCACACGAAAAATTGTCTCCACTTCTAGCTTTATATAGTGCTGAAAACTATGAAGATGCAGTACAAAAAGCATACGACTTAGTTATGATCGGTGGTGCTGGTCACTCTGCAGCATTGTACACAGATTCTAGAACTCAAGATAGAATTAACTATTTTGCACAAAAAATTCCTACTTGCAGATTGTTAATCAACTCACCATCATCACAAGGTGGTATTGGTGACTTATACAACTTTAAATTAGAACCATCATTAACACTTGGTTGCGGTTCTTGGGGCGGCAACGCTGTCAGCGGCAACGTAGGTGTTGAACACTTACTAAACTACAAGACAGTTGCTGAAAGGAGAGAAAACATGTTATGGTTTAAAGTTCCACCTAAAGTTTACTTCAAAAGAGGTGCTATTGACTTGGCTCTTCGTGAACTTGAAGGTAAAAAACGTGCATTTATTGTAACTGACAGATTCTTATTCAACTCAGGTGCAGTAGATCAGATTGTTAAAATTTTGGATGAAATCGGTATTGATCACCAAATCTTCTTTGATGTTAAACCAGATCCAACTTTATCAACAATTAATCAAGCTATGGACATTATTAGACCATACGAACCTGATGTTATCATTTCATTAGGTGGTGGTTCTCCAATGGACGCAGCTAAAATTATGTGGTTAATGTATGAACAACCAGAAACAAACTTTGAAGATATCTCTATGAGATTTATGGATATCAGAAAAAGAATTGTTAGAATCCCTGAATTAGGCAAAAAAGCTACAATGGTTGCCATCCCTACAACTTCAGGTACTGGTTCAGAAGTAACACCATTTGCAATTATTACTGATGATGAAACTCACGTAAAATATGCAATTGCTGATTACGCATTAACTCCAAATATGGCAATCATTGACCCTAATTTTGTTGATGGTATGCCAAAAGGTTTGACAGCTGCATCAGGTATTGACGCTTTAGTTCACTCAATTGAAGCTTACGTATCTGCTTTGGCTACAAACTTCACAAATTCAAATGCTTTAGAAGCAACAAAATTAATCTTCAGATACTTAGAACGTTCTTGGAATGAAGGTGCTAACGATCCAATCGCTAGAGAAAAAATGCACTATGCAGCTACAATCGCTGGTATGGCATTCGCTAACTCATTCCTAGGAATTTGTCACTCAATGGCTCACAAATTGGGTGCTATGTTCAATGTACCTCACGGTGTTGCGAACGCATTGTTAATCAATCAAGTAATCAAATACAACGGAACTGATTGTCCTAAAAAACAATGTATTTTCCCTCAATACAAGTTCCCTAACGCAAAAGCTAAATATGGTCAAATTGCTGACGAACTTGGTTTGGGCGGTAAAAACGATGACGAAAAAGTTGAATTATTGTTAGCTGAAATTACAAGATTGAAAAATGCTATCAACCTACCAAAATCTATCAGAGAATTTGGCGTTTCAGAAAAAGACTTCTACGCTAAATTAGATGAAATGGTTGAATTGGCATTTGACGATCAATGTACAGGTGCTAACCCAGCATATCCATTAATGGAAGATATTAGAAAAATCTACGTTGATGCTTATGAAGGTGTTGTAAGAGATTATATCAACGAATAATAATTACTCACTAAGATACGAAAGACCACCGCAAGGTGGTCTTTTTTTTATTATGGTGTAAAGAAGTTATACTATTACTCTACACAAATTACTAGAGCATCGGTTTGCTCACGACCATCGTTCCACCACCACACTAAATCAGACCTAAAATCTCGACTGTATGCATTGCCTGCACCATACTCATCACGTGCCCATACGAAAAAGTCAGAAGTCGGAAGACCTAATTGGGCAGCTTTGTCTGGGTCAAAAGTAAGGTTTTCTATTTTATCTTTTGCTCCAATGCTATCTACATTATAAATATATGCTGCAATTTTAGCTAAATCTTCCATACTTGCCATCTTGCTTGTGCCACCACACAATTCTACAGCTCCTGCCCAATAATCATCTGCATACCCTTGCCAACCCAAATCAGCATAGTATGGGTCGAAACAGTGTTCTATACCGTGGTTACTCATAAATGTCATATCTTCCGAATCATTTGAAACCCCACCTGATGTGCACGCATTCCATACATGAGGCATGGCTACCTGTGGTTGCATTGTAATACAAACACCCCCAACTTCAGCAAAGCAACCAGAATTACCAAGTCTATTAATTGTTCCAAAATTACCAAGATCTTTGCCAGATGAGTTAGGGTTTTTAGAACCAGAAACATCATAAAGCATAGAAATACATTCGGTACCTTTAAATTGGTTAGATAAAGGATCACCTGAACACTTTGGATTATATGCAACAAGCCCTGTTACACCATTTGCAAACTGGACACCGATTAATTCTGTACCATAATCAAGGCCAAAATCAGATGCTTGCTTAATAGTTGTCATATCGACTTCTTCAGGTGTAGCTTGACCTCCACCCCACCAAACTGTATCTGAAAAACAATTTTGCAAATCGTTGTTTTTACAAATTTTATTTATTTTAAAATGTTTTCCTAATTCATTAACAAAAGATAAGGTAGTAGTATGACCTGAAATAACTTGAGTTGTGTTCATATTTTTCATAGCTTCGTTAAGCTTTTTAT
>JAZUAO010000041.1:0-1671 GCA_045638025.1 Candidatus Gastranaerophilaceae bacterium
CAAGAATTAGTCCCTCTTAAAGTGTTTATTGTATGAGTTGTATTACCAATTTCTATAGTTTTGTTCGGCAATGGCAAGAAATTCCCAATAGAAAAACAAGTTTTTTTGAATTCTTCAACAGACTTTATAAAAACAATATCATTTGTATACTTGCGAATCCCGTTGTAATCTTTTCCAAATAATGTGTTAAAAGTATTTAATGTATCCCCGCGATACAAACAGCCTGTGCCAATATTATCAAAACTTAAATTTGGAATTAAATCTGACCAAATTATTATATATAATGCTTTAGCAATATTTGTATCATCAGGATCAAAGTTTCTACCTGGGCATCCAAATCGCTTATCCTGTTCTAATAAGTAAAAATCAAAACTGGCTAAATTATCAATATCAGCATCAAGATATTCTGCTGTAAATTCTTGTACTAAATTTTTTGCTTTTAAAAAATTATTTACCATCTTTCTTATTATATTATAAAGATTTTTACGTTATTATTTACATCTTTTCAATATACCAAACCGAATTTCCAAAGTGGTTGAAGTTCCATTGGAGTTGAAAATAAAAATTAAATTCCATTGAATTGTCGTCTTTATAATTGTAAAAAGGTTTGTTTAGTTCGGTTTTGCGAAAACTTTCAAAAGCAATTTGAATTTCTTTTGCAAACTTTTTTCTGAATTCAGAATATTCAATTTCAAGAGTTTCACGAGTCCTTTTATTTCTCAAAATCATCTTCAAACCCTCTTATACTATCAAGTTCAATGCTGTATTTTCTGCCTTTCCTATCTACACAAGTTGCAAAATCAATTTCACTATCAGCAAATTTATTTTTCCAAGTACAAATTAATAAACCAATTTCTTGTGTTTTCAAATTTAAAACGTTGGTTCCATAAAGCATATAATCTTTTTCTGTCATATCTAGCTCCTTTCAAGCTATGACATTAATCACTCTTTCAACCAGAAACATCAAGTGCATAAAACAATTTCGTATCATTTCAACACATTTAAAAGTAGTTTAAATACCGTTTAAAAGGCGTTTAAAAACTGTTCACAAATTATTCATCGATACTTTCAGGATAATTAATAAAAAATGCATTAACTTGGTCTGCATCTCTGCGCAAATTTTTAACAACAGGAGCTAAGTTATAAAGTTCCTCATACTCCTTTTGTGATGAGCAGAAATAATCAATAACAACCGCGCTGTTATAGGTATTTTGAGCATATCGTTCAACGTTTTTAAAATCTTTTCTTTTGATAACAAACCTTTCTTCCATACACAACCTCCTTTTAAGTTGTCGTATTCATCACTTAGAAGTGCTTGAAAGTCAAGTTGGTTTATTTTTTTTATTATTTCAATTCTGCCACTTTAGTGCTTATAGCAACGTCAAGCATGCCCATTAAATTACTTGCAATCATGAGTTTTTGTACAGCTTCAGATTTTGCAATTGTATTATTTTGATGTGCGTTAGGGTTACGCATAGCCTGAATAACACCTGGAAATATTTTTTCATACCCTTCTTGAATGTTTTTCAAACTTGCGGTTGATGAATCTGTAAATTGTAAAACCTTTAAGGTTGAAAATGTATTATAAAGCATATCCTTATCACTTGGAATCTCTGGTAAGTTTTGTTTTTTTCTAAACTCACGAACTATCGAACATATTTCAACAAGAGC
>JAZUAO010000042.1:0-2917 GCA_045638025.1 Candidatus Gastranaerophilaceae bacterium
TAGACTGAAGTCTACCCTACTTCCTCGAAAGTAATATTACAAAACTGTCATGCTGAACAAGCCGAGCAGAGGATGAAAGCGTAAGCGTATCCGTTTAATGCGAGGCGCGTTTCAGCATCTTACCAATTAGGCGTGTTCACTGCATTCTGATAAGACCCTGAGGGGTAAATGCTTTTAGTTTGGAATAATAACTACAAGCTGGTAAGACCCTGAAATAAATTCCACTACTGTCCATGATAAATTTAAATGTTTAAAACCCATTCAAACTGCAACTGATTAGGATTCTTGTATCGTTTTCTACCATAATCACGTAATTTTAAACAGTTAAACAAACTGTTTCCAATAATTTTAAGCAGATTTTTACTTGTTATTTCTTTACAAATTTCTTTTAATTCTTCTGCCATACGTAAAAGAACAAAACTAATTAGTGCTATACAAATCTGAGTTCTTATCGCATTTTCACTTTTACCAAGAAACTTTTTAATTTTGAGATTCTGTTTTACCCATTTAAAAAATAATTCTATTTGCCAACGTTGTTTGTATAATTCAGCTATTTCTGAATCAGAACGACTAAAGTCATTTGTTACTAATATTAAAGGGCTTTTTCCATCTCTTTCTACAATAACTCGTTTTAGTGGTATATTAGCATAATGATTAATCCTACTACCCCCAGGGCGTTTATTTGTTAAAACAAATATTTGCGAAGATATGCCATTAGTTATTGTTTGAAGTTCTGTTAATTCTTTAATTTTGGCATCTTTTTTTAATCTTGTTACAAAAAATGCACCTTTTGAATTAATATCAAACCACCAATTGTAATCAGTATATCCTCTATCTGCTACATATGTTACACCCTGTTTTACCTCGGTTGTTTTAGCCCAAGTTATGTCATTTGTTCTTGCCCCTGTAATATCAAATAGTACGGGAACCTTATTTGTCAAATCAAAAACTACGTGGGTTTTCAAACCTTTTACTTTCATTGTTGTTTCAGCCCAAGGATGTTTGATTAAATCCAAATTTATTGGAGTTGAATCGATTATTTGAACAAGCTCTGATGTTTTGTAATATTTTGAATTTTTAAGCTTAGATATTAGATAGTAAAATAAATCCCTGTAAATATGCCAATCTCTTGTTTCATTTGCTTTTGCTAAAGTTGAGCGAGCAACATCTTTACGAATACCTAAATGATATTGTTGATTTGAATGGAATTTAATTAAATCAACTATTTCTCTTAAAGAAGTTGATTGAGTAATTTGTCCAAGAAAAACTGATACAAATTGCTCCCAGCAATTCAATTTTTTAACAGCAAAATCTCCACGATATTTATTGACAATACTCTTGAATTTCTTGCGATTAATGCCTGCTAAAAGTTTTCCAATTATGGTATTATATTCTTGCAAGGTGACCTCCTATTTTATTGTCTGGACAACTTTATTGTAGGATAAACAGCAGACATTTGCTGCACCTTGCTTTTTTATTATTAAATTATTCGGGACAGTAGTGGAATTTATTTCAGGGTCTTACCAGAATGTAGTAAACACGCCATATTGGTAAGATGCTGAATGAACTGTACCCTAAAAAGTGGACAACAAAAAGTTGCGAGTATGGTATAAGAAAAAGAAAGGGTACGGAAAAATGGAAAAATTTACAAAAGAAGAAAAAGAATTATTAGAAAAGAATCCTAATATTCAAGCAGTTTTATCGAATCAAGTTTTGTATACCAAGGATTTTAAAGAAAAAGCAGTGAAAGAATATGAAAACGGAAAAACAGCAAATCAAATATTTCAAGAAGCTGGAATAAATACTTCAATTCTTTCAAAGCAATATGACTATGCTTCCAAAACTATTTCCAAATGGCGAAATGCAAATAGAGAAAGAATAAATATACATAACCCCAAAAAGAAAACTAATACAAAAGATTCTGCATATCAAAAATTACTTAAACGTAATGAATATTTGGAGGCAGAAAATGAATTCTTAAAAAAGTTGCAAATGCTGAACAATCAGTTCAGAAAATAACTCCTTGTTTTAAGTTTGAAATTATTAGTTCAATAGAAAAATATCCAGTTTCAAAAATGTGTGAAATTGCAAAAGTCTCAAAAAGCGGATATTACAAATGGTTAAAGAATAAGGATAAAATTTCTTTTGAAGAAATTTTAGATTATACGCTTGTAAAAGATATCTTTTTTCAAGGAAAAGGTAGAAAAGGAATTCGAAGAATAAAGATGGATTTAGAAGATTTACATGGGAAAAGAATGAATAGAAAGAAGATTGCAAGAATAATGAAAGCTTTAAATTTAAAAACAATAACGAGAAGAAAAAATCCTTACAAACAAAGGATAAAAGATAATTCCGAGAATTTTTATTGTGAGAATTTATTGCAAAGAGAATTTAAGAATAAATTACCGTATAAAGCATTAGGCATTGATATAACTTATTTAAAATACAATGGTAGATTTGCATATCTCTGTGTATTATTAGATGTTAAAACTACTGAAGTTATTTCTTTTGCTTTGAGTCAAACAATGACAAAAGAACTAGCTTTAGCAACAATAGAATCTGGATTAGAAATAATAAAAGGAAATAGATATTCAACAATTGTCCATTCTGATAGAGGAAGTCAATTTACTAGTCAGGATTACAAAGATTTATTATTAAAGAATGGTTTAACACAATCAATGTCAGCACCAGCAAGTCCAAGGGATAATGCAGTAATAGAATCATTTTTTGGACATTTAAAAGATGAAATTTGTTTAAAAGGTGTAAAAACTTTTGAACAGGTTATATCAATCATTGATGACTATATGTATTACTACAACAATGAAAGACGACAATGGAATAAAAACAGAATGACACCAGTTGAGTATAGAAAATTTTTACTTGCGAGTTAAGTGTCCACTTTTTGGGGGACAGTTCA
>JAZUAO010000043.1:0-4434 GCA_045638025.1 Candidatus Gastranaerophilaceae bacterium
GCTTATTTGTTGTGCAAAAACCAGCCATATTACCTAAATAGAAAAGCAAAAAAAATGACTTGAAATATATATGGAACTTTCAAGCATAGGAAGCAAATATATGAAAAATAGTCACAACAATGAAAGAAAAAAGATGCTAAAAATCTTGTTGGCAGTAATGGATATTACTCCTAATGAAATCGCAAAGGCTTTAAATGTGCACAGAAGCGTTATCTGTAAACATTTGTCTGGGGAAAAACTATATAATCCCTGCGATATTTATTTGATTAAAATAGCTTTTCAAGTTCAAGTTTTGGAGTACAAAAGATGTCATTAATGGTTTCAGATTGGATTTCTATTAATGATGTTTGTAATGTTCTTAATCTAAAAGAAAAAACTGTTAAGGAACATTGTCGTTTAGGAAAATATAATTATAAAATTAATCGACAAGGTTCTACATCTGAGTACTTAATAAATATAAATTCTTTACCTGATTATGCACTCAGAAAATTGTATAATTATAACAATCCTGAATTGCCTAATTATTCAGAAGCTCCAGATTGGGCTAAAACACAAGTTAATAAATATATATTAGTAATCAAAGCTGCTGAAAATTTAAAAGGCAATAAATTAAAACAATTTTTAAAAGAATGGGCTAATACAGACGGAAACTGCGATATTTCTTATTCTAGTTTTATCAAAATGAGAAGAAGATTCCACGAAGATGGAATCAATGGTTTACTCGCTAAATATGGACATTCAACATTAAAATGTAATATTGAAGAGAGTATTTTTGACTATTTTAAGAATTTATATCTAAAAGAAGGTGCTCCTTCATTAGCTACTTGTTGGGAATTAACTCTCGGATATGCGATAAGAGCTAAAAATGTTTTAAAAGAAGATTTTCCAAGCCCTATCACATTTAAACGTAGATTACATAAAGAAATTCCATTACAAAGCATATTTTTAGCAAGAAATGGGCAGTCTGCGTGGAATCGCAAATATGGTGGATATATAGAACGTGATTATTCAAATATTAAATGTGGAAAAGTTTGGGTTTCTGACCACGCACAAATAGACGTTGCTTGTAAAACTCCTGATGGAAAAGTTGTGTTTCCTTGGGTTACCGCTTGGCGTGATTATAAATCTGGTAAGTGGTTGGGATGGTTGCTACAAAGTGGGCATCCAAACTCAGACCATATTTTTCAAACATTTTATTATGCAGCAGAAGAGTTTGGTTTACCTGAAGATGTAATTATTGATAATGGTAAAGATTATCGATGTAAAGATTTTGCCGGTGGCAGAAATGTTACTAAAATTAAAATCGATGCAAACCAATCAATAACTACATCTATGCTTGCAGAACTTAATGTTAAAGTTCATTTTGCACTACCATATAACGCACAAACAAAACCTATCGAACGAGATTTCTTAAAAATAAAAGGAATGCTTTCTAAACATTGTGTTGGTTTTAGAGGTGGCAATATAGTTGAGAGACCTGAAATTCTTGCTCAAGAAATAAAAGATGACAAAATTATGTCTTTTGAAAAATTTAAACAAATTTTCGATAGTTTTATTATCAATGTTTTCAACAGGCATTCATCCAATGGAAAAAACCATAACGGCTTAAGTCCGAATGAACTGTTTAATCAAGAATTTACTGAAAAAATTACAACTTCACGTGATGCTCTTAAACTTTTCTGTATGCGTACATCAAGAAACTTTACTATTGGAAGAAATGGAATCCAAGACAGAGAATTGGGAATCACTTATTGGGCAGATTGGATGATTCGTGAAACAGGATTAAAAGTATATCTGCGCCGAGATATAAAAAATTACAAAGAGGCTTGGGCTTTTAAAGCTGACAACAATGAGTTTGTTGGGAAAGTATTAGCTGTAAAAGCTGTTGCAGCACTTCACGCTGAAACGATTTCTAAAGAAGAATTTAAAGAGGCTATGGCTATAAAAAAACATAACCTAAAAGTGACAAAAGCCTACATTAAGCAAACAAGAGAGATTTCCATTGAAGAAAAATTTGAGAATTACAAAGCTGTTTTATCTTCAGAAGAAAAAACTGCTAGACCAAAAGTCACAAAAATTGCTAACACCAATATGGATAAGGCTATCCGTAAAAATAAGGAGATGGAAGCTCAAGGCAAATACGATTTGTCCCAACTAATGAGTGATACAACAATTCAAGAAGATCCGCTTTATTTATTTGAAACGGATAAAGTTCTTGAAGAAGAAACAAAAGGGGTAGCATATGGATATTAAAACCGAACTTCGAGAATTAATGGATACTTTAAAAATCAGTATGACTTATGTCTCAACTGGTACAGGTATTGCGAAATCAACAATAAGTATGTGGTTGAATGATAATTACAACGGCAATGTTGATAAAATTGCTGATAAAATTAACAACTTTATTCGTAGGGAAAAAGAACGAGCAATCAATGTAGAATTACCTATTACAGATATTTCTATAAGCAAATATATTTCTGAGATTGGCAGATTATGCCATACAAAAGGTAAAATCGGTGTATGTGCAGGACGAGCAGGTTTAGGTAAGACCATTGCCGTTAAAGAATATACAAAAGCATTTCTAGACACAATTCTGATTGAAAGTGATTCAGGTTATACTGCAAAATCTTTATTACTTGAAATACATAAAAGACTTGGACTTTCAGGTAAAGGCTGTGCTTATGACTTAATGAATGAAGTAGTAAACAAACTACACAATTCCGGCAGGCTTTTAATTATAGATGAGGCTGAGAATTTACCATATCGTGCATTAGAAATTACACGCAGAATTCATGATAAAACAGGCGTTGGTGTACTTTTAGTTGGTAGAAACATATTATTTGAAAACCTAAGAGGCTATAACAACCAATATGACCAACTATATTCTAGAGTTAAGTACCATAAATTATTAGACAAATTATTGCTACAAGATGTTATAAAAATTCTTGAATCAGCTGGACAAAATACAGAATTAGCTGAAACTTATCTTCTTTACTCAGATGGGAATACAAGAAGATTAGAACATTTGATTAGCCACAGTATTAGCATTGCCAAAATAAACGGCAAAGCTGAGGTCGATAGTGCTGTGATTAAACATACTTCCAAATTATTGATGGTATAGAGGAGGTAAATATGAATGAGGCTTTTGGATTCCGACCTGAGACCCCAAATTTTTACATATTTATCATAGCTCTTGCCATCTTTATATTGGGAGTACAAATCGGAATTAAACATGGGCGTGAATTACAACTTGAAGATATAAGGATTGAGTATGGCTACAGCTTTCCAAATTAAAAAAATTCACATACTAAAAACAAAATTAGAACTAAGCGAAGCTAGATATCGTGAGCTATTACGTTCTTTTAACGCACAGTCCTCAAAACAATTGGCGTATGGCGATGCTGTTATTTTAATTGATATCTTAGCTCAAGATGCAATAGATAAAGATTTGTGGGTAGAAAAAATGAAAAAATATGCAGAACTTAAACGTTCTGGCAATATGGCTACTTCTGCTCAATTAAGAATGATTGAAGGTCTTTGGTGGGAAATAGCATATGAAAAAAATGATGTTTTTACTAAAAAATCTTTGAAACTTTTTTTATACAAAAAGTTAAAGATTGAAGACATCCTTTTACTTTCTAAAACCCAAGCAAATAAAGCTATTCAAATCATTTCTGCAATCAAAAAGAATAAAGATACGAGAGTTGAAACTCTCGTTGGTAGTAATTAATAAGAAAGGAGCATTTTATGCAAATGATTGAAAAAACAATGGAAGAAAAACCTACAAACATGATGATGGGAAACCAATTCTTTGGTGCTATTGATGAGAAAAAAGAGGAAATGCATAAAGAATGTAGTGTTGTAGGTATTCTTAAAAATTTTATTAATGATATTGATGAAAAGATGGAAGCTGCCGATAAAAATTTCTCAAGAGCATATCACAAGGAAAGATATAGCCAAGCTACTTATGAGGCTGATGAAAATTGGAAGATGCTAAATGCTCAAAAAGAAATTTTAAATAAGGCTGTAAAGACTATTGAAAATATGCTTATCCCATCTACTTCTATGACTGTGTAATAGGTCGAAACGGTCGGCTAACAGAGCAAGCTGACCGTCTTAGCGTAAGGCGCTAACTGATGATGACCCACGTTAAAATAAGAGGATACCGCTATGCAATACCAACCTTGGATGGATTTCATTACCCCCGATGACATTCCTAATGATGATTTAAAAAATGTAGAAGTTCTTGCAAAATACGAAACAGCTTTAGCATTAATGCTCTATTGTCCCGGAATGACAATTTCAGTTCCAACAATGAGATTTAGCAAAGCAAAAAGAAGATATATTGAAAATCAGTATCATGGCAGAAAATTCACATTAAATCGATTAGCTGTCGAGTGTGAATACACTCAAAGGTATGTTTATAAAATTCTA